>CAYXDO010000041.1:0-71549 GCA_964463485.1 uncultured Myxococcales bacterium | reverse complement strand
ATGATCGGCGAATCCGCGGAAAGATTGCTCCCAAAATTTCGCACCGGGGAGTAGCGGTCGTCCGCGAGGGTCGACGAGTACCTCGAAATCATTCGCGGCCCACGCTCGTGCTCCCCGTGCTCCTCCAGGAGCTGGAGACTCGTCATCCTGGCAGCTCGAACCCCACTACGAACCCTCCCTCCACATTCTTCGCCCAGATACTCCCACCATGGAGCTCCACGAGCTGCTTCGAAATCATCAGACCCAACCCGTGCCCCTTCTTCCCATCCGGTCTGGGCACGCGATAGAATGGCTCGAACAGCCGGGAGATGCTGTCGGCCGGGACGCCCGACCCTTCGTCCCTCACCTCGATCCGACGACCGTCGAGCGTCACGAAGACCTTGGTCCCTGCCGGAGCGAACTTCTCCGCGTTGCTCAACAGATTCACGACGACTCGCAGCAGTCTCTCACGATCGGCCCGCACCGCCGCGCCCGTCCCACTCACCTCGAGCGGATGGGTCAGCTGTATGCGCGATGCCGCCTCGTCGACGATTTGCCGTAGATCCACAGGTTCGAGCGCGAGCTTCTTGTCGCCGATCGACAAGCGCGACGAATCGAGCAACTCGCCGATGAGTTGGTCGATCTCGTGAAGATCTCGCTCCATGCCATCCAGCCGCTTGGGGCTCACGCCCGCGTCTCTCAGCAGCTCGAGCTCCAGCACGAGCCGCGAGATCGGAGTGCGAAGCTCGTGGGAGATGCCGGCCATCAGCCTCCGCTCGGTCTCTAGCATCTCCCGAACTCGCTGGGCCATCGAGTTGTACGCCTCCGCCACCTGCCTCAGCTCCTTGGGTCCACTCTCCGGCAACCGATGCTCCAAGTCCCCGCGCGCCACTCTCCCCATCGCATCCCGAGTCGCCCGCAGCGGACGCGTCGCGACCCTTGCCAAGTACCAACCCACGATCAAAACGCCCAGCCCGGAAATCAACAGAAGGCGGGCGAACCGCCGGGCCGGGTCGTCCAGGTCGATGTCGCGCCGAATCACGATCCAACCGGAATTCGACTGGACGGCCACCGGCGCCTTGCGGCCCAGGCAGTGTACGATCTCTCGCCCGGCGCGAGTCTCCCCCTCGCAGCGACTTCTGCGCCGCCAAGTCTCCGGCCGCGAGGACCGATCTACCTTGATGTCCAGACCCAGCGCCCGCTCCAGCGCTTCCGCGCTCTCTCCCCGCTCGATGCGCTCGGCGATCGAGATCGCCTGCTCGGCTTGGCTCTCGTAGAGCGCCCGGGCCAAGGGTGCGACAATCGACCGACCCGCCAGCGCCCATGAGAGCAGCGCGGTGACCAGCACGAGCGCTCCCAAGAGCACGACGATGCGAAACGCGAGACTCATCCTTTGTCCCTGGGCATGGTGTAGCCGACGCCGCGGACGGTCTTGATGAGCGCGGGACTCTTCGAGTCGTCTCCCAGCTTCTTGCGCAGATGGCTCACGTGAACGTCCACACTGCGCTCGAAGGCGGCGAAGTCGTCCCCGCGCGCCAGGAGCATCACTCTCTCGCGGGGGATCACGCGGCCCGCGTTGGCCATGAGCGTGCGCAAAATCTCGAACTCGGTGGTCGTGAGCTCGACCAGCTCGCCGTCGACCTTCACCTCTCGGCGATCAGGATCGATCCACACCGGGCCCACCCGGAGCTCCTCCACCGGCTTCTCGGACGCTTCGGAGATCCTCCGCAGCACGGCTTGAATCCGCGCGACGAGCTCCCGCGGGTTGAATGGCTTCGGGACGTAATCATCTGCACCGAGCTCCAGACCCACGATCCGATCGGTTTCGTCTCCGCGGGCCGTCAAGACGATGACGGGCGCTCGAGAGAACGTCCGGAGCTCGCGAAGCACGTCGAGCCCGTCTTTGTCCGGCAAGGTCAGGTCGAGCACCACGAGGTCGATCCCCTTGGCGCGCAATCGCTCGAGGCCCGTCGATCCATTCGCCGAGGTCTCCACGACATACCCCCGCGCCGTCAGATACTCAGCCAGCAGTTGTCGGAGGCGCTCGTCGTCGTCGATGACTAGGATCGTTCGCACGCGGCGGGCACCTCACTCAGGGTGTGACGACGGAGATCGTCTCGAAGGAGTCTCCTGCCTCGGACACCTTCCAGGTCTCGATTGGGCCTGGGGCCTCACCGGTGCCAGCGTCGAAGTCGAGGGCCCCGGAGGTCCCTTCGACGTTCACGGTCTCGCCCGCTCGCACCCGACTCACCGCTTCCGTGAAGCCGGTTGGACCGAGGCGAACGGGCGCTCCCATCGACAGTCGAGACAACCCTTCGGCCACCTGAGCTCCTTGGAATGTCGCAGCCATACTGGCGTGGGTGATGCCGAGCGCTCCTGCGTAGGCCGCGTCGTAGCTGTGGGCGAGAAAGCTGAACGCCGCGGCGTCCACCGAGAACTGGGAGGCCAGGTTGTTGGCGAAAGTGTCGTACGCCAATCCTTCCGGCCGGGCCGGAGCAGTCCCTCGCGCGCCGCGAACCATGCGCCGGGTCGCTTCGGTTAGGTTCGGGTCGAAGAGAGTGGTCGCGTCCTTCGACCCGTCCGACAAGAACACCGGCAGCTGGGACAACTCAGCGGTCCGAGACGCCCGGTCGAGGAGGGCAACCGTTCGTCGCGCGTCACTGCTGATGATGACGAGCGCGTCGCGAGGTCCGGATGCCCTCGCCACCTCCACCGCGGCATCGACGTCCGAGCCGTCCGCTTCGAAGGAACGCGAGAACGCCGAGTGAGTCGGGAGGAGGCGTGAGCGCAAGGCCTCCTCGAGACCCTGCCCGTACACGTCTCGCTGATACAAGATCGCCGCCGAAGAGTAGGGTTCGAGGTGTGACGCCAACACCGCGCTCTGCAGCGCGTCGCTCGGGCACGTCCTCCATAACAGACCCAGTGAGTCCTCCGCGTGCAAGCGATCGATGAGGTACGTCAGCGAGCTGCTGGTCGCCGACGGAGAGATGAGTACGGTGTCGAGCTGCTCCCGGAGGAGCACGCTGACGGCCGCCGTCGTGTTGGCCGACGACGAGGGACCTACGATCAGCTGCACCCCGAGCCGGCCGGCCAAGTAAGAAATCGTCTTCTGCGTTTCTTCCACGTCGTTGACCGCGTTCTGGTCGACGTCCATGTCGCAGACGATCAGGCGAAGCGGAGTGCCCGCAATTCCGCCGGCGCCGTTGATCTCTCGGACCGCGAGTCGAACCGCCGCCGCGCGCGCGGCCTCCTTGGGCGTACCCAACTTGAACACCGCGCCCATCATCGAGCCCCTCGGGAGCTCCCCGCCGAGCGTGGCCGCAAGCTCCACGGGCTCCGTCGCCGAACACGCCGGCTCGACCGCCGCGAACTCACAAGACCCATCTTGGCAAATCGATCCGTACCCATACTCGGCTCGACAGCCTGCATTCGAGCGACACGGGGGGTGGGCGACACAAAGCTGGTCCACACACAGCTGGCCTTCTTGGCACTCGGCTGCGGTGAGACACTCCTCGAACGAGCCGACGATCCACGAGCAGCCCGTCGAACAAATACCCGTCGTGCAGGCAGCCAACGCAGCGCCGAGGAGACTTCGCGTCATCGCGCTTCTCACGACCCCAACCACGAGACGAGCAGCCCTGCGAGCAAGGTGGTGAGGCCAACACTCACGACGACGTCCGCAGCCAGAGCCCTGTCGCGGGCCGTGTCGACGAGTAATGGCTTCTGGATGGAGTCATCGGAGCTTCTCGCGCTCGAAGCGGTGGCGAGAGCCCAGGCCCCGACGCCGAGCCCGGCGGCGACTACGACACCTCCGCCGATCGCGAGGATCAAAGGGAACGACGACGATGGCGAAGTTTCGGTCGTCGCATCGGAGAGAGCAGCGCTCGGCGTCGACGCAGGATCGACGCCTTCGGAGGCCGACGGCTGCGCGGCATTTTGAGCCTGCGGCGAAAGATCTCCGACCACTTCGGGCGTGCCGACGGGACCCTCGACGGTCTTGGTCCGATTCACATCGAGCTCCTCGAGCCTCACCCGCGCCTTCGCCCGCAGGTCGGGCTCCTTGGAGTCGCTGGCGAGAAACTCGCGATAATACCGTGAGGCCCCTTCCAGGCTGCCCGATCGCTCGTGGGCACGCGCGATGTTATAGAGTAGCCTCGCGTCCTTGCGGAGTCGGTACGCGGCCTCGAGGCGGCGAATCGCGTCCGTGTAGCGCCCCTCCTGGTAGTCTCTTTGAGCCTGCTCGACGAGCGGTCGCACGTCTTCCTCAGGGGAGTCTTCGGCCCACGAAGGCGCCACGGAAATCAGCGAGAGCAACACGAACGTAGCGGCAAACGCACGCACGGCGACACCTATTCGAACACCGGCACTTCAGAAGGCGAGGATCCATAGTCTCCAAACAGGAGGTCCGGACCCCCGGTTGCCGTTCTTGCCTGCGCGGCTTGGGCGGGTCGATCGACGACCTTCTTCGAGACCCTCGAGACTCTCCCAGACCTCGCCGCGGCGGGCCTCGTGCTCGCCCTTGGTCGCTCGATCGCCGACTCAGGACCGGGCGCGCCAGGCGCCGCCCCGACGGTAGGAGGGACAGTAGGAGGGACGGTAGGAGGGACAGCAGTTGCTCTGAAGGCGTCCACGGCCGCGGCAGGCGGTGCCGGAGCCGGCGGGTCTGGAACCGCTGGAGTCGGTTGCCGAACCTCCGGTCGAGTCTCGCTGCGAGGAGCCAGTGACAAAGCCCAGAAGCCGAGACCCATCGCGAGGACGGCGACGGCTCCGTAACTCATCCACCTGGGCCAACGGGCAGAAGGCGCAGGGAGCGGCACGTGAGTCGTCGTAACCCGTACCCCGTCGGTCACGAGGAGCGCATCGCCGAGCGCAGACTCAGCGGGAGTCGGCCCGAGATTCGTGCCAAGCACCGGACGCGCGACGGTCGGGCGACGCCGAGCTCCCCCGTGACGCTCCGCGATCGCCACGAGATCCTCACACTGGGCGCGCACGGATGAGTAACGCTCATCCACGTCGCGCTTCACGCCCTCGAGGAACCAGTCGTCGATCTCCGGCGGGAGCGACGGCAGCACGTCGGTGGGACGCTTGGGCTCGGCTGTGCATATCTGCATCAAGAGCTCGATGTACGTTCGACCGCGAAACGGGAGCTCGTTCGTCAGGCACTGAAATCCGATCACCGCGAGGGCCCATATGTCCGTTCGCGCATCCAGGGTCGGCCTGGCTTCGGCTTGCTCCGGACTCATGTAATAGGGCGTGCCGAGCAGCGCTCCCTTGGCCGTCTCGACCTCCGGAGTACGAGCGAGAGACTGATCGACGGCCTTGGCTAGGCCGAAGTCGAGGACCTTCACGACCTCGTCGTCTCCTTCTCGGGCGAGGTAGATGTTGTCGGGCTTGAGGTCTCGGTGCACGAAACCCATGTCATGGGCCATGCCGACCGCGCGGGTGACTTGAATGAAAATCTCCGCGGTGGCCGAGAGGTCCAAGGGCCCCACGCGAGAGAGCCTGCCGCGGAGACTCTCGCCGCGGAGCAGCTCCATCACGAGATAAGGAAGGTTGCCTTCGACGCCGTAGTCCAAGATCTGAACGACATGGGTGCTCCGGAGCGCCGCCGCCGCGCGAGCCTCGCGCAAGAAACGGCCGGGGGCCATCGGGTCACGCGCGTCCGGTCGAATGACCTTGATGGCGACCGGAGCTCGAAGCGCGACGCTCTCGCCGCGCCAGACTTCGCCCATGCCACCCTGTCCGACGCGCTCGATCACGCGATACTTCCCGGACAGGATTTGTCCGCGCTCAAACAACGCGCGGCAGCGTAGCACGCAGCGCCCGAGCCCTCCAATGATTCGTGACGAGCGCTGAGCCGCAACGCTCGCGCACCTCAGACTCATCGGTCTTGCTGAGAAGGTCGCTTTCGGCGAGAAGGTCCAACGGAGACGCGGCGTCGATCTTGCCGTGTTTCTGCTGAAGTAGAGCTCTCCGAGGCAGCAAGCGAGGCGAGGACTCGGTTCGCCGCCACGCAGGCCGGGTCGGAAGGGCCGAACTTACACGAGCCTTGGAGCGCCCGCCGCGCGCGTTCGGGATCCGCCGCCGTGCCCCGACCCGTGGCTAGCGCCCCTCCGAGCATCGTACATGCCCATGGATCGGCGCCGCGCTCGCACGCCGCGGCAGAAGTATCGACGCGGCATTTCTGGTCGGCGAATCGCCCGGCCGCCGCGTTCGTACAACTCGAAGCATGTCCGAGGCCACAGCCTCGAAGAAACAACGCTCGAGCGATGCTGCTGCTCCTCGCCTCGTCGATGAGTACCTGCGCAACCCCGTAGCAATAGTCGGCGGACCCTTGCTCACACGCATGAACCGCGCTGAGAAGCCTGCTCGATCCTCCTCGGACTCGCAGCCGACCGCGCCGACGAGCGCACGAAGCCAACTCAGCTCTCGACGCATTGCGATACTCTTGAGACCTTCCCGCGTCACACTACCCCAAACTCGGCGGTCACGAAACTTGCCGGGAGTACTTCGGGCCCCGAGCAAATCACCGGATCTCAGCGCTTGGAGAATCGTCGCGCCGCCGCGAAGTCCTCGGGGTGGTAGCGCTCGAACAACGAAAGAATCCGATCCTCCCGCGCCGACTCCATCAAATGCTTGCCGGGCATCGTCGTCTGGGTGGCCTGCGCCATGGCTTCGGTGACGTTGAGGAGAATCAGCTCCTCTCGCTGTATCGGCATGACGCGAGCCTTGCGACTCAGGTTGAGCACGAACCCGCCCGCGAGGATATCTCGACGCTCCACCCGGGCCTCGAGACCATACGCAGCCGCGCTCCGATTCAAAGACACTTCGAGCGCTCGCACTCCCCCTTCGGTCACTTGGTTCTTGAACGCTGCCCGCTGACCCTTCGACTTCTCATCTGCGCCCATCGTGATCGAGAGCCTCGACAGATCCGTGCTCCAGTGCCCGTTCTCGTGCGGAGACTCCGAACGAGTCTCGATGTCCACCGAGCTCGCCGAAGCCACGACCGTCCCTGGATCGATGAGTGAGAAGATCTCGTCCGGAAGACTGTTGGCGCCGGTGACCGCGAGGATCGCGTCCTTTCCTGTCACTGCCTTCCTGATGTCTGCTTCGCCGGTGAGCTTCGTCCCGGCCACGGCCCTGCTCAGCCGCTCGGGCTTCAGATCGTTCATCGAGACCGTGGCTCCAAGCTCCTGAGCCGCAAGCGCGCAAGCTCGACCGATGTTGCCGGCTCCGATCACCAAGATCCGCTTGTCCTTCAGATCCGGGAAGCGCTGGCGTAGCGCGACCTGGAAGTGCTCGACGAGCGAATCCGCGATGAACGCAGGCTCGACCTCCACCTTGGGCCGAGACTCCGCCGCGCTGATCAGACTCATCTTCGGCTGTGGTATCTGCTCGAACTGCCGGATCCCTCGCGTGGTCCACTCGACGATTCGAAATTGGTCCTCTCGCTCGGGAAAATGTTTGCGAATGACTTTAGCGGCGTACCCGCCGTCGTCGACGATGAGAATCGGCTTGCCGTTGGCCTGGTGTTTCTCGACCATTCGCCCCACGGCTCGCTTGATGTCCTGCTCCTTCAGCTCATCGAAGCTCTGCGCTTGCCCGCCGCCGAGTGTGTCTTGCATTCGCGCGAGCAGCTCGGGCCGCGGGTCGTGATCGGCCACCGTCTCGAACCCGTCCCGATTGAGCTTGGCCTCCGCGAGCTTCGAGCCCGAGTACGGGACCGAGACGCCGAGGTAGTCCTCCTTTTTCAGCCCGAGCTTGTCGTGAAGCAGCTCGAGCCACGGGACCGTGCGACCCATCTGGTGCATGATGGTGAGTACGTTGAAGCCCTCGAGCACCCTACCCTCTCGTTCCACGATTTGGTCGAGCTGGGCGTTGACAGCCCGGAGCTGAGCCGGCCTAGGAAAGTGCGGGTGGTTGTCGAGCACGGCGCGCGCGAGCCCCGGGGTCGCGGTCGAGATCCAGCGCAGGAGCAGACCTTCGAGGTCGCCGTCGCGCGAGGACTGAAGGGGTGAGTAGGCCATGCTCGGCGTAGAATCACTCGCTAGGATGGTGTCGATGGCCAACCGATCGGCGCCGTCGTTCGTGGCGCTGTAACGACATCGCTCGGCGAGTCTGATTCCGGCGGAGACTCGGCCGATCCATTCTGCTCCGTTCGGTATGTCGTCGAGCACGCCCGAGATTTTCATGGCCCCGACGAGCGCTTGGTCGACGCGCCCCTTATGGGCGAGCAGCTCGAGCGCTTGGTCCTCTGCCTTCGAGGTTGCGTGCGAAATCAAACGCCCGAGGAAGGCTCCCCACTGGGTATCGCTCAGGGGGGCCTTGGCGCGGACGCCCGCTGACTTCGCGGACCGAGTCGACTTCACGTCGGGTTCGGCCTGGCCGGCTTGCACTTCGACTCGGCGCTGCGCCGCCTGACTTCGGATGGCCTGCTCGGCTCGGAGGTCCGCAACCATCATGTCGGCATGAAGCTTCTCGACGGCCTCTCGCTGAGCCACCGCGACCTGCTCGAGCACATCTTTCGGGATGGGGATGCTGACCGTGACTTCGAGAGTACCTTCACGGAGCTGGCGGAGCTCCTTGGCGCGCTGAGCCTCCGGAAGCTCCTTGGCGCGGGCTTCGAACCAAGGCGCGATCTCTCGGAAAAAGGGTTCCACCAGGTCCGGCTGTCGGTGGCGAAGGTGGCAGAGTGCCTGGACGAGTGCGTTCTTCGACTGAGTATAGGTGCTGTCGAGCGCCGCCGCCTGAAAGGTGCGAACACCTTCGCGAAGGCGCTCGGGAGTCATCGGCGACTTCGCGCCTCCGAGCCAGGACGAAAAGGCCGCCTCCGGCGTCGAGGCGGCCGATCGGGTCGGCAGTCGTGCCGACCGAAGCTCGAGGCCCTCAGCCACGATGGAACCCTAGGCGCCCGGACTACGTTGGGCAATGTGTTTCTCTTCGCGCAAAGGGCGTATGTACGCCCGAAAAAGGGGAGCATCCGGTTTGGGAAGCAGTTCCCAATTTGCCGTCGGCGTCGCGTCCCAACGCCGTCGTTCCGTCGATAACCTCTAGCGCATGGCTCTCGCGGTCTTCGCCGCGTCGATGGGTCAGAAGGAGCACACGATGTCGGTTCAGTTTTCGATGGGTCTCAACGGCTTCGGCGGCACGTGGACCGAGGACTCGTCCCTCTCGGCGAAGACCCGGTTCCGGAACGCGGTCAAAAACAATCCGTCCGCGATAGGCGTTGGATTTTCGGTCGTGGCCAGCAACGGCAAAGCCAGTGTCGAGAGCGAGCGCGGCTTCTCTCCCGTCGATCAGACTCCGGTGAAAAAAGCCATCGCCGGCTTCGCCGGTCGCGTGCCGGCGGGCTCCGTGACTCGTGTCCAGGCCAGCGGCCCCGTGTCGGTCGATGAGTTAGCGCCTGGCGCTCATATTCGGGTGGCCGCCGGACAAAAGCTCGAGCTCGTGGGTACCGGTGACTATCGCCTTCCGGCCTACGTGAGCGCCGAGTCGAAGAGCCCAGCCCATTCGCTGTCGCTCGGGATTCAGGCGTCCGTTGGCAAGGGCCGGTGGACGTATGAAATGCCGCTCACGGGCAAAACGGGCTCGTTCGAGATCGAGGTTTGTACGCCGTTTGCGACGCACTCGGATATCTGGAACGCCTCGAAGCTGAGCCACATGACGGCTGGGCTCTCCGCCGACTCGACCTACAAGAGGAAGCGCCTCTGGGTCGACGTCGAGCCCGACGCGGCAGCTTCGCCCAAGTGTTAGCGCGACGCGAACGCGAAGCCGAGCGAACTTTGATATCGTGAGCGTGTGAGTAGGCTGTGGACTCGGATGTGGGCAGCGTTGCAGACCTATTTCGCTCGCCCTCCTCGAGTTCGGGTCCATCAGCCCGACGACCCGATGCAAGAGCTCCGCGATGCCATCGCGGCCAAGCGTTGGAGAGCGGTCCGGCGGCTCGTCGACCACGGCGCGCTTGTCGATTCCATCGTCGACAGAAACGGGAACACTCCGCTCCAACAGTCCGCCTCGCGAGGGGACCACAGAGCCATCGAACGACTCATCCAACTTGGAGCGGACCCGAACCGCCCCTGGCCGAGTGGCGGCAGCGTGCTCGCCTTCACGATGGGACCTCGGTCGACGCCGAAATGCGCCTGGGCGCTGCTACGTGGCGGCGCTGCCGTTCCCACGTGTGCGAATCCGGACGGATCTACGCTCCTGCACAACGCGGCTCGTGGGGGCGATCCGAAGATCATCCAGGAGCTCGCTGCCCGAGAAGTCGAGCTCGGGGCGCGCGAGCTCCTCACGGGTTGGACCGCGCTCGAGGCCGCTTGCGCCCTGGGAAACCTCAGGGCCGTGGAGGCTCTATTCAAAGCTGGCGCGACGATCCAACCCTCCGAGGAAGGCTTCCCAAGCCCACTCCAATTGGCGAAAGACGCGGGCCACTCCGGAGTCGTCGACTGGTTAGAGCGCGCGGGGGCAGTCGAAGCGCTCCCTGGGCTGCCTCCGGTCCGACTGCGACCACCCGGAGACTGGAACGACGCAGCCGGCTGGGATGCTTACTGGCGATTTGAGCTACGCGGGTTCGTCCCTCCGATTCGGACGAAGCGGCCAATCGCCGGAAGCACCTGGCATGAGTTCCGCGATGGGAAACTCGTTCCCGTGCGAACGTTCGTCGGATCAGATCATCTCCTGACTCCACCCGGAGACGTCGCGATCTTCAGATCGATTCTGGCGCTCGATCGGCCCGTCTCGGTGTTAGTCGTCGGCAACGGCCCGTCGCTCCTACCGGCGGCCCTCGCACACGCAGGTCATCGCGTCAGTGTCATCGACCTCTCGAAGGTCGTCATCGCGTTCCTGAGTACGCTCGGCGCCCCGCGCGATCAGCTCGAAGTCTTCTTCGTCGCGAGCGCCACCGCCGGAGAGTTCGATCTCGAAGCCGTGCGACGGCCGGGAGGTTCGCTGGAGCTGTTGCTGGGAGATATCCGGTCACCAACGTTGGCGAACGAAGACTTCCAAGTCATCGTGGCGACCCGATCCGTCCAGGGGTACGTAGGTTATGATCTCGAAGACTGTTTGGATGCCATCTCGAGGCGCCTAACACCGGAGGGTGAGCTGCACATCGGCGCCCAAAACGCATCGGCATTTTTGGCGAAGGTCGAGGAAAAACTCGTGTCCCGAGGTTTTTCTCGAGAACCCGGAGCAAGGCGCATCCACACCCACAACTATTCCGGGTGAATTGGCAGGTCGCTGAAAAAGGCTGAGAAACTCACGCGCCTCCCGCGCACGATTCACCGGTAAGTCGTGGAGTTTCCTCATCCATGCCCGCACGACGTCGCAGCAGACAACTCGAGTTTTGAGCGACCTGTTAGGGCTGCACAATCCAAGCGTCGGTCAATTCGAACCGTCCCCGGCTCACTCCACCTTGCGGGTCTCGATGATCTCCATGGATGCGGCGACGACTTGCCACACCGCGACGTAATAAGGTGGCAGCAAGTCACCCGTGGCCTGGTCGAGATTCAGGTGCCCCGAAGCGCCGAGGTAGTCCGCCTGCCCGTCGCGAGCGATCGCTTCATGAATCGCCGACCAATTGCCGGCGGTCACCGGCTCCCCGGAAGAGACCGAGCCCATCGCCTCCACCACCGCCGCCCGGTCGGTGGCGCTGCCGGCGATCTCGATCGCCATGGCCGCGAGGTACGCCGCGTCGTAGGCGTTCTCTGCGTAGAACGTGGGATTACGGCCGAAGAAGGCCAAGAAACGCTCCTTGAAATCGCGAAGGCGCGCCCCGTCCTCGGTGCCTGGATCGGGTCCCGAAGGCCCGATCCCTCGCGCGTCGTTGATCGACTGAGGATCGTCGAGGAGTGTGAAAAGCAGCTGGTCTTGAGCCCCGTCCGTGAAGAAAAACCGATGCCTCGTCGAGCTCCAGCCTCGACGGATCGCCTCGTTCAAGATCGACGCACCGTCGGCCACGAACGTGACGAACAGCAGAGCCGACTTACCTTCCTTCGTCGCCGGGTCCCCACAGGCCTCGATCACCGAAGTCAAATCGGTCTGCAGCGGTGAGTACGGCGCAGAGGTGAACACAATCGTCTCGGTGCCCTGACGCGCTTCGATCTCGCGCTTGGTCGCGTCCGCCAAGGCCGTCCCGTATACGTCTTCGCGATACACGATGCAGAGCTCTTCCACGTCGTAGCCTCGGGCTTTCTCGCCCACGATGAGCTCGCCGAGGACCTTGGCCTGAACCGTATCGGACGCCACGACGCGATAGAAATAGCCGCCGTCGTCCAAATTCGTGAGTTGAGGAGACGTGGTGGTCTGACCGATCGTGAGCGTTCGGCCGGACTTGATCAGGGGCGCGATCGTCACGACGGCAGCCGAAAACGTGGGTCCCAAAATCACTGGGACCGAGTGGTCGAGCAAGGCCGAATATCCGACCTGCGCGCCTGCGGCGGACGTGCCGTCGTCTTGAAGCGCCATGCGCAGCGGACGGCCGAGCGCGCCTCCTTGCCCGTTGATCTCGGCCAAGGCGAGCTGAGTTGCGTCGGTGAACTCGCGACCCAACCCAGCGAGGTCGCCAGACAATGCAGTCAAAAATCCCAGCTCGATGGCGGCCGAGTCACCGGACGGAGCCGAGGCACCGCAGCCGGCGAGGATCGCGACGAGGGGAACGGAGCGGTGCTCGACCTTCTTCATAGTTCACTTTCAGGGTGCGAAGAACAGACTTTGGCTGGGCACCCGGCGCAGCCAAAGTGATCCCGACAGCGAGTCGCTCGCCTCGGCAAAAAACGCCACGTACCCACGGGCCGGCGAGGCGCACACCGAGGTCGGAGCGAAGTGGTGACCGGCAGAGTCCACGTTCATGAGTGTCGAGACTCCGCTCGGTTGGCCGTTCGTATCGAACAACTGCGCCCGCACGTCGACGAGCTCACTCCCGTCCGCTCGGACCTCCGGCCACGAAATCAGGCACTCGGAGATAGAAACGCGCGCCCTGGGTTGCTCGGGAACGAACGGCAGCCGCGCAATCGGCTCGGACTCACCCGCTTTGGCCAGCGAGTTTGCAAAGTAGGACTCGACCACCAAGCTCCCCCCGAGCTCCGTCGCCAAGAAGACTCGGTTACCGTCGATGCTACGGGAGATCGAGCGAGCGCTGCCTGGCGTGTCGATCACGGTGGGCTCGCCGCCCAAGTCCCACCGAGCCAACCACGACCCCGAGTCGGTGCGGCCAGCGACGATCACCGCGTCGAGCGCGACGGTGACTCCGACGAGCGACGCTGCTCCATCCTTGAGCCGATGGCTTGGTCGGGCCGAAGCGATCGTGGACCCACTCACGCCGAAGACCATCGCGTCGGCCGACCCACCGGAAATTTTCGCTGTCGCCACGTCGAAGCCGACTCCTTTTCGCGCGCAAGCCACGTGCACCGAGTCCGCTGGACCCAAGTCCACCGCGCTCGTGAGTCCACCGGGCGTGCCCGCCGCGAGCTTGGCCGAACCGCCGGTCTCACGCCAAACCACCGCGTACAAGTCGGAGCCAAACGAAGCCGAGTCCGGTCGTGAGGCAATACGCACCGAGCTCGCGCCCGTCTCGCTCGACACCGAGCGTTCCCGAGTCACGGCGCTCAGGCTCGCATCGGGCTCACGAAGCTCCGCCACCTTCACTCCGTCCTGAGCTGGCCACGCGAAGACCAACCCACCCTTGAAGGAGGCCACGACACCGACGTCCCCGCTCGAAAATCGCGCTGACCGCGCGATCGAACGCTCGCCCGCGGCCAACTGGAGGAGTAGGTCGCTCCCCTCCGCCGGAAGCGCGAGCGTGGCGTCCGCACCAAACGCCAGCGGCGTCGTCACTCTCGTGCGCACCGTGACCGTCTCCGAGGTCTCGTCGTCGAATACGACGACCGAGTCCGTGAACGGCAACGATCCCTCGCGGCGCTCCAAGGTGTCGGTGTACGAGTAGCTCGTTCCGAGCCCGCCTCCGTACACCGAGACTTCGACCAACGCGGGAATGGCAGTGAGATCCGGGCTCGAACCCTCCACCACCACCCTCACCCAATCCGATCCGCAGCCGCACACGGCGTACGCGACAGCGAAGAGCGCACGGAAGTAACTCATGGGAAAGTGTGCTCGCCGCCGCGTGTCTCGGGCAACCCAGGTCGGGCACTCAGCACGAGCGCGGTTACGACGCCAGCGACGACGACGATAGCCCCGGTACCCATCCAAATCCAGGGGAGCTCCGACGACTCAGCCTCTAGCGAGGGCGCCGTAGGTGTGATGACCGACGGAAACTCACAACTCAGCACGTTCGCGCCCGCCCCGACCTCTCCGCGCACGCGAACCTCGACGAACCCATCCTTCCTACAGACGAGAGTGTGAGGGCCTCGGCTGACCTCGACCGAAATGGGTGTCGTTCCCAAGCTCGAGTCCGCCCCGTCGAGGAACACCTCGGCCTCGAAGGGCTTCGACTCGAGCCTCACGAGGACCTTGGCGTGCTCACGCCGGATCCGCTCGATCCGGGCCCGAATGTCGGGCGCGTCCTTCACGTCCGGCTTCGCCCCGAGATAGGCTTCGAAGGCCTCCGCCGCTTCTTCGTAGCGTTCGAGCGCGACGAGGATCTCAGCGGCGTGGCGGTGCGGGAGATTGGCTTCCGGCGCGAGCACTCGAGCACGCTCATAGTGCGCGAGCGCAGTCTCCAAGTCGCCGGACTGCTCCGCGGTGACGCCGCGCTCCATGGCCTTACGCGCAGCCACGAAGCGGTCTTCCTCCGCCCGAGCACGCATGGAGATCGCGCAGATCGCGAGCAATAGAGCCACGGCGGCGCGCACGCCGACGTTGTAAACGGAGGGCCCGGAATCGTCTACTGCAAGAGAGAATCAGTCAGCGAGGCGCTTGCGATGTCGCTCGAGCCGCTCGAGTCGCTCGGTCAACGTCGCCCGCTGCTCGTCCGACAAGGTCGAGTGGAACTTGAGCATGTCGTCGATCCGCGCGTGCCCCGCCGCCCGCATCTGGTCGGCGTGCTGGTCCACGATGGCATGCAAGCGCTTCTTGTCCGGGTTGGGCTTCTTCAGCTCCTCCGTGAGCGCCCCGAACGACTGCCCCATCTTCTGCTTCATCTCCTTGCGCTTGGACTTCATGCCGGCCTTCATCTCCACCAGCATGTCCTCCTGCTGGTCGGACAGCTTGAGGTCCCGAAGGAGCTTCTCGATGCGGCCGTGGAGCCCGAAGCCGAAGCCGGGCCGATCTTGGGCGAACGCAGTGACGCTGGCGGCGCTCACGACGAGCGCGGTTCCGAGGATGGCGAGTTTTTTGGTGAGCAACATGATGCCACCATAACCCCCGAGAGCCTGTTTGGTTGCGTGGTCAGGCCTAAGCTTCGAAAAGCTTCGTGAAGGATTGTTAAGGCCTCGATCGCAGAATTGCGTCGGCGGCTGTCAATCCCTAGGTTCTGGCGGCGAGGTCTCGAAGAGTCGGCGAGTCAACCCGCCGGAATCGTGGAACGACGACCTGTTCGGCGGCGCAGAAGTGTGCCGCGAACCTGAAGTGTGACGCCCAATGCCCATCGGGAGACTCAGCGCTGGCGAGCGAACGCGGTGGCGACGTAGGTCTTCTTGTCGGGACTGAGGAAGATCTTCACCTTCACCGAGTCCCCTTGCCGCACGTACCACGCCGCGGCGTTCGCCTTCGTCTCTGGGTCCGACATGACAGGTCGACCGCTTTCGATCTTGACTCGGGGGACGACCGTAATTTTTCCCGGCAACTTCGCGGCGCCGGCGTCGCTCACTTCGAGCTCGAGGGCGACCTTCGGATAGGTCTTATGACGAACCATGCTGACTTTGCCGGTGACCTCGAACGTCTGCTCGGCGGCCTCCCCGATCTGAGTTGCTTTGGAAGCTCGGATCGAAGATCCCGAACCCTCCTCCTCTTTGTTGCCCTGCAAAGACGCCAACGCGTTGTCGATGTCGTCGAGCCCCCGGTCGACCTGGACCCGCTCGAGCGCCACGAGCAACTCTTTCTCCTCGACTCCGGTGACCACCACCTTGCCGCCCTTGGCCTTGGCCGTCGATCCTGGCACGGCCCGCAAGATCGCGTCAGCCACGTCGTCAGCAGAGAAGCCTTCCTTCAGCGTGAACGTGAGAGCGTCTCCCTTCTTCACCCAGCTCGTGGCGACGCCCGGCTGACCCCCAGGAGACACCACCGTCTCCGCGAAGGCGGGGCTCACGAACACCATCGCGGCCGCCGCTGCGGCCAAGAGCTCTCGTTTCATGAATCCTCCGAAAGGACCTACGGCCGCTCGATGATCACGGCCTCGTAAGTTCCCTTCTCCTCCTTACCGATCTTGATTCGGACGCTGTCCTTCTCCTTCAAGAAGTACGCCCCTACGTTGAGTTGATTGTCTTCGTCGGACCAATCGACCTTCCCATCTTTCATCTTGTAGACGGGCTTGAAGTGGATGCTGGCGCCTTTTCGGATCGTCTTGGCCAAGTCACCGGACGGAGCGACGAGGACTTTGATCGTGACGACGGCATTTGGAAAAGTCCCGCCCGCGACCTTCACGACCTGGCCCTGGGTCGTCGTCGCTTGGTCTTTGAACATGGCCGCCAAATCCGCGGCCTTCTTCGCACGGAGCGACGAGCCCGATCCGAGCTCGTCGTCATCCGCCTTCGTGGCGGCGGCGATGGATCCGAAATCGTCCTTGCCCAGCTCGATCTTCGCGAGCTCGACGAGGAGCTCGTCCTGAGTCATGCCGATCACCAGGACTTTGCCGCCTTTGACGGACACTTTCACTTTGGTGATGGCGTCTTTGATCGAGTCCGCGACCGCCTGAGGATCGGTCCCGCTCTTCACGTCGAGCTCGATCTTCTTGCCGTCGCCGGACCACGCGGTGACGACGGCAGGCTGCGCCTTGCCGCCCTCCATTTTCACGAGGCCGTCTGCGTGCGCAGCACAGGTGAAAGAAAACGCGATTGCAAGCCCTGCGGCCACCCGGCCTCCGAGCGAAAAGACACCGAGAAGAGACTTGTTCATTGAGAAACCTCCATGATGATTCACGAGCCGGAGCCCCGTACCAAGCGCTTGCCCGCGCTCACGGCGTAGGCGCCTCCGTCTTCTTCCTTGGCCTGAGAATCTGGAAACGCGTGGGCGCGAACGACTCCCCGCTGCCCGTCCCTACCATCCAGAGTTTGGCACCGACCGCCCCCCCGAGCTTCTGGCCCCAGCCCTTCGGAAGCAGGTCGGCGCGACCTGATTGATCGACGAACGCCAGCCTCTTCTCGCCCGCGACCTCGAGCTCGGCGAGGATCCCTAGTCGCGGGACGGTGCCCTTGCCAACGTCCAAGATTTCGTATTCATCCACCCTCGCGTAGCTCCCGCCCGGCGCCGCGGGGTCGCCGCGCTCCCCGCGGACCCGAACGCGCACCGTCGCAAGCGCTCGCAGCTCTTCAACGCCAAGCTCACCCCGTGGCAGGAGCGCGACCTTGGACCCGTCATCGAGGCGAAGCTCGGCAACGGTGCCCCCCGGACCACCGGAGACTTCCTTGATCACGCCTTCGGCCGTGAAGGGAGCCTGAGTCAACAAAGCGAGCGTGAGTAAGCTGAAGATCATTCGAACCTCCGAGCGGAGAGAACGGGCGAAGAGCTCACCTTACGAGCGGAATGGCCCAAAGTCCGACGCGCTCGAGATCCCCGTCGAACCCATCGGACGGGACCGAAGCAGAGATCTTGAGCCCTTTTCCATCGACCGTGCGGAAGTCGCCCGCGTTCCACGCGAATGGGACGCTCTCGGCCTCCAGAGTATTCGTCACGGGCCCCTGAAAATTGATCGTTCGCGATCCGGCGGTGAACGTCCCGCGCAGGTTCACTCCGCGCCGAATGCCGGTGTAGGCTACCGTCTCCGGCGTCGCGAAGGAGTACCGAGCGAAACAGTCGTACTCGGCGATTCCGTCGGCGGCGAGCGCGAGCATGAAGTCACCGATCCACTGATGCACGGTCCTCGCGTCGAGCTTGGCGACCGCCTCGAGCTCGATGTCGGAGCCCTGCACGATACCTTTGATGGCCGTAGCGCCCGCGCCTGCCGGCGTTGCACCGAAGTCAGCGCCGCCGGTCTGCTCGAAGAGATACCGTACGAACAAGCTCGCCAGGCCACGACGCTGAATCGAGTCTCCCGACCCGAGCACTCCGTTGCCGGTGAGCGAGTAGTTGCTTGGATCCTGGAGATAAGCGTAGTGCGTCGCGTACGCGTCCTCGCCGTAGCCAGTGATGTCTTCCGCGAACACACCTAGGCCTTCGTCGAGCCATGCGGCCTCGCGGTCCGAGCGGCTCTTCACGACCTTCGCGTAGAAATTGATGAGATGCTGGTACTCGTGCGCGATCGTGCCGCTGAGTTGGTCCAGATTTGCAGAGGGTCCCGTCGGCTTCACGTACAACAGGTCGGAGACGTTCGAGTGCGCCGCCTCGCCGCTCGGACGTAGGTCGTCGCTGAAGAAAATGCCGACGATGTCGTCGCCGAGCCCAGAGAGCTTGGACGTCACGAAGATCGTAGTGACCCCGTTTCCGTCGAAGTCTCTTCCGTTCTGGACCGGCTCGCCGAAGATCGCGTGATCAATGGGCGCGATCTGCTCGTCGAATCGCTTCGCCAGGGCATCGGCGTCGGCGTCGGAGAGCGTGTCGGCGTCATCGACGACGATCGCGACGCCGTCGGTCACGGCCTTGACCGTGGCCGTCACGGCGACCGGGTTCTGCGGATCCGTAAGCGCGAACTTGAGGCTCACGGAGGAAGCGCAGGTGCCGTTCGTGGTCCCTTCCGGAATCACGCAGATCGCCTTGTCGGCCTTGCAGACGCCAGGATCCTCGGCGGTACACGCGGCAGACTGAGACTGTCGCCCGAGCCTCGGATCAGTATAAGAGCGCACCGAAGTCCCGCCTTTCACCGGCTGAGTGAGCGGACCTTGCTTGGAACGGGCACGCAACGTCGCTTCGGCCGCGATCCGACGCTCGAGCTTGGCGTAGTAAGAGACGAGCTCGGGATCCAGCGGCTCTTTGGACGAGAAGGTCCGACCGCCTGGAATCAGGCCGCCGGGCGTTGCCTTCGTGTACGTGACGTCCGTCGTCTCGTTCGTTCGAAGCTCCGACGTCGCGTAGGCTACCACCAAGAACTTCTCGCTCTTGTCGGTGGGCAACGTGGCTTCGGCCTTGGCCGTGTTCGATACGTGCTCGACCGGTTGGTAATAGCCGCAGCCGGATCCCGCGTCGTTGGGGCCGGCGTCTCCGTTGTTGTTCGCGACCTCTTCACAGGCCGTCGCGAGGGCCAACGGAACGGTCCAGAAGAATGGGAGAAGTGAGCGTACTCGCATGGGCGGCGGGAACTTCACACGGGCTTTCAAAGGGGTCAACGAGCGTCGATCACTTGGGCGCGGTCACGGTCGTCGGAGCCACGCACCGACGAGGTCCTCTTGCCCCTCCCGCGGGATCAGCCAGACGTCGGTCACGTTGTCCGGCAGAGCCTCGAGGATCCGCGGAAGAACCTCGTCGAGCCCGAGCTTTCCGTGGATCGTTCCGAGCACCTCGACTCCAAGGCGCGACCAGCCCCTACGGGTAGAAAGCTCCGCGACCGAGTCCATCGCGACTCGTACGAACTCGAGGCTCGTGGTCGGCTCCAAAGCGGTGTCATGAACGATCGCCAGGACTTTGCTCGGCGCGCCACCGCACTCCACGGCCTCCCCGATGGCCTTCGGCTCGAGGTCCAACAGCGCGGTGAAGATCTGCAAAGGATGCGCCTTGGGCTCGCGAAGCTCGGCGTCCGCGCTCAGCACCATGAAAGTGTCCTCCTCCAGCACGAGCGCCTGCGGCACGAACGGAGGTGAGGCTCGCGCAGCAACGACGACGCGGCGACCGCGGTGGGCGATGAGGAGGTCCAACTCGGGTCATCTTACATCGTCCCATGGACGATCACACCACGGTGCTCCACCCGTTCGTCTTCTCGAAGGTCTGATTTGAGCGGCCCGAGGCTCGGTGAGTTCGACAAGACGGTCATCCGAAAACCGAAAGCTCCTCGGGACGATCTACCTCGGAGGAGAGTCGAAGGAGCCGAATCAAGTCGGAGTTGATGCAAGACCGACCGACTCGTGGGTAGGACGACGGCTCGAAGAGAACCGACAAGAGGCGCAGCGCTGACCCGCCAATGTGGACTTGACGCGAAATTGCTCACACCCTACGAGTCGAAAGTGCCGAGCACGTCGGATTTGCCTGCCCGTTTTGTGCGTTGGCAAGCGATCCAGCTCGTCCGCGAGTCTCGCGCTCGCTTGATCGAAGCAGGAGCGGGCCCCGACGTAAACGTCGAGTTGGCTGCGCTGTTCGTCGACCTTCCCGTGGAGGGCTCCCGCGAGACCATTGTCCGGACGCTCGCCAGCAGCCGCGTCCTTCGCCTCGTTCGCTCCATCGACGAGGCGGGGACGCTCCGAGAAGCCACCGAGCCTGTCGACCACGACGGGCGCCTCACCCTGTTGTTGGGGGCACCAGGATCCGGAAAGACAACGGTGTCGACGATTCTGACTCAGTTGCTGCGGTCGGATTTGATCCGAGAGGACTCGCTCGAGGAACCACTGAGGGTCGCCGCGAGCCCCGTGCTCGCGGGCCTGGCTGCGCTACGCGATCGCCTGAGTATTCCGGCGCCTGTTGCGGCGACGCCGGTGCGAGTCAACCTTCCCGAGCTCTCCGACTTCCTGCGGAGAGACTCGGCACCAGACGGAGTCTGGAGATTTCTTTCGTACTCTGCTTCGAACACGACTCTCCCAACCCTGGCTCCCGAGCCCGCCCCGCTGTCTCCGACCGAATTGCGAGCGCTTCTGGTGTCCCAGAAGCGAGTCTTCTGGGTATTCGACGGGCTCGACGAGGTCGAGAATTTGGAGGACCGAAACCAACTCGTCAGTGAGTTGCGGTCGGCCATAGGTCAGACTCGGGGGCCGCACGTCCTCATCACTTCGAGACCGGAAGGCTACCGAGGTGAGCTCGGTGAGTGCGATCAGCTCACGCTCGGGCCGCTGAGCAAAGACCAAGCTCAAGCACATGCTGAGCGGCTGATGGCCACCTGGGGCAAGCTCGCCGAAATGGCTCCGGTGCTGAAGCGGGAGTTGGCAAAGCCGGCCGTCGCCGAGCTCCTTCGGACGCCACTCGCGGTTACACTCGCGACGTTGATGGTCGCGCAAGAGGGCGAGTTACCGAGCTCGCGGTTCAAGCTTTTCAATCGGTTTTTTGAAATTACCTTCAGCCGCGAAGTTCAGAAAAGTCTCCGGGACGGCATCACCCGAGGCGATGAACGGCGCCTTCGAGCCCTCCACGTGCGTGCGGGCCTGGCGCTTCACGTCCGCTCCGCCGCGAGCAGCTCGCGAGCACGCTTGTCGCTGCGAGATTTTCGACAGATGATCCGGGATCTGCTCGACGAGGAGGGCGAGACGGACGACGTCGAGGGTTGGGTAGCCCGGCTCAGCCGTTTTACCAGCGAACGACTGGTACTCCTTCAGTGCCCGACCCCGCGTTCGATCGCGTTCGGGCTACGTTCCATCCAGGAGTTCTTCGCCGCTGAGGCATTGCTGGAGTGTCCCGTAGATTTCGGCGAGCTCTTCAGGGAGATCGGCGGGAGCTCCCACTGGCGCAACGTCCTGGGGTTCGTCGCGAGCCGGGCCGTCGAGCAGACTCAGGGGTCACGCCAGGCCATCGCCCACGCCCTCGAACGAACCTGCAGAGACCTGGATGAGGGTCACAGAGGGTTGGGTCCCAAAGTCGCTCGCCTCGGCGCCGAGTTGGCGCTGTACCTCCTCGAGGAAACGCATGCCTACGCACCGCCCGCCGTACTCACGGGTTGGAGTGAGATCGTTGCTAGCGCAGCAAACGCCGGTTCGTTGGTCTCCCCAGAGTTCGAATATCGCCTCGGTCGGCTTGCCGCGCGTTCTCGGTATCAGAATCAATACCTGGAGCTGGTCGAGCAGCGCCTGAGTCGTGACTCGACGGACCGGAGTGCGTGGCGTATCCTCCACGGGCTCGCCGAGAACGCGCTCGAGGCCGCTGCCGCGGTGGCCGGAAGGTTCCTTGACTCGCAGCGAGCCGCGAGTTCGGCCGCAAAGAGTATGCAAGAGCTGCAATACCCCTTCGCGCCTTGGATGTGGACATCCTTCGACGAGCACCTCGAGTGGTTCTCGCCGCTCGCGCTACTGAAGCACAGTTGGCGCGGCGACGACGACGCGAATTCGAGCTCGCTGACACGGCGAGCGCTTCAGTTCCCACGGGTGCGCAACGTCCGCGTGGAGTCATCGGACACTCCTTTCTGTGCAAGTCTTGGTACGCTCGGCGGCGCTGACTCAGCTTGGCACGAGTTGCTGGCGCTCCGAAGCCCCGAGTCCGGCCCGTGGCGAGCGTGGCGGGCGACCGCGGAGTTCGAGACTCACCCGTCGACGGAGAACCTGGCGAAGGCGCTCGAGGTGTTCGCTGAACCCACCGCGTTCAGAGAGAGGTGGCTGTTCTCGTGTTCGTTCGTGATGTCGACTTGTCTAACGGCTGCCCGACGTCCGCAGGATTTCCGAGAAATGGCAAATCAAGCTCGGGAGGGCCAACTCGGAGATCCGGATGTCTGGAGGAGAGCGCAGGACCGCTGGCTGTCCAGTGGGTTCAGTCAAGAAGACTTGGTCCACACGCTGACCACGCCTTGGGGATTGGACCCCGATCTCGGAGCTCGGGGCGCGCCCTTTTGGATGCTGCGACCAGCTGACTACGAGGCGCTGAAGTCGAACGAGGAAGGCGCACGAAGGCTCGCGGACGCCATCCTGTCCTCGGGTTGCACGGTCGGACCGCACGTCGGATCCCTGAGCGCTGTTCTGAGTTGGGCCTCTCTCCCCATCGAAGCCCAGCGAAACCTCGGTATCCTCGACGAATGCCCGTTCCCTGATCTCTCCGGTCCCGACTCGGCCGTTTGGTTCCAGTGGCTCGACCAGCGAGGTCAGACGGCGCAAGAGGCACGTCGAGCTCGCTTCTACAAAGCGGCAGGCGGGACTCTGCCGGGTGATCAGCTGATCGATGAGCTCAACGCCTCACCCCAGCGCGTTGGGCTCCTGACCTACCTGGCGCCGCTGATCGCCGGAGACGCTGATCTCGGAAGATTGACGATCCCCCCTCTCGCCGTCGACGCGCCAGGTCACCTGAAGTCGATTCACGCGGCTTTCTCAATCCTCGTGAACAGGCCTGTCGGCGACCGGCTCGACGAGCTGATTGGACAGCTGCGACAATCGGACAGCGACGAAGGACTTTCGGTGATCTTCGCCGTCATCGAAAGGCGACCCAATCCGCTGCCCGGGGATGCCGAGTTGCTCGCTCGCATTCTCGAGTCTCTCGCACCTTCGGACAATCGAACATCCGGACTCGTTACTTTGAGCCAGGTGATCGATCGATTGCAGCCGGCGGCGTTCGCGGACGAGGCTTCGTGGGCGAAGCACCAGCTCCCCGGCCGGTTCCCGGACCTTCGTGACGCCGAAGCGGTTCCGCCCCGAATCATCGAGCTCTCCGAGCTCAGTCAGGTCGGCCCGTTCGTCGAGACACCCGCCGTTTCGGACCCGTTCCCTCTCTCCGACCCTGCGATTGGGCAGTGGGTGATCATCGTCGGCGAGAATGGAACGGGAAAGACGACGCTGCTCCGCGCGCTGACTTTGGCTCTACTTCCCCCGAAGCGCGCCGAGAAGCTGATCGACGAGCGTGTCTCGCTCCTCCGAAATGGTGCCGAGGCTCGGGTCCAACTCAGACTCAACCTGGGCAAGGTAGGTTTCGTTCTTCGGCGCGAGGGTCGAGAGTTTGCGCTCGAATCGATCGTCTCGGACCGAATTCACGACGACGAACTCCCGTGGGTGGCCGCCTACGGCGTGCGGCGAGGTACCGCCCGAGGCGAGCCCGATCGCAGCCCGGCGCTTCGAGACCCGCTTGCGGAGGTACTCAGCCTCTTCGAGCGTCCCACGTCGTTGGTTGCCGCCGTGGAGTGGCTCAAGGACCTCGACTACCAAGCGATCAAGGAGCAGGAAACCCCGTCTGCAAGCGGGAATCCGGGAACACGCCGCGCGATTTGGAACGCAGTCGAGCAGGCGCTCTGCAAGCTCCTGCAGCTCGAGCGGATCGAAGCCACGGGAGGCAATATCTTCGTCCATCACCGGGCCTTCGGCCGCCTCCCCCTCGAGCGACTCAGCGATGGCTATCTCACGACGGCGGGCTGGGTCGTCGACCTCATCGCGCGTTGGGTCGACGGCCGCCGCGACTTGGACGAGCCCGTTCCACCGAACTTACTCGAGACGATGACGGGGCTAGTGTTGATCGACGAGATCGATCTTCACCTGCACCCGGTCTGGCAGCTCAACATCATCGGGGATCTTCGCCGCTTGTTTCCGCGTCTCAGCTTCATAGTCACAACTCACAACCCGCTCACGCTTCAGGGGGCCAAGCCGGGCGAGGTCTTCGTGCTGCGCCGGAATTCGAACGCGATCGAGCTGGTGCAGAAGGACATTCAACCCGGAATGGACGTGGACTGGGCCCTCTTCGAGCTCTTTGGCTTGGAGAGCACCTTTGATGCCGACACCCGCGAGCTCCTTGCGACGCACCGTCAGATGGTGCGAGACGGGCTCGAGCGCGAGGATCCGAAGCGCGTCCCTGTCGAGGAGGCCCTTCGCGAGCGCCTCGGAAAGTTCGGCGACACCGTGACCGCGATGAGTGACGCGTCCACGCGAAGGCTCAGTCCCGAAGAGGGCAAGAAGCTCTCGGAGATTCTTCGCTCGTCGAAGAAACCGAAGAAGTGATCTCCTACGTCGGGCCCCCTGCACCGCCGGAATTCGGAAAGCGAGCGCTCGCGGAGCTCCAGAAGCTCAGGAGCACGGTCGCATTACGCGCACCTGCCGAGAGCGACTTCCGATCGCTCTGGGCCGAATACAAGTCGATCCTTGGCCCACCGAAATGCGGTTTCTGCGAGAGACCGCGAGATCTCAAGTTCGAGTTGGACGTGGAGCACTACCGACCCAAGACTCTCGTCACTCGCTGGCGAGCGGAGCCACCGATCGACGCGACCGAACCGCCGACTCAAGTGCCCATCGGGCCTGGATACTGGTGGACAGCCTACGCTTGGAGCAACTGGCTCCTCGCCTGCAGCGCCTGCAATCGGCTCTGGAAGCGCAACCTCTTTCCCCTCGAAGGAGCTCGCATCGCGCCGACCGAAGGCGTCGAAGCCAGCGAGCAGCCGCTGCTCCTGCATCCGTTCGAGGCGTTCGACTCCGCTGAGCATTTTGGTTGGACACCAGGCGGGCTCGTAGAACCGCTGACCGCAAGAGCGCGAGCGACGATTCAGACCTGCGGGCTGAATCGGACCGAGCTCGTCAAGGCGCGGCAGACGCTCTACAAAAGAGCCCAACGCCTAACGGTTCGGATGAAAGAGGGGCTGCGATTCGGTCGCTCGGACGAGATTCAGAGAACAGGGCAGGAGCTCGCCGAGTCGGTCGCGGCGGAGGCCCCGTTCGCCGCGATGGCACGCTGGGTTGTCCAGGATGAGCTCAGCCTGGACTGGCAAGACCTCTGACTGAATCGGGTTGGCTTGCGTTAGCCGCGGATGATCTCGGCCATACTCTCCGCCAGTCGCTCCGGTGTACACACCAACACGTCCATGCCTACCTTCCGACACTTTCCAGCCACTGACTTGTCGTACTGGGGCCTCGCGTCATAGCCGAGCGCGCCAAGACCCACCATCCGGATCCCGGCCTCGGCCATACCTCTGACTTGCCGAACCAAGTCACTCGTGGGCCGACCTTCGTAAAAATCGGTGATCAACACGACGATCGTCCGCCGAGGCTCCCGCACCAACCCATGACAATATTCGAGCGCCGAGGTGATGTCGGTGCCTCCTCCGAGCTGTACGGAGAGAAGCACGTCGACCGGCGACCCGACCTGCGCGGTCAAGTCGACGACCTGAGTGTCGAAGAGCACGAGCGAGGTTCGAAGACCAGGGAGCTCGTAAAAGATCGAGGCCATCACGGACGCGTGAATCGCCGACTCGAGCATCGAACCAGACTGATCGACACACACCACCACATGCCAAGGACGCTTGTTTCGCTCCGCTGCGAAATAGAAGAGCTTGTCCACCAGCAGCCGGCCGCGCTCTTGATCCCACTGCGTCAAGTTTCGGCGAATGGTCGTCTTCCAGTCGAGATTACGAAGCACTCGACGCGGGGAGTGACGATCGCGCCGCAGCGCCCCCACGATCGCCTGCTCCACCTGGATTTGGATTCTCCTCTTGAGCTCCTCCACGACCTTGTCGATGACTTTGCGCGCGAGCACGCGCGTCTTCGGCGTGAGCAGATCTTTGTGAGTGAGGAGCGTCTTCACGAGGTCGACGTTGGCTTCGACCTTTTCGAGCAGCTTGGGCTCGTCGAGGATCGCTCTGATGCCCCTCCGATCGATCAGCTCCCGTTGCAGCACTTCCTTGGCGTGCTTGGGAAAGAGCTCGTCCACGCTGTCGATCCAGTGGGGAACGGTGAGCCTCGACGCCTCGCTCCCGCCCTGGGACCCGAACACGAAGCTCAGGGCGGCATCGACGCTGACCGCCTGCTCGTCCGCGCCACCGGGCTCGCCGAGCGAGATCCCCGCCTGCTCGGCTTCCTTCCCGAGGGCCAGTCGCCAGCGAATCAAAGTCTCCCTGTCCACCGGCGACAGGCCTCGGCTCGCCACGGCAAGGTTGGCCGGCCTGACGGTCGGGGTTGCGCGAGGCTTCGCCATGAGTTACTCCAGCACCCAGGCCTTCATGATCTCACTCACTTTTGCGTCGATGGCCGCCAGCTGCCTGGCGGCCGACGCCGAGGTTTGGAGAGTCACGAGCACCGCGGCGTCACTCAACCCGTACCGTTCGGCCACACGATCGGCCAGGGACCGGCGCTGGCGCTCGTGCAACGACTCGAACGCGCCTCGGACGTCGGGGAGCATGGTCTTGAAGGTGTCCAGGTCGGCCGCGCGAAGGAGCTCGTCCAACGCCGCCACGAGCGCGGAGGCGCCGAGCAGCAACGAAGTGCGCGAGACAGCGAGCACGCCGCTCAAGAACTCCCCTGCCTTCACCATCGTCTCGGGTCGAGCCCGCGCGTAGGCGCTCATGTGGGCGGCGAGCGCCTCCGGTGGGTCAGCGCGAATCTCTCCCAGCAAGCCGAGCATCGCTCCTCGGAGATAGGGCACCGCTGAGGCAACGGCGGCACTTCGCAACCCATCGACGAAGAGGTCGCGGTCGAGCGCGCCCTGGCGATCTCCCAGCACTGCCTCGGCCAAGGCCAAAAGGGCGCCCACGACCTCGGCACGCTCCTCCTCCGGAGCGCTCGCCGCGTCTGACAACGCAAAGGAGGCTCGCGCGAAAGCGCGACGGATCAACTCGCTCAAAGTCGCACTCATCTGGCGCTCGCCCGCTCGTTCGACGTGACGGAGCTTCATGTGTCGGTCCAAAACGAGCAAGTGCGTCAGCGCTCCGGCCAAGGAGGCGAGGCGCCGATCGGCGTCGATCGCCGGTCCGCACGCGGCCTCCGCTCGCGCCACCAGACCCGGTAGACTCATCGTGACCGACGACGAGAGTCTCTCGGTGGCGAGGGCCGCGGAGTGATTCTCACCGGCGAGCTGTTCCTCGAGCAACCCGGAGGCTGCTGCCTCGACGTTATCGCCGTATGCGCTCCGCTCGACGAGGGTGTCGTCCGTTTCGGGGGTCCACCCGAGGCGCCAGGTTTCTTTGAAGACCACGGAGGCCGTAGGCCCCTTCTGAAGCTCGACGCAAGGTACCCCCAAGAAGGCGAGTCGATGAAAGAACGCCGAGCGCCGCTCGTCCTGGGGGTCCTTGAGATCGAGGGTCACCGAAGTCTTTGCCGCGCCTTTCCTGGCCTTCTGCTTGGCTTTCGGGCTCTTCTTCTCGGGCTTGGGTGCGCTCTCGACGACCTCACCCATCTCCTCGGTGAGCGAGAGGCGATCGAGACTCGCGTAGAAATCATGCACGAGCGGAAGCTGGCCCAACTTCGGGGTGACTCGGCCCATCGCTCGACCGATCTCGGCGCTCGCCATGGCGGCCAGGAGGTGAGCACCTTCCTCGGCGAGGCTCCCCTTCACACAACACGTGATGAGTCCGTCGCGGATGTCGTCGAGCACCGGTACCTGACGGCCCCGCAGCGCCGCGAGCAACCGGGCGTGCTGCGTCACCGAGATGGCGTCGGCACTCGAGAGCCCGTCCCCCTTCTCCTTGCGCCCGCGCTTCAGAACGTCCACGACGTGCTCCACCATCGCGTCGACGGGGGGTGGGTCGCCGGATTCGCTCCTCATGCTCGCGGCGCGCTGAAAAGCGTCGAAGAGCTTCTCGTAATACTGCGGCGCCCGATTTCCCGCGCCGTACCCGGAGGCGTCGCTCACGCGCGGATACGAGTAGGGAGTGACCGTCACATAATTCGTACCCTTTGGAGACTCGGGCACGGGAGAATCCGTACGGTCGAGGAACAAATGGAACCCACCCGTCACTACGAGCGTGTCCTTGGGATCCGCCCGTCGCTCCTCCATCGACCGAACGATCCGATGCCACATGAATCGCTCGCGCAAGATCGTGTCGTCATGCTGAAGCTCGCGCGGGTCCACGCTCGCTCGAACGGCTCCGCAAAAGACCGCGAGGTCGCGCCGAAACGACTCTCGGTCGAGCTCGCGGCCCGACTCGAATAGGGCGTCCCAGGCTTCGTTCCAGCTCCGATACCCACCCGCCTCCGCCAGCCGACGATAGAAGGAGCTTCGCTCGACATGCCGTTCCCAACTGCTCGGTTCGGCCGCGTCGTCTTTGGACGCTCCTTCCTCATCTACGTCGCCTTCGCGCGCGACCGAGTCCTCGTCACCCGAGTCACCCGAGTCACCCGAGTCACCCGAGTCACCAGAGTCACCAGAGTCATCCGATTCGTCCGATTCACCTTCGGGCGGCTGCATGTTCTTGATACGCTCGGCGATGCAAACGTGGTGGGGCAGGTCGATGAATTCGACGGTCGCACCCACCGCGTGTCCGGCCTTCATGGCGACGTATTCGGGTGAGTAAGTCAGCAGCGGATACCAACTCACGAAGCGCACGGGGATGTCCGGCGCGGCGCTCCGAACGCCGGCCAGGCCGAGAGTGTTGTCGTCGTCGCGATACAACGAATAGATCGCGACGGGAGGCTTGGTGTCGGAGTCGACGATGTGGGGGATCAGGGTGCTCGCGTGGACCGGACCCTCGATGAGGATGAGCTTGGGACGCCGCTCGAGGATCGCGGCGCGCAGGTGCCTCGCGACCGCGGGGGAGTGATGCCTGACGGGAAACCAATAAGGGTCAGAGGCAAGCAGCTCGTCGGCTCGTCGCGCGACCTCCGCTTCGTCGAACATCACGAGCGTCCGAGGGCCTTGTGCGCGGCGTCCACGAAGGCGCTCCACACTGGGTCAGAGGATCGCTTCTTTCCCACGAGCGCGAGGTACTCCTTCAGCACTCCGAGGTCGGCGAGGTCCTCCTTGACCACCGAGCCGACGATGTTACGAGCGATGTCGTTCGGACTCACCGGGCCATTTCCAAAGAATCTCGCGTGGAGCGAGGCGTCGAGGGTCACCGCGATGGCCTCGGCCGTGGAGACCGTCGTCGAGGGCTTCTGCACTTCGATACCCTCGGCGGAGACTCCCGTTCTCAACTCACGAAAGACTTGAGCCACGAGCGCGAGGATGGGTTCCTCCACGCGCGTCGGGATCGAATACCGATCGAGCAAGTCTTTCGATCGCTCGCGCACGATCTCGATCTCGGTCTTCTGGTCGGCCACGATCGGGATGTGCACGTAGTTGAAGCGGCGCTTGAGCGCCGCGGAGAGCTCGTTCACACCTTGGTCCCGAGAGTTCGCCGTGGCGATCACGTTGAACCCAGGCTTCGCCCAAACCATGTTGTGATCGGGGAGCTCCGGGATCGCGACCGCTTTGTCGGACAAGATCGAGACGAGCGCGTCCTGGACGTCCGTCACGCAGCGAGTGATCTCCTCGAACCGTAAGATACCGCCGGTTCTCATGGCGATCATCGTGGGCGAGGGAATGAGATTGTCAGGTTTGGGTCCTTCGGCGATCACGCGGGCGACGTTGAACCCATACTTGATTTGCTCCTCGGTCGTGCCGGCAGTGCCCTGAATCGTGAGTGTCGAGCAGCCCGAGATGGCCGCGGAGAGGTGCTCCGAAAGCCAACTCTTCCCCGTCCCGGGCTCGCCCACGAGCAGGAGCGCTCGCTCGCTCGCCAGGGTCACGATCGCTCGCTCCACGAGCACGTCGTCACCGAAGAACTTGCGAGTGATCGGGATCTCCGAAGTCTTTCCGTCGATGCTCAGGGGGAGCGGCTTCTTCGCGCCCACGACGTAGGCGAGCACGGACCTCGGGGAGAGCTTCCAAGACGAAGGGACGGGGTCGCGCTCGTTCTGTCGGAGGGCCTCGATTTGGTCGGCGTACCGGATCTCGGCAGGCTCTCGGAGCACGTCGCGAGTCTTCGTGTCCTCGGACTTTGGAGCTTCGGGCTCGGTCTTCTTCTTCATGGGCGTGGCATTCTAATGGATCGAGCAGAACGAAGGCTCGGGAATTCTCATTTCATCAACTGCGTACTCTCTGCGTTCCCTGTGGTTTTTCCGAAGTTACCGCTGACTTGCGGGGACCTGGAGAAGCGCGTCCGTCGTCGACTTCGGTTCGGGTGTAGGATCTTCCGAATGCCGCCGTGGACTCGCGCTCTGGTCTTCATGGGAGCGTCAGTCGCGTGCGGCCCGTCTCGATTCGCGGGCTACGAGGCGGGCCCCGACGATCTCGCGGTGGCGATCGTGCTCGACCAGAACGATCGCGTCATCAAGGTCGCGCCGCTCGATCCGGACTCACGGTTCACGCTGGAGCTAGAAGGGACCTACTCCGAACGGATCGTGGTCTTGACTTCGGAGAGTCTTCGAGGCCTGGACGGCAGGCCGTTTCGCGCTCGAGACTTGGTGGCCCGGCGGGTTGATGACCTCTCGCCCGACCACGGCTGTGGTCGCTGCCCGGAACCCGAGATTGACGGGATCCAAGCGATCGCGGCTGGGTACGCCTGTCCTATTCCGAGCTCCGCGCGTATTTTTGGGGACCTGCTTTCGAACCCAAGCGAAGTCCTCGCGAGTGTGCTCCTCGATGCGCCCGGATCGTGCGTTTGTCGCCCTGCCGGTCCTGACGAGCGTGTTTTCGAGGCTCGGCCGATCGATCCACCCGGAGCTACTCAGGCGATCGAAGGGGCGACGTTGACGATCGACGGCCGAATCGTCGCGGCCGGCCGCCATCTGTTCGTGTGGGAAGCGGCCCCCGCCGTCTTCGAAGTCACCGCCCAGCTCGATCTCTTCGAGGGGAACGTCCTCGCGATGAACGCGGCCCGACCAGGCGAAGTGGCGATCGCGTTCGAGTTGCCTGCGCCCCCGCGCGGACGCCGCCCCTTCGAGCTCGTGACCCTGGACCCTTCGGATCGACGTGTGCTGCGTACTGCGAGTCGCGCTGATTTCCACCTCAGCGGGCTTTCGTGGCTTCCCGATAGCGACTCCATTCTGCTGGCCGGACGCGACTCGTCCGGCGACTCTCTCGAGCTCTGCGGCCGAGAATTGGAGTCGTGCCACCGAATCGTGCCAAATGAGTTTCCGACGAAGTCCATTCGCCTCCCTGCCGTGCGCTCCCCGTTGGGATGGGAGCTTTCGCTGGAAGGGGGTGGGTTCCTTCGATTCGAGCGCATGCCCTCCCCGTCCTCCGTCCGGAACGCCGTAGTCACCGCCGGCGAGCCTGAGCTCTCGGCCGAAGGCCTTCTCCGCACGAGCGACGGGGACGTGCGGCTTCGGTGGGTCAGCTCGGTCACCGAGGGACTCGGCGAAGTCTATCCCGTTCAAGGCGGCTGGGTCTCCTGCGCGAACGTGGCCCGGGAGGTGATCATCGCTGGCTCTCCATGGCCCTCGAGCTTCGACGGGCCGATTCAGCTCCACGAGTTGTATCGCGGGGTTGGGAGCTGCCGAATGGCTCGGCAACTCGGCGCCGAGATCACCTTCGAGCTCAGTTGGAGCGCCGCCGTCACCTGCTCGATCGATCGTTGCGAGCGAAAGGAGCACGACGTACTGAAGCGAAGGACGTTGAGCCGCGTGGGCCAGAGCACTCTGGCCTTCGATGCCCGCTCAGTCCTCGTGTCGACCTCGAGCTCCGGCCCTTTCGTGCCGAGGTTTGGAGCCGCGGCCGCTGCGGACCCAGTCATTTCGATCGCCAATTGGACTCACGACCGACTCCTCGCGGTAAGTCGATCCGGTCTCGTCCGTGCCGTCACCAGCACCGGCGAGGTGAGTATGCTCGCGTCGCTCTCGGCCACCGTCTCCGCCGCCGACTTCGACTCGGCGAGCGCCGAGCTCGTATACGCGACCGTGGAGCGGTCATGCTCCGCAACATACGGAGCGAGCGTGTATAGAATGGACCTCACGAATGGCGCCAAGCGCCCGATGACCGGTCCCGACGAGCTCCGCTGCACCATCGTTCACGACATCGCCGCGACCGGCGACGGCCGGGCCGTCGTAGTCGGAGATCAAGGTAGGCTGTGGGTTGCCGACGCAAGTCGACTCGTCGAGGCCCCGATGAGTTGGGACGATCCGGACACGGAGGTCGTCGAGTCCACGGAGCGCGCCGACAGCTGCTCCGAGGGCGACGATACTCACCCCCTCTCGGAGCTGATGAGTGACTCCCGGATGTGGCTCGACGCTTCGGCCCGGCGTGGGGGCGCGATCGTCGTGGGCTGCGATCGCGTCGCTGCTCGTATCGACCTGACGCGCGATCCGCCGCAGGCCATCCGTTGGGCCACCGACGCGCCAGGGAGCCAGGCGCCAGCACATCCGCTCCTCGGTGCCGTTTCAGTCGAATGCGCCGACACGCTCGCGATCGGAATCAGAGGCGTCGCGAACGGCAACACCGAACACGGCGAAATCTACCGCTCGTTCCAAGCGCCCCCCCAAACTCGGTCTGGGCGACTGCCTCACCTCCTCATGCGCCGAGACTCCGACAACGACGCGCGAGCGGGGCCGGGATTCTCGTCGAACGACATCATCGCACTCGTCGGCCGCGCAAACGCGCTCACGTTCGTGTTCAGGCACTCCGCTCACAGAGTCGGTTCGAAATTCGGGATGCGCTTCGAGGGTACGAATCTCTCCGCGGCAGGTCAGCTGGACACCGGGGAGACCTTGCTGGGAGACGAGCTAGGTACGCTGTTCTTCGCCCCCTGAGGCACCACGAGCGAGGTCCGGGTGCGAGATCCGGTTCCTCCTGGTCCCGAGACGCTCGAGCCTTTTGACCGCTTGCCTCAGTCTTGCCAGATACTCATGCGCGGCGCATCACCGCTCGGGTCAGCTCGGCGAGGTTGATCTTGTCGTCCGAGATCATCAGGTGCTCAGCTCCGTCGTCCTCCAGGAGAGAGAGGGGGCGCAAGATGATTTGCCCATCCTCGAAGTGGGCGAGCGCAAACAGGGGCGGGCGGTGTTTCTTCTTTCGCAGGTTCTCGAGTGACGCTCGCAGCGCCTGGCCTTCGCTCTCGGTGGACGCGATGGCGAGCGCCTCGAGTCCGCGAAATCGAACCGGGTAGCCCACTTGATCGGGTCGCAGCCCCGCGGTTGCCGCTCCGATCTCCCACTCGTCCAGCACCACTTCTTCCTCGAGCTCGATCTCGAGGTCGAGCGGCCCGGGTGAGTAGGCCGCGAGGCGCGAACGGGTCCGCCCCAGGTCCCACGACGGGCTGCTCGCAAAACCGCGATGAGTCGTGCCCGATGTGACTTTGGACTTCGGGCCCAAGTGGACTCGGCCGGCTCGAGCGTCCTTGGTCACCATCACCTCCGAGAACGCGATGGTCTTGTCCGCGAGGAGGTCACGAGGGCGGAAGCCTTGGGGCTGGGAGACGTGGAGCAACGCGTCGGCGGAGAAATTCGCCGAGACCGAGCGGTCATAGGGATGGACGAAAGCCCACGAGAGCGAGGCTCCCTCGAGGTTCGGCACGTCCGCGCTCATCACGCGGAGCTTGAAGTCGAACGCCGCGGACACGCCCGAGACGACGCGTTTGTGAACCCCGAGAGTCACCGCGGTGAGCTCTCGGACCGGCGTGGGTTGAGTCGATCTCTGCCACCTCAGCTCCGAAAGCCGCTCCGCATCGTCGTCGAGCACCGCTCGCTCCATCCCCTTGGTCAAGAGCCAAGACCGGCCGAGGAAAAAGAAGAGTCGAGTCGGAGAGAAGTCGGTGCTCTCGCCGACGAAGCGATCGACCTCCTCCGCGACGTACCTCAACGCGGGAGACAGTCGCTGGAGCTTGTGTTTGGCGGCCTCGTTGGCGGACACTTGGATCTTCGATCGAGTGATCTTCGACGCGGCGGAGAGTCCGGAGGCCGTGAGATCCTCGATCGCCCCACAGAGCTCACGAAGCACACCCAAGAGCCGCCTGTCTTCCTCCTTGACTCCGGTTCGGGGCGAATTCGGAGCCGACGGAGCTGGCGAGGCGTTCGCGGACTCGTCCGGCGGAAGCAAAGTCTGGACATACTCCGTCGTGAGAACTCGCTCGAACAGGCGAAGGCTCGCCTGGGCTCGATAGAGTCCGGACGCGGCGTCGGCGCTGTTCTCTCTCAGCCTCCCCGCGAGAGTAGTGAGCTGCGCCGCGAGATGGTGCGCTTCGAACCGAGAGAGCTCGTCTCGGAAACGTTCGATCGTGGAGATCTCATCGGGACCGGCGGCGCGCGTGCCCTGAACGACCAGGGGCTCGAGCGAACGTCGGACCGAGGCCAAGGTCCGAGTGACCTCACGGACGTCTTCGGCGGAGATCATGAGTTTGGTCAGAGCGCGTAGTAATCTTCGGGGATGGTCTCGGTGGGTCGCCAGTCCACCTCACCTGCTTCGGCGCCTTTGTAGCGAAGGAACACCTCGCCCATGACGTTCTTGTCGAGCGCTGGCTTCTTCTTCCTGCTCTTCTCGACGTAGCCGTGGATCGTGGCGGGCTCGAGCCGCCCGGCCTGAGTCAGCCCGATGATCAACACCAGAATGTGTTTACAAAGGGATCCGCGGAGGCCGCCGCAGGCGTTGAGGTTCTGCGTACAGCAGGCGAAGCTGCCGTCAGCTGCGATGCGCGCGGAATAGAACAACTCGGGGTCGGTTTGGCTCTTCACGATCCCGACGACGTGGTCGTCGGTGATGTCCGCGTAGAGTTGAAACCGATCGGCCTTCAACATCTTGACGACCTTCTCCATGCGGCTCGAGTCGGTGTTGCGCTCGAGGCGGTCCAGGAAGGCCTTGGTGTCGATCGGGGCGCTCGCCTTCGGAGCGCCGGCCACAACACGTCTCGCCATGGGAGGACACGGTAGACAAGGACGACGGAGACCGCAAGCTAGGCGCAGCCTCGTCGAACACGAGCCGCGCGTCGGACGAAAAGGACGAGCGCCCGTCTCGCGTACCGCACTCGTCTGGCGCCTACCTCGGCCGCAGACTCCCTACTCTCTCCGCGATCCGCTTCGACCCGATACGCTCGGAAAACTCGCTCAGCAACTCTGGTGGAGCTCCGCGATATCTCAGCACCTCCAGCTCCTGCGTCACTGGCGCGTCCGTGACCAGGGTCGCGAGCTTCGTATAAAGCGAGACCTCGTTCCTCGAGGCCGCGAGGGTCGCGGCGAGGCGCGGGGCGCCTCGAACGGACTTCGGCCAGAGCCTCGAGTCGTCGGGAATCGACGCGACGCTCCCAAACGTCGACAGCAGCACGGCAGCCGTCTTCTGACCAAACCCACTCAGCCCTGGAATGCCGTCTGCCTCGTCACCGACGAGTCCGAGAAACTCAGGAATCGCCTTGGGCCCGATTCCGAATTTCTCGAAGACCGCCGGCTCGTCGATCACCTTTTTTCGGATTCGGTCGACCAAAACGACCGTCTCTTCGGTCACGCACTGGCAGAGGTCTTTATCGGGCGAGAGAATACGTACCTGACTCACGTAGTCGCGAAACCGCGCAGCGCCCGTGGCCAGCCCGTCGTCTGCTTCGAAGTCCTTCATCGACCAAACCGTGATTCCGAGCGCCCGGACGCCGTCTTCGGCGAGGTCGAACTGCGCGAGCAGGTCCGGAGCCACTCCTTGCTCGGTTTTGTAACCGTCGAAGAGGTCGTTTCGAAAGGAGCGAATCGGGTTGTCGAAGGCGACGGCGAGGTGAGTGACAGCTTCTTCCTTGCTTTCGAGCAGCGAGATCAGCCCTTCGATCATGCCCATCGTGGCTTTGACCGGTTGGCCGTTCTTCGCCGCGTGCTCGGGGCGTTTTGAGTAGTAGAATCGGAACAGCTCGAAGGTGCCGTCGATGAGGTGTAGTTTTTCGATCATGGTCGTGCTCGTGCTCTGCGGTCGGATTGGTCGATCACCGGCAAAAGCCTGGCTCAGGGGGCACTCTCCGAAAAGAGGGATCGCCCCGCTTTTCGGAGCCCTTTTCGGACGGTGCCCGCACCCGATCGCTCTGCGCGCGGGCTTCCGGCATGCCTGCGTGCTACGCCGCGCCGGAGGGTGAGTTGCTGGGGCAGCGACGAGCGCGGCCAGCTCGAGCTTGGGACTCGGATCGAGCCCACGCCCGTGTGCGGCCTGCCCTGATCGCTCTTGCCGCCACGACCTGAGTATCCACTCCGGCTATTTCATTTCTTCTTCAGCACCACGACCGGCATCTTGGTCTCGAGCCCGCCTCCGGAGAAGGTGTGCTCCTTGGCCTCGACGACCTCGAGCCCCGCCTCCTTGAACCAAGTACCGAAGCTCTCGCGCCAATTCGGGTCTGCCTTGTAGATGTTGAACGTCGCGGTTCCGCCTGGCTCCAGAACTCGCGCGACTTCTTGGATCCACGCCGGATCGCGCACCAGGTGCAGCACGAACGCGCCGACGACTGACGAGACGCTTCCGGCGGCGAGCTCGAGGCGGCCCTGCTTCTCGTCGACTGGGGTCATTCCGTTTCGCTTGGCTTCGACCCGCATTTTTGGAGACAGATCGAATCCGAGGACTTCGGCGCCGGGGAACCGCTGGCTCAGTACGGGCGCACTCAGCCCGGTGCCGCAGCCGAAGTCGAGAACCCTGTTGGCAGGGCCCGTTCGAGACCCTTGCGCCATTTCAGAGAGCTCGCGATAGACCTTGAGGTTGTAAAGAACGTTGATTTCACTCTTCTCGTAGGTAGGTGCCAAGACGTCGAACAGCCCCGCGATGTCGCGGTCCGTCGCGTGAGCTCCGATGTAGAACCCATTCCGAAGATGTTTGTAAGAAGCTCCCTCGACGTCGATCGTGGCGGGAAATGCAACCCCCGCTTCAGCCTTTGCGATCACGCAGCCAGGAAGGGGCCCCGAGTGGTTTTTTGCTGGAACCAACCCAGTCTCTGCCGAGTACGACCAGATCGGGATCTTGGCGACCTGCTCCGTAGTCTTCGCGCGAAGAGCGGTGTGCGAGTGCGCGGACAGCATCGCGCTCGCGGGAGCTCCCGTCGCGGCACGCTTGAGAGATTCGATGATTTGCTTTTCGGGCGGCGGCGCTTCCGCCTCGACGTTCCCGCTCGGCTTGGGCGGCGCGTCGGAGGACCGGCGCTCGACTCCTTGCCCGGTCGCGCCGCCGGTGATTTGACTGATGCGCGACAGACCCACCGAGCTCGACATGGCCGACCGTGGCACGGAGGATCCGCGACGGCAAGGGATTTCAGCCTCAACCTCGGACTCGAGGATTCTTGGGCTTCTTGGCGAGCAAGCGCGGCGGGCATCATTCGCGAGTGAGACTAAGTCGTCCCTGCGCCAAACGAGTCTGCAGATTCCGGCCTCATGACTTCGTTGCCTGCCGAGGGGCGCTCGCGGACTTTTATTCTGGGTAAGACTTACGGCCGTTCGTAAGAATTGACGAGTCCTTCGCTTCGCTCCCAGGTCCGCTTCGCTCGCGATTCTGCCGCTAGGCCTGTCCGCGAAGCTTACGCGCAGCCAAGATGGCTGCGCTCCCAGGGGTGTGGCTAGGCCTGTCCGCGAAGCTTACGCGCAGCCAAGATGGCTGCGCTCCCAGGGGTCCGTGAGATGATGGCTGGGCTCCCAGGGGTGTGGCTGGCTAGGTGTTGCCCGTCCGCGAAGCTTACGCGCAGCCAAGATGGCTGCGCTCCCAGGGGTACGGCTAGGCCTGTCCGAAGCTTACGCGCAGCCAACTCAGCCCTTCTTCGGCTCGGTGGCCGAAAATTTCACCGTTTTTTCGTGCCGACTCACCAGGTGAGACTCACTCCACTCGTCGCGAATCAGCACCACCGGCAGGCCGTCTCGGTCCTCGGCGAGGATCGCGAGGTCACCTCGCTCGAGCTTCTGCATCTCGGCTTCCTCGCCCCGAACCCACCGGACTCGGTCGTACGGCATGCGAATGAGTGTGACGTTCACCGAATATTCCATCTCGAGCCGCGCCTCGAGCACCTCGAACTGGAGCTGCCCGACCGCGCCGACGATGGGATCCTTGTCCAACATCCCTCGCTGCCGGAAGAGCTGAATCGCACCCTCTTGGCTGAGTTGCTCGAGACCCTTCTTGAGCTGCTTTCGCTTGCTCACGTCGTCGAGCCGCACGAGCGAAAAATGCTCTGGCGGAAACCGAGGAATCCCCTGGAATTCGAAGTCACCCTCGGCAGTCACCGTGTCGGCGATGCGAAAATGTCCTGGGTCGAACAACCCGACGATATCTCCTGGGTAGGCGGACTCCACCCCGATGCGCTCGCGGGCCATGAATTGCTGCGGGTTCGCGAGCCGAATCGTCTTTCCGAGCCTGACGTGGCGAACCTCCAAATCCTTCTCGAATTGACCCGAACAGATCCGCAGGAACGCGATCCGATCGCGGTGCTTCGGGTCCATGTTCGCCTGAATCTTGAACACGAAACCCGAGAAATTCTTGGACTCCGGGTCGATCTCCCCGACGGTCGCGTGCCGTGAGGTCGGCGCCGGCGCCATCTCGATGAATCGCTCGAGGAAATGCTGCACTCCGAAATTCAACATCGCCGAGCCGAAGAACATCGGCGTCAACTTGCCCCTCAGCACGGCGTCGCGGTCGAAATCAGCTTGCGCTTCGTCCAGGAGCGCCGTCTCGCCCAGCAAATGATCGAGCTCGCTCTCGGACAACACCCCCGATGTCAGCGCCTCCTCGAGGTCGAGCTGCCTGGACTCGATGACCTTCTCACCGTGACCCTCGCGCTCGAAGACGATCAGCTTCTTTTTCTCTCGCGAATAAATCCCTCGAAAGCCGCTTCCGCTGCCGACTGGCCAAGTCATCGGCACCGCGTGAATGCCGAGCACCTTCTCGATCTCGTCCATGAGTTCGAGAGGCTCCCGACCAACTCGGTCGAGCTTGTTCACGAACGTGAAGATCGGAATGCCGCGATCAGCGCAGACACGAAAGAGCTTCTTCGTCTGAGTTTCGACGCCTTTGGCCGCGTCGATCAGCATGACCGCAGAATCGGCCGCGGTCAGCGTTCGGTAAGTGTCCTCGGAAAAATCTTGGTGGCCCGGCGTGTCGAGCAGGTTGATCGCAAAGCCTTGAAACTCGAACTGCAACACACTCGAGGTGACCGAGATCCCGCGCTCCTGCTCGACCTTCATCCAGTCGCTGGTGGCGTGTTTTCTCGCGCGACGCGCCTTCACGGAGCCAGCCAGGTGGATCGCTCCACCGAAGAGCAGGAGCTTCTCGGTGAGGGTCGTCTTGCCAGCGTCGGGGTGAGAGATGATGGCGAAGGTGCGGCGCCGACGGCGTTCCCGCCGGATCACGGCCAGCTCAGCGGCGTCTTGATTCTCCACGATGATTCATCCGCGCATTTCGTTGAGCTCGTCGACGTTGATCGTCCCTTTGGCGCGGAACACGGCGATGATGATGGCGAGCCCCACCGAGACTTCGGCGGCGGCGACTGCCATCACGAGGAAGACGAAGATGTGCCCTGCTGGGTCTGCGAACTGCCGAGCAAACGTGATCAGGGCGAGGTTGCCGGCGTTGAGCATGAGCTCGATGCACATGAACACCACGATGGCGTTGCGGCGAACCAGCACGCCGACCGTACCGATCCCGAAGAGGAGGACGGACAACACGAGATAGAACTCCTGTGGAACCACGTCAGGCCTCCTCGCTCTTCTCTTTACGCGAGATGATCACGGCTCCGACGATCGCGACGAGCAGGAGGACGCTCGCGAGCTCGAAGTGGAACAGATAGCGATCGAAGAAGGTGCGACCGATCATCTTCGCGGTCCCGAAGTCGGCGGGCAGGACCTTGGCGGCCGGGAGCCTCGTTCGGATGATCGCGACGATCATGTTGAGGCCCACGAGCAAGACCGCGATCGGCTTCACGACGGCACCGACTCTCGGAAGCATGCCCTCTTTCAAGATCGGATCGGCGTGATTCTCGACGAGCATGATGACGAACACGAAGAGCACCATCACCGCGCCGGCGTAGACGAGCACTTCGAGCACAGCGATCAGCTCGGCACGTTGGAGCAAGTAGAGGCAGGCCAAGCTGAAGAAGCTCGCCACCAAGCTCATGGCGCCTTTGACGGGATCCCTCAGCAGCACTACGCCGACGCCGCCGGCGACGGACCCGAGCGCGAAGATCGCAAACAGGAACCTATCGATGGTCACGCGCGAATCTCCCCGGCCATCCCGACCGTACGAAGCGGAATGGGGTCGAATGGGCATCGTTTTTCATCCACGTGGCGGACGAACTCGGCCATGAAGCGATTGACGTAGCTTCGCGTCGGCCAAGCGGTCGCTTCACCGAAAGCGCAGATGGTGTGGCCTTCGATCTTGGAGGCCACGAGCTCGAGCATTGCGATGTCGCGACTCGTGCCTTCGCCGGCTTCGATGCGGCTGACGATCTTGAAGAGCCAATCACCGCCTTCGCGACAAGGGGTGCATTGGCCGCAGGACTCGTGGGCGTAGAAGCGGAGCACGCGCTTGAGCAGCCGCACGATGCAGGTGCCCTCTTCGACGATGGTGGGGCAGCCGGTGCCCATCAGGCTGCCTACGTTTTTCATGGCGTCGAAGTCGTAGCCGACGTCGAGATCCGTAGGCAGCAAGATCGGACACGACGACCCGCCGGGGATCACGGCCTTGAGCGGCTTGGACTCGTCGCGCATTCCGCCGGCGACATCGTAGATCACTTGTCGAAGCGTGAGCCCGTTCGGGAGCTCGTACACACCGGGACGCTTCACGTGCCCGGAGATTCCGACGAGCTTGGTGCCGCCTTCGGCTTTGGTGAGGGAGAGGCTCTTCCACCAGTCCGCGCCCTTCAAGATGATCGGCCCGACCGCGGCGAGCGACTCGACGTTGTTGATGACCGTCGGGCAGCCGAAGAGGCCTTCGACCGCAGGAAACGGAGGTTTCAGACGCGGCTGGCCCTTCTTGCCTTCGAGCGACTCGAGCATCGCGGTTTCTTCACCGCAGATGTATGCGCCGGCGCCGCGATGGACCGCGCAATCGAGCGTGTAGCCGGTTCCCATGGAGCTCGAGCCGAAGATCCCGGCCTGATAGGCCTCGTCGACCGCGCCTTGCAGGCGTTTGTAAGCGAGCCCGAATTCGCCACGAATGTAGACGTAGATGTTGTGAGACTCGACCGCGCGCGCCGCGATGGCCGCGCCTTCGAGCATCATGTGGGGCGAGCGTTCGAGGATATATCGATCCTTGAAGGTGCCGGGCTCGGACTCGTCGGCGTTGACGGCGATGTACCTCGGCTTGTCGGTCTTCTTGGGTACGAAGCTCCACTTGCGACCGACCGGGAAGCCGGCGCCTCCGCGTCCGCGGACGTTCGACGTGATCACCTCTTGGATCAGCGCGTCGGGTGTCATGAGGCTCGCTTTGGCTAGTCCCTCATAGCCTTGGTAACGTTGATAACTGGCGAGCGTATGGCCGTTCTGCACCTGCCACGTTCGCGAAAAAACGCGCTCCTTGAGAAATGGCGAAGTCACGCGACCTCCTTGAAATCAGCCGGACGACGACGGCGGCTTGAAGGTGGGCAAATCGACGGTGCCGCGCTTCTTGGGCTCTCCGTCCGCAGGCCTGCTCGGGAGCTTGGGCGGCAAGACCGCGGGCACACTCACCACGACGGGCGTGGTGGATGCTGGGGGGGGCGGCGGCGGCAAAGGCGGCGCGACAGGCGCGGGTGGAACGATGGGCGCTGGCACCGGCGGCGGCAAAGGCTTGGGCGCCAAGACGATCAGAGGCTTGGGATCGCTCGGAGGCTCTGGCGCGGGGAGCGCTTCGGATCCTTCCGGGAGCGTCGGAGCGAACCCGGGAACGGGACCGACGTGAGGCTCGGGCTCGGTCCCTCGATAGGCCTTGCCGTCGAGGGTCAGGGCGATCTTGCGCAGCCGATCGATGAGCGCGTCCGCTGCCTCGGGCGTGACGTACTCGTAGTAGTCCATCCCCACGCGCATCATCGGGCCCGAGCCGCAGCTCGCGAGGCACTCGGCCTCGATCAAACCAAAGACACCGTCCGTGGTCTGATGGCCCACCTTGATGCCGAGCTTCCGCTCGAGGTGCTCTACGAGTCGGTCGGCACCGGAGAGATGACAGGCGATGTTCGTGCAGACCTCCAGATGGCACTGGCCTTCGGAGTGCTCGTGGAACATCTCGTAGAAGGTCGCGACCTCGTGGACCAGCGTGGCCGGCACCCCGAGCGTCTTGGCGATCAGGGCCTGCACAGGCAGGGCCAGGTGGCCGAACTCCTCCTGAGCCAGGTGGAGCACGGGCAGCAGAGAGGCTTGGCGGCGAGGATAACGGGCCGCGATCTTTTCGATCTGGGCCAGGGCCTCCGCGCTGAACTCGGGTCCCATGGACCCGACACTCCTAGGCGTTCCTTGGTCGGCGGTCAACGATGCGGCGCGATCGGGTTCCCTTTGAGGGCCTCAAGGGCTGAGAGCTTGGGCGAGCACAGCGATCGAAGATCCGAGCATTCCGGTGGCCAAAAGCGCGATCAAGAGCGCTCGCCCGCGCCCCCCTGGCTCGACGCGATACGCTGTTGCTACGGCCGCATGGCCGAGAGCTCCCCAGCTCACGACCACGAGGGGGAGGCCGAGCGGGGTCGCCGGTCCGCCGAGCCTCGAAAATCCCAGGGAGAGCAAGATTCCAACGAGAACCACGAGAGACTCCTTGCGAAGCTTCAGGAGCTCACGGAGGCCCGCGAGCGACAACATCATGAGGGACAAGGCAAACATCGTCGTCCCGATGCGAGTCCAGGTCTCGACCTGGTCTGCTCGCTCGATCATGCCGGCTTGACGTGAGGCGTGAACCAACCAACCGGGAAATTGCGCAAGCACTTCCGCCGTCGCTCGGGCCTTCAAGAGCCCGCGGTCGGCGAGCTGTCCATCGAGCATCAGCCGGACCTTCCGAGGGCCCTCGGGCGCCCGGGCGAGGAGCTTCAGAGCCTGGCCTGGATCCCCGGCCAAGAGAACGGTTTCCGCGTCTTGCATCGGGTCGCAAGGCGACGCCACCACCGACGCCCGCGCCCCGATCGGGTCGAGCAACACGGGCGGCCGATCCACACAGGCCGCCATGAGGAGCGCGAGAAGCAACACCCGAACGCCTTGCACGCCCCGCATCGCGGCGGGTCGTGATGTATACTCGGCCCGACATGGCCGTTCGCGTAAAGGGCCAAGAGGCCTTCGGCGGCGATTACGGGAAGGGTAGCGCCCCCGTCATCGACATCGACGAAGAGCTCCATCTAATCGAGAAGGAATTGGATGAGCTCCGAAACACCTACGAGCTCTACTTCATGGGGATCGAAAAACTGGAGCCCGCGATCACGCGCGACAAGATCAAGTCGAAGCTCCGCCGATACCAAGCGCTGCCCATGCGCAGCGTGCAGAAGTTCAAGTTCGGGACGCTGCGCGCGCGCATGATCGCCCTCGAAACGTATTGGATGCGCGTCACCAAACAGAAGGAGGCGGGCACCTACAGGAAGGACGTCGAGAAGGCCAAGCGCCGTGAGCAAGAGCGCGAGAAGCAAGAGAAGAGGCTCGACGAGCTCAAGAAGACGAGAGGGCTCAATCAGGCCGAGCCCGGATCACAAGAGTCCGACGACGACATCAGCACCGACGGGCGCGGCCTGCCCGCTCCCAAGCTCGACGACAAAAAATCCGACTCCCGCGCTCAGTCCGCGGCCAAGGCCCAAGCGCGCCCGATGGCCCGTTCGGCCGACGACCTCAACGACAACACGATCAAGCAGCTCTATGAAACGCTCGCGAAGGCGAAGAAGCAGACCGGCGAGCGTAACGATCTCAAGATCGAAGACATGGCGAGCTCCCTGCGCAAACAAGTCCCGAAGCTCCTCAAGTCGACGGGCGCCAAAGCCGTGGAGTTCAAGGTCGTCATCAAAGACGGCAAAGCCGTCCTCAAGGCCGTTCCAAGGACGTAGCCATGCCCAAGCTGGAGCTGCGTGGGCGCATCGAAGACGACCTGGTCGCGTTGCTCGGCGAGCAGCTCGCCGGGATCAGCGCCGAAGACGGATCCGTGGAGATCGACCTCGAGCACGCCCGGATCGATGAGCCCGCTGTCGCGAAGTCCGTGGCGGAGGTGCTGCTCGAGGGCGGGGATCGACTCGGACCCATCCGCGTGATCGGGGCGCCCGCCGAGCTACGGGCGCTCATCGACGGGGACGCTCGGGTGACGCTCGCCTGATCGCTCGCCTGATCGCTCGGATCGCCTACGCGCTCAAGACCGCGAGACGCTTCGGCGATTGAACTTCAACCCCGAGCTGTCCGCACGCGGCGCTGATGTCGTCGCCCCGGGGCGTACGAACGAACACCGACAAGCCACGCGACGCCACGAGATCCTGAAAGCGCGCCACCTTGGCGTCCAAAGGCCGCTTGAACGGGCTGTAAGGATGTTCGTTGAACGGGATCAGGTTCACCTTGGCCCGGAGCCCCCGCAACAAGCCGACCAGGCGGCGCGCGTCCTCGTCGGAGTCGTTCACGCCGGCCAACAAGACATACTCGAAGGTGATCCGCCGGCGCTCCGGCAACGGAAACTCACGACAAGCGGCCAAGAGCGAAGCGATGTCGTAACGCTTGTTGATCGGCATGATGCGGCTGCGCACCTCGTCGGTCGTGGCGTTGAGCGACACCGCCAAGTTGACCTTGGTGTCCCGACCCAGACGTGGAATGCGCGGCGCCAAGCCCGAGGTGCTCACCGTGATCCGGCGCGAGCTCAGCTTGTGGCCCGCATCGTCCTGGAGGATCGCGAGCGCGCGCACGAGCTGCACGTAGTTCTGGAGCGGCTCGCCCATGCCCATCATCACGACGTTGTGGACGCCGGGCGCCGACGCCCCGAAGTCCGCGGCGAGATCCTCCTTCACACGAGTGAGCTGCTCGACGATCTCTCCGGCGGACAGATTTCGAATCAAGCCGAGGCTGGCGGTCAGACAGAACTTGCAGTCGATCGCACAACCCACCTGGGAGGAGATGCAGAGCGTGTTGCGGCCCTCGGTGGAGGCGTCGGGGATGTAGACCGACTCCACGACGTGGCCCGTGTCCGTGGCGAACGCGTACTTACGCGTCCCGTCGCGCGCGACCTCACGGCGACGAACGCTCATCGACCCGATCCGAGCGCGCTCCTCCAAGCTCGTTCGAAATGCGAGCGACAGGTCGCTCATCTGTCCGAACGACCGGACCCCTTTCTGATGAAGCCACCGGCTGATCTGCTTGGCGCGGAACGGTCTCTCGCCGAGCTCTTCGACGATCGACTCGAGCGACTCCATACGTAAGGAACGGAGATCAGGCCGCGCCTCGAGCGTTTCGGCCTCGCTGCCCTCTTTGTCGGCGAGGGGGTCGGGAGCGGGAGGATCTAAGGTTCCCGCATGATCGCCCGCATGATCGCGGTGGAGCATCTCAGGCGTTGCGTTCTTTGATCAGATTTCCGGCCGCGTTGCGGATCGCCATCGAGACGTTCTTCGAGTTGGCGACGGTCTTCAGATCCTTCTTGTTCAAGAAGCCGACCTGCCGCATGGCGAAGCCCGGGCTGCATTTGGGGTTCTGAACCAGCGCGAGCTTCACCGCGTAAAGCTTCACCCAGTCCTTCTTGTTGGCGATGAAGTTGATGACGTCGCCGTGGACCGACCTCATGTTCGCCGCCTCGACGGCATCGTTTTCGTTCACCTGCGGTGAGGAGATCGCGGCCATCGCGACGACGCGGTTCGAATCGCGCAGGAGCTCCCGGCGAATGTTCTTCTTGCCCTTCACGGCCAACGCCACTTTTTGTCCAGTCGTGAGCTCTCGGAGCATCTTGAGGGACAAGCGCGCGCCGTCGCTCTGAGCCTCGTCTTCGCCGTCGAGGTTCTCGTCGTCGTCGGCGATGAACCGTCGCTCTCCGAGCTGCTTCTTCTGCTCCTCGGATAGAAACTTCTCGTCGAGGAGCTCCGGGGGGAGCTCGACCGCCTCCGCCGCTTTGATTCGGTCCTGCGGGTTGAGGCGCAGGATCGCGGATTCGAACTCCGCGACGTCATCGAGGACGACGCCGCTGCGGACGAGGAAGTCGAAGACGCTATCGCGGGTGGACTTGAGGCAGCTCGGGTTCGATGCGAGCGCGCGCGCGATCTCGGGGTCGTCGAGGATACGCGCTTGGTTGATCGCGATGATCTCGCAGACCTTCTCAGAGCAGCGCTGCGCGACCGCGACGAACGCGTGCGACGGCGTCGAGGTGTTGAGGAGGACCTTCTCCACCAAGGCATCGCGAGGCGTGAGCGCGTCCGCCAGGAAGGCCAGGACGTGCGGGCTCATCGCGGTGTCCGAAAGGACGGCGTTCGCGATGCGATCGTCGATCGACTCGAGGCTGGATCGCGAGGTCGCTGCGATCTTCTCGTCCGGGTCGTAGGTGAGGACGAACTGGACCGTGACGAGGTCGCGAGGCGACATCGGAGCTAGACCGCGAGCGGCCATGAGGCGCGCACCCAGCGGGGTGGAGGGGTCCGCGGCCTTGCGCGCCGCTGGGCTCAGACTGTCGAGGGGGATGGGGCAGAGCTCAGCCATAGAATCTCGCCCCTACGTTATCCAATTGCGGGAGCGGAGGCGAGAGGTTCGGAGCAGACGTCGTGCAGAGGGCTTCGAGCCGGCTGTACCCTTTCAGGCTCAGTCCTCTTCGTCGAGGGCTACGAACCCGGAGTCCTTGATGATCTTCTCCTGAATGTTCGCGGGCACGAGCTCCATGTGGGACTGGTCCATCGTGAAAGAGCCTCGGCCCTGCGTCATCGCTCGGAGCTGAGCCTCGTAGGTCTGGACCTCCGACAACGGAATCTGAGCTTTCACGACTGCATAGCGCCCCAAGGACTCCGAACCCATCACACGTCCGCGGCGCGTGTTGATGTCGCTCATGATGTCGCCCATGTTGTCGTCCGGAACGCGGATCTCCACGTTCATGATGGGTTCGAGCAGCGCGGGCCGAGCTTTGGCGACGGCCGCCTTGAGCCCCTTGGATGCCGCGACTTGGAACGCCATGTCCGAGGAATCCACGGCGTGATACTTGCCGTCGAAGACGCGAACGCGAACGTCGACGACCGGATAGCCCGCGATCATCCCGCGCGCCATCGCCTTCACGAGACCCTTCTCCACCGACGGAATGAACTGCCGCGGGATCGACCCTCCCACGATCGCGTCTTCGAACACGAATCCCGATCCGCGCTCGCCGGGCTCGATGTCGAGGTAGCAGACGCCGAACTGGCCGTGCCCGCCGGACTGCTTCTTGTGCTTCCCTTCGACGTTCTTCACCGCGACCGTGAAGGTCTCGCGGTACGGAATGCGCGGCAACGCGAGCTCACACGAGACGCCGAACTTGCGATTCATCTTCTCGACCGTGATCTCGACATGCCGGCCACCCGCGCCGGACAGGATCACCTCGCCGGTGTTCTCGTCGTGGGTCACGTGAAGGCCTGGATCCTCGTCCGTGACGCGCGTCAGCGCCGCCTTGATCTTGTCCTCGCCGCCCTTGTCCTTCGCGCGAACCGCTCGGGAGATGAGCGCCGGCGGCAGCTTCACGAAATCAGCCACCAAGCCGTCGTCGCTCAAGGTGTCGCCGGTGCTCGTCTCTTTGAGCTTCGCGAGCGCGAAGATGTCGCCCGGCTTGGCTTGGCCGTCTTCGATGGCGTGGAGCTTCTTGCCCAGGAGCGTGTTGAGCGTCCCGAGCCGCTCGGTCGTGCGCCGACCGCCGTTCTTCGCGGTCGTATCCGCCTTCGCGAGACCCGAGATCACGCGACACACCGAGATACGGCCCGACTGTTGGTCTACGATCGTCTTGAAGACGACACACGCCATCGGCCCGTCGATCCCTCGCTCGATCGTTTGATCTCCAAGCTTCCCGCTGAACGCTCTGTGTTTCGACGGATCGGGGAACGTTGCGACCACCGCGTCCAACATGAGGTTGACGCCGCGGTTCAACGTGCCAGAGCCGCAATAGACCGGAACGATCAGGCCGCCGGCCATCGCCTTGGCCAGGCCCGCCTCGATCTCCACGGGCGTCAGCGCGCCTTCGAAAAACTTCTCCATCAGACTATCGTCGGCCGCCGCGATGTCTTCGATCAGTCGGTTGCGCGCGGCCTCCACCTCGTCGGACATCTCCGCCGGGATGTCCGTCTCCGCGTAAGCGCCCGTGTCGCCGTCCTTGAAGATGTAAGCTCGCTGCGACAACAAGTTCACGATCCCGCGAAAGCCACCGTCCTTTCCGATCGGGATTTGAAGCGCCGCGGCCTCCTTGCAGAGACTCCGCTTCACGTCATCGAGCGCTTTTTGAAAATCGGCGTTCTCGACGTCCATCTTCGAAATGAAAAAGGCCGTCGCGAGCCCGGCTTCCTTGGCCCACGTAAACGCGCGCTCGGTCATCGGCTCGACGCCGTCCTTGGCCGAGACGACACAAACGGCCCCGTCCATGGCCTCCATGGCGAGCCTCGTGTCGTGAAGGAAGTTGCCGTCTCCGGGTGTGTCGAGGAGATTGACCTTCCTTCGGTTCCACTCGAACGCAGCCACGCCGGTCGAGATGCTCATCCCGTGCTTTCGCTCTTCGTCTTCGAAATCGAGGACTGACGTCCCTTCAGCGGTGCTGCAGAGCCGGTTCGTGACTTTGGCGCTCCAGAGCGCCGCCTCCGCGGCCGATGTCTTTCCGGCCGCCTTGTGGCCGATCAGCCCTATGTTGCGGATGTCCTTGGTTTCGAAGCTTTTCATGGGTTTGTTCCTTCTTGGGCTCGAGCGCCGCGCAACCTAGCCGTCGATGGAAAGCGGAGTCAACCCAAGGTCGGTCAGCGATTCCGTTCCCAGATCAGCCGAAGCCCAACCAACGTGAGGTCTGGATCGACGGCTTCGATCGTCTTGGAGTCCGAAGCGATGACACTCGCTAGACCACCCGTCGCCATCACGCGCACCGGAGCACCGAGCTCAACACGAAGGCGCTCGACCAGTCCGTCGACCATCGCCACGTAGCCGAAGTATGTCCCGGACTGGATCGACTCGTTGGTGTTGCGCCCGATCGCACGCTCGGGACGCGCGACCTCGACCCGAGGGAGCTTGGCGGTGCGAGAGAACAAGGCGTCCATCGCGATCTGAATGCCCGGCGCGATCGCGCCTCCTGCGTACTCCCCCTTGGCAGTGATGCAATCGAAGGTCGTGGCCGTGCCGAAGTCGACGACGATACAAGCGCTTTCGAAGCGCGCGTAGGCGGCCACCGCGTTGACGATCCGATCTGCGCCGACGTCCTTGGGCGGATCGTAGAGGATAGGCAGGCCGGTGCGGACGCCAGGTTCGACCATCAACGCCCGAACGCCAAAGACTCGCTCGGCGAGCTGCCGAATCACCGGGCTGAGCGGAGGGACGACCGACGCGCCGATCACCGCGTCGACGGATGCAGCATGGTGCCCGGACTGTTCGAGCAGCAACCGCACGAGCAGCCCGTACTCGTCTCCGGTGCGGGTCCGCGCCGTTTCGAGCCGCCAACTCCCGGCGAGACGCTCCTTCTCGAAGAGCCCGATGGTGATGTTCGTGTTGCCGACGTCGAACGCGAGGAGCATGGCGCTCTAATACTTGAGCGCGTCCGGATTCACCATCTCGCCCGCGCGGAGCTTCTTTCGCGGTTGATCCGGGCTCGTGCGCACGGCCGAGGACTCCGATCCACCCGCCGAGAAGCCCTTCGTCATCAGCTCGAACTCCTCCCAGAACAGACCGCGCGTCCCGGCAGGGCTCACCAACGTGATGACATAGGCCCGCTCGTCGCCGACCAAGATCACCTGCACGGCCTCGTTCACGATCTCGGTGTGGCCGAGCACCTGATACGTGACGAGCTGGCGACGCGCAGCCACACCGGAGACTTGGATTTGGTCTTGCTGCAAGATCCGATGTTCGCGCACGGACTTGCGGCCGTCCTCGTTCACACGCTCGACGAAGTGCGACAACTTCACGCCCTTTGGAACGACGCGGACTTCGACGCTCACCCGCGCGGTCACGCCGTGCTCGGCATCGGTCCGCCAAAAGTCCACCGTGTTGGCCACCGAGCTCTTGGGTTCGTCTTTCCAGCCTTGCGGAAGATCGATGACGAAGCGGCCCTGCGGATCGGACCACATCTGCGGCTTGCGCCCCATGAGCTCCTCCCACGGATTGCCGGCGAAGGCCGAAGGAGCCACGAGCAGGAGCAGGAGCAGCAGAGACCGCAGAGACCGGACCATCGGCCGATCGTATGTGGGCGGCCTCGCGCTTCCAAGCCCCGAAAGTGTGTTAGCCATCTCCGCGTCGACCCTCCTACGGATGGTGACCGGCCGGCTTGGGCTCCTATGGTCACACCAGAGGCTCCGTGGTCATCAAGGTTGGACAGTTCTCCGTCGTTCGCCGGCTCGCGACAGCTCCGGGCACCTCGCTCGCGGAGGCCGAGTCGCTGCTCGGCGGCGAACGCGTGCTGCTCCAATACGTCCGCTGCCGATCCGTGCGAGGTGAGGAAGAGCAGCGCGCGAGGTATCTCTACCTGCGTAAGATCGCCCACGAAACCGCAGGCCTCTTCAACGAGCCAGACATCCGCATCACCGCTCACGGAGGAGGCGACGAGCCCGACGGGTCTCGCATCGTGTACTGGACGATGCCCTTCGAGGACCTCACGCCGTTGGTCGGCGACGCTGGCCTCGCCCCGCGCGACCTCGTGGAGCTCGGCCTCTTTCTCGCTCGACGGCTCGAACGACGACACGCGCTCGATCGCATCGAGGCGCTGCTCTCCGAGCACGTCCTGTTCCGAACCAAGGAGGGGGTTCGGTTCGGCGCCATTCCAGTGTGCGTCTCGGCCCGCTGGCTCACCCCCGGAGCCATTCCGGCCCGCTTGGCACCCGAAGAACGCGCCCAGAAGGAGCCCTCGCAGGCGGGCGATCTGTGGCGGCTCGGCCACGCGCTCCTCTCTTTGGCTCAGCAGAAGACGATGATGCCCTCTGGTTTGCGGGCGCTCATCAACGAGCTCACCGAGCCCGACCTCGATAGACGTTTGCCCTCCGCCTCGACGGCCGTCCGAACGCTCGAGGAGTTGCTCACGTCCCTACCGACTCAGGATTTGCGGTCCATTCCCCCACCTGACCACCCGGGCGGTTCCAAGCGCCCGCAATCGGTCACCACGGGGATCGGCACGTCCGCACAGGAGACTTCACCAGAACGGCCCGTGGATGCGCCGCCCTCTTCGCACGCTGCCGAAAGGATCGGTGAACCCTCGGACTCCACAATCACGGTTCGAGACGGCGAGAACCTGCCAACCAAAGAGGCTGCGCAGCGCGCGGAGGCTCACGTCGGGACGTCGCCTGCGAGCCTCTCGTTCGAGCTTCCGAGCTGGGCCACCAACGACCAACTCACAACCGAGCGTTCGCCCGTCCAGCAATCCGAGTCCACCGGGGCCGGCGAGGAAGGTCGAAATGAATCGCCGGTTCCCAGTGAGTCTGCGAAGGTCGAAGTCCCGAGCTTCTCGGCCGACCCCGCGACGATTCCTTTCACCCTTCCGGACCTGCCGTCGCTCGCGTCGCTCAACCTCCCGCCGCTCGGTGACTTGCCACACTTCGATGCTGCGCCCGAGCCCCGCGACTTCGGGCTCGCACCCGCAGTCCCACCGAGCTCGAACGGATCCAGCACGCTAGGCGACCTCTTCGGATCCCTCGAAAACGCGCTCGCGGCCACTCCGGGATTCGCGCCGCGACCTGACCTCGAACGCGAGGAACCTGCTGCTGACTCGAGGGAGCTCCAACCGGCCTGCGAAGATACGACCAAGTCGGCGAGACCAGATCGGCAGCAACTCGGGTCGAGCGCTGCCGAGGCTCACAATGCCGCAATCTCCCCGCGGCCCGCGGATGTCGACACAAATGTCGCACTCGGAATTCTCGCATCGCCGCCCGCCGTCGTTGCTTCGTCGGCAGAGACTCTCCCGAGCCTGTCGAATGTCGCACTCGGATCGGAGACCGCCGAGCTGCCACCCTCGAATAGTCCCGAAGCGCAGGCCAGCGCCGAGCCGCTACGCACCGCGTCGCTCGAACCTGAATCCTCCGCTGCAACTCCGAGCAGCCAGCCCGAAGCGATCGTGGCAGAGACGCCGACCGACGACGCAGTGAGCGCCGAAGCCCACTCCATCGCCGCCGCGCGCGAGTCTCTCCGAACCACTCAGCCAGCTCGACCCGCCCTGATCCCATCGACATCACACTCTGCACCCACACTCAGCCCCGATCCGTCCGAGCTCCGAACGAACGTCGAAGACTACCAGCCTCCAACGCCGTCCCAGGGCTTCGAGGTCGAAGTGCGGAGTCCGGAAGACCACCTCCGGCCCCTCTCCAACACCGAGGTCCAGCGCATCGGCGCCGTCAAGGCGGCGTGGGACGCCCCCGAATATCCTTCCGGAGCGAGCCCCTGGAGCGCCGTGGTGGCCGCCCGAGGCACGTTCCGTCGCGGAGAGACCGATTTCTCCGGCTACCAGGACGAGCTCCCACGACCAGACGCCCTCGAATCCAAACCGCCTCGCGCGGAGGCCGCGCCCACCCCTCCTCCGCAGCCGTTCACGCCGATCATCGTCCCGGCGACTCGCCCACCGTCGGAATTCGACGACGGCCAAATCGCTACCGGTGAGTTTCGCGCGGCCATCAGCCCCTACAACCCAACCAAAATCGCCCTCGGCTTCGTGCTCGTGCTCGCGCTCCTCGGAATCGTCGCCCTCCTCGGTCGACCGGAGCCCGAACCCATTCCAGCCGGACCAAGCCTCAGCGTCGGCCCGCTCCGAGAGCTCGTGGTCGATACTCAGCCCCCGAACGCCCGCGCCTTCGCGGAGGCCGACGGAGCCCCTCTCGGCGAAGCGCCCTTCTCGTTCCTCGTCCCGCTCGGATCCGAAGCAGCCATACTCATCGCCATGGATGGGTACGAGCCGACTCGCGTCGTCCTGTCCGACCGCGGCAAGCTGACCGCATCCCTTCGCCCCCTCGAACCCAACGACGCCTGCGCCGTCCAGCTGCTGAGCTCCGCCGAGCTCGAGCTCGCCGACGGGACCAAGATCACCCCCGATCAGAAGCTCAGCTTGGCCGGGGCCGCCGTCGTGCGCACCAGACCAGGACAGGCCCTGGCCGGCGCGAGAATCGTTCGGTGTCCGAGCCTGGGAGGGTCGGAGCGCGCGGAGCTTCGATTCGATCCTACGTGGCCCGCCGCGACCATCAAAGTCACCGAGCCGCCCCAAGGCTCGGTCTACCTCGACGGCGAACCCATGGGAACCGTACCCACCTCGAGGCGACTCATCCGCGCCCTCTCGCTGATCAGAGTGGACGACGCCCAGGGCGGCACCGTTTCCCGATGGATTCCAACCGCCAACGACACCGAAATTCACATGCCCGTGCCCCGGCAACCTCGAGCCGCGGAGCTCACCGGCGCTGAGCCGGTCGATCCCAAAGTCGAGGGGGACCCAAAACCGGATCTAAAACCGGATCCTCGACCGCAACCCGAGGAAGCTGCGCTCACTCGCGTCGAGCCCAAAGAGTTGCCGACCCCGCCGACCCCATCCGTTCGGGCCGACCCCCGGCCGGCCAAGGCCGAACCTGCCAAATCGCTGCCGTCGAAATCGGTCACCAAACCGGAGATCAAACTCGATACCAAACCTCGGCCGAAGGGTGACAAGGAACGAGCCAAGAAGCTCCTCCAGGCCGGAAGCCGATTCTTGCTCGCGGGTCGAGCCGACAAGGCAAAGGCCGCGCTCGAAGAATGCCTCCGAGCCGATCCGGAGGAGGCCGCGTGCCACCGAGCGCTAGGGACCCTCCACCGCAGGAACGAGGCGAACGCGGACGCCAAACGACACTTCGAGAAGTATCTGGAGCTTCGCCCTGACGCCGAAGACGCGGCGACCATTCGAAAAATCATCTCGACCCTTTGAGCTCCCGGAAGCTCGCACCCAAGCTCCACGCATCCTCGGGCGCTGCGACAAATGGACGCTTTGGCTCGTGCTACGCTCTATCGTAACCTCAAAACGGAGTCCGTTCGAACGAAGGAGTCCTTGGTGACCTCGCCACGCCTTGCCCTGCGAATCTGCGTCGTCGGAGTGTGCTTCTGCTCGGCGTGTTCTCATTCGGCCTTGCTCGAGCTGCCCGACGGCATCGGTGGATCGATCCTCGTCGCGATGACTTCGGGGCGAGAAGTCAGTTTGGCCCACGTCGACCTCGAGAGCACGGAACCCTTTGCCAAGAACGAAATCCCCGCAGACAGCGATCTTCGCGTCGAGGCTCTGCTTTATGACCACGACCTGCCCCTGGCGCCTGGAGACGTAACTCTGGCTGCCCCGGGAGAAGTCGCTGACCCGATCGAGCCGCCTCTACGAACTGTCGTCAGCGACCTTCGATCGGACGGGTGGTCCGAGTGGCGCGAGGTCTCCGAACCGAGTCAGCGCTTCGCGCTCCCATCCTCATGCCGGGACTTCGTCGTCGACACCCTCCCGCTTCCTCACCATGAGAACACGAGCTTCACGATCGAGCTCGGGGACCGGGTGCTCGTTGGCGGATCCAAAGGGTCAGTCACTCTGGTGTCGACCTCGTCGGTGACTCCCATCGTCGTCGAGGGTCTGGAAGTAGAAGAGTCTCTGCAGGCCGCCGTTCGATTGTCTGATCGCATCTTTGGCTCCACCGAGCGCCGGTGGATGGTGGGGCGCTTGGACCGAGGAGTGCTGAGGCTTCAGCCGCTGATCGGCGCCGACGAAGGGTTGGCAGTCGATTGGCTGGCCGCCGGCGGGAGTCCGGAAGACCCAGAGCTCTTCGGCCTGAGCTTCGGGACTGGCCGGCTCGTGAGGTACTTTGCCGGTCACGGCGAAGTCGTTTACATCTTCGAACGTTTGGGCGACTCCTCCTCGAAGCGGGGCGGCGTGGTGTTTCTGGGCCCCGGAGAGGCCGTCGCCGTTCACGCCCAGTCCCCTGAGCTCCTGCGGTTCTCCGCGAGTCGCTTCAACACGACGCGATTCGGCGACGACGGCCTGACCGCCGTCGCACGACTGCCGGAGCTCGGGCTCGTCGTGGGTACAGCGACGGGTGGACTCTTTGAGGAGTCGGGCGCGGGCTTCGTCCCCCTGCCCTCCCCCATGGCCGTTCAAATCAGCGCCTTCGCACCCATGCCCGATGGATTCCTGACCGGAGGCGCAGGGGGCCTGGTGGCCCGCTTTCGACGAAGCAAGGGTGAGTTCTGCCCTGCTCAGAGCGTGTATCGAGGAGGCATCAAGAGTATGGTTGTGCTCGACAGCGGTGAGGTGTTCGCGTCCGGCGCTTCCTTCGTGGCCGCCGACGAGGCCTCAGTGGCGGTCCTGACCTCACCCGATCGATAGCAGGCCGAACTTCACGGTCTCACGATCCACTGATCCAAGACCGGAATTTCGGCACACGCGAGCCGGTCTAGGAGCTGCTCTGGGTCCGTTTCTGCAATCATGAGTCCGCGGTGGATGGGTCGGATGAACCCGGCCGCGAGGCCGTGATCCAGGAATCGAATCAGCCCGTCGTAGAAGCCGGCGACGTTGAGCAACCCGACAGGCTTCTTGTGATAGTTGAGCTGAGTCCAGGTGGTCACTTCGAAAACCTCCTCGAGCGTACCGAACCCCCCGGGCAACGCCACGAAGGCGTCGGAGAAGTTGGCCATCATCGACTTGCGCGCGTGCATGCCGTCCACGACGAAGAGCTCGGTGACGCCTTCGTGTCCGAGCTCCAACGACTTCAGCAACCCAGGAATCACTCCGAACACTTCGCCTCCTTCGGAGAGCGCGCCGTCCGCGACCGCCCCCATGAGCCCGACCCTCCCGCCACCGTAGACGAGACCTATTCCACGTCGTGCAATTCGCTGTCCGAAGTCGTGAGCGGCCGCTAGATACTGTGGGTCGTGGCCGGGATTGCTCCCGCAAAACACGCACACGCGCTTGAATCGCCTGGGTTCCATCGCTCAGGTATGCTCACGAGCGTTCGGTCCGCACAAGCGAGGACCGTCGTTTGCACAGGCGAGGACTTTCGGGAGTATCAGAAAACCCCGAGCGCGTCGAGCAGCTTCGCCTGACCTAACCTCACGAGCGAGTTGAATTGCGCATTGCGATTCGAGTTTGGTTCGGGACCTTCCCAAGCACGAAAGTACGCGAGACCTTCCTCCCGGAGCATTCGTCGCCCGAACCCAGGACCCGCGTTGAAATACACGTAGGGGTGCTCCTGCTCGAGCTCGTCGATTCTCCCGTCACACCGATCCAGCACCGCTCGGGCCAACGAAGTGACATCGTTCGGGTCGAAGCCCGGAGTGACTTTGCCTTCACGAGAGATTTGGACGAGCTCCTCCCCCCCTGACTCGACGAGTCGTATCGCGACGCGACCATCGTTTTCCGCGTCGACTCGAGCTCCGACGAACGAGGTCGCGCCGACCGGCGGCGTCTCGTCCGAGACCACGAGCCGTCCATCACCGGTGCGCCACCCACTCAGGCCAGCGAACGCCGAGACTTCGGTGACTCGGATCTCGGAGACCTCCGTCGCTGAATCGAGGGCCTTCACCGGCGGAGTACAACTCACCAGAGAGAAGCCGACCGTAGCCGCGCCGGCCGCGCCGAGCAGCACCGCCGAGACCGGGCGAGGCCGAAGACCCAGCCCGGTCCTTGGGTCGGGGGAGCTCGCGCGGGGGAGCTCGACGAAGCTCCTGCGAAGCTCCCGCGGCTCGAATCGCGCGAACACCGGGACCCGAGAAAGAGAAGCCGTGAAACCCGGGACCGCGGGTACGGTGGGAGTAAACGGCCGGAGGCGAGGTCGAGCCGTATCGAGCATGCCTGAGGAAGAGCACGATCCGTGCCGTGCTGTGCGAAGTCGGGTCCCTGGGGGGCGTCTTCAATCAGCGGTCTTCGTCTCGTGTCCCAGAAGTCCGTGCGGGCGTTGGGTCCCACCAACGTCTGTTGGGTCCAGCCAACGCGTCCGAAGTCAGGCGAGGATCTTGAACGCCGGATAAGCGTGGTAGCGCTGAGCGGCTGCGTCGTTGGTCACCAACTCAGCGCTCACTTTCTTCTTCGCCAACACGACGCCCTCCGAAGTCACCACCTCGAGCTGCCACGACGCGGCCCGGTTGAGCTCACCGGCGGCAGACTTGCCGAAAATCTTCTCGTTCGAGAACGCTCCGCGCTCGGCGGCGAGGTCGATGGTCAGCGGCTCGACGCTGGCCGGCTTCTCCTCCCACCCACCGGCCCGCGTGTAGTCGACGGTCACGCGGATCGTATGCGTCTCGGGATCGAGCTTCACCGAGCTCGCATTCCGGTCGGAGAATGTCGGACCCCCCACGACTCTCGAGTCCGGCTCGAGAGTCAGCTTCACCGGCGATCCTCCGTAGACGTCGGGATGCATACTCGTCGCGGCGCTGAAGGAGAGTCCGGTGACTCTCCCGCTGAGCGGCCGCCGTCGAGGCTCCGAATCGACCGCACGATCCACGTTGGACTCGGCCGAGACCGGGTCAGAAGTCACCGCGGCCGGAGGCCGACCGTCGCGTTCGACCGGGACGAGACCGAGGCCCTGCCCCGCGCCGACGACCTTTACCGCGAGCTTGGTCTCGCAGTCTTCGATGTGGACGTTGGGGTGGTGTTTCAGCACCGTGAACGGGTTCCTCACGGTGATTTGGAGCTCATCCCCTGGAAACAGCGACGCCGGTAACTGAAAGCTCCCGTCGGGCCCGGCGACCGTGGTGAAGTCGTATTTGGTCTCTTGATTGATGACCCTGACGAGACTTCCAGGAGTAACTGCGGCGCGGCCAGAGAGTTGCCCCCCGTGGCCCGACTCTCCGCCCTGGAGCTGGAATCGGCCGAGCGCGACCGTGGGCCGCCCAGAGATCCCGAGCATCGGGTTCGTGGCCAGCACCGCCAAATCAGGCCGCCCCGCGGGAAAGCTGACCACTCTCAAGCTAGCGGAGCGGTCGAGGGTCGGATCGAGCTGCCCAGAATGATCGGCGATCACTTCGACGATCGCCTCGGCCGCATTCTTTGCCGCCACGGAAGCCACGAAGTCCCCTTGGTTCCCGACGCGGCCGGCGAGCGAGAGCTTCGACCCCGGATCGTTGACGTTGACGAGCCCGATCGACGCTCGGGGCTCGCAGAATCGGGCCGTCCCGTCGGAGTCCGCACGCGCGCGTAGAGTCACCTGCGACCCATCGAAGATCCCTTTTTGGCGATCGACCTGGATACGAGTGCCGGATCGATCATTTTCGAGCGCGAAGATCGGAAGCGTCGGCGGAACCTCCTTGAATCCTACCCAGATCGCGTCCTTCAAGTTGGGCGCAGGGATCTTCTGACCACCCTCGTAGCCTCCGTTCATCGGCACCTGAGTAGGGGCAGACTCACGACCGCCCTTTCGCTGAATCAGCTCGAGCACGTCGCCGACGCGCACGCCGTGCTCCTTCATCCACTCGTCGGCCAACACGGTCTTGAGGTTTCCGGTCTCCACTTCCGCCTGGGTCGAATTCACCGGGAGCTCGATCATCCTCCCAGGGTGCTGGAGGTCCGAAGCGTTGCGAACGAAGATCTGCGCGCCACGCACGACTCCGTCCATCTCGAGGATCAGCGGGTCGGGGCGCACGCGCTCGGGGACCTTCTCCTCGAAGCGGCCGGCCACGAGGCGCTTCACGTCGAGCGAGGGCAGCTGATTCTTTCGCTGCTCGACGACCTTGCCGGGGCCCTGACTTTGAAACACTTCGAGCGCGAAACAAACCTGCGCCGTCGCGCTCGCGAGCTTCGGATTCCCGAGCACTGCAAAGGGGTCGGTCCGCATGACCCTCACGAGGTCCTGGAGGTTGGAGACTCCGAACCCCTTGAGGCTCTCGGAGGTCGGCGCATCGACGAGCTCGGCCAGATCTAGACCGGGAGACTCTTTGGCGATCTGCTCCAGCCGCGCCGCGGACGGCGTCTGAGCCACCTCCGGTGAAGGAAGGGCAAGAGGGGTCGGCTGACCGGCTCGGATGCGTGTCATGGGTTGTCCTCCGAAGCTCCCGCGGAGCTCTTCGATGTCCCGACGCCGTGCAAGGGCTCGGGCCTGAATGATTTCATCATCGGTACCAACTCGAGTTCGAGCTTGTCGGCATCGCGGTCGGCGACCGATCCAGTGAGGTGAGTCAGGATCCGCTCGTCGATCCTGAAGAGGTGAGTCTGAAGGGTTCGAAGCCCGGCGATGGGTTCGTAGCGCACGGTGACGAAGGGCCCTTGGATCCCGTCGTCGAACGCCAGCAAACCTCGACTGACCTCCTTGACGGACGGGACGGTCGACCGCAACTCCGCGAGCAGCGCGTCCAGCAGACTCTCCGCGCTCGCGGTCACCGGACCGCGACGGACCACCCGAACGTTCGCGCGAGGCCGGTGCCCAGCTTCCTTGCGAGCGAGCGGCGCGGCGAGCCCTTCGTCGAGCGGTTCGGCGAGGCGAATCAGCGTCTCGGCCTCCCAGGTCGAGGGAATTCGCATGGAGCCGGCGGCAGGGAGGCCTCGCACGGCGGACGACGGCGCCGACATCGCAGGCTGTGCGGTCGAACCGCGCTTCGCTCTGGTCGCCATCAACCGACTCCGACTCGGGCCGAACCTACGCGCACCGGCAGGCTCGTATCAATCCCTCACTTCGTGCGTTTTGGCACCTCGTTCCCATTCCTCGCTCGCTTCGCTGGCGGCTCGGCCAAGCGCCTGGCACTTCGCGACCGCGTTCGCTATCCTCGGGCTCGGGGCTTTGGGCGCACATCGCAAATTCGAGGAGATCAGACGCTGGGTCTCGCGGCTCGACTTGCTCGACGGCTCGCCGCTGTGGACGCCGACCGGCATCACTCTGCTGTTCGGGCCGCAGATCGCAAATCCGGATGCGCTCGTCCGAACCGTGCTCGACGAGGGTTCGGTGAGCGTCCAAACTCTGCTCGCGTGCGTTAGAACCACCAAACCACCGATTCGGATCGACGCGAGGTTTCTGGGAGCCGCGCAGCGCGACATCCAGCGGTTTCGGCTCTCCGAAGACGCGTTCGACCAACTCCGCTCAGCCGGTCGGATCTTCAAGAGCCGCACGACTCCGGACCGCGCGTGGCTGGAAGACCGACAGAATCGGCTGGACCAAATCACCCGCCTGCACCAACCCGAAGATGGCCTCGAAGCTTGTCTCGAGCTGCTCAGGGCAGCCTACGGTGCGGGCAGGGCGACGGCCACTCGAAGATTGCTCGAGCGCACGCTCGCGGAGCTCACGACGAGTCAGCGAGAGTTGGAACGCAAATTCCGAAGCCTGCTCGACGGCGAGCTCAACGCCGCCAACCCCCTCCTTCGTGCCGCAGCCGAGGCGATTCGCGCCGTTCCCGTGCGCGCTAGCCGTCGCGCACAAAGGCAAGCGATCGCCGCGATCATTGCAGCGACCAAGGTCGAGGTGGATCCCGACGAGGTGACACGCGCCGTCCACGGGTGCTCGACGAAGGACGAGTGGCTGCGAGTCGTGATCGCGCTGTTCAAAAAGGAGTCCCAAAAAGCGCACCCCAAACCTCGCGACGCTCAGTCCGTCGTTCTTGGACTCTGCTTCTGCCTCGATCCCGCCATCGAACGAGAATCGGCCCAAACACCCACGCCCGAGCTCACTCGCGTCACCCTGGGCACCAAGATGAGCCTCGATCGCGGACGATCGATCATCGAGTGGCTGAGCCGCGAGCCTCCGTCGAGGCGCTCTTTGTCCATCGACGACGCCTGGATGGCCCACACTCACCCCTCGTGGGAACGAGATCAGATTCTCGACTTGCTCAGCTCGGGCCTCGATCGGGTCACGCTCGAGAAGGCGCTGGAAGTGGACCGAAGTGTGCTCTCGTTCGGGCCCGAGGAGGCGATCCTGGCGGCTGAGCACGCGCAATGGCTGATGACTTTGGGCCCGCATTTCAAACGACTCGGCGCCAAGCTCGAGCTGACTGCGACATCCTTCCGGAAAATTCATCATCTCAGCGAACGAAAGGTCGAGCTTCACGTGCTGGCAAGAGTCCTCCTGGATCTCGGCCGACGCGGCGACCTCGTGGCCTCGCTCGACGCGACCCTCGCACTTTTCAAGCGCATGCCCGCAGGCGTCGACACCCTGAAAGCTCAGCTCGAGGGAACGGCGAAGGGACTCGGGGCCTCGACCAACCCTGACTTTGCCGCGTGGCTCGGAGACGATCCTTCCCTCGATCGATACCTTCACCTGCGACGTCTCCTCGATGAGCCTGTTGAAATCCCAAAGAACGTCCGGGTGGACTTCGACGCTGCCGCAAGGCTTGGTCGCGAATTGGCATTTCTCGCAAGCAACGCTACGACGGAGGCCCGGCGGGCCCGACTGGCCCTACTCAGCGCAGGAAGCTTCGAGCTCGGCCCGGAACGAACCCAATCTTGGATTCGCTCCCGCATTCGATCCCTCGAGTCCAGAGCGCTCGAGGTCCGGCTCGAAGCACTCACCCAAGAAGCGGTGTTTCAGGCCTGCAGGATTCGCATACCGAAGCTCGACGAGCGCTGGCGCGGGATCGCTCGATTCCTCCTCACCTGCGACCGCAACGACTCCCTCCTGAGCGAGCTCCTTCGCTTCGCGATCGCGAACCCCGGACGCCCCATCGAATCCTCGCGAAGTCAGAACCAACCTTGGCTCGAAAAAGCCGCCTCCAAGCTGAACCCGAAATCAGCTTGGGCGCTCGCCTTCCATCGGAGGTTCGAGACGTCTTGGAGACGGGACCTCAGGGCCCAACGAGAGTATGCCTGGCTTGCCGCGCTTGGGGACGAAGCGTCGGGCCCGAACCGAAAGGTGTCGAGGCTCGTGAAGGCTCAAGTCGAGCAGCGGACGCCCCCGGCGCCTGAGTTGGCGAATGCCATCCGGAACTCAGCCGAGCTCACGGGGCTGTCGGAGCCTGAACACGTGTTGTCGAGGTTCGTCGACCGTGGCACGCTGTTTTGGCGCGGCCACCCTCAGACCGAGCAGGACTGGGTGGGAACATTTTGCCTCCCTGCGCAGATACGCTGGTCGATGATGCGCGAAGCGGCTCGTAGAGGGACTCTCGTGCCTGCCGAAATCGTCACGAGCTCGCTCATACTCATATCCACGCCGGACTGGGTGACCCTGAGCCAGTTGATCGAACGGGAGCCGCTACGAGGCGCCGTGGAGCTCGCAGTAGCCCAGGTGGGTCAGTTTGGGGCGGCGGAGCACGTCGCACGCTTGCGCCAAGTCCTGGGGCCGAGGGCAGGCGCCGTCGAGAGAGCCCTCGTACGCGGCATCCTTCGCCTGAGTATGACAGATGCGCTCGACCTCATGGACTCGACCGAGAACGCGAACCGAATTTTGGACATTGCGATGGAGCTCGGGCCGCCGAAGCTGATCGAGCTGTATGGCGAGACGAACGACCACCTGGTGGGGGCGATGATTTGCCGTCGGCTCGCTGCGCTGGGACCGAGCGAGAAGGCCGAGGTCCGGGACGCCGTTAGGCGGCTCGCTGAACGCGAGAGCCGAACCTCGCTCCCGATCGAGTGGCTTCACGCAGCGTGCTCGAACGATGAGGATCTCAGCTCGGCCGTCCCCCAACCGAATCAGGCGCAACTCGGCGCAGACCGCAGGCCGTAGGCCGTGGACTTTGGGCCGAGGTGCCGCCAGATCAGGTGCGAGGCCTGCCGGATGTGGAGGTTGGCCCTGCAACTTCGCCGGGTGGCCAGCTCGTCAGCTCGTCAGTCGAGGACGACCTCCACCCATCGCTCGTAAACCGTAAATTTCCCGTGAGGCATCCTCAATCCGAGCTGGTATGAAATCGACACGTCGGAAGGCAAGGCCTCAGCATCGACTGCGAAGGTCTTCGTCGCCGTTCGTGTCGCAATCAGATATTCCTCTTCGTCCGTCGACTCGGTGGCCCGGACGCGGCAAACGACCGCGAACGGTGGAGAGACATCGGCCATGACCTCAACCGTCCAGAGCTCCTCGCCCAAGCTGGAAACGCCGACGAGCCGCGGAATCTTCGAGATCGCCTGTTTGTGAAGTCGAGCCAGCCGCTTGAGCCTCGACCGTGTCTTGGCCATCGTCATCTCGAAGTCGAACCCAGCGGCCTGGAACGCATCTCTCCAGAGGGTCAGACCCACGAGGTCGTTGCGGACTTCCTCGCGGGCTAGTGCCCGCAACACCTTCGCCGCCGAGTCTTCGCCGTGGGCTTCCAACATCGTTCTGACGAGTTGGTAACCCAGAGGATAGACGACATCACGATCACTCTCCTTGTGAAGTTTGTCGGCGTCCGCGATGTCCTCCAGCTTGAAGTTCCGGTGAGCGAGGAGCCCCGCCGCCAGATCGTAGTCTTCCTCGACGGCCGAGGAGGATGGGAATAGACGAATCTCCACGTATGTCGCCAAACCCTCGTTGAAAAACGCCGTCGAGCTCCCATGGTCGGAGAGCCGCCCCTTGGTCAGATGGTTCGCAAACATATGCGCTGTTTCGTGGGCCAGAATCGACCCGCAGGTCTGCGAAGCGCAGTCTTCTAGCCTGAGTCTGACTTTCGACGAGCCGTGCGCCGTGCCCGCGGTCGCGACCCGAGATCCGCTCCCGTCGACGGCCACGTGGCTCGGCAAGTCGGTCCCGAAGAACGTTCGAAGCGTCGCGTATACGGATTCGGACGCCGCCATCAAGTCTTCGGCCCGGCGAGCGAGCTGGGCAGGGAACATGAGCGTGTAGTGCGAAGATCGGGCCGTACCCATGGGATATGTGGGCAACGTGAGAGTGCTGTCGGGCTCCTCTTTCTTCAGCGCGTCACCCATGGTCGCCCCGCCCAGAATCACGATCGCCACGAACCCGAGGCCGCCACCGACCTGCCTCCACCGTCCAGGGGGCGTTGATTTGAGCACGAAAAACCGATCCCCGGCCGCTCGGTAGAGCAAATAGGACACCGAGAGACCGAACGCGCCCCACACCAGACCGCACGCCACGGTCGACCACGGAACGGCCACCGACTCACCGAAAAAATGGGCTTCAGATAGCCTGAAAAAATTGTACTTCTCGACCCTCGGATCGTGGCGGCGCCAGAGCTCATAGGTCCAGTACAGGAGCCCCATCACGAGCCAACCGTGCCTTCTCAGAAACGACAAGACCAGCGCCAGAGCCAAGAAGTCGACGACCTGCAACCCAAAGAGACCGAGTTGGGTCGACACGATCCCAAAATGCGTTTCGTTGGAGAGCGACGTGCGGGAGAAGTGCCCGAGTACGATCCCGAGGAGAGCCTCGGAGATCGGCATGATCATCAGGATCGCAAACGCGAGCAGGACCTTGGCCGCGAACAAGCTCGCCCGCCCCACCGGAATCGCGTCCAAGAACTCCATCATTCGTTCGTCGATATCCCGCACCAGCAAACCCATACCCAGCGCGAACGCCATCAGAAAACGAATCGGCAGGTTGCCCTCGCCACCCACGCGGAAGAGGCCAGCACTCACGACTTGATCCGGATATCCATTCAGCAGCTCGTCGAACCAGTCGAGGGACGAGAACATCAAGACGAGGACCAAAAACGGCGTTAGAGCTCTGAGCTGCACACGCCACAGCGAAGCAGAAAACATCACAGATCGATCCTCGTCGCCGCCTCTCGAACTTCGCACTGCAACTCAGGAACGTAGCGTTGGATCGCCGCAAACACCCTGGACCCGGGCACGAAGGATCTCGGGAGCTCGCCTTCGATCGCCGCGCCGAGCTCATGGTCGTCGCGCAGCAAATCATCGGGCTCGATCTCGGAGCCGAAGACCGATACGCTGGCATACACGGTCGAAAAGAGGGCAAATCGCTCAGACGGCGGGTGAACGCGAAACCGATAGAGGACCCGGCTCGACTGCGCGGAATCTCTGTGGACTTCAAACCCTCCTTCGAGCTTCGGGATCCTCGAGAGCTCCTCGCCGATCCGGAGAGATGCCTCGTCCAGGTCGCTCCGCCAAAGCTCCAGCAGTCGCTCGAGGCTCATGCCTGAGTTGATCGGGAGCAGAGCTTCGGCGGTTCGCCCTCTGCCCGTCCACAGCGCCCGAAAGTCCCTTGGCTCGTCCATGGCGAGCATGGCTTTCACGAAGCGCTCCGACGATTCCCTTCCGGCGTGCGAGCAAAGGCTCCACAGGACGCTGCCGGCCAACGCGTCGGCCAGGTCCGATCCGAGCGCTTCCCGGACCTGAAGCCACTCGGAGAGTCGAACGACGCCGAGCTTCGAACGAGCGTAGACCGCTCGACGAAGCATGCGCTCCTTCCGAGTGTCCGTCAGACACCCCAGACCTTGATTTCGATCGATCCAAACCTGCGCGAGACCATCCACGACCCACCGGCGGGACTCGAGCTCCAACCGCCGTCGTGAGCTCTCGATGATGGTCCGCGAGATGAGATACGCTTCGAGCTCTTCGGATCCCAGGCTCGACCCTGCTGCTTCGCCCTCGAGGTTCAGGTTCGCTCGGACGATGACTCCTTCCCTTTGAGAGAGCAGCCCGTGCTCGAATCTCTTGGAATCGAGGCTCGAGTTGTGGATGACGAAGATGGGCGGCACCAAGGAGATATCGAGCGCCGTCTTCAGGTCCAACACCTCGGAGTGGAGTCGGTCGAGCGTTTCTTGCTCGTCCGACAGTCCGGAAGGCATCGAAGCCCGAATCGCAACTCCGCCCGCAGACCTCTCGAGCACGCGAGAGTCACGTTTCGAGGTCAATCGATAGGGTTCTTTTGGCTTCCGCTCGTGCCAAAGGAAAAGAACGAAGATCGCCGCGACCAGACTACCCGCAACGAGCACTTTCTCCGCGTGACTCATCCGACTCGCGAGGACGACCGGGACAATCCCATCTTTCACCGAAACTGCGACGAAGAAGACGACCGACAAAGCGCCTGTGGCCACGGAGGTCTGAATGAGTGCACTCACCGGCGGAAGTCGCTCATAGGCGATCTCTTCCAGGACCAGCGAAAAGGGAATCGTGTCCCGCCCTGCCAGCCCGTACCGTTCGACGAGGACCACGAGCAACTCAAAGATCGCCAGGTACAGAGGGATCTGGAAGCGTCCGGCGATGCAGGCGACCGCGGAGAGCAAACAGCAGAAGGTCGAGAAGACCATGACTCGGCAGAGCACGATGGCCAGAAAAGCGAGATCGGCGGGCTCTCGCCGAAGTTGAAAATATGTCAGCACGCCGTACGACACGAGCGCGAGCGCCCAAATCATGGTCAACAGGAGGCCCAACTTGATCGAGAGGAGCTGCCACCGCATGACGGGCAAGCCATCGAGGAACTCTCTCGTCCGCTGCCTGAGCTCGCTCGTGAAGAGCGCGTTCGAGAAGACGACAGCCAGGACTCCGATCCAGATCGCGACGGGGAACAACAACTCCAACGGGCTCCCTCGTCGGCTCTGCGTGGACTCACCGAGAATCACGAGCAGAAGAAACGAGCCGAACAAGCCGAGGTTCACGCCGACCAGAAGCCGGTGCTGTCGAAGCTCCTTTCTGGCCAGATGGACGATCATGGCGATGGGTCCGGGGTCGCCGGATGAGTCGAGCTACTCCCTGCGGAGCCCGGGTTCTTGCCACGAAGCAGCAGCTCGATGAACGCGTCCTCGAGGTCGAGCGCTTTGCCCTGGCTCGAGTGAGCCGGCAGCGTCGCCCGGAGCTCGTCCAGGGTGCCTTCGAAGATCATCTTGCCTCTATCGATGATCCCGACCCGATCCGCGACTCGCTCTACTTCGTCGACCAGATGAGTCGAGAAGAAGATGGCACGATGGTCGGCTCGAGCGCAGGTGCCGATCAGATCGAGGAGCTCGCGGCGCGCGACGGGATCGAGGCCTGCGGAAGGCTCGTCGAGGATGAGCAACGGAGGCCGAGGTGCGAGCGCGAGGGAGAGCGCGAGCTTCACGCGCATCCCGTGGCTGAGTGCGGAGGACTTCTTTTTCGGTGGAAGCATGAAGAGCTCGAGCAAGCGATCGAACTCGGCCGCGTCCCAGCTCGGATAGAGGCCACCGACGAAGCGCCCGAGCTCGGCGCAGGTCATCCAGGGATAGAAGTGCTGCTCCTGGGCGACATAACCGATGAGTCGCTTCTCTCGCGTGCCTGGCCTTCGCGTATCGGCACCGAGGATCGAAACGGTTCCCTGATCTGACTTCGCAATTCCCATGAGAGTCTTGATGGTGGTGGTCTTCCCGGCGCCGTTGCGGCCTAGGAACCCATACACCTCGCCCGCGTGAAGTCGAAGGTCGACCCCGTCGACGGCCTTTTCGCCGCCATACGCGCGCACGAGCCCCCGAGCCTCGAGGACGATCGGCTTCGATCCAGGAGTCATCGTCGCGGGCCTCGAGCGCTCGGAGCTTACACGAATCGCCCGCTAGCTGAAAGCGCCGATCAAATGGCCGCGCAGACTCTCGACCCATCGAGGAGAGTGAAGCAAAGAGTACCGGGGATGGGTGCGCAGTCGGCGCTCGAGAGGCACTCGAGCGTGCAGAACGCTTGTCCCGTGAGCGCGTTGTGGAGGCACAGTCCGCTCGAGCAACTGGACGCACCGGTGCACGACGCGCCAGGGCCACCGTTGCTGCTCCCGGTGCTCGCGCAGACTTGCTCGAGCCCGCCCTGGGGGTCGTTCACTTGCTGACAGGTGTAGCCGAGCGGGCACGGCATCGACGCGCATCGCGCCGTGCAAATCCCCGCGGTGCCAGCTCCCACGCAGAGCTGACTTGCGCAGTCGGTCCCTCGCAGGCACGCGTCTCCAAACCCCCGCCCCGCGCCTGGCACACACACGGGGATCGAAAGTGAACCGGTGAAGACGGGCTCACACACGAGGCCGGACGGACACGAGGGCAGCGGGGAGCACTGCTGAGTACAGATGGGCTGCCCGCCGGCGGGACTCAGGCAGAGTCCCGACGAGCACTCGTTCGGTCCATTGGGGCACTGCGCGCCAGGTGGGTTGCCTTCCGCCCGCGGTCCGCACAACAAGCCGGCCCCCGACACGTCGACACAGCCGTCCGGGTAGAAGCAATCCAGGTCGGACGAACACGGCTGAGTACATCGACCCACCAGGCCCGTCGACGGCCCGAGGCACATCCCGCTTCGACACTGACTCCCTTCCGTGCAAATCGAGCCATAGAAGCGCCCTGCCCCGGCATCGCCCGCGGGCCCGGCCTCCTGGGCCCCTCCCGCGTCCGCTCCAGAGTCGACTCCAAAGTCCGCGGGTGAGTCCCCGAGGTCGAAAGGCAGCGCGTCGGAACTGGGACCGAGGTCACGGGAAGCGCCCGCGTCATACGTCGCTGGACGACACAACCCTTCGGCGCAAGTCTCACCCACGGCACAAGACTCGTCGTCCGTACACAGCCGAATCTCGGGCCCGCGGATCCGACACCTGGACTCCTCACAGACCTCGCCGGCTGAACAGTCTCGGTCCTCGCGGCACTCCGGGAGGCACTTGCCGTTCAAGCACACGAGCGGCTCCGCGCAGTCGCTCATCAGCCGGCACTCCTCGATGAGAGACTCCTTGCAGCCGCCGGCGATGAGTACAACCAGCAGCCACTTCAGGGACACGCGCGCCCTCCCTGCAACACGAAGCGGATCAGATAGCCGATTCGGCAGCCGGTGATCGTGTTGCAGCCGCCGACGATGTACCCACAATCGGTTCCGGGCCTCCACACGACGTCGTGCAAGCTCGCGCCATTTTGAGCGAAATAAGGAGCCTGGTCGAAACCCGGAATCGAAACGTCCGTGATTTCCGCGGTGGAATAGCCGCCGTGCCTGTACTCATACACGGCCCCGGAGCTTCCTTGAAACCCACCGACGACCAATGCCCGCGTACCCTGATCGGAGAACGCGAGATTCCAGCCGCGCCATGACGGGAGGCTCGGAGAGGCGGACACCGTGAACACTCCGTTCTCGTATCGATATAACCTGCCAGAGCTCCAGTTGACGGCAAGGGCGTAGTCTCCTTGAGGACGGGCCGCCACGTGGGAGTTGTTGCCAGGACCCTGCCCGTGCCGAAAGCCCAAGATGTCGTCGTGGGCGCCGAACACGCCACCATTGATGCCACATGCGAACACGCGCGCCTTGCCTCCGAGCCCGTTGTCGGCGATCGCGAGGTCTTGGCAGCCCGCGCTCACGACCTCCGCGGCGACGGTGCTGAGTAGGCCGGCGACGATGTCGAGCCGCATGAGTAGGACTTGGTACGCGTTCGGGACCGAGCGAGAGCCAAGCACCCACGTCGTCTCGCCCTCCTGGGCCAAAGCCATCACCTCGACCCCGGCCATTCTCGTGTTTCTCAGCTCGGTGAGGCCCTCTCCCCTCATTCCGCCGACGTAGATCCGACCTTCCACCGACGAGGCGCTGAAGACTGCCGTGGCCAGCACGACGAGCTGGCCGCCGACATGACCGAGCTCCCCTACTCTCAGATTCTCCCGGTCGTCCTTGGGTAGCTGAATCGTGAGGGTGCTCGTCAAGGACACGAGATCGACGACGTAGGCCTTGTCGTAGCGCTCGGCCGCAATCAATCCTCGACCGTCCGGAGTGAAGGTCGCAGTTACCAACTCGGAGGTGGCGGGCACTCCGGCCGGAAACTCGCGGGTGAAGTTGTAGACGCCTCGAACGGAAGTGGGGAGAGTGCCAGCGTCCGGAGGCTCGGCGTCGGCGAGCCCCGCGTCGGGCTGAGTTGCATCCGGCGCCGCGTCGCGAGAAGACCCGTCCGGGACAACCGTCGCGTCGGAAAAACCAACATCTCTGCTCGCTGCGTCAGGCTGAGTCGCGTCAGGCTGAGTTGCGTCGGGCTGAGTTGCGTCAGCCTGAGTTGCGTCAGGCTGAGTTGCGTCAGGCCGAGTTGCGTCAGCGGCGTGAGCATCCGCCGATGAGTCTCGGAGCCCGATGTCCGGCATGACATCGGCGTCGCTCGACTGCGCGTCTTCGCCGGGCATTCCGGCGTCGAGTGAGATTGGGTCTCCCGGTTCCTCACGACACTCGCCCCCGACGCACAAGAGGCCCACGGGGCAATCGGAGCTGAGCCTACATTGGCCCTCTTCCGCGCTGCCACCGCACGCGCAGAGCGCCAGCATGACCAGGAGGAGGATGCCGCGCACGGCGAAAACAGCCTCTTTCAGCGACCGGCTAGGCATCGGACCTGCTGTCACCGGGCGCCGAGAGACTCGAGCCGCTGCAGCAGCTCCTGAGGCGCTTCGGCACCCTTGGCCGCCGCCAAGATCGTCGTTCCGTTCGCGTCGCGCGCGTTCACGTCGGCCCCTGCGGCCACCATTCGATCGATGAGCGGAAGCAACCCATCCGGAAGCTTGACGGGTCCCTCGGCGGCGTTCGCGAGACCCTGGAGCAAGTTGCCGAGGCCCGCCAGACCCACGGCGCCGTCTGGGGCCAGCGCCCCCATCGTCCAGAGCCGAAACTGAGTCACCAGATTCATGAGCGGCGTGACGCCTTCGGCGCTCGCTGAATTCACGTTGGCCCGCGCGTCGAGTAAAACGGCCGCGTTCTCGAAGGAGCCCCAGTAACAGGACTCCCAGAGCGGCGAGTGTCCGTCGGCGGTCTTGGATTGCACGTCCGCGCCCTTGGACAACAGGAGCTTGATCATCGCAGGCGTACCTTTGTAGGCGGCCAAATGGAGCGGCGTATGGCCTTCCTCGTCGGCGAGCTTCGCGTTGGCGCCGGCGCCCAGCAGCGTCGTCACCAACTTCTCGGAGCCTCCGAAGATGGCCGCGGTCAATGGCGTCAGGCCGGCCTCGGGGCCGAGGTTCGGGTCGGCCCCGCCAGCGAGGAGCGCCGCGGCGATCGCGTCATGAGAGTTTGCGACAGCGGCGACGAGGGCGGTCTCCCCGTCTTCGCTGGCGTTCGCGCTGGCTCCCTTGGCGAGCAAGGACTTGACCTTCGCCAGGTCACCCTCGGAGGCGGCGCGCACGAGCTTCTTGTCTTTCGATCCGAACAGGAACCCCAACATGGTGCAGTTCTGGACCGAAATCGGGCCACCCGCAACCCCCCACGAACGGTCTCGACGACTTTGGCCTTGGGTTTTCGCACGAGCACGAACGAGCACGAGCACGATTTCATAGTCTCTTTCTCCCAAAGTTCGCGCACGATCTGGCAAGACTTTGGACGCGAAG
>CAYXDO010000040.1:66080-73860 GCA_964463485.1 uncultured Myxococcales bacterium | reverse complement strand
CTCTCCGGCGATCGCTGCGGAGCAGGCCGTACAGCCGTCGACGGCTTGATCTGTCCGAGGAGCGACGCTCCGAGCTCCCCCATCCTCGTGATCATCTCGTCCGGGAACGGGTGCTTTCCTGCGAGAGCGGCCTTGTGCTCCCCGAAGAGGTGCGCGATGGCGACGAAGTCCTCCGCCCTGTCGAGCTTGCCGGAGCCTTGTCGAATCGCCCGAACCCGTTCCGCGGGCACGAGCGCGAGCTTCGGGTGGGAAGCGATTTCGAGAAAGGACAGCGTCAGGGCCCGCGAATCGGCTCCTTCCGAGAGCATGGAGTCGATATCGCCGAGCGAGAGCTTCGCGGCTGGCACCCGGCTCACCGCGAGGTTGAGCGCGAGGGTCAGGGAGGGCAGCTCGAAGACCTCTTGGAGGTGCGGATCCACGAGGCGCCGCACCGCATTGGCCAAGTGCGGTTCGATCGCCTTCGGCGCAGCTCGCACGTTTGCCAACATGACGAGCGGTTGACCCGTGAAGATCGGCAATTCCTCGGTGTTGACGGCTTCAGCCAAAGGCCTGAAGTGCTAGCGCGCTCGCGGGGTCCACCTCCGCGAAGGCCGCGGATCGGGCCTCTTCGATGATCTGTTCAGGAGCTAGGGTACTCATGAGCAGCAGAGTTTCACGGCCCTCGAAACCCTGCAAGGGGATTTCTGCCTGCCGACGCTCATGGGCGTGCGCTATCGACGGCACCAGGGCTGGGCGACTTACGCCGACGGCCGCTCAATGGCGCTTGATCCGCGAAGTGGCTCACACAGGCGAGTCCGTAGAGACACCTTGACCGTCGCCGAGCTCGGGCCGGTCTTGATTCGACGACCCTCCGTACGTGATCGAGCTCGCTAGGTTGTGTGGAGCTCGACGGTCGAGGGCGGGTCGGCCTCCTCATCCATCTGCAGATGGGCGTCCGCGAAGCTTACGCGCAGGCAAGATGCCTGCGCTCCCAGGCGTCCGCGCCGAGTTGGGGTTCACGCGCCAGAAGGCGTTCGTGGCCCTCCGAGAATACTCGAATGCGCTCCCAGGCGTCCGCGGGCGCTTTTGGGGTTCACGCCGCGAGATAGGCGAGCTCGGCGAGCAAGGACTGGCGATCCTCCAGACCGCAACGCTTGATGAATCCTCGAGCCTCCTCGAGGTCCAGCTGGCCTTCGAGGGTCCGCATGAGCAGGAAGCAGGCCCACTTGGCGTCCGGCGGAAGCTCGCTCGCTGCGAGCGCCAGGCCGAGGATGTGCTCCGGCGCCGCCACTCGGAAGCGTTCGGCCCCCAACGCCACCACCCTCGCAGCGGCCTCGACCGAGCCATCGAAGCCCATCGCATCGACGCGGGCTACCGGGATCGAGCTCACCGAGCTCGGGAGGACGGTCGCCCCGATGGGAATGACTTCGATCGCGTGGGCCGGCGGCCCGAGCTTGTCGAGACCGATCGCGGCGGCCAGGTGAACTTGTACGCCGACCGTTCCGGCGAGCACGCATTGCGTTCGATCCAAGAGGTCATGGATCGCTTCGCGGAAGCCGAGATCCCTGAGTTGCCACGCCATTCTTCTACTCCTCCGCGACCCGCATGCGGATCTCCTCGAAGAGCTCGAACCGGCCAGGCCTCGCAGCGACGAGCTCCCGCAACCGATTCAAATCGACAGGAACGCGACACGACACGACCGCCGCGAGGTCGAGCTGGTCCTGGGGTCGGACCTTCTGCCCGGTCAACTTGGCCGCGAGCAGGACTTCGGGCTCCTGGACGGGTATGTCTAGTTTCCTCACCCGAACGACTCGCGCATTTTCGACTGAGTGCGCCCAGGCCTGCTCGATGCCTCGGGCCCGGGACGGCTCGTTGATCCAATCCACATTCAGCGCACCCACTCGCGCGTTCTTGGCGGCTGGGTTCTGAACGACCGTGAGCTCGGGCCGATCCGCCGCCAACTGGTTCAAGGCGCGAACGATGCGCACGTCGTCGGCGCTCACGACGAGGTCGATGTCACCCGTCGCTCGCAGCAAATGGTCGAGGCCGGCAGCCGCGATCAGGGCCTGGACCCCCATTCCGCCGGCCACCGCGAACCCAATGTCGTCCTCACCAAACACGTCTGACAGCGCGCGCAGCACCTCCAGGCAGGCCGGATCTGTGATTCGGAACCGGCCGCGCACGACTACGGCTCGAACGGCAGGAACTTCTGATACGTCACGCGGAACGCCGTCCCGCGCGCAGGGATCGCGGCTCCGAACAGCAAGATCGACGAGGAGCTGGCTTCGTACTCGAACCCTCGCGCTCGACTCCGCGGCAGCAAACCCTCCGGGAAGGCGACCTCCAGCGAGCCCGAGACGGGTTCCTCGGAGAGTCGGTTGCCGGAGGCTGCTCCGGCTGCGGCGATCAGGATCTCGTCGATCGGCCCAGAGAGATCTTCGCTGCACACCGACGCGGTCGTTCCGCCGAGTCGCTCGGCGACCCTGATGTAACTCTCTCCCACTCTCGCCGCACCTCGGCCCACCGCGAGGCACCCTCGCGGGCGGGGTCCGACGATGGCGAACGCGAGCGCTCCTTCGCTGCTGAGTCTGGCGGCGTACTGATCGACGTCCGATAGGTTGGTCGAGTCTTCGTCGCTGTAGAACACCACGACAGGAACTGCTTGGGGCCGTAGCCGCTCCTCCGCGGCGGACGCGGTCCGGGCGCGGACCAGGGCTCGCGCCGCGAACTCTAGGCCCTGCTCGCGGCCGTTCCCGTTGATGCCGACTTGCACTCTGCTTCGGAACTCACCGAGGTCGCTGGTGAAGCTCCCGCCGCGAAGGGCCTCACCGTCCGTCGAAATCACACCCAGCCGGAAGTCGAGGTTGGTTCGCGCCAATGAGTCGAAGAAGGACTCAGCCGCTTGGGCGAGCGCCTGCTGCTCCTCTTGCATGGAGGCCGAGTTGTCGACGACCCAGATGAAGTCGACCTGAATCGGACTCACCGTCGAAGTCTCACAGGCGATCCCGAGTCTCGGATTGGCCGGGCCTACGTGAGTTCCGTTCGAGAGGTCGGACATGATCGCGTCGCGCCGCTCGTTCAAATCCGACGACACGCTGGACGTGGGGGAGAGCGCGAGGACCACGTTGGCTCCAGGCAAGCCATCGTCGGACTCGACGAACGCGGCCAGGGTGAACTCACGAACCGGAGCTTCGTTCGGAGGCACCGGCAAGGAAGCGAGCGCTCCGACCGGTGAGCCGGACATCGCCGCGAGCAGGCCCGCGCGGACCCGCGACAGGAAGACGTCGTTGCCCATGGCGACTCGACGAACCGTTCGAGCTGCAAAGAATCCGCGATGATCGAACGCTTGCTTCAACGTCTCGTCGACGCGCGTGGCGACGCCGATGACGCCCGGAATCACCCCTCGCGAGAGAGGATCGACGATGAGGTCGATGTAACGGCTGGCCGAGGAAGGCGTGGCCGGATCGACGCCCGGAGGCAGCGCCGTTCGGAGCGCGAACCCGCTGACGCCGTAGCCGTCGAGGGCGAGGCCGTCGAGGTCAGGGGTGTCGCTCGTCTCCATGTCGACGTGCACGGCCAGGGAGAAACGACGTCCGGGAAGCTCGACCGCACGCACGCGGTCGCCCTCCGAGAGTCGGCAAGGGCCTTCGGTGAGCGGGCCCGTGTCGCCGGGCCCGGTGTCCACCGGAGGGCCTAGGTCCAAAAGCTCGCGATCGGGCCGCTCGCCAGCGTCGAGCGGGCCGAGGTCGGGCGTCGAGGTGTCGCCGGGTCCGCCGTCGTTTTCGGTCGGAGCCCCTGAGACTTCGAGTCGGGTGCAGGCGAGGGGCAGCAAGAGGACGAGGAACCGTTTCACGACCGTCTCCTCCGAAGCGCGAAGGCGAGCGCGAGGGCCAGCCCAGTCACCCACCAGCTCGAGCGAGCCTCACTCGATCCGCAGCCACACGACACTTGAACCGCTTCCTGCAGAGCTCCGACGTCGGCACCGATCCCGGCGTCGGACGCGACGGACGCGTCGTCTAGAGAAGGCTCGGCGTCGGGGTTCGTCGCCCCGTCGGGCGAGGTACCAGCGTCGAGCGCCACCAGACAGAGGTTGTCGCCGCTCTGCGGATCGAGATCAGTGGTGCCGTCGCAGTCATCGTCCGCTCCGTTGCAGCTCTCGACGGCGCCAGGCGCGATCGAGGCGTTGGTGTCGTCGCAATCGCCCGCGCAGTCTTCGATGCCGTCACGATCGAAGTCGTTACATGCGCCGCACACCGACGCGCCGTTCGTGGCGAAGTCGATCGACCCGTCGCAGTCGTCGTCGCGCGCGTTGCACGACTCGAGCGCGTGCGGGTTCACGTCTCCATCACCGTCGTTGCAGTCACCGCACAGGTACGTGAAGCCGTCACCGTCGTTGTCCACGTTGCCTTCATCGATCGAGCTATCGCAATCGTCGTCGATCCCGTTGACGCGCTCGCCTTCGAAGGGGTTCACGTCCGAGCGCGTGTCGTCGCAATCGCCCAAGCACGTGACGAAGCCGTCCGCGTCGAGATCGAAACCTTCGTCGACGCGGTTGTTGCAGTCGTTGTCGTGCCCGTCGCAGATCTCCGGCGCACCTGGATAGACGACGGAGTTGAAGTCGTTGCAGTCGCCGCTGCACGTCGAGCTTCCGTCGGCGTCGAAGTCGACGTCGGGGTCGACCAGGCCGTCGCAATCATCGTCTTTGTCGTTGCCGCAGACCTCTCGTCTGAAGGGGCTCCTGGTCACGTCGTTGTCGTCGCAGTCGCCCGCGCAGGTCGTCGCGCGATCGCCGTCTTGGTCGTAGCCCTCGTCGACGATGCCATTGCAGTCGTTGTCGAAGCCGTCGCACACCTCGGCGGCCCCTGGTCTGACGGCCGAGAATCGGTCGTCGCAGTCGCCCTCGCAGGTCGTGACGCCGTCGGCGTCTTCGTCGACGTCTTCGTCGATCCGCCTGTCGCAGTCGTTGTCGAGCTCGTCGCCGCAGAGCTCCGGTGCGCCGGGGTAGGTCTTGGGCGCGAAGTCGTTGCAGTCGCCTTCGCAGTTGGTGAACCCATCCGCGTCGAAGTCGTGGCACGCGCCGAGCTCACAGACCGAGCCGCCGCTTCCGTCCTCGTCGATGCCGGCGTCGCAGTCGTTGTCCGCACAGTCACACCGCTCTAGGAAGCCCGGAGCGCGGAACGGATCCTGATCGTCGCAATCGCCGTCGCAAACGGAGACGCCGTCGGCGTCCTCGTCGAAGCCTTCGTCGGTCTCCCCGTCGCAGTCGTTGTCGATCTGGTCGCAGACCTCGACCGCGGGGAGCTGCTGGTCGACGCAGTCGCCTTGCGGAACGCCGTCGATGCAGGTTCGGCGGCCGGGATGGCACGCACCCACGGTGGCTGTGCCGACGGGGCCGTCGTAGCAGTTGGTCTCGTTGCCGTCGCGCGTGCCGTCGCAGTCGTCGTCGATTCCGTTACAGACCTCGAGCGCAGCCGGGTTCACGTCGGCGCGAGCGTCGTCGCAGTCGCCTGCGCACGTGCTGACGCCGTCCTGGTCGACATCGAAGCCTTCGTCGGTTTGGCCGTTGCAGTCGTTGTCGAAGGTGTCGCAATCGTCGCCGCTCGCGGGGGTGACTTCGTCCACACACACCGAGCCGAAGCCCGCTGCGCCGAGGCACTCGTTGTGGCCAGGCGCGCAGAGGCCGACGCCTTCGGTGGCCGAGGGTCCTGTGTAACAAGGTCGCGCGAGCGGTCTGCCCGCGGCGTCTTCGTCCGTGGAGCTGTCGCAATCATCGTCCGCGCCGTTGCAGGCCTCGGTCGCTCCTGGATGGATCGTCGGGTCGTCATCGTCGCAGTCCGCCGCCGGGCCGCAGCTCTTGAAGGTATCGACATCGAGATCGAAGTCCTCGTCTCGTGATCCGTCACAGTCGTCGTCGAGATCGTTGCAGCTCTCGGGGACCGGCACGACCTCGCCCACGCAGTTCGCCGGGTCGAAGGTCCCGTTCGAACAATCGACCTGTCCGGCTCGACAAGGCCCTCGGCCCACCGTGTTCGGGTCCGCGCTGTAGCAGGACTGACGAAGCGGAGCGCCGGCGTCGTTGCGCTCGTCGGTCCGAGTGTCGCAGTCGTTGTCGACGCCGTCGCAGACCTCGGTCGCGGCCGGGCGAGCCTGGAAGGCGGGGAACGCGCGGGGATCGGCTGGGGCGCAGTCCAAGCAGTCGGGGACGCCGTCGCTGTCTCCATCGGGCAGGCCGTTGTAGCCGCCGCCGCCGCAGTCTTGGTCCGCGTCGTCGCACAGCTCGGTTTGCGGAGTGACTTGGCCGACGCAGTTGCCGGACCAAGCGCCGGTGAGGCACGACTCGGTGCCGCCCGTGCAGATTCCGACTCCGTTGGTGCCGCCGGGTCCCGTATAGCAGCTGCGCTCGAGCGGGTCGCCAGCGTCGTTGCGCTCGTCGACGCGGAGGTCGCAGTCGTCGTCCTCGCCGTTGCAGCGTTCGGGTCGGCCCGGCGCGATCTGCGGGTCGGTGTCGTCGCAGTCTCCTTCGCAGGCGCGGACGCCGTCTCCGTCTCCGTCCGGGAAGCCGTTGTACCCGTTGCCGTCGCAGTCTTGGTCCGTGGGATCGCAGAGCTCGGCGGAGGGTGTGACTTGGCCCGAACAAATGCCCGACCAGCCCGTGGTGCCGCAGTTCTCGAGGCCGCCGTGGCACAGGCCCACGTTGTTCGTCCCCGGAGTGCCGGTGTAGCAGTCACGCCGGAGCGGGTTGCCGGCGGCGTTACGCTCGTTGAGGAGGCCGTCGCAGTCGTTGTCGATCGCGTCGCAGATCTCGGTGGCGCCTGGATAGGCGGCGGGATCGGTGGGCTGACAGTCCGCGCAGTCCGGCACCGGATCACCGTCCGTGTTGGGGAAGCCGTTGTAGCCGTTGCCGTTGCAGTCCTGATCCGGGGCGTCGCAGAGCTCGGTGGTGGGCGTGACTTGGCCGGCGCAGGTGCCGCTCCAGCCGGTCGCGCCGCAGGCCTCGGTGCCGCCGTGGCAAAGGCCGACGTTGGCCGTTCCCCCGGGGCCCGTATAGCAGCCTCGAGACAGCGGGTTGCCAGACCCATCTTCGTTGGTTTGACCGTCGCAGTCGTTGTCGACCGTGTCGCAGATCTCGGTGGCTGCAGGTCGGCCTCCGAAGGCCGGATAGGCCGCGCCGTTGTTGGGCAAGCAGTCGAGACAGTTGGGCACCAAGTCGGCGTCGGAGTCGGGCAGGCCGTTGTAGCCGTTGCCGTCGCAGTCTTGGTCGGGTGCGTCGCAGAGCTCGGCGCTCGGCGTGACCTCGCCGGCGCAGGTGCCGTTCCAACCGGTTGCGCCGCAGGTCTCCGTGCCTCCGCGACACAAGCCCACGTTGTTGGTGCCTACAGGGCCCGTGTAGCAGCTTCGCGTGAGCGGGTTGCCGGAGGCGTTCTCGTTGGTCTGTCCGTCGCAGTCGTTGTCGACGGCGTCGCAGACCTCCGTGCCCGCGGGTCGGCCGCCGAACGCGGGATAGGCCGTGTTGTTGTTCGGCGCGCAGTCCGCGCAGTTGGGGACCTGGTCCGAGTCGCTGTCCGGGAAGCCGTTCCAGCCGTTGCCGTCGCAGTCTTGATCGATCGCGTCGCAGAGCTCGGCGATCGGAGTGACTTGGCCCGCGCAGGTGCCGCTCCAGCCCGTCGCGCCGCACGTCTCTGTGCCGCCGTGACAGGGGCCGACGTTGTTGGTCCCGCCTGGTCCCGTGTAGCAACTGCGTGTCATCGGGTTGCCGGAGGCGTTCTCGTTGGTCTGTCCGTCGCAGTCGTTATCGACCGCG
>CAYXDO010000040.1:0-65980 GCA_964463485.1 uncultured Myxococcales bacterium | reverse complement strand
CGGGTTGCCGGAGGCGTTCTCGTTGGTCTGTCCGTCGCAGTCGTTATCGACCGCGTCACAAACTTCCGTGGCCGCTGGGTTGCCGCCGAACGCGGGGTAGGCCGCGTTGTCGTTCGGCGCGCAGTCGAGACAGTTCGGGACGGCGTCCCCGTCCGAGTCGGGCAGGCCGTTGTAGCCGTTGCCGTCGCAGTCTTGGTCGGGCGCGTCGCAGAGCTCGGCGGCCGGAACGACCTGGCCCGCGCACGCGCCGCTCCAGCCCGTCGGACCGCAGGTCTCGGTGCCGCCGTGACAGAGCCCGACGTTGTTGGTGCCGCCCGGTCCTGTGTAACAACTGCGCGTGATGGGGTTGCCGGAGGCGTTCTCGTTGGTCAGGCCGTCACAGTCGTCGTCGAAGCCGTTGCAGATCTCGGTCTTGTTCGGAGCGCGGTTGGGGTTCGTGTCGTCGCAGTCGCCATGGCACTCGTCGAAGCCGTCCGAGTCGTCGTCGGGCGGGTTGTCGACCGTGTTGTCACAGTCGTTGTCTTTAGCGTCGCAAAGCTCCGGCGCGCCCGGATACATCGAATTGTCGAGGTCGTTGCAGTCGCCGGAGGCGCAGGAGCGCCCGTCCGAGTCACGATCGAGGTCGTCACACTGCGCGTGGGCGCTCTGAGGCAGAAGGGCCAAGCTCAACGCGATCAAGGAGCATGTGAACCATGTGTTCTTCACAGCGCGACTCCCACGGCGAGGTCGAGATCCACGACGGACTCACCGATACTTTGACCTGAAACTTCCGCGGACTGACTCGTATAGCGGCCAGCCAGTCGCACGAATGGAGCTCCCAGTTGGTAACGGGCGTCGAGGCCGACGTCGAAGCCTGGGCTGGCCTCTCCGCCCTCCGCGCCTGGAGCGACCCGGACGAGGAAGGCGAGCTCCAGCTCGAGCTCCCCTGGACCTACGGCGCCAAGGTCTTCCCGAAGGCTCGGCCCCACGCGCAGCACGCCCCAGCGCACCGAGAGCGCCTCCGATCTCTCGCCGAGCTCGAAGCGCAACATCTCGTACCCGAGGCCGAGCCCGACGCTCGGAGCCTTGCCGCCCAAGACATAACGCCAAAAGGTCGTGGCATCGAACCGATCCGCGTCGATGGAGACGGTGAAGTCGCCGCGCTTGCCGGTGGCGAGGCTGCGTCGATAGCCCAGCCTCGCCTCGAGCTCGTGGCCTTCGATACGAGCGAGCCGATCGAAGCGCAGCCCCGCGTCGACGCCGATCGCGAGGAGCGGCGAGCCGGAGATCGGCGACCCAGGCGAGTCGACGAGCTCGCGGGACGCCAACCCTGCCGCGACCGCGAGGGCCAACGTCCTCGCCGATGCGCGGACCGGAGCGGACGCGATCGGCGCCTCGCGCAACAGCTCGGGGTCTTGAAACTCATCCGCCTTCTGAGGCGCTTGTTTGCGCTCGGGTGGGGGAGGCTCGGGCGCTACCGCGACCACGGGCGGCGGAGGAGGTGCGAGCTTCTGCCAAACGTCGGTCAACACGGGCTCGAGGAGCGCGTCGGTCAAGGCCACGAGCGTTCCTTTGAGCTGGCTCTCGAACACCGGCTTGACCTCGGTGACCCGACGAGCGCTCACCGTGACCTTGCCGCTGGCTTCGGAGAAATGCAGGACCGCAAAGCACCGCGCGCCCGCCGCGTCCTCTTCTTCATGGCCAGCGCGGATGTATCGGAAGGCGTAGTCCACGTCGTCCGGAGCGGTGTTCCCGGCCGCGCGTTCGATGGCGACGGAGAGCTTCTCGCGGTCTTGCCTGCGTTTGTCGAGCTTGGGCGCGAGCCAGCAAAGGTCGCCGAGTTCCCGCGCATCTGCGCGCGCGAGATCCGGCAGGAGGGTCAGCGTGAGGACGACCGCCCAGGGGAGCTTCGGCACAGGCGCATCCTACCCGATCGCGGACCCACGGCGGGGTTTGGATCGTGGCCGCCTATTCCTCCAGGGCCTTCGCGCGGCTCTTGCGCTTGCGCTCCCGCTTCGCGTCGAGCCAATGGCGACGGGCCTCGAGCGACTCCCGAAGCTCACGCTTGGCTTTCATTCGAGCTCCAAAAGGTTCCCTCGGGCCCCGGGCCGCGAGCTTGGGGTCGAGCCACGCGGTGAGCGTGACCTCGTCGGCGTCGGCCGGGAGCTGTCGGATGTGGATCCCTCTCCAACCCGCCTCCTCGAGGATCTCGCGCGCTTCTCGAATCGTGGCGAGCGGGTCTCGATCGGGCAAGCGCAGGCTCGCGATGACCTGCCGAGCCCAGGCTCGGCGCCCCCACTTTCCGAGGAGCCTGGCGACCTCGAGGGCGCGCCGTGGCATGTCGATCAGCACCCAATCCCAGGTCTGCGTCGCGGCGAACTCGAAGGGGTTCGACGGCTCGACCGGGACCTCCGGGGCGCCCCGCGCGCCCACCGCGAGGACCTTGGCGCCGTAGGTCGTGGCGTGGATCGCCCAGCTCCCGCGGCCTCCGAGCTCGACGACCTCTTCGCCTGGGTCCGGCGTGACGCCGGCGAGCGCGAACGCATCCTCGAGTCGAGCGGCTCGTCGATTCTTGCGCCTCGACGCGGCGATCGGGTGAAAGAGCTCCGACCTCCGCGCGAGGCCGACGGCGATCTCGGAGCGGGTCACGACGACCACTTGGAGGACCCACGCGGCGTCCTCGAGCTCGTCGGTGAAGGCCGCGGCGGCCTCGCTCCCGATTCGCGCCTGAAGAGCGGCGCCGACCTCCTCGTCGATGCGATCCGCGATCCGGCGGCGCGGGTCCCGCGGAACGCCGCCGTCGGGCACCATGACGACGATGGTCCATGGTTGAGCCGGAACGAGGCTCGCCAGGCGCTCCGCGATGGCCTCCGTGTCTGCTTCGATCGGAGGGCCCTCGAGCAGCACGATCTGCCGCGCGAACACCGGCTCGAGGTGGCGCGCCTCGGCGTCTTTCGGGCGTCCGTCGGCGACGACGAAACCCGAGCCGGCCTGGCGCGCGTGTCGCTCGGGCGCAAGCTCCCCGAGGAGCAGGCCTTCGCGGCCGGACCGCACCAGATATCCCATCTTCGGCACGGCCATCCGCGGCCGGGCGGGTCCTTCCGGCGGCCGTCGCTGGTCTGTCCGTCGCGGGTCGGTCCGTCGCACGCCGCGTACCTACGCACCGCGGAGGGCGTCCCGCAACAGAACAAGCGGGCTCGACGTCTGCGAGGCCTCGGCCAAAGTCCTTCGCCAACAAACAGACACGCTTCGTTGACGACCCAGACGCTCCGTAGTACCCACCGCGCGAGCCGATGCCGGATCTGCTTTCAGCCGTCATCTTCCTGCCGGCGATCGGCGCGCTGCTGCTCGCGTTTTTGCCGAAAGAGGAAGAAACCAACCTCAAGGCCGCGGCCATCGCGATCACCCTGGCGACCTTCTGCTTGTCGCTCGGATTGCTCATGCGTTTCGATCTCCGAAGCTCAGCCATGCAGCTCGGCGTGAGCGCCGAGTGGATCCCGAGCTTCGGCATTCGATATCAAACCGGCCTCGACGGCGTGTCGCTCCCGCTCGTCTTGCTCACGACCTTCTTGATGCCGGTGACTCTGCTCGGTGCCTGGTCGTCGATCACGACGCGCGTTCGTGAGTTCGTGATCGCGATGTGCGCGCTCGAGAGCGGCATGCTCGGCGCGTTCGCCGCCCTCGACCTGTTCCTGTTCTACGTCTTTTGGGAAGCGATGCTGATCCCGATGTACCTCCTCATTGGAATTTGGGGAGGAAAGCGACGCATCTTCGCCGCGGTGAAGTTCTTCCTCTTCACCTTCGCCGGATCGATCCTGATGCTCGTCGCGATCCTCTACGTGGCGCAGCAGGCGAACGGTAGCTGGGACTTCAGCCTCGACGCGGCTTTGAAACAATCCTTCGCGGCCTCCACGCAGAAGTGGCTCTTCGCGGCCTTTGCGCTCGCTTTTGCGATCAAGGTCCCGATGTTTCCAGTCCACACGTGGCTGCCCGACGCGCATACCGAAGCGCCCACGCCGGGATCCGTCATCCTCGCCGGCGTGTTGCTGAAGCTCGGCGTGTACGGCTTCATCCGCTTCGCCTATCCGCTGTTCCCGCAGGCCGCGCTCGACGCCTCTCCGCTGATCGCGTGGCTCGCCGTCGCCGGGATCATGTACGGCGCCGTCGCTGCGTGGGTTCAGCCCGACATGAAGAAGCTCGTGGCGTATTCGTCCGTGAGCCACCTGGGCTTCTGCGTGCTCGGCGTGACCGCGATGACCGTCGAGGGCGTGAGCGGCTCGGTCTACCAGATGGTCGCCCATGGCCTTTCGACGGGCGGTCTCTTTCTCCTCGTGGGCGTGTTGTACGAGCGCAGGCACACGCGTCTGCTCGCGGACTACGGCGGCATCGCACGGAAGGTCCCGACCTTCACTTTCTTCTTCGTGTTCACCGCGCTCGCGAGCGCTGGCCTCCCGGCGCTTTCAGGATTTCCGGGTGAGTTCCTCATTCTGCTCGGGACCTTCACCAGCGGCTTCCCGCTGAATGCGCAGGTCGCGATCCCGGGCCTCGGCACGATCCAGCTGGCGCACATGCAGACGTTTTTCGCGGCGACCGGTGTGATCTTGGCGGCCGTCTACCTGTTGTGGATGGTCCAGAAGGTGCTCTTTGGGCCCCTTCAAAATCCGGCCAACGAGAAGCTCGAGGACATGGGGCTGCGCGAGGTCGTCGTGATGCTCCCGCTCGTCGTTCTGATGTTGGTCCTCGGCGTCGCGCCGGGTCGATTGATCGACACGATCCAACCCTCGGCCAAGGCCTTCGTGGAGTCCGTACACAAGCGGGGCACCGGGCGCGAGTACAAGCCCGACTTTGGCGCCAAACGCATCGCGTCGGCCGTGCCCGTGATCGGCGGTGAGATTCGCCCCCAGCTCAAGGTCGCGCCGAACGATCTGCGGCAGAAGCTCATGCGCGGCGGACCCGTGACGGGCGGACCCGTGACCGGCGACGGCCCGATTCGCATCGAACGCGTCGCTCCGTCCGAAGTGCCAGGAGGCGGGCCATGAAGCTCGAGCTCAATGACCTCGTCGCGCTCGGCCCCATGTGGGTGCTGCTCGGGACGGCGCTCGGCCTGTTGCTCCTCGAGGTCTTCAGCCGCGGAAAGGACCGCGGCTGGGCCGCCTACCTGTCGGTCGCCAGTTGCGCCGCCGCGCTGTACCTCACCGTCGGCGCCATCGACGAGCCCGCGCGATCGCTCTTCGTAGACCGCACCGGCACCGCCGCGCTGAAGCTCGACGCGCTCGCCCAGTACTCGTCCGCGGTCGTGATGGCGGCAGCGCTCATCTCCTGCCTCTTGTCACCTGGCTACGTAGAGCGCGCGCGATGCGCGTCCGGCGAGTACTACGCGCTGATCCTGTTCTCCGCGGTGGGGATGATGGTCATGGTGATGGCTGCCGACTTGATCACCTTGTTCCTCGGGCTCGAGGTCATGTCGATCTGCGTCTATGTGCTCACGGGCTTGCGCAAGAACGACGTGCGATCGCCCGAGGCATCGCTCAAGTATTTCTTGATCGGCGCGTTCGCGACGGGCTTCCTGCTCTTCGGGATCGCGTTCGTCTACGGCTCCACGCAGAGCGTCAGCTACGATCGCATCGCTACCTTCACCAAGGAGCCGCTCGCGGAGCAGCCGATGCTTCTGTTCGGCATCGTGCTCCTCTTGATCGGCTTCGGCTTCAAGGTCGCGGCGGTGCCGTTCCACGTTTGGGCGCCGGATGTCTATGAAGGGGCGCCGACCCCCATCACCGGTTTCATGGCCGTCGGTGTCAAAGCGGCGGCGCTGGTGAGCCTCGCGCGAGTCGTCGGCGTCGGCCTCAGCCCAGACGGGAAGGCCGCCGACGCCCAATGGATGGAGCTCCTGCGCGTCCTCACGGTGCTCACGATCTTGGGAGGCAACGTGATGGCGGCGGTGCAGCGCAACGTGAAGCGCATGCTGGCGTACTCGTCGATCAGCCACGCGGGCTATGCGATGATCGGGATCGTCGCGATCGGTCTGGGCCACGCCGAGGCTGCGTCTGCGTTGATCTTCTATTTGGGAGCCTATGCGTTCATGACGTTGGGCGCGTTCGGAGTGCTCGCGTTCCTCGAGCGCAAAGAGGGCGGCCCCGAATCGGAGCGCTTCGGGGCGTTCTCTGGCATGGGCTACCAACATCCTGCGATGGGGATCGCCATGGCGCTCTTCATGGTTGCGCTTGCGGGCATGCCTCCGACCGGCGGCTTCGTGGGGAAGCTTTACTTGTTCAAGAGCGCGCTCGCCGCAGGTGAGACCGGCCTGGTGATCGTCGGTGTCGTCGGATCGATCGTGAGCGTCTATTACTACCTGCGAGTCGTCGTATCGTTCTACATGCGGGAAGTGCCAGACCCTGGGCCGCTCCCCTCGGCGAATCAGTCCAGAGCGGTCATGATCGGCGTCGGCTTGGCGGCGTTCGGCGTGCTGCTGTTGGGCATCTTCCCGAACCGAGCCATCGAGCTCGCGAAGCTCGCGGTCAGCGCGCTGTAGGCTTCGTTCACATCCGTTCGAGTCGTCGGAGCTTGCCCGCGATCTCGTCGAGCTCCGCGGTCGTCTTGGCGCGGGTGAGCTGCTGCCCCAAGCGCGTGAGCTGACGTTGAAAGTCGACGTCGAATCGAACGCGCCGGAGCCGTTTCATTCGCTCGGAGAGTGAGCGCTTCTGCGCCGCGAGGTCCGGTGCGACGGGCGAGCCTGGCGCCACCAGGGGCGGCTCGAGCGCGGCGTCGAGGTCGGTCGGCGCTTCGGTCGGCGTCTCGATTGGCGCTTCGATTGGCGTCGCTTCGACCGTAGGTGTCGGCGGAGGGGGCGGCGGAGGGGGCGGCGGCGGCTCGTCCTTCACCACGATCCGTGGGCGTTCGACCGGCCTCGGTGAAGGCTGGTCAGAGGGTCCGAGCACGACCGCACCGAACAGCACCACCACCAACGCGAACATCGACAGGAACGCCGCTTGCGTCGCGCTCCGTTGCGCCCGTAGCTCGCGCCAGACTTCGACGAGCGCGGACCGAACGCGAGCTCCCAGCTGTTGGAGCTTCTCGAGCGCACCAGCGAGCGCTCCCATCGCTTCGGGTTTGGGTGCCGATGCGGACAGATCATGGCTCATCGGCCGGCTCGCGCCCGGCGCGCGTTGGAAGATCGCCGGCTGGGCTGCGAGGATCTGGGTTTGATCACCAGGCTCCTCGGTCTCGTCTTCGTCGGAGGGCGTGCTGACATCGGCGAGCTCCCGGCTTCGTTGGGTTTTGATCTCGCCGAAGGCCTCGTCGAGCCAGGCCACCACGTCAGCGCGCTGCGTGCTCGGAGCGACGCGAACGAGCTCACGCTCGACAGCTTCGAGGAGCCCCTTGATCTGCGGCATTCGATCTTCCGCGTCGGAGGCCATCGCTTCCATGAGCGCGGCCTCGAGCTCCTTGGAGGCTTCGGGGCAATGTTCGGACAGCGGCTCCGGTCGCGCTTGAACGGCTCGCGCGATGCGACGAGCCAGGTTGGCTTCGTCGATCCTCTTCTTGCCGGTCAGGATCTCCCAGGCGACGACCGCGGTGGCGTAGACATCCGCTCGCCGGTCCACTCGCTTTCCGACCGCTTGCTCCGGAGGCATGTAGTCCGGCGACCCGGCGATCACGTTGGTCGCGGTGTGCCAGTCGGCCAACATCGACTTTCCGAGCCCGAGATCGATGATGCGCAAGCCTCCGTCGAAGCCCACGAGGACGTTGCGCATGCCGACGTCGCGGTGAATGAGGCCCAGGGGCTCGCCGGTCTCCGTGTCGACCGCGTCGTGAATCGCTTCCACTCCTTTCAGAAGGTCCAGGCAGAGATACAGGCCTACTGCCAGAGGCGCGCGCGCTCGGACCTTCACGAGCGAATCCAAGATCTCGATGCCCGCGAGGCCGAAGACGTACTCGGTGGCGAAGAACGGCTCCTTGCCCGTGGTGCCCATGGCCACCATCGCGGCGACGGAAGGGTGCCGCACGAAGCTGGCGACCTTGGCCTCGTGTACGAAGCGCTTGAAGCTCGTCTTGTCCTCGAGGAAGTGCGCGTGCATGCGCTTGACGACGAGCAGGCCGGGCCATCCAGGATGGCGAGCCAAGTAAGCCTTTCCCATTCCTCCGGCGCCCAAGAGCCGCAGGAGGGTGAACGGGCCGAACCGCAGAGGGTACGTCTCGGCCTGGACCATGCGTCAGCCATCATCGCGCGTTCGTCGTGCCTTGCCAAAGAACCGAGGTCCGCTGTGCTCGCTTTGGAGTAGTGTCGACGAATGGGTCGGGAGGACCGGCGTTCAGCCCGTCGCCTTGTCGGAGAACCCGCGCAGGTTCACCTGGGATCGACCACGCACGTCGCCATGGTTCGCGACGTCTCGCCCCACGGGATGGGCCTCGAGCTCGAGCCCGGCACGAGCGTCGTCCGCGGAGAGACCGCGTGGATCTTGTGCGGCAAGCTCGCGACCTACGCCATCACCGGTACGGTGTTGCGCGTCGACGTCGACTCCGGATCGATCGGCGTCCAGTTCGACGAGATCCTCGAAGGCCCGATGCTCCAGGCGATCGAAGGCCTGCCGCTCTCCGAAGATTGAAATCAATCTTTGCCTGGGACCGCAGGCATCTTGCCTGCGGCTCCATTGCACGGAGCCCGTCTAACACAACGAAGTCCCGTACGTTTTTCGAGCACGAGCACGAGCACGAGCACGAACGAGCACGAGCACGAACGAGCGCGAGCACAAGCACGAGCACGAACGAGCACGAGCACGAGCACGATTGTCGAGTGCTCAAAGGGACAAGAGTGAACTTCGTTCGAATGCTCGAAAGCCTTCGTGCTCGTGCTCGTGCTCGAAGGATTTCGAGGACTACGAATCTGACACAGTAGTGCTGAGTAGCCTGGCCTGGCCCTCCCTTCCCAGTTCGTCCGCGAAGCTTAGGCGCAGGCAAGATGCCTGCGCTCCCAGGAGTCCGCGAAGGCAAGATGCCTGCGCTCCCAGGAGTCCGTCCAAGCTCAGCCGCCCGTATCGTTTGGACTCCAACGAAAACGTTCGGCCGCCGATCGCCTCTGCCAGGAGCTCGTCGAACGCCTTCGACACGAGCTCGCTCCGTTCGGGCACGCTGCCTCGTAGCGGCGCGAGCATCGCGAACACGTTCATTTGCCGGAGCCACAGGTGCTCGTAGATCGCGTGGCCGATGATCGCGACGCGGCAAGCTCGTCGCTCCGCGCAGCGCGAAATCGCGGCTCCGTCCTCGCGCTCTAGCGCTTCCTTTGCCTCTTCGCCATCGACGAGCGCCACGGCGCCGCCTTCGTCTAGCAGGGAGAGAGTGTCCTCCGCGTTCGTTCGACCCGGAGCGTCGAGGTGCTCCTCGAGGAGCTCGAGCTCGCGCGAATGAATCGCGAGCTTCGCCCTCGGAAAGGTCGTCCACACGAGCATGTTGAAGAAGTCGTGCCAGTTGCCTTCGCGGCTCGGCACCACTCGCTCGAGCACGATGCGTTGGTAGTAGGTGCGGCTCGCGTACTTCTGGCGTCGATTGCGCGGAGGCTGCGGCGCAAAGGACACCGGGAGTGTCAGGCCGTCGAGCCTCGCTCCCCAGGACCCGACCGGCGGAGGAGCTTCGTCGGCGTCGCCGAACCGTTCGAGGATCGTGGAGCGGATCGGCCAGAACCGCGGATCTGCGACGCGCTCCCGAACGCTCACGGGTCGATCCGATAGTCGATCACGAGCGGAGCGTGATCGGAGAATCGTTTGCGAGTGTAGATCGTGGCAGCTTGGACCCGCTCTTCCAATCCCGGCGTCACGACTTGAAGATCGAGCCGCCAGCCCACGTTCTTGTCCCACGCTCGACCGCGATTGGACCACCACGTGTAGTGCCCTGGCTCTTTCTGCACGACCCGGAACGCATCGACCCAGCCGAGCTCTCCGTAGAGCCGATCCAAAAAGGCGCGTTCTTCGGGGAGGAAGCCGGAGTTCTTCTGGTTCCCTCGCCAGTTCGCGAGATCGAGCTTCGTGTGCGCGACGTTGAAGTCGCCGGCGACGATCGCTTCCTTCCCCTCTCGCTTGAGCTCCGTCAGAAACGGCGCCAACCGATCCAAGAACTTCATCTTGAACCCTTGGCGCTCCTCCCCGCTCGATCCCGAAGGTACGTAGATCGACGCGACCGCGAGCCGCTCGAAATCGACTCGCAAATAACGCGCTTCCGAATCGACGTCGGCCCAGCCTAGCCCGCGCTGCACCGACGACGGTCTCTCCCGCGTCAGCACAGCCACGCCGCTGTAGCCTCGGCGGTCCGCATGGAGAAAGTGCGTGTGGTAGCCGCGCGACCGGGTGAGCTGTTCGGGGAGCTGTTCCGGATGCGCACGCAGCTCTTGAAGGCAGATGACGTCGGCGTTCTGCCGAGTGAGCCACGACCAAAGCCCCTTCTCACACGCCGAGCGGATCCCGTTCACGTTGAGGCTGATGACTCGCACCGGCCCTCAGCATCGAGCAATCGCGCCCGCACTTCCAGCGCTCATCGCTTGGGGGATTGTTCGAGCAGCCACTGCTCGAGCTCGTCGAGGGACTCCATGCGCGGGCCGTCTGGCCATGCCTCGACGCCGCTCGCGCCGGGGCCCCCGACGATCAGCGCGATCGGTTCGGGCAGCGCCCGTCGGAGCTCCAGGATGGCAGGTGCCGCGCCGCTCAACGCAGAGATCAAGACGAGGCTCGCGTTCGTGTAGATCGCGGTCTCCGCGATCTCGAACGCAGGCAGGTTCGGTCCGAGGTAGACGACGCGAAATCCGCGGATCGCCGCGAGCGCGAGACCGGCCAACGCGCCGACCTCGTGGAGCTCACCGCTCAGCGTGCTGGCGATCGCGACCTTCGCGTCCGGGCCCGGATCGGCGCCCGAGATGATGCCGTCGAGTCGCTGTCGAACGATCGCGGTGGTCATGTGCTCGTGGCGCGGCCCAAGTCGGCCGACCTCCCACTCCGTCCCGACCTGCTGCAAGAGCGGGATCAAGACATCCATCACGAGCTCGCGTGCATTGAGCTCCAAGGCTCGCGCGCGGATCCCGCGAGACAGCGCGGCGACATCCAAAGCGGCGACGAGCTTTGCGAGCGCGGATTCGTCGGAGGCGCGCTTTCGCTCGAGGTTGTCGTGACGCTCGGTGAGGGAGCGCAGCTCGTCGATCGACAGACGCGCGATCTCTCGGATCCCATGGCCGAGCTTCGTGAGCGTCCCCATGAGCCCCAATCGGGCGACGTCATCGTCCGAGTACAAACGGTCGCCCGCCGGCGTTCGCACGGGCTCGACCGCGCCATAACGTCGCTCCCATGCACGGATCGCATGGGTGGACAGGCCAGTGAGGGAGGCCACCGCGCCGATGCGATGACGGGCTTCGCGCGGAGGGTTCATGCGGCCCCCTTGGCGACGCGGCCGGCGAGCTCGAGGTTGAATAGATTCATCACGAAGTGGGCAGCGATCGGCCCCGCGAGATTTCCCGTGCGATCCGCGAGCCAACCGAGCGCGAACCCGACGCCGAGTGCAAAGGCCGTCCAGGTCACGAGCGAAACTCTAGGCGGAATGTGGACAAGCCCAAACACGATTGACGCCCACATCAGTCCGATAGCTGGCTGGATGGCGCCGCGAAACAGGGCTTCCTCTGCAACCGCGCTCGTCGAGGCCAACACGAACGCCTCGCGCCAACCTACCGGCCCTATCGTTTTCGCGAAGTGCCCAAACAGCTCATCGAGGCCCCGCGACCGCCCGTGGAGCTTCCTGGTGAGCAAGGCAACGACGCCGCCGAACGCTGAGCCTGCCACAAGCCCAAGCCAGACCAGTCGAACGCTCGATCGAGCCGGATCGAAGAACAGGGGAACGCCGCGAGCTTTCCCGACGATCAGAGCAGCACCGAACATGACCGCGTAAAACACCACGGCCGCTCGAACGAACGACACGCCAGAAATCTACTCCACTGGGTCCTGCTTTGAACCCCTAGCTTGAGGTAGGCTGCCGCCGTGAGCGACGCCGAAGGGGATGCCGAGCTGATTCACCGGCTCGCAAGCGGCGACCACGCAGCTCTTTCGCAGCTGTATGACAAATTTGCGCCGTCGATGCTGGCGCTCGGCGTCAGGCTGCTCGGCGATCGCAAGGAAGCCGAAGACCTCCTGCATGATGTGTTTCTCGAGGTCTGGCGCAGCGCAGCCGACTACGATGTCTCTCGAGGATCAGTGGCAGCATGGCTCGCACTTCGAACACGGAGTCGTGCGCTCGATCGCCTTCGATCCGCATCACGTCGTCGCGTCGTATCCTGGTCTGACGTGCGCGGGAGCGACCTCACCATCGACGGCGGAGCGGACGCCGATCTCGACCGCGACAAAGTTCGACAGCGCCTCGCCGAGCTGCCAGAGGCTCAACGCGAGGTGATCTTGCTGAGCTACTACTCCGGGCTCTCTTCCTCGGAGATCGCCAACACCCTCAGCATTCCCATCGGCACCGTGAAGTCGCGCACGGCCGGAGCGATCGCGAAGCTGCGACGAGGACTCGGAGAAACGGCGTGACTCGCGCCTTCGAGCTCATCCTCGACGCGCGCGACGAGCGTGAGCGCCGCCGCGTGATCGAGGAGCTCAGGCGTACGTCACCCGACGAGCTTCGCGAAGCGCTCGAGGTGCTGGACCTCCTGAGCCGCGCGCCTTCGAATCTCCTGCCGCTCCCTTCCACCAAGGTTCGACTCTTCGAGAGCGTGGCGCGAGACGAGACGGTCATCCGTCGCTTCGGGGCGGTCATCGACGACGTGATGAGGCTCGTGGATTTGTCGCGCGGTCGCGCGGTCGAGCTCCTCTCTGAGGTCGCCTCGATCCATCGCTGGACGACGGGGTACACGGCGGGCTTTCGGTTCTTGCATTTCCAGGCCGGACCCTCCTGCGCCGAAGCCTACCCCGGCCTGGTCTACATGGGCCCATCCGTTCGATTCCCGCTCCACCGACACACCGGCAAGGAGTCGGTCTTGATCCTGGAAGGCTCGCTGCTCGACCTCACCTCCGGTCAGACGAGCGCTCCCGGTGAGCTCACCGTCATGGAAGCTGGTTCGGAGCACGCGTACCAAGCGGGTCCCGACGGGTTGCTCTTCTTGGTCGTGCTCGAGCGGGACATCGAGCTCCTCGAGCCGGGGCTCCCGATCGAAGGAAACTGACGCCGGACTAGGCGAGGATGAGTGTGGACTGATCCGCCTGCGCGGCGTGGAAAGTCAGAGTCAGGACGTCCGAAACTCTCACGATACTTCCGGAGCGCACTCTCGCTTCTTCTCCCGGCTGGACCGAACGCCCGTCCACCACCGTTGGGGCGCGTGACACGGGCGAGAGCAGCAGGCCGTCCGGAGCTCGCCGGATTTTGAAGTGCCAACGACCGATTCGCCGCGCGGAGTCCTCGTCGGGGTGCGCCAGCACCACGTCGTTGGCTCGCTTTCCTTCATGGACCGCAAGGCGCCCAAAGGTGACGACGTCCTGATCGGGCAGCAGCAACTCTTGCTGGGTCTCGTTCACGCGAATGAACCGCGGGAAGAGGTTCGGGTCCAGCCAGTCGAGCCGAAAGATATCCAAAGGAGCCGGCACACCTTTGAGCGGGTGGGGACCGAGGGATCGCGTGTTGACTCGGACGTGCGGCGGGAGCGCAGACACGGCGTCCTGCGAGAGATGAATCTCACCCGCGTCGGCCGTGGAAGCCACCCGCGCCGCGACGTGAACGGCGTCGCCCGTGACGATCTTTCCGTCGCTCAGCACGTTGTTCCAGTGGATGCCTACGCGAACGGAGAGACGGTGATCTTCACCGACCTCTCGGTTGTCGCCCAAGATCCCCTGCTGCAGCGCGATCATGGCCTCGGTCGCTCGCTCCACGGTCGGAAACACGCTGAACGCGCCATCCCCCGCGGTGTCGACCACACGCCCCTGCAATGTCGCCACGGCACGGTCCAAAATGTTCAGGTGCCGCTGACAAAGCGCGCGGCCCGCGGTGTCGCCGAATCGGCTGAAATACGCCGTGGAACCAACGACGTCCGTGAACACGAGCGCGAGCTTTCGCTCGAACTTCGCACGAATGTGCCGACTGATCTCATCCTGGAGCGCGATGAGCTCGGTGAGCGAAAGTCCGGTCCAGAACTCTTTCACGTGATCCCCAGTATGCGAGCGCGGAGCCACGGGTCGAATCCGCGCCTGCTTTCGAGACGCTCGGAGCCCGACGCCGATTCCACGGGCGCATCTTCAACGGCGATCGGCAAGGGGTCAAGACGTCGGGAGGCCGAAGCGAAACTCGGTCGGTCGGATGCACTGCCCGCCGACAAGCCCAACTGGATCAGGGCTAATGGACTTCACCTCCACGAAAACGTCCTCAGAAACTCGTGACCATACTGGACTGGAACCACAGAGGACGCAGCGAGAAGGCACGGAGGACCCAGAGGATTGTTCATTTCACCATCTGTGTGCTCTGTGGGCTTCGGCTCTGTGCGCTCCGTGGTTTCTCCGGTGGTCACGAATTTGTGCTGTAGCTCGACTCACGAGGATCGCTGGAAGCCGATGTCCGCTGCCGCGCCAGGCAGCGCCGAACGGAGGAGCTTCACCTGCTCCGCGGCGAGCGCCAAGTCGCCATCGGTGAGACCGAGCGAAGGCTCCACACCATTCTCGGGCGGCGAAAGCGAAGCGACCCTCGAGACGATCGCCCGCTTGACGATCTCCTTGATCATCGCCGGAGTCATGCCCCTCGACAGATCGAGGATGCGATCCCAGTCGGTGACCTCCAACTTCACGCTCGCCGCGAATAGCTCGAACAGCCGTCGACGTTCGTCGGCAGCGGGCGGAGGGATCTCGATGATTTGGTCGACTCTCCCGGGACGGTTGCGGACCGCGGACTCGAGCCGGTCGAGTGAGTTCGTATTCATCACGAAGAGAACCTCCTCGTTGGGCTCACACCCGTCGATCTGATTCATGAGCTCGCCCAACACGGTCGCCAACCCGTTCGAGTCCCGCTGCTCCGCGATGAGATCGATGTCTTCGAAGACGAGCATGGAGGGTTGGAGGTACCGGGCCATCTTCGCGAGCTCGCGGGGGTAGAGCAGCCGCTGGCCCGAGACGAAACAAATCGTGAACTCGGAGAGCTCCTTGGCGAGCCACAGGCAGACACTCGTCTTTCCGGTCCCTGGGGGCCCGTGGAAGAGAATTCCGCGTTTTTTCTCCACCCCGAGGCGGTCGAGCATGGCGCGGTGGGCATAAAAGCGCAGCACCGAGCTCTCGAGCAGAACGCGAACTCGCTCTGGAAGCACGAGGCTCTCCTTGGGTACGGGACGCAGCGCGCGAAAACCGATCGTGCGAACGCCGCCGGCGTCCACGACCGGATCGATGACTTTGCCGCGGAAAATGGAGTGAGTTCGCCGTCGCTCCTCGAGCTCCCGAAAGAACCGGTCAGCGACCTCCTTCTCGCTGACCGCGATCGAGACGGCGATCGCCATCGTCGGCGCGACCTGTCCTTCGATGCCGTCGAAATCTTGCCAGCCCGGCGTGCGCGTTCCGAGCAACACGGCGGCGCGGATCGGTCCTCGCGCTCCAGGCAGCTCCACGAGCCAGAGCTGATTGGTGGGAAACGAAGCCTCGTCGTCGACGTCGATCGGGACCCGCTCGAAGGAGGTCGCCAGAGAACGGATGGCGTAGCTCGTCGCGCGCAGCTGCGCGAACAACTCCCGAATCGTGGGCATGGTCGCCGCACCTTCGGTCGTTCGCCGCGTGCAGGTCTCGTCGAGCAAGCTCTCGAGGGCGCGATGGACCGACGCCAGATCATAGCCGGGGAAGGTCTTCTCGTGAGTTTCGAGCTCGAGGAACTTGGGACCGAGCCACTTCTCGAGCTTCCTTCGAAGGGTCTGCGGGCTCAGAAAATTCGAGATCAGGGTGATGACCCCGACGAGCGCCCCCGCGACCACGAGGACGAGCACCAGGACGCCGAGCCCTTCGACGACTTTCACGACGTTCCAGAGTCTGGGGCAGGGCCGCCCGGGTCAAGCGCCGAGTGAGTCGTGCACTCTCGATCGAAGGCATTCGACTCACAGACCCTCGCCGAAGCGGCCTACGTCGGGGGGATCGAAGATGTAGAAGACGAGGTTGAACAGCGCCGTCGCGTCGAAGCCCAGCGTCGGAGGCTCCGCCAACGTGCCGACCATCTCGATTCGAGGAGACACGACCTCGAGGCGCGCGTCGCAGTAGGCTCCGCGTTTGTCTTCGAACGCCAGCGCCACGCCGCCGAAGACCTCAACACTGAGCCGCGAAGGGGCGAAGTCGTCGTAAATCCCGCTCGCACCTGCGAACATTCGAAATCGTTGGCCCAGCTGAAAGCTCGCGCTGAGCGGGAGCGTGAGGGTTGGGACCACGATGGACCCCACCGAAAGTCTCACCGCTGGCGCGGCGTCGAGCCGCAGCACCGAACCCACCCTCACCGCCACCGGTAACCGGCCCTCGACGTTGATGCCAGCGATCGGCAGATCTGCTTCCAAGACCGCGGCGGCTTCGAAGATCCCAGAGATGAGTCGGTAGGACACCCATGGCGTGGGCGCGCCCAGGCCGCTCCTCGGGTCCGGCGAGAAGGACCATTCGATGAGCTCGATGCCGAGCTCCAGATCGTTCGAGATCCCATACCCGCCCGCCCCCTTGAGGACCCACAATGGGACTCTCTTGTCGAGCCGCGTGAAGTCCAGCGAGAAGTCGATTCCGAAGTGCCGGTGGGGCAGGGTGAGGGGCCGATCCACGAAGGCCGTGGGTACGATGTTCGCGGGCCGCTCGTACCAACCCGAGCCGGGTGAGTAGTCGAGAGTGTCCTCGGATCGAGCGACGAGCGGCCAGGTCATCGCGGCCAACGAGAATGCCAACGAGAAGGCCGCCGGGGAGGCAAGCCCTAGCCTGCTCAGAATCGGCTTGAGAGTGGGACTCACGGTCGCTACAACCCGATGGAGACGTACTTCACGTTGACGTACTCTTCCATCACCCAGTGCCCGCCCTCGCGGCCGAACCCGGAGTGTTTGACGCCTCCGAACGGAGCTTGCGCGGTCGACGGGGCGCCGTCGTTGGCGCCGACGATCCCGTAGTCGAGGCGCTCGGCGACGCGAAACAGACGCGACACGTCCCGCGTGAACAAGTAGGCGGCCAGCCCAAAAGGAGAGTCGTTCGCCAAGGAGATCGCCTCGTCTTCGGTCGTGAACTTCGTGACCGGAGCGACCGGGCCAAAGGTCTCCTCGGTCGAGACCTTCATCCCCGGAGTCACGCCTGTGAGTACGGTCGGCTGATAAAAGCGCTGGGTCAGACCCTCGGCCGGTCGTACTCGCCGTCCCCCGCTCGCCACTTTCGCCCCCGCGCCCACCGCCTCCTCGACGTGCGCTTCGACCTTCGCGATCGCCGCGTCGTCGACCAGCGGCCCGATCCTCACCGACTCGGACAGCCCGCGCCCTACGGGGAGTCTCTCGAAGGCTCTAGACAGCCGAGCCACGAACTCATCATGAACCGACGCCTCCACGAAGAAACGATTCGCCGAAACGCAGGTCTGCCCGGCGTTTCTCAGCTTGGACAAGACGGCGCCTTCGACCGCGGCGTCCAGATCGGCGTCCTGAAAAACGAGAAAGGGAGCGTGCCCGCCGAGCTCCAACGACAGCCGAGTGAGATTGCGGGTGGCCTTACTCATCAAGATGCGACCGACCTCGGTGGACCCGGTGAACGACAGTTTGCGTACGCGAGGGTCGGAGAGCCACTGGTCGGAGATCGCGACCGGATCGCCGGTGACCACGGAAATCACACCCGGCGGAACGCCCGCCTCGACGGCCAGAGCGCCGAGGGCGAGGGCCGAGAGCGGAGTCTGCTCGGCGGGCTTGATCACGATGGTGTTGCCCGCGGCCAGCGCCGGCCCGAGCTTCCGCGTGATCATCGCCTGAGGAAAGTTCCAAGGCGTGATCGCTGCGCAGACGCCGATCGGTTGGCGAAGGACGAGGATCCGCTTCTTTGCGCTCGAAGCGGGCACGAGCTCTCCGTAGAGCCGCTTTCCCTCTTCGGCGGCCCAATCGATGAAGGAGGCGGCGTAGGCGATCTCACCCCGCGCCTCGACGATCGGCTTGCCTTGCTCGCGAGTCATCAGCGTCGCGAGCTCCTCCTTCCTCGCCAGCATGAGGTCGGAGAGTCGACGCAACATGGATCCGCGCTCCAAAGCGGTCAGGGCGCTCCAAGCGGGCAGCGCCGCGCTGGCCGCGTCGACCGCCTGTCGCGCTTCGGTCGTCCCGCCGTTTGGGACCCGGGCGACGAGCTCGTCGGTCGCGGGGTCGCGAACGGCGAGCTCCTGGCCAGACTCGGCGCCCACCCACTGTCCTCCGATCAAATTGAGGTTCTGAAGTTCCACCGCCGCACCATGCCAAAAGCGAGAAGAATCTTCCAGGGGTGTCTAATCCTGCCTAATCGTCATCCTGCCTCAGGATCGGGCACGGGCACGGGCACGGGCACGGGCACGGACGGGCACGGGCACGGCATTTTCGGGACCTCGGCGGCTGTCGAGGAGAGCAACGACGGTCCGCGCCACGCGCGAACCAGCTCAGGAACCAAGCCGTCTCTCGGTGAGTGAGACCCTTGCTCGCTAGGGCCAGTAGCGTCGAAATTCGGCGGGGCTCCGCGAGGACTTCGCGCCCGTGCCCGAGCCCGATCCTAATCCTGCCTGACGATCCCAATCCTGCCTCTAGAGTGATCACCTATGATGGGTGTCTTGGGTGTCCGAGGGTGTTGAAATCGGCGTTGACGCCGGCAAATGCCGACCGACGTGGTCATCGTCGGCGTTGTCGTGGACGAACCGAACTCGTGGCGTGGGGCTGGGCGGGAAACGTGGGTGGGAGTGGACGAATTCACGGTCCCACAGTCACGATCACGTTCGCGCCGATGGTACTTTGGAGCGTCATGCCTATCCACGTGGGGAACGTTTGGGATGGGGAGGCTTGAATGAGTTGGCGAGCATACTCTCAGCGCACCTCGCCAGACGTCTTGTAGGGCGGGAGCACGGGCACCGCGCGGAGCGGAGGGGGCCATTCAGGCCCTGGGAGCTCCGGACAGTCGACGACATTTCCGGGACAAACTCTCGCGTTTTCACTCGCGAGGCACGAAATCCTGGTCCGACCGACAATCTGCGTGAGTGACCCGCAGCTCGGGGCCCGGCCCCGGCGATGAGAGCACCAAGAACCCATCCTGAGTGCTTGCGAGGCCTTGTGCGGCGCCTCCCACGCGAATTGGGACGTAAGAAAACGGACGGTTGGGCGCGGCCACGATAAGTAGGGATCCGGAGAGAATGCCTGTGACAGGTGTCGGATCCTGCGAGCCCAAACGGAGTACGGATGATTTGGCGATTTGTGCCGACCGCTCCGTGCCGATCGTGGTCGGAGGGCCAAGGCCCAGGGTCGGATACCACCCGGCGAAGGTCAGCCCGATCGAGCTCGCCTGTACGAGTCCGAGCCTGGGTTCGCTGACGAGCGCGAACACGCTTTCAGGAACCAGATCAGTCGATTCGAAGGGTCTGCACGTCTCGAAACCTCCAACCTGCGACAGCTCGAGCAGCCATCCCAGGTGGTCCGGGTCATCCGTCCACTCTTTGGAGCGCCTGCAATGGTCGCCATCGAGCCGGCCCTGGCCCATGATTCGGATCCCCGACTCGACCGCGAGCGGTGCGCTGATTCCGTCGATTTTCCCGGAGAGTACGAGGTTTGAACCTTCGAGCGTGGGACCTTCGTCGCTCCAGCGCACCGCGGCCGTCCACAGCTCGCGCCCACGAGTGAAGGCCGGGCTCATCTTCCAGGCGACGACGGCGTGGTCTGCATTTTGGACGAGTCCGAGGGGCTCGAGGACTCCGTTCTCGAGCTCGCTCTTTGGCAGCTCGATCGTCTTACCGAGCTCGAGCTCGGAACCGCTCGTGAGCAGCTCCGCAAGCTGAAGGAACGGGCCACGAATCGCGTTTCGGACGCCGAGAACCAGCAGCCTCGTTTGCCGCCCTGCTCCCGGATGTCGAGGATCGAGCCTCGCGCGGCCGTCGGTGCTCGTGTCCGAGCCGCGCGAAGGTTCGTTCGCGAAGTCCGTTCGATACAGCCGGACGCTGCCCAAGGGCAGGTCCAGCTGCGCAGGAGCGCGGCGGCCAAAGCGAAAGACGGTCGAACGATATTCGTTGCTGCGAGCTACGACCCATTCCTCGCCCAAGTCCGCCGCCGTCAAGCCCATGGGTGCCCCGATTTTCGTGCGGGCTCCGACGGAGTGCTCGGACGACACTCGGCAAGACAAGGGCAGTGGCTCGGACTCAAGTCGAGGCCGAAACCATCGAGTTACATCCGCCGCCGGGCGCGGCTCCAAGCTCGCCGTCAGTATGCCCCGTGCGGCCACGAGCAGGCTCGGCGAGGTCGACCAGCTCCCGTCCACCAGCGCGCCGTTGGCGCTCGAAACGGAGAGTCGAGCGCGACCCAACGCACCGAACGGTACGGGGTCCACGGAGCAAGCTCCGGACCCGAGCACCACCTCTGCGAGCGGACTTGCGGCCAGGACCTCCGCGAGGCTTCGGGGCCAGGATCCGTCCGCCGCGTTCGCTGCCGGCTCGATGACTCGCACGATGCCGAAGCCCTCGACCTCGATGACGACGAGAGAATCCGGGCCGAGCGACGAGCCGTCATACTGAACCGTCATTTGCTGGGAAGGCCCGCAGCTCGTAAACGAAAGTACGCGCGCGGACGTACTCATCCAAGCTCGCGGTGCCCGGGGCGGAGCGCTCGACCGCGACCCTCCCGTCGTGAACTTCGAAAACGAGGCGAACATCCGCTTCGCGACTGGCTTTCGGCCTGCCCGCGGGAAGGTCGCAAGCGAGAGTCTCTCTTCTGAAGAGTAGACCTGTCCGCTCGCCGATACGCCCACGACCCGCTCGACCTCGTACTCGGCATCCGCTTCCAAGTCCTGGTCCGGATCGAGCACCAACAGCCGCCCGGATGCCCAGGCTCGAAATGGCACCAATCCCTTCGGGCCGCGAATCCGAAACTCTTCGCCGAGGCGCGCGATCAACGGGGCAGAATAGCCTCCTTGGAAATAGATACGAATCGCGACATCGATCGGTTGGTCGTGTGCGCCATGGGTCGGCCACACTGTCTCCTTCGGCGGATTCGAACCGCATGAACAAGCTTCGGCGTCTTCGAACCGTGTCAGGAGCGCCGCCGCGACGAGGAGCACGAGCCGAGGGCCCACATCTCCGAACGTACGCCCGCTTGCGCTACCTGGGAAGCCGCGGCACGCTGCTACCTGGCTTCGTTCACGGATGGGCCGAAGAGCTCGTGAATAGGAGTGCTCGCCTTCCGCCCACGAAGAGGGCGTTTCCGGCTTGAACCGCGACCGCGGCGACTCTGGGGCCCGCTCAGTCGGGACTCCCGGCAGCACTACGCTCGCCGTTCACTCGCAATTAGAATTGGAGGAAGGGCCCCGTCTTGCCTGGGACCGCAGGCCTCTTGCCTGCGGCTACGTCGTACGGAGTGAGTCCTTCGGTCGCTGGCCCAGGTTTGTCCCCGAACTTACGCGCAGGCAAGGTGCGTGCGCTCCCACGGGTCCGCGAAGGCTACTCATTCTTGCCTGGGGGGGCACGGCTTGCATTGGGCGCGTAAGCCGACAGGCTGAGCGTCGTTTTGGAGTGCACCGCCGCGCCGCGGTGTATGATCCGGCGATGGAAACGACGGACCTGACCATCCGCATCCTTCAGGAGATTCGAGACGAAGCCCGGAAGACGAACCAGAGGCTCGAGTCACTCGAGGAGAAGGTCGACCGGCGATTCGCCGAAGGCGATGCGCGACTTCATGCAGTGGAGACGACGCTGCGCGACTTGGCCGAACAAATGGTGATGCTGGCGCGCGGAATCAAGGTTCTCATCGAGTCGAAAGGCTCATCGGGGTATCGCGTCGATGAGCTGGAGAAACGAGTTTCGGAGCTCGAGCGGAAGGTCGGCTGAACAGAACGTGCCCGCTAGCTGGCTGCGAGCTCGGTGGGCGATGCGCGCGGATGCCCGCTCAATACCCCCTCGATTCCGAGCGGAGGCCGAGCTCCGAAAGAAGAAGCCTCGCGTGCTTGGGTGCCAACGAAATCTCGAGCAGCGCTTCGAAGATTGGCGCTGACGCGCTGAGTACGCTGAGCGCGCTGAGTGCGCTGAGCGCGCTGAGTGCGCTGAGTGCGCTGAGTGCGCTGACGCGCTGGTTCGTAGCTTCGATGAATCGTGCGCGGCTTTGCGCGTTGGATCAGAGTGTCCGGAAACGACGCCGTGATCGACGGGTGAGTCCACTGGAGACGGGACTCCTCGAGAGCTCGCCGCCCGATCCCCCGGTCGCCACACTCAGTCCTCCTTGGTCGGGATCGCCACCCTCGATCGGCAAGATCGAAATTCCAATCACCTCCGTGGACTTCTGGACCACCTTCCAACTCGCGGTTCCGAGCAGCAGAACGAGCCACGTCGGCCCCAGAATCGTCAGGAGCGCAAATCCGAACGCAAACGGCAGAGCGAATACGACGCAGACGAACCCGAGCGGGCCCTCGCACAGCAGACTGTCTTTGAGCGGAACCAGGCAGACGGAAGTCATGACCAAAGCGACGCCGATACCCACCGGGAGAGTGAGCCTGCCCAGGCCGCGGTTGTATTTGCCCAAGCTGCGCTGCCGATCCGAACGTGCTGGGTGGCCTCGCTCGCGTGGGTGGAGACTTTCCGGCCAAGGTGATGACGTCCGAACCTGCGGTCGGGCACGCCCCAAACCTCCGGAAGTGACCATGACGATCCGGGATCGAAGCCGCCATCGCTGGTGTCGCGCTCGAGGCTCTGAGTTCGCTCCACTGAAATCGGACCCCGACTCGTCCGTGCTGGGTGTGGGCTCGCGGGCATCCGGAGCCGTGTCTGCCGTCTTCTCGTGCCGCTCCATGACTCGAGTCTACGCGACCGTCTGGGGAAGTGCCATTCGCGTTTGCGTGAGCACAGTCCGCCTTCGGCCGCACGCTCACTTTCGGCAAGCGCCGCCCCAGCGACTCGCATCGGTCGGCACTGCCTCGACGGCTCCCCCTCGCGGATGATACGGGAAGGCGATGGCTCGATTGTCCCGCGCCAAGTCGCTTGCGCTCCTGCGGTGGCCCGGCAGCAAGCGCCACCTCGTCGAACGGGTCAGATCCGACGTGCCATGGCCCTATGGCCGATACTTCGAGCCTATGCTCGGCTCGGGCCGTGTCTTTTTCGGGCTGCAGCCGGCTCGAGCGACTCTCTCGGACACGAACGCCGAGCTCATCAATTGCTATCGCGTCGTCCGTGACTCGCTGCCTGAGTTGCTGAGGGAGCTCGGCACCCACACGAACTCCCGCGATCACTACGATCGGGTCCGCGCCATGGATCCAGAGCGCCTCGCGGAGATCCCGAGAGCCGCCCGGACGATCTTTCTCAACCGGGCAGGATTCAACGGGCTCTATCGCGTCAATCGGCTCGGTGAGTTCAACGTGCCCTGGGGCCAGCGCCCGACGAGGCCCATCATCGATCTGCCGAGGCTGCGCGCGGTTCGGGACCGACTGCGCGGCGACGTTCACATCCTCCATCGAGACTTCGGGGAGGTCGTCGCCGAGGCTAACCGTGGAGACTTCGTCTACTTCGATCCTCCATACGCGCCTGACCACCGCTTTTCGCGTGGGTTTGGGTGGTATTCGAGCACGGACTTTGGCGAGCCGGAGCACCGGCGGCTTGCCAAAGCTTTCCGAGAGCTCGACGCGCGAGGGTGCTTCGTGCTCCTCAGCAACTCGGATGTGCCGCTCGTGCGAGAGCTCTTCGATGGCTATCGCGTGGAGAGCATCGAGGTGCGCAGACCCATCGCCGCGCAACCATCATCGCGTGACGGATGGCGAGAAGTGCTGATCGCGAACTGGTCTCCCGATCCGACCCGGCATTCGGCCCAAAGGTCCAAAGCAGCCCGCGTTCTTGAGTGCGTCGCGCCAGACCCGCCTCAGACTCGCAGCCCGACGCCCCCGCCACCTGTCGTCGAGCCTGTTGGAGTCCCCGATCCGATCTCTCGCATCCATGAGATCCGTCTACCGATCGCGGAAGCTGCCCTGGCGCTGTTTGGCCTCGGAACGCTCTCGGACCGCGAGGCCGCCCAAGTCGTCTCCGGTGCGCTTCAGTGGACGAAACGAGAGGCCCGCTCCGCGATTCGTGAAGCGGTGGCGGTCGGCGCGCTGGTCCGCCCGCACGGAGGGGCTGTCCGAGTGCTGCGTCCCGACGCGACGCTCTACCTGGCCGAAGAGTGGCTGGTGTGCCTGGAGGCGGTGCTTCCGCCTGTTGCTACACCGAAGCGGCACGTCGTGGACGAAGCACTCGCTTGGGCGAGGGAACAACTCGGCCTCGCCACCCACCTCGGTCGCGCGCGCTCCGAGCTCGACCGCGCGCTCCACGTACTCATCGCCTCCGGTTCGGCTCGGGCGGTGGGGAGCACACTCGTGCGCAGCACGGACTCGCTCGTCCGATGAGGCGCCAACGGGTCCTGCGAGGTCCGGCGATTCCGAGCGGGGTCCTTGGGACCGCGCGGCGACCATGGAGCAGTTCAAGAAAGACCATTTCGAAGCCTCGGCGTGAGCGCACTTCCGAGTTGCGAGAGAGTCGCAGCCCGCGAAGACGGCGCGCCGCTCCTTCGCTGCGCTGACTCTGCGGGCTAACTTTCTCCGGAGAGTACGCCGCTCGAAAGGTCAGTAGTCGCCCTTGATTACGAAGAACGACCCGCGGATGGTGCCGGCTAGCTTCGACTTCTGCTTCGCAAACTTGAAGCGGGGCGCAAGCTCGGTCGGGACATCCATCCCCTCTGAGAGCTTGAATCCGACGGCCCGCTTCTTCTTGTCATCGATCGTGTACATCACGTTGATCGAGAGCCCGCTTTCGTAGAACACGTAAGCGATGCGGATGTTCTCGACCTGAAAGGCCGTCGCCTCGAGAGGCCGGGACTGGATGACGAGGTCGCGCTCCTCGTTCAAGATCCGATGGACCCACTCGATCATCTTTTCGGCCTTGCTCGCCGGCTCGACCGCAAAAACGTGACCGTACTTGTTTCTGAAATATCGAGCCTCGTTGGCGCGTAAGCCTGCCAATGCGCTCGCTACCGGAGACGACTCCAGCCCGATCGTCGACACGTCCTTGAAGTCCACTTCGTACGCCATGACTTTTGACTCCCTTCATCTGCCCTGCGGCCTGCGCACCTAGCGCGCGTATGCCACGAACGCTGCCCTCACCGCCATCGGGGCGACCCATAGCAGCGGGTCGGCGCCGAGCGAGCGCGGCTCCACTTCGCGGCGGCCAGGAAGACCAGCGCCTGCGAGTGGGCCCTCCGCGGCGAGGAGGGCACGCGTCTGGAGAACGCCGAGCTCGTCGGCCCGCGCCAGCGCGTTGTTCGGCGTGTCGCAGACCGGACAGGAGACGGACGCGGCGAACTGCAGAAGGAACGATGGCTTCGCGAGTGGACCCCACTGCGCCAAGTCGGCCGAGTCCGTGGACGACCTCATGTCCTGACGCCGCGTCCGAGGTTTCGCGCGTTCGAGCCAGACACGACTCGAGCCTAGCGGTCTCGGCCAGGTCGACGCAACCGAGCTCCACCTGGCGGCCGGTGCTGGCCGTCCCAAATCGCCTCAGTGAGGCAGAATTGCTCGACGTATCTCCTGATCCAAAAAAATCTTCGATGCTGAAAACGTACGTAAACACGAATAGTTAGACGAATCGCCCGCGTTCGATTTTCAGGCACGCGCGATGCTCTGTTCGACCGCATGAGTACTGGACGGCCTTCGCTGGGTTGGGTCACCTTGATATCCGTGGTGTGCCTCCGGGCCGAGGCGTCGGAGCCCCGCCTCGCGTCGGGCGACCCGAGGGGAGCAAGCGTCGGGGACGTGGGCGTCGAAGGAAGTGTACATGACCTTCTGGGTTCGCGGACGGGAGGGCCAGCGGAGGTCTGTTCCTTCTGCCACGCTCCGAGAAGGGATGGGTCGGCCAAACCGCTTTGGGGCGGTGCAGCTGCCTCGGCGGCGACTTGGGGTGGCCAGGGTCGCACGTCGGCCGGAACTCTGCTTCCGGCGCAGTTAGGCCTGGCCTCGAAGCAATGCCTCTCCTGCCACGACGGGACCGTCACACGCCAAGTGATCGCCCACGGAGCCGACCTCGCGGGCAACCATCCGATCTCCATTCCCTACGCCGGGCAGCCTTCCTACAACGGCATTGCGAGCGCAGTCGAAGCCACGACTCAGGTTGGCGGCTACTGGAGCGTCGCCTCCGCGGGCTGCTCCGTCCCGACGGGCGCGTGTACGACCGCTGCCGGGGGCGGACTCGACGGGGCTCGCATCAGCCTGGCCGTCGACCCACGAACCGGGTCCTATGGAGTCGAATGCACGAGCTGCCACGAGCCTCACAACGAATTGGGCAATCCGAGTTTGCTCAGAGTGAGTATGAGCGGGAGCGCCCTCTGCCGTTCATGTCACGATAAGTAGTCGCGACGGTGTGGCTCTGCGATTCACCGCCGCTCCGGCTCGGGAGCTGTTCCCGGCTCACCCGTCGCGAACGGGTGGCAAGCCGAACACAGCTCTGCCGCCGGAAAGTGCTTGCGGCGATCTTTGTGGCACTCGAGACATGCCGACTTGGCGGGCCGAGCTCCGTCATGGGTGTGACAATCCGAACAACTCTCCCGGTGCTTCGGGACTCGGTGAATCATGCGATCGCCCAACTGAGTGTGACAAGCCGCGCAGCTGGGTTTTGGGAAGAGGTGCGGCTCGTGACAAGTTCGGCAGGCTTCGTGCTTGCCCTTCGCCCGCGCCTCTCCGACGAGGGGCTCGTGGCAGCCCGGGCAGCGTGTCCAAGCCCCCTGAGCTCCTCCCGGTTCGTGAGGCCGGTGGCAGTCGGTGCAGCGCTCGTGGCGAGTCTTCGATAGTTGCTGCGCCTGCTCCTCATGGCACCTTCGACAAGTCGATCCTGGGTTGCGAACGTCGTGCGGCGGGTGACAGGATGTGCATTCGAGGTGCTCGCGTGGGGCGCGCGACTTCTTCAGCCCGCGCAGCTGCACGCCGTGGCACTCAAGGCATGCTCCTTTCGCGTCCTCCTCGTGAAGGTCGTGACAGCTCCCGCACACTCTGTGGGGGCGGGCGCCTTTGGGGCCGAAGGTCCGGACCTCGGCGTGACACGCCACTCCGGCGCAGCCGACCGCGGCGCTCAGGATCTCGGCGGCCTCTCCCACCCGAGTTTCGTGGGCGAGGTGGCAGCTCATGCAGCTCGGCACCGACTGGCCGCGCTCTCGCGCCTCGGCATGCGCGAAGCCGGACGTCTTGGGGTGGCAGCCGCCGCAAACCGCATCGATCTGGCGGGCGTCGGCTCTCGCGCGCATACGTGGAATCCAACTCACCCGTCCGGTCCTGGCGCCATGCTCTGGGCCGCTCCCTACCCATCGGTCGGATTCGTGGCACGCGTTGCATCCGCGCTCGAGCCCTCGGTGAACGCTCCGCCGAACCTCCGCCACCGGCGCGCTCAGTCGAGGCTCCCGGTAGCTCGAGTGACAGTCTGCGCAGGAGTCGGGCGCTCGGTCGGGGCTGCCCGCCGATGCCCGAGTGCCTGGCAAGGCCGCGACCGTGAGCGCCAGCAGACTCAGCATCCGAGTTGCCCTAGGGACAGAGTTGCAGGTTCGAGCCTGACACGAAGTCCCACTCTCCCCAGGCTTGTCCGTGACCGTGACAAGTCTGGCAACCCGTACAGAAGTCATGCCAGTCATACGCCTGCTGCCAACGCGAGTGACACGCGGAGCAGAGGCCGTTGGCGCCTCCCCACCCTACACTCAGTCCGCTGATACCGACGACCACCGACTGGCTGAGCCCGTAGGTTGCCCACGGCGGCCCCAACCACCCTGCGGTCCGAGCACCGTCGTCGACGAGCGCCGTTCCGTCGACTCCGTCGCGAATCATGTATGGGTTGCCAAGGGGGTTCGTCGGTGTGTACGACCCATGCGCATCGTGGCACGTCGTGCAGTCCATGTTCGCCGTTGGCGCTCCAGAGTAGCCGGGCCAGCCTCGTTTGGATGACGGACCATGAGCCGAGTTTTGCCAAGTCACCTCCACGTACCAAGGAATCGAGTTGTAGCCGCAGCTCGCCAGCGCGCGCAGCGGAATCGTCGGTCCCGTTACTCCCGGCGGGAAGCCGAAGTCTGGCGTGGGTCCAGACCCACCGGTATGGCACGAGATGCAAAAGTCCGTCGTCGACCCAAACCACCACGCCGCAGGCACGAACGGATCGACGAGCTTTCGGGTTCCCGACGAAGCATGAGATCCGTGGCAATTCAGGCAGCCGAGCTTGGCGCCGCTGAAAGCTTGGTCCGCCGCCGAGACGTCATGGTGGCTGTTGACCGCTCGGAGAGTTCCTTCGTTCCCGAAGCAACCGTCTCCGTACCACTCGTTCCACTGCAAAGTACCTGCAAACCGCGAGGACTCGTCGGGCGGAGCGTTTCCGTTCCCGAACGGGTCCATCGCCTTCGCCCCCAAGCGTTGAGCACCGTTGGCGTCGTGACATCCGAGGCAGAAACTCGACGCTGCCGGGCTGGAGGCGAGCGTGGCCCAACCCGATCCCGAGATGATGTTCGACGCGTTGTCCGGGTCGATGAGATCGACGATCCCGTCCCCATGAGTTCCCTGGTCGTGACACACCGTGCAGCTCCCAGGGCTCAGCGAGGTGCCATAGTGAGCGTGCGCGTCCGAGGCCGGAAACTCACCTACCACCGCCCGCCTCGAACCCTGGGCGGACGCGTGACAACTGATGCAGCTCGGTACGAACCCGGTCGCGTGGGTGTGGCAGGACGCCGTGCAGTCCTGGTCAGCGTAGTGAGTATGGTCGCCGGTGGCGTCGTTCCGATGGTGGGCGGTCTCCGTGTGGCACGTCTCGCAGATCCCGTCGTACCCCGGAGCACCCGTGATGAACCGACTCGGTCCCCCAGACGGGTGAGTCACCGGACCCGCCCCCTGCCACCTCGGCGTCGATCGCACGAGCCTTCGCTGAGGCCCCGTCCCTGAGCTCGGCTCCACGTTGTGCGGCTCGTGACACTTGCCGCAGCCGACCACCGTGTCTCCGCGCACCACGTGAAGCGCCACTTCGGCGAGGGCCGAGGCCGAGCCCGATGGGTTGTGACAACTTCGGCACTTCGTCTCGATGTCGTAGTCCGTCGCCTTGTAGACTTGAAACCCAGTCCCCGAAATCGGCACCAAGCGCAGGTCACGCTCCCAGGTGAGTGTCGTCGCTGAGTTCGCCGTGATCTCGGCCCACAGTCCGAGGGTCGGAAAGGACACTGAGCCACCCTTCCACTGATCGGTCGCCCATGACTTGCTCGAGTCGCTGACGGACCGGACGGTCGCTGACGAGGCGACTCCGGTATCGCTGTGCGTCGCGTCCGTTTCCTCGAGGTACCTCGTGTGGCAGTCGGAGCAGGTGACGCCGTTTCCTAGCTCGTCATGAGGAGGCTGCGGCAACGCCAAGGCCCGCCCCTCCAGCGTCATGACGATGGGGAGAAGGCAAACGATGAGCTTCATGACCGGCGCGAAGGGCTGCAACTCCGAGACCTAGCTCGCCCGCCCATCCTGCCAACGCTTTGCCGACCGGAGCACGCCGCTAGGTGCGCGATTTCACTCAGCGCCGCGCCGAATCCCGCACTCTTCGATGTACAGGCGCCAAGGGCGTCCACCCCGCCAGCGCGCAGCTCGCGGCTTGATTCGCGATCCGGGCTGAGTGGCACGCCAACTCCTCGAGTCGGCTACATCCCAAACCACGCCCAGCGGGTCAGTAGGTATGCGGCGGAAGTGCTTCACCGAGATCGAGACTACGCTGCGCTGACGACCTTCTCGGCGCTGCGGCTAGGATGCTTCCAATCCCCATGGACCCAGCTTCGATGTGCATCGGCTTGACACCCGTGTGGTACCTCCGGAGCATGGGCGAATGCGTCTCGCCGCTCCCTGCTTCGGGCTCATGCTCTTCGCGTGCGCGCCGAATCCGAGCGTTCGGATGCCTTCGCTACCCCCCGAAATTTCGCTCCTGGCGGCACTGATTTACGATTCGGGCGGCCACTTCTTGACTGGTTCGTCGATCTCGAAATCACCCGACCTCTTGCTCCAGGAGGCCGACGCGTCTGCCGACCGAGTCCAACTCGTAGGTTGGAGCGAGGAAGACCTGGACGGTCTCGATCCCATCGGGCTCGGATCCCTTCGGCTTGCTTCGGACACCGATCCGCTCTTGCCCGAGCCCAGAGCGGTGCTGAGCGGCCCGCTCGGAGGGGACCTCCAAGCCGTGAGCGCCGCGCCGGTCCTGAGTGCGACCGGCATGGACGGCTGTCAGTCCCTGGGGCCGGACTGGGTGCTGGTCGCATCCTGCGCTCGGTCCGTATGCTCGGCGGAAGCAATTCAGTCTGGTTGTCGAATACAGGCCGACCTGGAGCCGTGCGAGCTCGGCGGGCTCTCTCTACAAATCACCCGCGATCGCAGGGTCACGCGCAGCGCGGGTTCGGGCAAGTTGTCGAGTTGCGTCTCTTCTCATCGATCGCCCGGGTTCGGCGCGGAGTGCACCTTCGACGAAGCCAGGTGTTTCGTCGAGATGTTGCCGACGCCGACGGTCGCCGTGAAGATAACTTCGGCTGCAATCGAGCGAAGAGGTACCGTGCTTGCGGGAGATGAGTTCCTCCACGGCGCGGTCGTGACGCAGGATGGCCTTCTGGTCGCCGCATCGGACGTTCCTACTCAGCCGGCGCGGGGCTGCGCCGATGCAACTCCCTCGCAACTCGTTCGGATCGATCGGGAGCTCCGGGTCGTGTCGACCTCCTCCGCTGGCCCGTGTGTGTCCGCCCTCGCGGCTCGCGGCGACGACGTGGCCGCGCTCTTCGGCCCGCTCTCGAGTGCGCCGGGTCGACTCGAGCTGAGCTCGATCGACGCGACGGGTACGATTCGACGGTCGGTTCCGATTCAGTATGACGAGCCCGCGCGGCGGCACTTCCTCGTCGCGACGGAGCGGCAGTTCGTCGTGGGCCTGATGGGAGACGGTCCAAGTCTCGGGAAGTACGACGTGCGCCTGTTCGACACCGCGAGCCTCTCCGAGGTCGCAAGAGCCACTTTGGAGGGCGAGCCGCTCGACATGGTCTCGGACGGCGAACGAATCGTCGTGGCCAATAACGGACTCAGCCGAGTCGACGTGCTGGACGCGCGAACGTTATCGATCGTCGAGACGCACGAGATGCGCGCCGGTCTGGGCGCGCCGATGGTGTCGGCCGTCCTCCTTGGCCGCGAAGGCGAGATTCTGACAGCGCTGGGTCGTGAAGGAGTGATCCGAGTTCACTCGGCGGACGGACAAACTCATCGGATCCCGCAGATAGAGCCGGACGCGCAACCCAGGGACTTGGCGAGCTGGGCGAGCGGATCGTTTGTCGCAGTCTCCCACTTGTCGGCGCCCGGTGACGCCCGCCCCGAGTCGTTCCTGACCTTCGTCGACCTCGCGACGCTACGCTCTCTGCCGGGTCGGATTGGACCGTTCGGGGTTGGTGTGCCGTACCTCGTCGCCGATCCCGAAGCGTCGGGCGTATGGGTGTTGGACGGCGTCGAACCCAGAGTATACTTAGTGACTGGAGACGGGCGATGACTACCCGTCGGGTCGAGGTCGTTCGTCGAGCGCCTGTGGCTCCCCTGGTGTGCGCGTTGTACGCCGGTTGTGGGTCGCCGGAGACTCTGCTCGTTCCGCCCGCCGACGGCCTCCACACGAGACTGGTCGTCGCGTGTTCGAAGCTCCCGTGCGCCGAAGGCCAAGCGCAGGGAGCGCTCCTCACCGCAGAGAGTGGCTTCCCGCTGGAGCTCGAGGAGCCGGACTCGGAGATCGCGCTGCTCGACTACGAGTGCTCGTCGGTCGAGCGCCTCGGGATCACGCTTCGCAGCGGGCGCGTGTTCGCTGACGGCCCGGTCAGGCGGCCCGAGCGAGTCCACCTCGCACGACTTGCGGAAGGGGGAATCAGCAGCTGGTCCCCGGCGGAACCTAGCGTACAGGTCGCCACGGAGCTCCGCTTTCAGCGCGAGTCTCCGTGCCCCAGACTCGAGTCGGAAGCCATCGATACACCTATTTCGATGACGCCGTCGCTCGTACTCTCTCGCGGCGACGATTTTCTCCTCGGATCGCCGGACGGCCTCTTCGTGCTCGGCCCGGACGGCTCGGTTCGAGAGCACGACGGGCATGTAGGGACGTCGAGCGCCGCGCCTCCGAGCGGCGCGGGCCTCGTGGACTCAGAGGGACGGCTTTGGTTGTACGGCGAAGCCGGCGCGCTGTGGCGAGAGACATCCCTCGGTCAGAGCGAGTTCGAGCCCATGCCGCGCAACCCTTTTTGGGTAGCGTGCGACAGTCCGCCGCACGGACTCACCGCGACTCTCTTCGGTCACCAGTATGCCGCGGTGGAGCTCTTCGAGGCGGACGAGTCGACCCTCGTCTTCGCGAGCAACGACGGATCGGTCTCGGCCTTCGACGTAGGCGCTCGATCCTGGCGCTCGCTGCGCGCGCCTGAGCTCGACGCCGAAGGGATGTGTAAGACCGGTTGGACCACGGCGGCAGTGACCGCTCCCGGGCAGGCCATCATCGTATCTTACGGAGCCACCACGACCCTCGAGGTCACGCCCCATTCGGCCACTCCGGACCCTCGAACAGAGAACGCCAACGCGATCGTACGCGCCAAGGACCGAGTCTTCTACGCGGCGTCGGTCGGTGATTTGTTCGTCCGCGATGGAGGCGGTTGGCGACAAATCCACAGAGGCTCGGGCGACAACGTGTTCGCGATGGCCGCATACGGCGACGGAATTCTCTTCGGAGGCCACCTGGGCGAGATTGGGTTCTGGGAGAGTGAGTATGGAGAGTGTGAGACTCGGGCCCACGAGGCGTCGGGAGTCCACCTTCCGCACCTCGTCTCCGGTCGATCGGTCGTGCTCGCGACCGGGAGCGCGCGGGCTCCCGACGTCGAGGCCAGCGTGTTCTTGCTGCACCCGGAGGCGCTCGGAGTTTGCGATCCGCATCGACCCTGACTCAGGCAGGATTAGGGATCGGGCACGGGCACGGACGGGCACGGGCACGGGCACGGGCACGAAGTCCTCGCAGAGCCGCGCCGAATTTCGACGCTACTGGCTGGCGAGCTAGGGTCTCACTCATCGAGAGACGGCTTGGGTTCCTGAGGTGGTTCGCGCGTGGCGCGGACCGTCGTTGATCTCCTCGACAGCCGCCGAGGTCCCGAAAATGCCGTGCCCGTGCCCGTGCCCGTGCCCGTGCCCGATCCTAATCCTGCCTCACGATCCTGCCTCTAAAGTGATCACCTATGAGCCGTACTTAGCCGGGTACTCAGATCTCCGCCGAGTGCGCATTCACCAGAGTGAAATCGAAGGACGTGTTTCGGCCGCCCACGGAGGCGATGAACGCGTTCCAGCTGCGAACGTTGAGGCATCCGACCGACGAGGCGTTGCCCCGTGGCGTCCCCGGGTGAAAGAGTACTTCAGTGAGTCGGTGGCCGCGAGTCTGGGCTCGCTGCCACTCCGCGTGAGAATATCTTCCGTCGTGGTCGGTGTCGCGCGCGCCCGGAAGCGCTCCCGAGCCTCCGGTCGTTCGGATGTGATAACTCCAGCCGCTGTCGCGCCAGCCATTCGGCGCGACGGAGAATCGCCCTTCGCGAATCATCCCGACGTCACGCACACCGTCACGGTCGACGTCGGGGCTCTGGCGGGACCGAGCGACGCTCGGATGGGTCGAGCCTCGGAAGTGATCCACCTGGACGGACCCGTCGGCGTCTCGTCGAAGCACGACGAAGGTGTCGTTCATGGTTCGACCCGAGCGCGTGGCGTGCACGGTTCCGTCTGGGTCCACGCCGCGCAGGCCGAGGACATGAGTTCGACCGGTCTCGATGCGGCCGCCCATGGCTTCGACGATGGACTCGTAGTGGGCAAATTGCTCAGCGGGCGTCGCGTCCGTCGGGGCGAGGGTGACGGCGACGCCGTCGATGCTCCGAGCCGCGGTCGCGGCCTCCGACGGAGTCGTCATCATCCCGAGGACGACAGGGGTCGCGGCGACGGCGGTCAGAGCCGCGCCGGCGGTGTTTCTGGAGAAGCCGACCGGATTCAGCCAAGTCAGGAACCCGGAGGGCTTATCGTTGGCAGTCTCGTCGCTGACTTGTCGGCGCGGGAGCTCCGAGGGGGCTCGGCCGAGGAGCTGACCGACGCGTTGCGGATCCTGCCCGCGCGGCGCCACGAAGTGGTCCACCGCGCGGGGGCCCGATCGCTCAGTCCGTAGCTCGACGACGCTCTCCGTTCGAGGAGTAGGAAGCCCGGAGGTGCGGCGCGTGGGGACGTTCAGCATGACTCCCGGGTGTGCAGACTGCGTGCCGACCCGTTCCCGCGGCGAAGCGGGGGGCGCCGCTCGATTTTGGAGCCCTCGTGTTGGGTCCTGCCAACGATCGCGTTGGGCGATGCCAACGCGGAGGGTCAGCGGGGCGCGAGCTCCTCTTTGATGGCTTCGAGCCTCTCGATCGTCTTCCTCACGCGCTGCTGCCAGGGCTCGAAGCAAGGAGCGGCCGTCGGGGCGAGTGTCGTGAGCTCCGTGAGGTGGCTGACTTGCAGTCGGCACAGCCCGATCACTCGGTCGAGGATCCGCGAGAGCTCTTCCGGAGATTGCGCGGACTTCAAGACGTCCGCGAGCATGCGAGGGCGTTCGTTCACGCGAAGGCTCGCCTCGGAAGCACGAGCCAGACTCATCAGCTCGTTCTTGGTGATGTAGATGCCCGACTTCGCCGGAATCGCCAGGTGACGGGCGAGCTCGTCGAGGAGGCTATCGGTCACGGCGGACCCCGAAGTCGTCGTGGGTGAGCTTGCAGGGACGATAGCTAGGCTCCGACACGGCGCGAGCGACGTCGGACGGCCATTCGAGCTCGGTACCGAACGCGGCCGAGAGCTCGCGTCGGGCTCGTTCACTCACTCCGACCAAGTCACCTGCAAGTCCGGAGTGAGTCGCGCGAACGCCGTCGGGTCCAAAATCCAGGCGATCGACTTTGGCCGTGCCGGACCTGGCGAAGGCGGAGGCTCGGCTCGAGAGCGCCTCCGTCACGTGAACCCACTCGGTCGTGCCGTTTCTCGAGATTCCCTCGACGATCCTGGTGAAGGTGTCGGCTCGAGCCAGAAACGATAGGTACGCGGCGTCCAACCCGTTGTAGCCGAGCACGTAATTGTAGAGCTTGGGGATCCAAACGTCGTTGGGGTCGTCGTGAATCAGGCCGAACAGGCGCGTGCTCTTCGAAATCATCCTCGGACTCCCGTCAGGTCCCGAGCTTCTTCGTCGAGCGCGCGACACCGAGGGCACTGGGCTTCGTCGGGAGCCTCGGTTTTGAAGGGCGCGCCGCACTCACCACACAAGACGATCGGGAGCCTCGCCAAGAGCGCTGGGGCTCGCGCGAGCACGTCATGGATTGAAGTCGCTGGGCTCAGCGTGATCGCTTGGGGCTCGCACACGTCGTGACAGAGTTGGCATTTCACGCACACGCTCGTGTCGAACCGGATCTGATCCTTCAGTCGAGTGCGCGTCAGCGCACCCGTCGGACATGAGTCTGTGCACATCGAACAGGCCGTGCACTTGTCGATGTCGATACGCTTCGAGGAAACAAAACCAAGCGCGGCCTCGGGGACCCATGCCTCCGATGAGAGCGAAGGCGGAAGAGTTGCGAGCAGCCTCTTCCGTCGCTCGGTGACGGTCGGCATACGGAGGCGCTCGCGATCCAGCCGCGCGGGCATAGCGACCGGGTCGGGCGCTCCCTGGAGCGCTCCCAAGAGGTCGCCGAACAATCGCCTGCGACCATCGGGCCCTGATCCCCCTACGTCGAGGATCTCGATCGTCGCCCTGATTCCAAGGCCGGTGACGAAGAGCGCGGCTTCGCGGGCTCTTGCGCGTGCCGTAGAGTGTCCCGGAACCGCGACCCGACAGTCCTCAGGCAACTCGACACGGAGAGTTCCGGATGTCGCACTCAGGGCAAGAGTCGCGAGGTCTTCGACACAGAGCGAACCGGCGCAAGGAAGCCCTTGCTCGCCGCAGCGCACCCGCTCCGGTCGAGACGCCAACAGCGAGCTCGGATCGAATCCCTTGACGGCCTCGGTCGGGCAGACCGAAGGACAGAGTCCACAAGCCGTACACTTCGCGAGGTCGATCACCACGGAGCCCCGAAGTCCCGAGATCGAGATCGCTCCCGTGGGACAAACGGAGACGCAGGCGGAGCACGAAGCGGCTAGGGACTTCGTGCGGACGCAGGACTCGTAGACGATGGAGGGTGCGCCCATCGTCGTCCTAAGTCTCTCTCGGATGAAAGAAATGGCCAGTCGCGCTGATGACTCCTGTGAGTCCAGGGGAGGGTCCGTCGTCGTCGCAGGAGTCGATCGAGAGTGTGGGTCTTGCGGCGAAGGGTTCGAGCTCCGAGGCGAGTTGAAGTGCTCTCTGCGGTGAGTCGGCGGCGACGGACAGCTCTCGAAGAAAATCAACCGGGCCCCCGAAGCCCTCGATCAGGTCTGGCCACGAGCCCGTCAGTCTCAACCGAAAGCGTCGAGCTGACTCGGACCTTTCATCTCGAATCTCTCGAAGAATCCGAAGGACCATAGTTGGAGTGGCGAGCTCGAGGGCAGCGCGGATCTGAGACTCGCTCGCCTCGCGTTTGCCGGAGCACGAGAGAGCGCGCGCTCGAATGGCCAAGGCGGTGGCTTCGCTTTCCGGACCGTCGTCCTTCGCGGCTCCCACGATAGCTTCGGACGAGGAGAGCGCCTCATCGTGCCGGCCGAGCGACGACAAGAGCGTCCCGTGGAGGCAGTACGCGTGCAGCCGGAGTTCCCCGGTTGCCCCCAGCGAGACTGTGACTTCTCGGAGCGCCTCCTCGAATCGGCCCTCCCGCTGAAGGCACGCGGCGAGATTGTATTTCACGCTGCGGACTTCGACGTCTTCGCAGCCGAGGGACCGTGCGTATGCCGCGCGCGCTTCGTCAGGGCGCGCCAAGTCGGACGCGATGTTGCCCAGCAGCTCCAATATAGACCAGTCCCAAGGCGCTCGATTCGCTCCTCGACGCAGGACGGCGAGCGCCTTCTCCGGGCGACCCGTTCGAACGTGGGTCATCGCCTCGACCTCGTAGCCGTAAGGCTTCCCGACGAGCTGAAGTGCCCGACCCAGGTTCGTCGCGAGCCAGTGGCGATCAAGCTCGACCGCTCGTTGCGCTAGAGCCATGAGCCACTCGATCAGCACGACTTACCGCCCTAGCAGCAGAGTCGTTCAACCCGCCACCGCCTGCAAGGAGAAAGCACGGGGTGAAAGTTTTCGAGTCAGATGCTCGGTGCAGGGATCTGATCCACTGGGTCCACGACCTCGTTTGTCGCTCACATCCACAGAGTCGTCGATCGCCACGCATCGCCACGCCTGGCGATCGAGGCTGACGTTCCCGACGTCGTGTTTTCAGAATTACCGAACTCTCACCAGGGCGCTGAGAATGGCTCCGAAACTCATGCCATGTGCTCGCGCAGGTCAGTGTTTGGCGGCGCGCCGGAAAAAGAGGCATTCGCCGCGCACGAGACTCCCACCGCATTTCAGGATTCTGGCTGTCGGCCGTTCAGCCATCGCGCTGACTTCCTTCTGCCTCGTTGGCTGGTCGACCGGGACCAGACCGTGTTAGCTTCGCCGAATGCGTTTCCGTCTGCTCTTTCTCTCCGCCTGTGCGGCGGCTGCCTGTGATCCAACCGAAGTCGCCACGAAGTGCGCGGAGAGTGACTTGATCGCTCAGTGTCCACCCGGCTCGAATCCGGAGCTTGGGGCCGCCGCTTCGGTGGCTTGCGGAGGCCACGCGGAGGGCGACCTGTTGGAGCAGAGCGGGTCGGTGAGCGCGCAGTGCAATGGTTCGGGAGACTGTCGGGTGTTGTGTCAGTTCCAGGTGCCGTGCACGTGCGGTGTGGAGCGCATCGACCGCGACGGGATCCGCTGCTCGGACTGCGGCCATCAGAGCTGCGGGGACGGCCGGTGTGAAGGGACCGAGCGAGCGACATGCGCGCCCAACGCGATGGGCTGCGCTCCGTGCGAAGAGGACTGCGGTGGAGCGACCTGCGGAGATCGAGACTGCACCGGTGATGAGAGTCCGACGACGTGCCCACAGGACTGCGCCCGCGATTGCAACCCCGGGGACGCTCCACACTGTGAGGGCGCGGAGCTGGTGTTGTGCTCGGCCGACGGCGAGCGACTCACGACGGACTGTCAGGCCAGCGGGAGCGTTTGCGGTCCGGGCGGCTGTGTTCCCGCGGGAGTCTGCGGCAACGGCGTGTGCGAGCCCACCGAGAATTCGACCGGGTGCCCTTCCGACTGCGCCTCCGTGTGCGTTCCGAGCTCGCGAGACTGCACCGGCAACACACTCGTCGTGTGCGCGGCGGACGGGCGGTCCAAGACCGAGACGGACTGCGCGGTGAGTCAGCAGGTCTGCGCGAGCGGAGCCTGTGTGAGCGCTGGAGTGTGTGGGAACGGAGCCTGCGAGGCGGGTGAGAACGCGACGGACTGCCCTTCGGATTGTCAGATCATCTGCGGAAATCGTCGATGTGAGACTGGTGAGCGAGTGAGTTGCCCGCGAGACTGCACCGTCTGCGGGAACGGTCAGTGCGAGGAGAATGAGAGTACGACTTGTCCTCAGGACTGCGGGATTTGCGAAGCGGGAGCCCGCGAGTGCCTCGGACCCGTCCTCAGAGTCTGCAACGCGAACGGAAGCGCGCAGACCGACGTCGACTGCTCGACGCGCGGTCAAACCTGCGGTCGCGGCAATTGCGTTCCCATCGACGTTTGCGGCAACGGCCTGTGCGAGCCGAGCGACGGCACGACCTGCGGCGTCGACTGCGCGGACCGCTGCGGTGACGAAATCTGCGGAGCCTCCGAGAGCTTCTCCACTTGTTCGGTCGACTGCGGTCATGTCTGCGGCGACGGTGTTTGTGACTTGTCCGAGTCGACGAGCGCGTGCCCACAGGACTGCCAACTCACTTGCGGAAACAACAACTGCGACACCTTCGAGCGCGACGCCACCGCGTCCTATTGCGGGCGTGATTGCGGCTTTTGCGGAGACGGGACCTGCCAGGACGGCTTCGAGACGCCCGCCGATCGAGCCGTGGGCGGCCTCGCGCCGTGTCCGGCCGACTGCGTCGTCCTCGAATGCTCGGGGACCGCTTCGTGCGGCGACCGGATCACCTGCACCGACGACACCTGTGACATGGGCTCGGGCGCCTGTGTGTACGTTCCCAACGACGCGGCCTGCGCAGGCGGAAAGTGCCTCGGCCGACTCTCCACCAACCCCAACGGCAGCGGCTGTTGCTCAGACGGAGACGCCGATGGGTTCGCGGCAACCTCTTGCGGCGGCACGGACTGCAACGACAACGACAACACGACCCGGCCCGGCGCCGTCGAGGCCTGCGGCGGGCCCGACCGCAACTGCAACGGACAGAATCGCCCGGCGTCCCGAGCGGCAACTCAATTGACTACCGACTTCGACGGCAAAGATGGGTTTGCCGTGGCTGCGGGCGCGGGCGTCTACGGCGCCGTTTGGGTCGATGCACCGCTCGGTGTTCGTCGACTCGTCGCGGCGATCATCCAGCCCAACGGCACGATGTCGGCGCCGATCACCCTCGACGACCAAGTCGACACCGTCCCCGACACGTCCTACGGAATGTTGGGGATCGCTTACTCCTCCGGTCGCTCGCAATTCGCCGTCGTATGGGTGTCGCCGAGCGGCCGAGCTTCGCTCAACTGGATCGACCCCAACACGGGCGCCGCCGCCCGAGGTCTTCCGTTGCCGCTCTTGACCGGTGTCCAACTCAGTCACGTCTATGACCGAGGGAAGTTGTCGATGGCGTACCAACAGGGTGTCCTCCTCCTCAACTTCTCGATAGCCAACCCATTCGTGGCCGTCGCCGACGACGAGACGGTGACGATCGGAGGAAATTACAGCTTCCGCACGTTCGCCATCGTTCCCGCCGGCAACGCTTTTGTCGCAGTCAAATCCGCGGGCGGTGACGGAGGCGGCCGAGTTGCACCGCGAATCCTCTCCGTCGATTCCTCGGGCCAGACACTCGTCGAAAACATCCTAGGTTCCGGAGGCGACACCATGGACGTGGGTACGCCGGTCATGTGGGATGGCGCGGCCGCGCTCGTCGTCAGCTCCTACGGCCAAGCCATCCGTATGGAACGATTCACCGTCGCTGCCAATCAGGTGCTCGATGCCAATTTCCAGACCCCTGCAGCGCGGGTCCTCGACGCCGTATTCATCCCCGACCTCCAGCTCCCCCAGAGCTCCAAGGTCGCCATCCTCCACGCCGACGATAACTCACTTTCTTTCACCATTCGGAATTTGACCGGCGGACGCGTGCTCGACACGGGCACCATCGCTGCGGCGAACGCCGCCCGGAAGGGACGAGTCTTCTTCGACGGGTCGAACTTCACCGCGATCTGGTCGGCGTCCTCCGGCGGAGTCGACCAACTCTTCATGTCGACGATCGCGTGCCAGTGACTACATGGTCACTGACTTCTGGTACCCGTGCCAGGCGCTCGTAGTCCTCGAGCATGAATTCCAGCGCAGCCTCCGAACCCTCCCGATAAAGCACACTCCTCGCATTTCGCATCGCCGTGAGAAAATAGATCGGCGCCCAAGCGAGCAGGTGTTCTCGGAGAAACGCGCTCTCCACCTCGCGGATGCACTTCGCATACTCGGGGTCGTGCGCGGCAGCTTCTTGATCACACAGCTCTGCCATGAGCTCGAGCTCGATGCCGAGGTGATCGGGGGAGATGGATCGGGCCGCGCCGAGGTCGGCCTCGAACCCGTGCCGCCGGTAGAACTCGACGACCGGGTTGACCGCTCCCGCCTCGATTTTCCCGTCGTCTCGCCGAAAAAACGACTCATACGGCGCGAGGTTCACGATCGTGAGATGGGTGAAATCGGCGTCTAGCCATGCCTGCAGTTTCGACGCCGACAAGGAGTTGAGCTCCAGTATGGCCTCGGGCAAGAGCGCCGAACCCAGGGGCCCCTGGATCGTGGCCAAGAAGTCCTGGTCCACCTCCTTGACGAAGAGACGAGAGAAGAACGCGTACAGCTCTCGCCGGGCTTTGGCCTCCATCAGGCCTTCTTACCGAGTTGATAGGCCTCTCGAGTGAGCGCAACCCACGGCCGCTTCAAGTGCTCGGGCCGACGTAGATTCCCTGGGCCCGGAGCCGGGCGGGTCAGTTGGTCACGCCAGGCTCGGTAAGTCTCGAAGGTGGCTGAGATGTCGACCTTGAGATCACCGATCTTCTCTCCGGGTGCCGCTTTCTCGAGCAGCACCTTCTGGTGCCAGCAGTGCATGCCGGAGATCGGGTCAGGGTGAGGGTGGTGCACCGCGTTTTGCCAGACGCCCGATAGACCGTCCCAGGTGATATTGTCCAAGTCCTGATTCATGGACGCAAAAGGCCATCCCTGCTCACCAAACTCTTTGGTCGGCTTCACTTCGAAGGGTTCGATGCCTCGAGAGTAGCCCAGCGCGCGCGTCGCTCCGCTCTCGCTGATCTTGGCCTCCGGAGCGCCGACTCTCATCACGTGGAGCGGCTGCTCGGCCCCCTCGATGGGCACCTCCGCCACGAGCCTCCAGCGACCTGCGTGGTGGCTACAGGCCAGGACGCCGGGCGCCATTCCCTCGGTGGGCTGGCATTGGGCGATGAAGTATCCGGACTCCTTGCCGCTCAAGGTGTCGACGACACGCACCCTGACGGCCTCTCCTCGCTGAAACCCAAGCCGCGAGGCGTCCTTCGTATTCATCCAAACCGGGTTGTGGTTCTGGCTGATTTCCATCAGCCACTTGGAGTTCACGCCGCGCGTGTGAATGTTGTACGGGAGCCGGTAAATCGGATTCAGGGCGAAAGCGTTGGGCTCGGTCATGTAGCGATGATGAACGTGTGAGACGATGTGAATCATCGCCGTGCGCTGCTCGTCCGTGATGGGATAGATGGGTAAGGCGTACTCCGGCCAGCCCCAATCCTTGAGCCACTTGGCGTAGAGCTCCATCTTGCGGCTCGGCGTGCCGAAGCCGGTGACGAGGGCTCCCCGCTCGTCCTTCACGCCGAGGTTGTGTCGACCCTCGGGCGTCTCGACGTAGAGCTGGCTCGTGCGGGGATCGGTCTTCAGGTCCTTCAGAGGGTACTCGACCTTGCCCCCCCAGAACTGGGGAGACTTGGCCGCGACGACCCTCTTGGTTTCGTCGATCGCGAGCTCCTCTTCGTGCTGCAGATACACGTCGCGCTTCTCGGTCCAAGCACCCCGGTCGCGGAGCAAGTCATAACATGGGTATTGGAGCGCGAACTCGGCGAGCTGATTTTCGAGCGGCGTCTTGGCCTTGGCCTTTTTCTCCCTGGCCGCGGCCTCGGCGGCGGCTCGCAGCCTTGGGAGCGTCGCAAAGGCAGCGTTGTAATACTCGGCGATGGTGACCGGCTTTCCTGGGTTCGCGCGACTCTCCCAGAACCCGCGGATTCCGAGCGAGCCGTCGGGGTCCACGTGATGAAAGATCAAGTTGATCCAGAGCTCGTTTTCCTCCCAAATCTCACCAAGGCCGGCTTTCATGTGGGCCTCGAGCGTGGCGCGGGCAGGGTCTTTGGGGATCCAGCCGGACTTTTCCAGGGCCACGCGGAGCACGGGCTGGCGAAAGCCGATCCAGGCCTCGGTGTTGGTCGGCTCGGAGTGCTGGTCGTGCCGTTCTCCGCTGAGTCCGACCGGGAGAATATAGTCCATGAACCAGTTGGTCTCGGACCAAATCGGCGACGGGTTGAAGGTGAGCTCGAGCTTGGACTCGTCTTTCAGTACCTCGATCCAGCGAAAACCGTCGGGGTTGATCCAAACCGGGTTGTATTGCCGCGGGATCCACACCGCGAGCTTCTTCGGGACACTCAGTCCTCGGCTCCGCCAGCGATCCTGCCACTCCGTATCGGAGAGCAAGTGCGGGAGCAAAAAGGAGAGCTCGTAGGCAGCCAGGGGCCACTCTGGGGGCCACGACAGCTCGTTCCAGGCGCCGACCTTCGGGGGTGATTCGGAGATCGTGGCCTTGCCTCCTTTGCCGGCGACGGCGATCATTCGACCTTCCTCGACGCCGAGCGCTCCCACGCCGTTGAAGTTGCCGGTGAGTGCGAGCAGAAAGATCCCGGTTCGACTGGAAGTCATCCAGCCGCCGCGGTTGCCGGCTCCGGTCGATCGCCAGTAGAACGACGTGATTCGATCGCCCGCGTACACGATGTACTCATAGAGCTGTTCGAGCTTGCTCACCGGCACGCGGGCCTCGGCGGCGGCCCACTCGAGCGTGTAGCGCCCATACAGGTCGACCAAGACTCGTTCGAACGCTTCGAAGTCGTCGGACTTCGGCATCTCCCCGAGAAAGCCGAGCTTGACCAGGAGCGCCAGCTCGTCGGCGTCGTCCATCAGGTCCTGCCAATTCCACCACTGACGCACGAACTCATGGTCGTATCGCCCCTCGCGGATGAGGCGGCCGGCGAGGGCGAGGTGAATGGCTGCCTCACTGCCGGGCCAGCACGGGATCCAGAGGTCCGCGATACCTGCAGAGTTCGAGAGTCGAGGGTCGAGGACGACGAGCTTGGCGCCTTTTTTCCTCGCCTTGGCAATTTGGGCAGCAGACTGCTGAAAGTAGTGTCCTGCGTCGGCGGCGTGGGACGACACCAAGAGGATCAGTCTGGACCGCTCCCAGTCAGGGGCGCTGCGGTCGTCGTTGACCCACGCCAGGCTCCCGAAGCGACCGCTGGCCGAGCATATGTTCGTGTGGCTGTTTTGGCAGTCCTGGCCGAGGCTCGCCCACACGCGCGGCGTAAAGCCGGACTCGTTGGGGCGGCCGACGTGGTGCATGATCGACTTCTTGCTCAGCTCGTCCCCGCTAGACAGGGCCTCGCGCATCTTCGCGCCGATGGCTGCGAGCGCCTCGTCCCAGGTCGTACGTACCCATTTTCCGTCCCCCCGCTTCGATCCAGGAGCGCGTTTGAGCGGGAAGGGAATTCGGTCTGGATCGTACATCTGGGACTGCACCGCGTAACCCTTGGCGCAGTTGCGGCCGCGGCTTCCTGTGTGCAGCGGATTACCCATGTATTTTCTGACGACGAAGGTCTCCTTGTCGACCCAGGCGGTGAGTCCACACGCCGCTTCGCAGTTGTTGCAGATCGTCGGCACGAGCATATACTCATGCGACTTCACGTCCGTCCGCAGAGCTCCGCCGCGCTTGTGGTCGTCTCCGGAGAGCTCCCGCCACGAGTCCCATTTTTCAGTCGGTGGGTAGCTCGCAAAGTTCCCATGCACGACAGGGACACGGTCGATCCTGCCTGAGAGTGACTCCCCAGCCCGTGCCTTGGGGATGAACGACCGGATCGCGCCCACCGTGGCGACGGCGGCCCCCGTCGCCGCTGCCGCTGCCTTCAAAAAGTCTCGACGTTGCAGGAGTCCCATGGCCACCTCAGCTCAACGGCAGAAGTTGCGGCGCGATCAGCCACGCGTGTTTGACGAGCCACAGCCCCACCAGAGACGATACGGCTGCGGCCGGCAGGAGTGAGGCCGAGCGGCGCTGGATTCCAAAGAAGGCCAGCGCCATCGGTGCGACAAATCCGAGAAAGAGGCCCGAAAGAAAGAGATTCCGAAGGTCACCCGTCACGAGGGTACGGACGATCAGCTCGGCTTCCTCGGATTTCTGGGGCGCGAAGACGACCTCACTCACGAAGATGGTCAGCGCCACCGCGGCGGAGAGTCCGAGAACCCAGGCGAGCGCCGTGCGCTCGTCCGGGCCAGGACGAGGGAAGAGAACGAGACACGCGCTCCCGGCGATCGTCGCGGCGAGCAACATCTGCGGCACCTCGGTCGCAGTCTGCCAGAGCTCCCGCGCATTTTGCTGACCCAGGAGACCAGCGGTGTAAATCGTCGCAAGGAATGCGACAATCCATGTGGGAATCACGAGCCTGTCGTAGAGTCCGTCGAGCTTCTTGTAGGCGAACCAAATCAGGAGCGCGAGCAAGCCGTTGTAGACGGTGAGGACCCAGGCGCCCAGGTTGATGACTGAGGTGAAGTGAGGGTACAAGAACATGTGCCAGAACCGAAACGGCTGGTGGAGATCGAGCACCGTGAACAGGAGCGTGATGTTGAGGAAGATGAACCCCAGAACGGGTACGGTCGTCCGGTAAAAGGCCGCGTTCTGGGGAAATCGTCGCCACAGAAACGGGCCCAACAAGAAAACTCCGGTCGCAATACTCTTCGCCCAGAAATTCATCGTGACATACCAACCCCAGATCACCCCGGTATGCAGCACGTCGAGCGTAACGATGCCTTCCACTTCACTTCCCTCCCACGTGATCGAGCTTCCCGATGCGACCGAAGAGGTTCTGACCCTCCTCACGTCGGGACGCGAGGGGTTCGAGGTGTGCACGACCGCCGCCTGTGTAGAAATGCTTCGGCACGGTGCCTTTTTCGGGTTTGCGGACGCGGGCGTCAGGATGGGCGACGATGTACTGGCTGATCTTACTCAGCGGGTCGTCGAGGTCGCCAAAGACGTTGGCTTCGGTCGGGCAGGTGACGACACAGGCGGGCTCCAACCCAGACTCGACGCGGTGGGCGCAGTAAGTGCACTTGTCCGCCGTGTTCGTCTCGGGGTCCATGTAGATCGCGCCGTACGGGCACGCCATCATGCAAGCGGCGCAGCCGATACAGCGGTCTTTGTCGACGTCGACGATACGATTTTCGAGGTAGTGCAGCGCACCGACCGGACATACTCGCTCGCACGGCGCGTTGTCGCAGTGATTACATCGAAGGGGAGTGAAGGTTCGCTTCACTTCTGGGTAGAGCCCGACGTCGACGTACTTCACTCGGAGTCGCCAGTGACTCAGCGGGACCTCGTTCTCCGATTTGCACGCGATCTCACAACCCTTGCATCCAATGCAGAGATCGAGATCGACGAGGAAACCCAACCTCATTCGTCCTCCGTCGCCGCGAACACGGCCCGAAGCTCATACTCCATTCGCGAGGCGAAGGCACGTGCGCTGGAGTCGCATGAGCTCCAGCTTCATGGAAAGCGGGCGGTCCACGACGCAGGTAAACACGACCCTGTCTGTACCACGAGGGTGCGACGTGTCCTCGCAGCTCAGTCTACTCAACTTTCCGGCAGGCGCGTGCGCTCGAGCCAATCCCGCTGGCCGGTGGCGCCAACTTGATACGACCGCGCCTTGCTGAGCGGCCCGGTCTGTGTTTGGTATGAGGCGCCGATGAACGCGGAGACGACACCCATGAGGGATCGAGCCTGGGGAGTACTGGTAGGCTTTCTGGTCCTCTCCGAAGTCGCCACCACGGTCTATTTCAGCACGGGCTGGCTTCCGAAGGAGGAGCTCGAGCGAAACCTCGAGGACGTCCGCAAGGAGGTGGCGGCAAAGCCCGCGGACTGCCCGCCCACACTCGTGTCTCGAGGGCTCTACAGGGAGGTCGAGTTCACGACGGACTTCTACGGCGTGAAGTGGCAAGGCGACACGAGATTCCACATCGATGAGTACATCTTGTACCTCGGCGCGTACGAGAAGCACATGCTCTACTTCATGCGGGACACGATGAAGAAGCTCGCGCCCGGAGGCGGGGTGTTCGTCGACGTCGGCGCGAACACCGGGCAACACTCCGTCTTCATGGTCCCGTATTCCAAAGTCATTCACGCGATCGAGCCGTACCCTCCGGCGTTGAATCGGTTTCGCAAAACCATCGAGCTGAATGGCCTCAAGAACATCGTGATTCACGATGTCGGGCTGGCCGACGCGGCGTCCGAGTCGGACTTCTTCGCGTCGGAATCCCAGTCGGGTGGGAGCTTCGCAGAGAGTGAGTTCACCGTCGGAGCGACCAAGGAGAAGTTGAGGCTCGTCCGGGGGGACGATTTGCTCGAAGGAACCCGGATCGACATGATCAAGATGGACATCGAAGGGTATGAGAAGCTCGCCCTGAAAGGGCTCACGGAGACGATCAAGACCAGCCGCCCCATCATCGTCGTCGAAGTCACCGTCAACGACACGATGAAGGAGAACTTCAAGAGCATCGACGAGCTCCGAGCGGTCCTGCCCGAGAGCTACGATCTCCTGGAGTTCGACAACGCGGCCTGTCACCTGGGATATGGGCTGTACGTGCTGAAGGACTTCGACCCGGACTTCAAGAAGACGCGCTTCGCAGACACGGTCGCCGTCCCACGAGAAAAACGCGGCGCGATCATGATGACCAACAAGGGACTCACCACCGATCCGATGGGTCAGCCCAAAGAACGTAAGCTCGAAATGCACTGAGCTTCCAAGACTACGTTCGCCCATGTTGAGCTCGAACCCACAGAGCTTCGGCTTTCGGAGGGCCCGGGCCAAGAGGGCGACGCGCGACGCCATCGTGTGGGCCATGGGCGCGGTCAGTGCGGTGCTGACGCTCCCCGTCGTCTTCGGTCGGTTCTATTACGGAGTGGATCTGTCGCGGTACGATCTCGGAGCTCTCTGTGCGATTCGAAATCAGCTCGGCCGCGGTGAGTCGCTCCTCGTTTCTCGGGAGCTCGGAAATGGGTTGCCTCTGCTCTTCGATCCCAGTCTTCAGATGCTTTATCCGGTTCGGTGGCTCGTGTTGCTGTTTCCGGCCGATCTCGGCGCATCCCTCTCGGTGATTCTGCATCTCGTGATCGCGGCCGGCTCGACCGCCTACCTAGGCCGAACCTTTGGTTTGCGGGCAGCAAGCGCCGCGGCGGCCGGCGTGGTGTTCGCGATCTCCGGGACGTGCCTAGACCTCGCGACCCACTCCGTCTACCTCGTCGGAGCCTCCTGGGTGCCGCTGAGTTGGGCGCTCGCGCGACGCGCTCGTCGAGGCGCGCACACCTTACCGCTCGGACTGGCCATTGCCGCACCCTTTCTTGGGGGAGAAGCTCAGGCGGCAGGCACCGGCGCGGCGATCGCGCTCTTCGAGCTTGGCCGGGCTCTTTTTCGCGAGCCCAGTCGGCGCCGGCACGCCCTCGGACCGGCGCTCGCGGTGTTTGGCGGAGTTGCGTTGGGCGTCGCCGCGTGGCTCCCGGCGCTCGGGGAGCTCTCGCTCGCACGGCGTGCCCAGATGGAGCTCCGCGAGCAGCTGAGTTGGTCTTTTTCCCGAGAGCTTTGGCTGGGTGCGCTGTGGCCCGGTCTCTTCGTCTGGCCCTCGGATGGAGCAACTTACCTCGAGAGTATCTGGGTGGCGCCAAATACGGCGTTCTGGAATGCGCAACCCTTCGTCGGCCCGCTCGGGATCTCGGTGGCCGTCGCTGGCGCTCTGCGTCGCCAGGTGAGAGCTGCAGCTTGGGTCGGCATGAGCGCGCTCGCTTTTTCGCTGGGCCGAGAAATGCCGGTACTCTCGACTGCGATGGTCGTGTTCCCGCCCCTCGCCCTGTTTCGGTACCCCGAGAAGTACTTCCTCGTCGCCATGCTCGGCTCGGCGATCATCGGTCTCGGCGCGATCGACGAGGCTCGGCGGCCGGCGGGCAGGCGACGGCTCCTCGTAGCGGTAGGCGCCACGTTGATTGGGCAACTGCTTCTCACTGCCGTGGTGAGCTACGAGCGAACGGATCTCACGACGCTCTCCCGAGCAACGGGAGCGCAGGTTCTGCCGGGCCTGCCCGCGCGCCCAGGCGGCGCGCCGCTCGGCGAGCTCGTTTGGTGGTCCGCGCTCGCGGCCTCGGTTCCGATCTCGATCGCCGCGTCGTTGCTGGTCACGAAGAAGCGGGCCCTATATGTCGCACTCACTGGCGTCCTTGGGCTCGAGCAACTCATCTCGTTCCCGGCGCACGCCCGCATGGGTCCAGCGCTCGCGAGTCGCGCGAGCGGCCTCGACCCGAGGACCCTCGCGCTCGACGCGGGCGCTCCGGTCATGTGTGTTGGGAGCCGCGTCTTGACCTCCCGAGTGGAGCCAGAGGTCGATCCGCGGTGGGACCCGATCGCCGCCGATCGCCGAAACCTGGTCCCCTTCTTCGGTGCTTGCGATGGCTTTTCGTCCGGAGAGATGTATTCGATCTTCCAGACGAGGCTCAATTTCCACATGCTCTTCGAGGACGACAAGCCGATCGGAGCTCCTGGCGCGGCGTCCAGGGCGATGGGTTGCTCGTACTTCGTGGGAACCGATCCGCCCCACGATGGGAACGTCGCGCAGGTGCCCGCGCCTGAGTTGGAGGCTCGCGGGCTCGGACTCTTTCGAGTCACCGATCCCCTGCCGCAGGTCTTCGTGAGCCGGAACCCGATCGGACACCGGACTGACGGTGAGACGCTGAGATCCATCCGGCGCTCGAAGAGCGCCAGCGCCGTGGCGGCGATCATCGACGACCCAGCGGGTCACACACTCAGCGGGAGAGTCCTTCCGAGCGGCACGGGCGTCGCCGTCGAGCTCGAAGCGCTCGATTCGTCGACGATTCAGCTGCGGGCAACCGGAGCAGGCGGCGCCATCGTCGGGCTGAGAACGGCCTATCTGGCGGGCTGGGAGGCTTGGCAGGGTGAAGAGACTCTACCGACCGTCCGAGTCGCTGGTACTCACCTCGGCGTCTGGGTCCACGACGTGAGCCGTGGACCGGTGAGCGTGTCGTACCGCCCACCCTACTTGGCCTGGGTGCTCGTCTCGAGCTTGATCTCAGTTGGGATGCTCGCCGGAGCGCAGTGGGTTCATCAACGACTTCCGCCGGCGAGGCGACTCTCTCAGCGACCTAGCACTACTGTGTCAAATTTGTAAGTCCTCGAAATCTTTCGAGCACGAGCACGAACGAGCACGAGCACGAGCACGAAGGTCTTCGAGCATTCGAACGAGTTTCACTCTTGTCCGTTCCAGAACTCGACAGGTCTGGGAATTCGCTGTCAGGAAATCGTGCTCGTGCTCGTTCGTGCTCGTTCGTGCTCGTGCTCGAAAAACGTGGGGGATTTCGTTTGACACAGTAGTGCTAGCTGTAGGTCATCACGAGATACATCCAGCACTCCTGGCGGCCTGGATTGACGTAAGCATGAGGGACGTCCGCGGAGAAAGCGATGGCGTCGCCCTTCTCGAGGTTGAAGCGCTCGGTGGGCAGCTCGAGGTCGAGCCGCCCGGCGGTGACGACGAGGTTCTCTCTAGTCCCCGCACGGTGCGGCTCTGCGTCTTCCCTGCTGTGGGCTGCCAGAAACAACTCATAAAACTCGACGTTGGGACTCTCTCCAGCCGGAAAGAGGGCGCGAGAGGAGAATCGACCGTCTGGACTCACCAGCCGCTTGGCTTTGGCACCGGCCAAGAAGGTCGTCGCGCTCTGCCGATCGGTGACCAGGAGCGCCGAGAAGGGGACATCGAAGACGCGCGCGATCTTCCAGACCATACTCACGGAGGGTGAGGTCCGGCCGTTCTCGATCTGGCCAAGGAGCGTTCGACTCAGGCCCGTGTGACCGGCGAGCTCGTCCAGACTCATGCCGCGCTTCCGGCGCAGCTCACCCATGTTGACCGCCACGATCGCGTCGAGCTCGGGGGAGACACTGTCGTCGACGACCGGCAGCGGCCTTGGCGCCGCAACTGCCGCGGGAGGTGCGGGGCGCTCGACGGGGAGGCCCGCACTCTCCCAGGCCAAGGTGCCTCCCTCCAGGCTGTACACCTCCCCGAGCCCAAACTTTTCGGCGGCCGAGGCGGCCACTTGGCTTCGCATCCCTTTCGCGCAGACGAACAGGACCTTGTCACGCGGAAGGTGGTCACCCAGACTCTCCGTGAGCTTCGAGAGCGGCACCGAACGCGCGCCCGGGAGGTGTCCCCGCGCAAACTCGTCCGGCTCGCGGACGTCGACGACGTCGAAGCTCGTCAATCCGATGTGCTGTGCGTCCAAGATACTCAGCGTTCGCGTCATGGCTCACCCTCTCGACGTGCCCGCCTGAATTCGACGCAAGGCGTCGACGAGCGCATCCAAGTCGTCCTCCGAGTTGTACGGCGCCAACGAGGCACGGACCGTCGCCTCGAGCCCGAACCTCCGCAAGATGGGCTGCGCACAGTGATGCCCACTTCGCACGGCGATCCCTTCCTGGTCGAGGAGCCCTCCGATCTCCTGGGTCTTGTGACCCTCCATGATGAACGACATCACCCCGGCTCTTTCGAGCGCCGTACCGATGAGGCGGAGGCCCGGAACCGTCAGCAACCGCTCGGTGCCATACACGAGCAACTCGTGCTCGTAACGCGAGACATTGTCGATGCCGACCCGAGTCAGCCAATCGAGCGCCGCGCCCAAACCCACGGCGTCCCCGATGCTCGCCGTGCCGGCCTCGAATCGCGCTGGCGCAGGCTGATAGACGGTTCGTTCGAAAGTGACGTCCTCGATCATGTTGCCGCCACCCTGCCACGGCGGCATCGAGCTCAGGACGTCGGACTTTCCAAAGAGCGCTCCGATTCCGGTGGGGGCGAAGACTTTGTGCCCGGAGAAGACGAAGAAATCACAATCCAGCTCCTGAACGTCTACCCGCATGTGCGAGACGGACTGCGCGCCGTCGATGAGCACCCTCGCGCCGTGTCGATGGGCCATGGCGGTCATTTCGCGGACCGGGCTGACCGTGCCGAGCGCGTTCGAAACCTGAGTCAAAGAGACAATCCGCGTTTTCGGCCCGAGGAGCTTCTCGTACTCGTCGAGCAACACCTGGCCCCGATCGTCGACCGGAGCGACTCGGAGCCTCGCTCCTTTCTCGGTGGCGAGCTGTTGCCACGGGACGATGTTGGCGTGGTGCTCGAGCCAGGAGATCACGAGCTCGTCGCCGGCTTGTACGTGGCGACGGCCCCAGCTTTGGGCGACGAGGTTGATGCCTTCGGTCGTGCCCCGCACGAAGACGATCTCTTTGACCGAAGGCGCGTTCAAGAATCGACGGACGGACTCACGAGCGCCTTCGTACGCGTCGGTCGCGCGCGCGGCCAGCGTGTGGGCGCCCCGGTGAATGTTCGAATTCTCGTGCTCGTAAAAATGAGTCAGCCGATCGATGACTGCCCGCGGCTTCTGAGTGGTCGCGGCGTTGTCGAGCCAGACGAGCCGCTTGCCGTGGACTCTCTCCTCGAGGATCGGAAACTCACCTCGTAAGGACACGGGATCGAAGGCCTCCCGATCAGAGGCGCCGAGGGCGGGGATGGGATCGAGCTGGAACGGTAGACTCTCCTCGGAACCCGGCTTCCGCCTCCACTCATCCGCGCTTGGGAGCTCTGTGTTGCCGTACGGAACCCAGTAGGGCGGGCTCTCGGACGGATCTGAAGCCGCGGCGGCGAGGTCTGGTCTGACCAGCGGTGCGTTCGGAATTTCCGGAGTCGTTCCCCCGATCGACATGAGTCGCTGGTCATCGAGGCTCGGCGTGCCGGAGAACGGAGAGATGGGGAAGGAGGGGCCCGCGAAGGTCTCCCGCGACGAAGGAATGGGCGGCTGAGCCCCCGAGGGGACGGCGAGTCCAACGCCATCAGGGGCGGTGTGACTTCGAGGCGCGTCCGCCGTCTCGCGAAGCTCGAGCGACGGGGGGCCCTGCTGCGAAAAGAGCTCGTTCGCAAGGCTCGACACGAGCTGAGTGAGTGACCAGGGCTCGGGGTCGGGCACCGTCGGCGCGCCCGGGACACGGGCGGCCGCTAGCGCGATCCCGGGCGTCGGTGGGTTGGGAGAAGGAGCTTGCCCCGGCGTGGGTGTGAGTCGATCGGCCAGGTAACGCTCGTGCGGGGCGCCGTTCTCAGGCGTACTCATGGTAGTGATCGATCGTTACGCCTTCCAGCGCGCCGAGTGCGTCGTGAACCATCACCGCGACCGAGCAATACAGGGTGAGCAAATAGCTCGCGTTCCCGGTCGGCCCGATACCCATCAGCCGCACCGAGAGGCTAGGGCTGACTTCACCGGGAAGCCCAGGTTGGAACAGCCCGATGACGCCGCGCTTTCTCTCGCCCGTTCTGAGCAGGAGGAGATCGGTTTTGTTCCCTTTGATCGGAATCTTGTCACAAGGCACGAGCGGAAGGCCGCGCCACGTGAGAAAGGGACACCCGAAGAGCTGCACAGTCGGCGGCGGAACTCCGCGGCGAGTGCACTCACGCCCGAAGGCCGCGATCGCCTTGGGGTGCGCCAAGAAGAACGCCGGCTCTTTCCATACCAACGCGATCAGCTCGTCGAGATCGTCCGGAGTCGGCCGTCCGCTGCGCGACTTGATCTTCATCTCGGGGTCGACGTTGTTGAGCAACCCGTAGCTGCGGTTGTTGAGGAGCTCGTTCTCCTGCTTTTCCTTGAGCTTGTCGACGGTCAGGGAGAGTTGCTCCTTGACCTGGTCCATCGGGCTTCGAAAGAGGTCGGAGACTCGCGTGGAAATCTCGACCGTGGTGGTGATCGACGTGAGCACATACTCTCTCGGCTGGGCGTCATAGTCGTTGAACGCCACGGGGAGAGTCTCCCCGGGCTCGGGGCTGCATCGCACGGCGAACTGGTCATCGAGCGCTTGGTTGAGGCGATAGACACCAGCCTCCACCGGAACCCACGGGAGCATCTGGGTGAGCCATCGCGGGGACGCGCCGCGCCACTGCGGCGGCGTCTTGGTCGTGTTGGCCAGTTGGCGCGCGGCGCGTTCGCCGATCGATCTCTGTTCTGCCATCTCGAATCCTGAGGTGGGAAGCTCTACACTCTTGCGACGCCGGACACAACCAGTCGACGCTTCGCGTGGGGCACGCACCCCTGGGAGCGCAACCCCCTGGGAGCGCAGGCATCTTGCCTGCGCTTAACAGGACGCTGAAAAGGCTCCGAAACTCATGCCGTGCCCGTGCCCGTGCCCGATTCACCCGGTAAGCGCTTGAATTTGCTGGTCCGTGACGATCAAGCACAGCGCATCGGTCCGAGAAGTCGACTTTTTCAGCGTCCTGTTAAGCTTCGCGGACCCTTCGCCTCGGGGCACTCCGCCTGCGAACGCGGACCCCTTCGCCTGGGAGCGCGGCCACCCCTGGGAGCACAGGCATCTTGCCTGCGCATAAGCTTGGCGCTGAAGCCTGGCGATTCCGCGCGCCGCATGAAGAAGTCCGCACTCAGCCTCCGCGCAGGACCGGATCGTTGGACGCGACGACGGTCGTCGACTGTGAGTCGCTGTCGAAGATGAGCACCGCTGTTCCCATCCTCAATTGGCCGAGGACCGAAGCTACCTTCTCGTCGAGCGAGATTTCGCGCTCGCCATATTCGGTTCCCTCTCGCGTCACGAACTCAGTGATCACGGCCCGAAGCGTGTCCGCGCTCAGGCGTTCGTAGGGCACGCGAATCAGAGAAGGCGAAGGCACGCTGGCACGGTACGACGGACTCCGACCAAGGACAACGTGAGCTGGTCCGGGGGTCCTGGTCCGAGGGTCCGGGGTCCGCGAAGCTTACGCGCAGGGAAGATGCCTGCGCTCCCAGGCGGAGTGCTCCGAGGCGAAGGTCCGCGAAGCTTACGCGCAGGCAAGATGCCTGCGCTCCCAGGGGTTCGTGCAGGGTTCGTGGAGGGGTTCGTGCAGGGGTTCGTGGAGGGGTTCGTGCAGGGGTTCGTGGAGGGGTTCGTGCAGGGGTTCGTGGGGTGTCGCACGCGAGAGTCCTCCCGCAGACGTCCGTTCTGGTGACTCATTGTGGTCACGGCACGGTCGTCAAAGGGCCCATGGTCTGCATTCCGATGGGTCGCGACCAGAATGAGAAAGTCACTTACCTTGGCGCAGGAGTGAAGCTGAAGCCCAGCGCCTCGGTGGAGCGGCTACGGGCATCGATCTCGAGAGTCCTCGAAGTCGGTACGTATCGAGAAGCTGCCGCTAGGGTGGCGCGCGCGATCGCTTCGCGGGAGGGCGACGAGGACGTCGTGGAAGTGATCGCGTCGCTGACTTCGCGAGCGGACCCGCTCCGCGCTTCGGCGTGACGTCGCCGACCGCCGAGGGCGCGAACTCGGGATGGAGGACGCGGCGGCTTCTTCGTTTGTTCGAGGCCGAGGCCGACCTCGGCTGGAGCTCATCGATCGGGAATCAGCCACACTCCGGTCGGAATCGCTCTCTCCCTCGCATCTCCAAGGAAGATCGTGTCGCCCACCACGAACCCATTGAGCGGCGCTCCGCTGCTCGTGTTGCCCAGGGTCTGGTCCTCACACTCCACGCGGCTCTTGGGCACGAAGTAGAGGCCGTTGGCTGCGGTGGCGATGATCCCGTCGCGGTAGGGGAGGATGGCGCCGACGAAGGCGCGCGTGAGGGTCCGGAGGGGCTCGAAGGTGCCGTCGTCGAACAAGAACAGGTCCCCCTGCAGGTCACCCGCGACCACGCCGACGCCGGGCCAATACCCGAGCGCCGAGACCGACGAGTATTGGGTTGCGCGATAGGTCAGGGGCCTGCCGCGGCCGACGAACACCACTTCCGAGCTGCCGGGGCTAAAGGCCAACTCACCCGGACCGGTCGCCACGAGGCCGCCGTCGTCGAAGAGGGACTGCCGCGGAATGTCGAGGATGAGCTCGAAGCGACTCCCGGCCCGACGGAAGAGCTTGCCTAACTTGGTGGAGGCCGCGACTTGCTCGGCGTCGGCGGGGTCGGTCTCCACGAACCTGACTTCATCGAGAGCATCAGCGACGGGGATGGACTCGAGCACTTCGCAGCGGTCGTCCCGAACCTCGACGAGGTCGACGAAGGTCCGCGTGGACGTGCCCGCGAGCCAAAGGCGCCCATCCGGCGCAGGGGCTGCCGCCGTGTACAGGTCGCAGCCCGCCACCGGCGTCGAGGCTTCGGTCGACACGGCGAACGTCCCATAAGAACGTCCGCCGACGAGCGCGCGACCGTCGGGCAACGGCACCGCGAACGCGATGCTGACCGAAGCCGCGAACGGTCCGTACGGGACCGGGTCCTCGGTGAAGAAAGGGCACTCGGAGCAGCGGCGCTCGGCGTTCGGGACGAGGGCCTCTGTCAAATCATCGCCGTCGATCTGTCGCAGGCCCTCGCTGGGCGTTCCGCCGTACACGACCGACGGCCACAACAACGCGCACGAGCCATCGGGCGCTGGGAAGAAGACGCCTTCATGCAGCCCGAGCTCGGAAGGGCTCTGGTCGTAGGCCGCCACGCTGATCTCCTCCGCGACGGCATGCACCGAGCCCGAGGGTTCGGTCGCCGTCCACGCCCGCCGGCCGTCCGCGACCGTGCTCACGACCAAGGCGCGGGTGCCCTCTGGGAGCATCGGGATCGCGACGAAAGGCTCGGCGCAGGCGAAGAGCAAGAGCGCTGGTGACGCCGTCGAACCGAGCGCGGTGCGCACGCCTCGCATCATGTCTTCTCGAGCGACTCGTGAGTGTGCCTCGTGCCAACCATCTCATATTTCCTGCAGCACCCGAAAAAAGACCATCCTGCCGAGCGCCGGCACGTCCCACCCTCGGTGCCCGCCTTCCGCGTGGGGTGAGTGGAAGACGTCGTTGACTCTCAGCGAGAGCTCGGTCTCGCGATCGCCAAAGAGAAAAAGGTCGCGGCTCGAGAGGTTGAGGTCGAGCTCGAAATAGCCAGGGAGTTGCTCGTCTTCATACTTTGCCGCGGCCAGCGCGAGGTTCGAGCCCGAGGCTCTCCTCGGCCCTACGTACCGTCCCTCGCCATACACTGCCACGTGGGCCATGGGGACCTCCACAGAGACTCCTCCGCTCGCCGTGATCGGTGGGTAGAGTGAGACATCCCGGAATTCTGCTCGGATCGCTTCGGGGGGATCGAACTGACTCTCGGGGATATCGGCGGATGTGGACGCTAGGGCCAAGCTGCCGTGGCCTTTGATCGTGAGCGCGTTCGAGCGCACGAGGAGTCCGCTCGCTTCGAGCTCGAACCCCGACGATGAGTAGGCTCCGGCGTTGCCCGTCACGATAAACTCACCCGTGTTCGGAAAGCTGAGGATCAGATCGCTCACGTAGGTCACGAAGCCGGTAAGTTGTGCCGAAATGGAGTCGGGCAGCGCGATGCCGAGGATGATTTCTCCAGTGTGAGCTCGCTGAGGTTCGAGGCCGATGGAGCTGCAGGGGGCGTAGTTTTCGCAGCCGATGATGTCTCCGGTGTAGGCCTCCTCGTGGACGAGCTGGTCTGGCGCGGGTACTCGGAAGGAGCTCCCGTAGAGCGCCTTTGCATAGAAGTTGTCGCCCAAGCGAAAAACACTCCCGACGCGCCCGTTGATCGAGGCCTTGTAGACGTTGTGATAGTCGAAGCGAACGCCACCGATCAGATCGACGGCGGGGGTGGGTCTGGCCGAAATCTGCGAGTACGCACCTACGTTTTCGAGCTTTTGGATCCGCGATCCGGTCGACGGGGAGGCCGGCACGATGTCTCCTGGGCGGCGGTTTCCGACGACCTGATCGAAGACTACGGAGGTCTCCTCGGAGGCTTCGCGGTCGAGGTCGAAGTCGGCTCCGATTCGCAGGCTGAGTCGATCGGTGGCGTCGAGACGCGCTTCCGCTCCGGCCAAGACGGCGGAGCTGTCGATGGCAGGAACGAGGTGAGTGGCTGAGTCGGGGGTGGAAGCCCCGATCCGGAGCGGCCTGAATTGATAGTTGGGCCCGGTCTGTCCGTCCTGAATCGACAGGAAGGCGGAGAGTCCGAAGCGGGGGGTGATCGAGCCGTCGTAGGCGAGCCTCGCCCAGGTGCTGCGGAGGTGGACGCGGGCGTCGTGGGTCAGCGCGCCGAAGTCGAGCCATTCGGCGCGGCTGTCGAGCTCTTGGAGCCCTGCCGTGAGTGTCAACTGACCGGCTTCTCGCAGATCGTAAGAGAGTGATCCGAAGAGCGAACGCGGGCGGCTGACGTCGTTCTGGCTGAAGCCTCCGCGGTCGAGGATCAGCCGCTCGAAGAGCGCGGAAGACTCCGGTGCGCGGAGCCCCGAGCGATCGAGGCGTCCCTGGGATCCCGCGAGGAGGAACGAGGTGCGGCCGGACTGAGTTCCGACGACGAAGTCTCCGGACGCCGAGGGGCCCGCCTGAGCTCCGTCCGGGGGAGACTCACTCGCGGTCTCGAAACCGACTCGGGTGCTCAAGCTCGCGCCGCGCAGGTCACCTCCGCGCTTGGTGACGATCGCCAGCACTCCGAGGAAAGCGTTGGCGCCGTAAAGCGCGGAGGCGGGGCCTCGGATCAGCTCGATGCGTTCGACCGCGCGGATCGGGATCATCTCCGGTCCCAGGAAGTTGCCGCTCGTGGGGCGAAAGGCCACCGGCTGACCGTCGATGAGCACTCGGATGATTCGGGACTGGCCGCGCAAGCCCGCGTGAACGCCGCGGACGCCGAGATCGACGAAGACGTGGTCGTCGATGAGATGGAGCCCGGCGACGTGCTCGAGGGCTTCGGCGACGGACTCGTAGCCGCGGCGTCTGATTTCGAGCGCCGTAATCACCCAGACGGCCGCGGGGGCGTCTTTGGGGCTCGAGGCGCGACGGGAAGCGGCGGCGACGACCTCGCGCTCCTCGTAGTCTTCGATCTCTCGGAGCGGCGCGGCTTCGGAGCGCGGGGGGGACTCGACGGGGCGGGCTCGGAGTGAGTCCGAGGGGCCGACGAGGACGGGGGAGGGTTTGGGTTTGGGCCTCTTTTCCTCGGGGAGTCCTTTCTTCTCGGGCGCCGTCTTTGGGCTCGTTTGGGACGTCCGCTCCGCGTCTGCCTTGGCGAGCTTGTCGGCGAGCGCTTCGAGTTGGTCTGCGGCGCGAGGGGAGGTGGGTCGGACCTCGTCAGCGGCTCGTCGGACGAGCTCGGGCTCGGTGAGCTTGGCGTCGTCGAGGGAGGCCCGCGGCGCTGGGTCGGAGACTGTCGAGGGGGGAGTGATCTTGGCGGCGAGGCGCGCTCGCTCCGATTTGACTTGCTCCACGTCGCGGGGGCTCTGGGTGAGATACACGTCGAGCCAGTGGATCGCTTCCTCGAAGCGGCCGGCGCTCTCGCAGGCGCGGGCGAGGTTGTAGACTACGTCGGGGTGAGGGATGGCTTCGTTGGCACGTTCGAACTCGGAGATCGCCGCGTCGAATTGTTTTTCGCCGAGGAGCCTCATGGCCTCCGCGAAGTGGCGCCGGGCCTTGGCGCGGGCGTCCGCGAGAGCCGGGGCCGAGCTGAGTGCGACAATCAGGGCGACGGCGAGACCGAGGAGCTGCGGAGGGCGGCGCATGTCTCGAGGGTCAGCCGCGGCTTCTTGGGCGGACCTTTTTCTCGGAGCTCTGCGCTCGGCGGGTAGGTTTTTTGGCAGCTGACTCGGGCCTCTTTTCGCCGGGCAGCCACACTCTCCGTTTCTCGAGATCTCCTTGTTTTCGGAACAGGAGCAGGACGTGACCGATGCGCTGGACGCGGAGGCAGCCGACTCTCGAGGCGATCTCGCCGTCGATGTCGTCCTTGTCCTCGTGAGCCGCGCGGCCCACACGAACCTTGATGAGCTCGTGGTGGTCGAGAGCTCCGTCGATCTGCGCCACGACCGCGTCCGAGAGTCCGTTGGCGCCGATGGAGACGACCGGGTCGAGCGCTTGGCCGAGCCCTCTTAGGTATCGAACCTCGCGCCCGCTCAGGGTCGCAGGGACCACTTCTTCGGGTGTGGTCATCGCCCGAAGATCCCTTTCTTGCCCTTGTCCTTTTCCTCACGCATACGCGAAAGGCGAAGCTCGGAGGTCGCTTCGTTGTTTTTCGGATCCATCTCGAGCACGACCTTCCAGGCCTTGGCGGCCTTGCCGGGTTGTTCGTCGAGCTTGTAGAGTCGGCCCAGAAAGATGAAGCCCATCACGAGCTTTGGGTTGGCCTTGAGGAGGGTCCTGATCTCCTCGATCGCCAGCTGAGTTCGAGGGCTCGACGGCGTCTTGTCCGTCATGACCTTCAGATACTCCCGATAGATTTTGATCTCGCCGTCGTCGGGTTTGAGCTTTTCGGCGGCGATCAGCGTGTCGAGCGCTTCCTGATACTTGCGCATGCGCATGAGCGCTTCGGCCTTCTTGAACTCGACCTCGGCCTGGAGCACGTTGCGGACGATCTGTTGCTCGTCCATGGTCGGATCGTAGCCTTTGTCGATGATTTGCTGGTAGGACTCCCGTTTTTTTTCGTCCTTCAGGTTGTCGTAACATTTTCGGTAGAGGTCGAAGAGCTTCGACCGAATGTCGACGAGCTCGGGGAGTGATCCTTCGCGGAGCATGTCGGGGTGGTAGCGCTTTGCGAATTCTTTGTACTTGGCGCCAACCTCGTCGTCCTTGGACTTGGAAGTGACGCCCAGGATTTCGAAGTGATTCTGTTTTTCGAGTTTGAGGAAGAGCTCCTCGAGCTTCTTGACCTGTCTTTGTTCGTCCGGAGTGCGTTGGTCTTCGCCGAACACGGCGACTCCGACTTGCGTCGTGAAGTAAATCGCTCGCAGGGCGGCGAGCTGTTGGTCGAGTTTGGTTCCGGCCGCTTTGATGATTTCATCGGCGGTCTTCGTTCCGTCGATCGACTTGGCGACGCGGAAGGTTTTGGGATCGAGCCCGAGATCTTCGAGGGCCGCACCCTCCACGCCGGATCGAATGAGGGGTACGGCTTTTCGTTTTTCGACCCAGGCCTCGAGGATCGGTCGATCGATGCGCTCGAGGATCTCCGAAAAGACGCGAAATCGGTCGAGGCCGAGCGGGATGGGGGGGGGCGGCATGTCTGGGATTTCGGTGAACGTGGCGGTGAAGTTGTTCCAACCGAGCGCGCCGACCACGGCTTGTCGCACCCACTTCGGGAGCTGTTCCATGAAGGTGTGCGGCGGGAGCAGACCCATACTCACGAGCGCTCCGCCGAGGTCGCCGCCCATCGACGCCGCGCGCTCCGTCCCCTTGGCGATCGTGGCGGCGTCGCAGACTTTGGCAAAGATCAAGTACGGACCCAAACCCAGGTAGGGAACGTTGGTGTCGAAGACGACGATTTTTCCGTCGATGAATCGCAGGTCGAGCTGACCGTCTGGTGAGGCGATGATCAGCTGGCCCTTCGATCGGGCCGCCGCGCGGGTGAAGATGGCGCGCAACACGCTCGCGGTCTCTGCGGAGCCTTCCGTCTGCTCGCTCACCGCCTCGAACGATGAGTTCGCTCGAGGACGCGGGGCGGCCGCGGGCGGAGGCGTGGGCGTGGCTGCGGGCGGGGCGGGTGGCGGTGCCGCGGGCTTGCTGCCTTCCCATGGATCGACTTCGTCCATGAGCGCCTTCATGACCTCGAGCGTGCGTCGCTTGAGGTCTGGGTACTGGCCCATCGGGAGGAACGAAGCGCCGTCTTTGGAGACCGGCGTCGACTCGTCGATGATCCGTGCGGCGGCGAGCGCTTCGAAGGCGCGCTGGGAGATTGGCCCGATCGGAGCGCCTGCTCGGTCCTGGAGGAAAACCGTCATCGCGCGTCCAACATGGTGCGGGGCCGAGGTCGACGTCAACTGGGCGGCGAAATTCGTGTGCTTCGCGCCGTGAGACGATGCCCTCTCAGCGGCCCGGGACGAAGATCTGCGGCGACTTCTGGTGGCTGGTGCTTCTTGAATGGAAGCAGGAGAAGCCACGTCGAAGGGTCGTGGCTCAACGAGTGTTCGTGCACCCTCGGGACCCGTATTCGGATCTGTGTTACGGAGGACGAATGACGCGCTTCTTTCTCATCTCGTCGAGGAACGCGGCCGCGGCGATCGCGCTTGCTTGCTCGAGTGTCGGACTCGCCCAAGAGCCGGCCAAACCCGCCGAACCGGCGCCGGGAGGGGCTGCGCCCGCGCCGGCAGCCCCCGGCGGGGCCGCGCCTGCGGCGGCGCCGGGGGCTCCGGCGACTCCGGCGGCTCCTGCCAAGCCCGAAACGAAGCCCGCCGGACAAGCTGTCGCCGAGCCGGTGGTGGAAAAGCTCAGCCATGGTCAAGTGGACTGGTCGTCCAAGGTTCTTCGGATCACGGGAAGCGGCGCTCCCAACGCCAAGCTGCCCAACGTGGCGGCGATTCGGCTGAATGCGGAGCGCGCGGCGAAGCTGGCTGCCTATCGAAATGTGATTGAAGCGCTCAAGGGGATCCGGGTGACGGATCGCGAGCTTGCGGGCGGGCGCCTTGGACAATCGCTGGTTCGGGGTCAAGTCGAGGGGATCGTTCAGTCGTGCAAGGCCGTGGACACGCGCTATTTCTCGGATGGCGGCGTGGACGTGGAGATCGAGTGCCCGCTCGACGGCGCGCTCTCCTACGCCATCGCGCCGCCGAAGGACTATCAAGCGCTCGAAGAAGCGGGCGAGAAAAAGTACTCGGGCCTCATCATCGATGTGAGCGGCGTGGCGCCTGCGTTCGCGATCGCGCCCCGTCTCCTCGCGGGCGAAAAGGTCGTCTACGCGCAGGAAGCGGTGAAGACGAAGTTCCTTCGCAAACACGGCTCGGTGGCCTTCTTCAAGACCGAAGACGACGCCAAAGCTAGCCAGCGCGTGGGCACCGCACCCCTGGTGGTGAAGGGGACGCCGATCGTCGGTTCGGCCGATGTGTCCATCGCCCCGGAGGACGCGGCCAAGATCGAAGCGGCCAACCGTACGTACCTGTCCGAGGGCCGGGTCGCGGTCGTGGTGGGCAAATGAGATCCGTCGCGATCGCCGGACTCGTCTGCCTGGTCGCTGCGCCCGCGTTCGCCGAAGATGTGACCGTCGAGGTCCAGGGAAGCGCTCCCGCCGGATCCGACCTGGCGCTTGCGAGGAACGCCGCTGTGGGCGCTGCGCAGAGGGCCGCGATCGAGCAGCTCGTCGGCGAAAAAATGAAGGCGAGCGCAGCCATCGTCGATCCACGGGCGATCGAAGAGCGAGTGCTATCGAGAGCGTCGCAGCTCGTGAAGAAGCTCGAGGTCTTGTCGGAGCTCAAGGATGGTGAGAGCTACCTCGTCAAGGTCCGCGCGGTCGTCGACAAGTCGGCGATCGCGAGCGCGCTCGACGAGTTGACCCGGCCGAAGCCACGCGTGGTGGTGTTGGTAGCCGAGCAAAACGTTGGAGCACAAAATTATTCTTACTGGTGGGGTAGCAGCGCGTTCGTCTCGGAGATGGACATCACGATGAACGGGCTGATCGAGGCGTGGACTCCGAAGGGCTTCAAGTTCATCGAGCCGAGCGTTCTCAAGGGGAAGATCAAGGTCGGCGCAGCGATGAAGCGGCCGGAGCTGTCTTCTGAGACCGTGTTGAGCCTTGCGCGCACGGCGGACGCGGACATCGCGGTCGTGGGCAAGGTGACGGTCACGGACGCCGGGCCGGTGATGGAAGGGGTGAAGATGCGCTCGTTCCACGCGGTCGGAACGCTTCGCGTGTTGAACGTGAGCACCGGCGAGATCCTCGGAGCCGCGGACGACTCGGCGGTCGCGCCTCACATCGATGCGAATCAGGGTGGACGAACGGCGATAAAGGCGCTGCTCTCGCGGGTCGCGCCGAAGCTCGAGGAAGCCATCGCCAAAGGGTGGGGAGCGGCTTCAGCGGTGGGTCAGTTGGAGATCGAGGTTCGCGGGTTGGACACTGCGACCTTCGCGAAGGTCGATCGGTTTTTGCGCGAGGAGTCGGGTGTCGTGGAGGGCCTGGAGGAGCGCAGCAGGGGCAAAGGGAAAATCGTGTTGGTCGCCCGCATCCGAGGGAAGGCGACCGAGCTGGCTCGCCTCATCGAGGGCAAGTTCGAGGCGGAAGGGATTCGGGTGCAGGACCTTTCGAAGGACCGAATCGTCGTAAGCAAAGGGAAGACGTGAGGGCGCGAATCCTGATGCCGCGAATCCTGATGCCGCGAAGGCTCGGGAGTTGAGGTAAGCTCGCGCTCCCTCCGTGCTCGACCTCCGCACACTGGAGCGCTTTGGACCGTTCATCGTCGTGCGGCCGCTCGGCCGCGGGGGCATGGGAGAGGTCTTCGTCGCACGCACACCGTGGAAGGACGATCCCGTAGCCGCGGTGAAGCGGCTTCGGCCCGACGTCGCCCGAGTCACGACTTTCACCGAGCGCTTTCGACATGAAGCCGAGCTCGCGGTGAGGCTTCACCATCCGAACCTCGTCGGCACCATCAACGTAGGCTCCGTCGACGGCCAGCCCTACGTCGCCTCGCAGCTCATCATGGGCAAGGACACGGGCGTGGTGGCCGATCGGCTGCGGGAGCGAAGGCTCGGGGCGCCCGTCGCGGTGGTCATCAGGCTGTTGCTCGACGTCTTGGGAGCGCTCGCGTACGTGCACGGGGCGCGTGCGGACGGTAAGTGGCTGGCCCTCGTCCATCGCGACGTCACGCCAGGCAACGTGCTCGTCGGCTACGACGGAGTCGCGCGGCTCGCCGATTTCGGTCTGGCGAAGTCACTGCTCACCGAAGAGCGAAATCTGACGGGGCACGGAGAGATCCTCGGCACACCCCATTACCTCGCGCCCGAGATCATCCAGGGCGAGAAGGCTGCGCCGGTCAGCGACATCTACGGGCTCGGCGCGGTCACGTACCGTGTGTTGACGGGCTTGGCGCCGCACCAAGGCACGACCGCGGAGGTGTTGTTCAAAGCGCTGTCGGAGCGACCCCGGCCGCTTGGCGATCTCCGGCCCGACCTGCCGCTCTGGTTCATCGAGATCGTTCACAAGATGCTCGAGCCCGACCGAAAAAAACGCCCGTACGACGCCGCGCTCCTGGCCCGGCAGCTCGAGTCACGCGCGCAGCAGGAGAAGCTTCGACTGCAGCACGCCTCCGTCGGCAGGTGGCTCGGGCAGCTCTTCACCGAAGAGCGCGACCGGGAGCTCTCCGAGCGCGAAGAGATCGAGGCGATCGATCGCAAAGCGTTCAAGCCGCGAGACGAAGGGACCGTGGTGATCGCGCAGGTCCGGCCCGAGCAACGCCTCGAGCCTCCGCCTCCGCTCGAGATCAGCGAAGTCGACGCTCAGGGCACCGAGCTCGACTTCTCCGACCCGAACCTCCGCGCCGAGCTCGAGATCGAAAGATCACGAAACGGCGACGAGCAAGTCAGGCCCGTGTCGCTCATCGACGGCGAGCTCGATGCGCTCCCGACCTTCGCTGCGATGCGTGCGCCGAGCGTCGGCGGCGCCGCGAGCGCGAGCGGAGACTTCCCAGGGCGCGGCGACTTCGTCGGCTCGATCGACACCGCGGAAGGGATCGCGCCGCGCCTTCCTGGCTTCATCGACGAGAAGGCCGCGAGGAGCTTCATGGGCACGGCGGAGGACAGCGAGGGCGAGCCTCCAGAGGAAGAGCTCGCGACCGCTGTTTCCGAGCTCGCGCCGCAACGACACGCGATGCTCGTGCAGATCATGGGTTCGGGCGACGATGACACCCACCGCCCGACGAGGCGGTCCGAGCCGGTCGTCGAGCCGCGACCGAGCAAGCGATCGAGCTCGGATGCGGAGGAACCGCTGGTCATTCCCGCGTCCGCCGCCTCGCCGAGGACAGGCGCGACGCCGCTTCCGCGCCGGAAGGAAGAGGACATTCAGGCCAAGCTCGATCGCCTCGAAGGTCCGGCCGCCACGCCGCACGAGGCCGCGACGATCGGCGTGAGCTCGCTATCGGAAGTTCGAAGGGAGCGCGGCCGCCTCGGCTACTGGGCAGTCATCGTCGTGAGCGCAGCGGTCGCCGTCGTGGCAGGCGTGGGCCTGGGAGTGTGGTGGTCGTCGAGCCCCGCCGAAGTCGTAACCATGCCCAGCCCCCTCGAAGGCGTCCGCGCGCGCTTCGCGGCGACGAAGCGAAGGCTCGAGAGCTACAAACGAGAGGGCAAAGCGATCGCGCCGGAGGCGTGGGAGGTCCTGACGGAAGCCGGAGACGCGCTGCTAGCGGGAGACGAAGGGAGAGCGACGAGGGCGCTCGACAGAGTGGACAAAGCCGTTCAGTAGGCAGTCAGAGTCAGAGTGCGTCAGATCGTCTGCGTCTGCGCCAGATCGACTGCATCGGATCGTCAGCGTCAGATCGTCTGCGTCAGATCGTCAGCGTCAGCGTCAGATCGTCTGCGTCAGCGTCAGCGTCAGATCGTC
>CAYXDO010000039.1:0-73930 GCA_964463485.1 uncultured Myxococcales bacterium | reverse complement strand
AAAATGCCGTGCCCGTGCCCGTCCGTGCCCGTGCCCGTGCCCGATCCTGAGGCAGAATGAGGATTAGGCGGGATTCATAGGTGATCATTTTAGAGGCAGGATCAGGATCGGGCACGGGCACGGGCACGAAGTCCCCGCAGAGCCCCGCCGAATTTCGACGCTACTGGCTAGCCAGCGAGCCAGGGTCTCACTCATCGAGAGACGGCTCGGGTTCCTGAGGTGGTTCGCGCGGCGCGGACCGTCGTTGATCTCCTCGACAGCCGCCGAGGTCCCGAAAATGCCGTGCCCGTGCCCGTCCGTGCCCGTGCCCGTGCCCGATCCTGAGGCAGAATGAGGATTAGGCGGGATTACTGCAACGTGCCCAGGCGTCTCTGGTCCGCCGTCCGCGAGAACCAACCGCCCGTCATCACATCGAGCGTCGCGGTGAGCTCGTCGATGCGCAGATCGAGGGACTTCTGGGCCATCGCGTCCTGCGGCGGCTCGAGGTCTCTTCGAAGCAGCAATTGCTGGCGCAAATAATACGTTCGGGTGACTTCCAACATCACGTCGCGCTGGACGCCGATGATGCCGTAGACCTGGAGCTCCGCCGGGTTGAACATGAGCTCGCGGAAATCCCAAACGGCGCCGACGGAGAATGCGTTCAACGCCCGGCTGGTATTCTCGTCGTTCGTCTGCGGGGTGGGTTCCTGAGTCTCTCGACGTACGTATTTGTCGCCGTCGTATCGATAGCCGCCCGCGACGATAGGGAGCAGCGCGCGCGATCTCGCCTTGGCTCGATAGCTGTCGAAGCGCTCCGGATCGACCCGAAAATACTCGAGGGCCGCGGTGATCGTCTCCGCTGCCGTGGGCTCCGAAGCGCGGGTTTGCTTCGCCTTGGCGACCTCGGCGGCGCTTTGAGCGACCGCAGGTGCCGCAAAAAACCCAGTCACGGCAAAAAAACCAATCACCGCAAACACCCCGGTCGTCTTGAACGAAAGTCCATGAAGCCTCATGGCTGTACTCCTCTCGAGGAGCCTCGGCCCCTCCAAATGTCGAGCAACGCGTCGAGCGCAATGACTCGGGTCCGCATCGCCTCGAGCTCGAACGGCGACCCACGACCCGACGAGAGCTCGGTGAGCACCGAGATTCGCTCCCGCCACACATCCCCCGCCGCAAACGAGATCCGCTTTCGTAGCTGATGGAGCTCCTCTCTCGCCTGGAGCTCCTCCGGCGGATCCCACCACCACGAAAACTGAACCCAGAAAAAATAGACACTGTCTGTCGTAGCTTCCAGGTTCGTCTGCACCAGGAGGCCCTGCCGATCCACGCGCCCGCTGTCCGCGTTCTTTGCCCAGTCGAAGAAGACATCGACGTAGGGAAGCCAATTCTTCGCGTCTGCGCGGGCGTGAACCGACGCTATGACTTCGTTCGACAAACCCACCCGATCCAACACATCACCCACGACCAGATCGAGCGGCTCCGCACTCTCGAGCCGCGAGGTCGCCCAGCGCTGAAGCTCGATCGGATCGGGCCCGCGAGGCGGGCGGGGCGCCAGCGGCGCCGTAGTCCACAGCTCCCCGCTCGTGAGTAAGTACCATACGGACGGACGGCTGGCCCCTCCCTCGACCGACGCCAGCCATCGATACGTTCGCGGAGTCATCCCGTGGAAAAAAGGCGTCCAGGTGGCGCCCCCGTCGTCCGAAGAAAATACGTACTCACGAGTCATCGCGGCGATGCGGCGGCGCCCCTCGGGGGATCGACCGGCGCGGACCTGAGTCGTCGCCTCGCCCTCGAGCGAGGGGACCCGGGTCCAACGACCCGCTGAGTCACGCCGCCGGATCCCGCCGTCCGTCGCGATCCATATCTCCGGCAAACTCATCGCGTCGCTGGCAGTCGCCTCCGAGGGCGGCGTCACGCTCTCGTCCTGAGATGGAGGAACGAGGTCGGGCGGGATCTTGGGTTTCTTTCTTCGAGCCACTCGTCGCTTCCGGCCGCAGGCCGAGCCATCCTCGGAACGCAGCTCGGCGAGCGGGTCCTCGTCGGACTCGGAGACGAGCTCGATCGAGCGAATGTCGAGCCAGGGTGTCGTATCCGAGTCGTGCGCGGCCGGGTAGATCTCGGAGAGCTCCGATCCGGGCTGGCCTGAGTAGAGCGTCTCCCCGTCGGCCGCGTACAACTCACCCTCGCGGTCGAACGCGACCGCGCTCGCCGGCTCCCCGGGCCAAAGACCCGAGGTCGGGTCGAACGTAGCCCCACCGTCTTTGGACACGAACATCCCAACGTCCGTCGCAAGCGCGATGACGCCACGATCCACCGGTGAACAAACGACATCGGCGATCGCCTCGCCCCCGCTCACCGCGAAGAGTCGCATGAAGGTGAGTCCGTCGTCGTCACTGCCAAAGAGCTCGCTCGTCGTGGCAGCCACCAGGGGCCACCGAAACCCGTCACAGAGAGCGATTCGAACCACCGGCGTGGGGGAGCGCGTGGGCTCACGCATCACGTCATACAGGAGGCTGGCCTCGGGGTCGTTGATCGTGGGCCGGACTCTCAGCGTGAAAATGTCTGGCAGCACGAAGTGATCCGGAGTCTTCCAGTCCAGGTAGCGAGGATAGTCGGCGTAATCGATGTAGGGCGGGTAGGCGACGAAGATCTTCGGCGGGCTCTCGCCGAGCTCAGGAAGGCCCGGCCCCTGCAAACCCACCTGAGTTTGCTCGACCACGAGCGGACTCAGCTCGTGCTCGGTCCATGAGTTGCCGCCGTCGGTCGAACGCACGAGCGTGCCTTCCTCCGTTCCGACGAAAATACGACGCGGGTCCCGAGCGTCCACGGCCAAAGACCACAGACGCCCGCCAATCCGAGGCGCCGAAAGCACGGGACGCCACGACCACTCGGCCGCAAAGCCAACCGCGGAGACCGAGGTGGCCCAGCAGATCGCGAGCGCGGCCAATGCGGTCCGGGACATAGACGCCAGACTCGAACCATCACGAACGACCGCGATCATCAAGCGCGCGACTCTTTGGCTAAGTAACGGCACGCCTTTCCCAGCTTTTTCGGGGACCTGCTAACTCCTACTCGTGCTCGTTCGTGCTCGTGCTGGTTCGTGCTCGTGCTGGTTCGTACTCGTACTCGTTCGTGCTCGTGCTCGAATTCGGGCGAAGATACGAGACGAGAGACGGGCGGGATCGAAGCGGAGGGATCCGGGGATCAAAGTGAGGAGAGAAACGGGCGGCCCACGGTCGGGCCGCCTCGAGGAGGAGGCTCAGGGCAGCTCGGCGCGGCGATTGAACCGACGCACGATGTCGATGAAGCCGATCTGCTCCTGCAGATGCCTGTGGGCGCGCTCGAAGCTCTGACACGCCTCGCTCTCAGCCCCAGCGACGGGGTCCGGACACGAGGTGCGCGCGGGCGTCCACTCCTCGTCCTTGATTCGCTGCGCTTCCCTCAAGATGTCCGCGCCGATGCCCCACTCGAAGCCTCGCTCATACGCAGGCGTGCCTGAGATGAACTCACGCCGCGGACGCGCCGGAACTTCCGGAGCTCGGTACGTGATCGAAGTCTCTGGATCGACGAACTCGAACATTTGAACCTCACTCGGGTAGTCGACGTCTTCCGGCGTGCCCTTGATCGCGATCTTGGTGAACCGATAGAACTCGGGCGCCGAGTCGTTGATCGAGGAGAAGTTCGAGATGGCATAGGCCAACGCGATGTACTGGAGCGTCCATGAGTACGACGGCGCGATCTTGGGGGCATCCTCGAGCCATCGACGAACCGACTCACCCGTCTCGGGCCGCTCTTCGTCGAAGAACGGAGCGTAGCGGACGTACTTCTCGCCCGTGTCCTCGTCGGTTACGACCGCCGGCTGATAGCCGGTGTGGTCGTTTCGGATCAGTCCGGAGAACCTCCGAATGATCGGGTCTTCGTAGGTTCGCAGGTAGCCGAGAGAGAACGCACGCCGGTCGAAGAGGTCCGAGAAGTCGCGAATGAAGGTACCGGAGGACGAAGTCATCTGGCGAATGGCCGCCCACTTGTCCCAGAAGGTGCCGACGCGATTGGCCTTGTAGTAGTACTCGTTCGTCCACGTCGTCTTGAAGAACTTGCCTTGCTCGTAGCCGAGGCCGACATCGAAGGGCTCGTTGCAGGTCGAGACGGTGTAGTCCGGAACGTACATGTTCTTCGCGGTGTCGAGGCAGTACCGACCCGGCTCGGGGGTCTGAATGATGCGATCGAGGAAGTTGATTCCTCGGTACGCAGCCTCGGCCCACTTCTCGAACAGCGGCGCCTCGAAGGCCGTGCGTCGCGTGTACAGGTAGTACCGGAACACGTTGGTCATGTGGAACAAAGTCCGAGCCTCGAGCCGCGACATGTACGCGCCCGGGCTGCCCCAGCCGGTGGAGCTCCACGCGTCGCGACGGAAGTTCGAGAACAGGTAATCTCGGTCGTAGCGAAGGATGAAGTTGTTGGTCGACTCGAGGAAGTCGGCGCCGGTGTCGTAGGGCTGGCAGCCAGGGCTGTAGCCTGCGTACTCATCGGGGCAGAACTCGTACTCGACTCGGTGCAACACGTTCTCGTAGCAACCCTCGACCGACCCATTGGCGCCTGGTCGGCAGCCGAAGCCCTTGTCGTCGGCGACGCCATCTTGATCGTCGTCGGCGCAGTCCGAAGACTCGAGACCTTCGATGCAGTTCGGCGTGCTGGGATCGTCGAGCTGCTGCCAGTTGGTGGCCGGATCGTCGTACTCGGGTCGGTTCAAGAGGATGCTCTTCTGCTGGCTGACGAGCTCGTCGACGGTCGCGAGCATTCGCGCGCCGTAGATGTTCTCGGTCTTGGCCGGGAGCTTCTCGAGCTCCCGCATGAGCCAGTTGATATCCGAGACGAAGAGGTAGCACTGGCTGTCGTCGCCGGCCTGAGCCGCGTTGGCCTCGAGCCGCGTCACGAACTCCTTGTACAAGTCCTCGACCGCCGCCGCGTTCTCCGGACCCACACTCACGAGACCAGGAATGCTCTTGTAATCGAGGAAGTACTTCATCGTGTCGAAGCCGTAGCCAGCGGAATCGTGGCCGCAACGACGCGCGAAGCTGCCGAACTTGCGCGAGTCGGGCATCACGACCTTCTCGGGATTCCAGACGTCCATGATTTGGCCGTAGATGAAGCGAATCCCCGCCTCGTCGTAGGCGCCGATGCCATGAAGACCTTCGGTCGACGCACCGAAACCGTAGTCCATGATCGATGAGTACTTGTGCTCATACCCACGATTCGGGTTGGTCGGGTTCGGCTCGTTGTTCCAGTAAACGTCCCAGAACTCCTTGGAGTAATTGAGGGGGTCCTGCGAGGCGCCGAAGTTGTGGCGAAGAGCCAGCGTGTGGCCGACTTCATGACCTTCGACGGCCGCGTAGAACTCGGTCTGGAGCCAACTGAAGATTTCGTCGCGGGTCGAGTCTTTGTGCAGGTCCGCCATGCCGCCGGTGATCGGATCCCAGAAGTCAGCCATCTCGTAGCTGCGCGCGGACATTTCCTTGAACGCCTTCCAGTACCCGTTGTTTTCGAGGCCTACGCCCCAGTTGACGGGGGACGCCATGGCCAAGGCGGCGTCGCTGACTTCGCCAGGCACAGGCGCGGTCAGGTTGCCGAAGCCTTGGCCCAACCCAGGAGCGGCCTGCGTGGCCGCGCCGTGGGGCTGGTAGTAGAGCGGTCCGGCCATTCCGCGCAGGATCTCATCGTTCACGAGGAGCTCACGCTCGATGCTGGTGCCGCCGAACATGGCCTTCATCGCGTTCTCGCTGGAGGAACCGGAGTTGTTGAACATCTCGTCGCCGCCCTCGGCCACCACGTCCGCGTCGCTCTTCATGAGGAGCTCTCGGACGGAGCTGCGAATCCGTTCATTCTTGGGTCCGCGACGTGAGGTCACGACGTTGCGTGCGATGTCGCCTCGAAGCAGCTCGTAGTCATCGAGCTGCCCGTTGAGCCACTGCACCCGATCGACCTCGGCCTGGGCGATCACGTCGCCGGTCTTGCCGAAGTAGTTGGCCTGGGCGCTGACGTACTCACCCGTCTCCGGGTCGGCGGCGATCTGCGCGATGCCCCAGAGGCCATAGCCAAGCCACTGGTGCGAGTAATTCTGGAAGTTGTACCGGAGGTCGCCGAGGCGCTGCCACTGGAACGCGAGGCGCTTACCATCGCGAGCGGCGACCTTCGGATCGAGGGTCGCACCTGCCGCGAGCTCGGTGGCCTGCACGACGGCGCAGGCTTTCTCGATGTTCGCGAGCGTGAGCTTGTCGACGGACCCAGCCACCTTGGCGACGGCCGCTTCGAGGTCGTTCCTGAGCTCACCCGAGTCACTCACATACTTGCGGAGATTCTCTGCGTTACAGGCGTTGACCTGGAACTGATACATGTCGAACCCGTACCGATTCTTGAAGGCGTCGATGTCGCCGCGGTTGTCGGGCGTCTTCATCCCCTGAAGGAACGCAGCGGTCTCGTTGAAGGCCTTGGCCCACGAAGCAGCGTTAGCCTGTGCCGGAGGATAGAACTCTGCCGGAAAATCCACCGTCCCATAGTAGACGATGGGTTTCGGAGTGCGGTCGGCGGGATCGATCAGCGCGCCGTCGACGTCGTTGTAGGACTCCTTCCAGATGTCGAAACGACCGGCGAGGTAAATACGACCGGTACGCGTGAACTCACGCTCGCGGTCGTACGCGATGCGGCTCACCCGGAAGTCACCAAAGGCGGCGAACATCGGGAACGAAGCCGTTCGACAATCAGACGGATCTCGGGTGGCGTCGCAAGGACGGCCATCGAGGTCGAGCATGATCTTCTCGTTCTCGTTGTCGGTCAGCTCCAGATAATCGGGGTAGTAGAGCGACTCATAGTCGTCGGTAGCGTCGATCCGTTTGAACGACAAGCGAACCTTCACGTCCTGAGCGCCACACCGCGGAATGCCGTTATAGAGCAGCATCAGGTAGCAGAAGTAGTCGCTCGGCGAGATCTTGTAGTTGTTCGTGATGTCGAAGTAGTCCTCGGTGAAGACCGGGCGGTTCGGATCCTCGTCGAGGTGCGGCTGAGTATAATAGCTCGCGATCGCGGTGCCCGAGAACCAAGCGTCCGGCCAGTTTTCCCAACCGATCAGGAACGCGGTGGGCGTGCCCACGGCGTTGTGGGTCCAGTCGACGCGAATGTACTTTCGCTCGAACCACGGGCGGTCCGTGGTGTTCTCGACGATGACGTTGTTTTCGATTCCGGTCGTTCGGTTGTAGTCCCGCTGGATGTCGAAGTGGCTCAGGATGGGGTACGCGACCACCGGCGAACCGAAGAAGTCGCGACCCGCGTCATCCATGCCTTCGGCATAGGGCAGGAACTCATAACTCCGGTAGCCGATGAGGAGCTCCTCGGTGATCTCCCACCGAATCTTGTCGAACCGGCCCGAGGTGCCCTCGGTGACGGCCGCACCCGGCTCGCCCTCGATGACCGTGCCCCGGTAGTACCAGAGACCTTTGAACTGAGTCTTCGCCAGCGCGTTCGGCTGGGTTCGATCGATCGTCTCTACGCTCGGCGTGCAGGCCGACATGGCCAGCGCCGCGGCGGTGGAGGCGACCGTCCATCCGAGGCTTCGGATTCTATTGCCTTTCATGAACATCTCCAACCTCCCCGACTCACCGGTCGAACACGCGCGAGAGGTCACGCGCCCATTCGAGACGTTCGATCCAAGACCGCCAGCGCTCGCGCTGGAAGTCGTTCGACTCGTCTTGCAGGTAATTGTTCTGCGCCTGGCAGGCGCGCTCGACGAGACGACAGCCGAGGTCCGGAACGGGGGCCGGCTGACGAATGGCGCGGTAGTCGAGCCCAGTGAGCTCGTCTACGCAGCTGCAGATTTGCTCGTCCGGAAGGTTGCGCCAATCCGGATACTCGTCGTCGGCGCCCGTCACGAACACCTTGAGCGACTTGCCCATGTCGAGCTCGCTGTCGAACGGCGAGGTGTAGAGCGCGTACGCCCAGAACATCGCGTCGAACGGCATGTTGCGGAGCAAGCTGGGGAAGACCACGCTCGCGTTGAGGCATGACGCCGTCGCACCGGGGTCGGCCTGGCCGCTGACCGGGTCGAGCATACGTCGAGCCTCGAAGCTCCCACGGTACGCCATCGCTGGATTGCCAGGATCGCGGCACCAGTAGGAGCCGAAGTCGAGCGCAGTGTCCTGCTCGATGCGATACGGGTCCAAAGTCATCATGCGATCGTAGAAGTCACGAAGCTCAGGCTCGAACAGCCGGTAAGTACCAGCCTCGTAGCTGCGGAAATCGAGCTCGTACATGAAGCGGAACATCGCCGGGTAGTAGTAGCCGAGCAGCCAGAGCACGTTGGACTTGTCGAAGAACGACCCGATGAACTCGAGGTTGTAGTCGACGAAGTCTTCGGTGAAGCCGATGGTCGCCGGTCGGGCCACCCCGAGCGGCAACTGAATGGCCTCTGCGTCCACCGCATACTGGCTGTTGATGGCGGCGCGCTCGTCGCAGTCCGCGATGTAGTAAAACGGGATGAAGACCTGCGGAGCGGTCGTGCCAGGCCACGGGCACATCCGAACGGGCTCCGGCGTGCTCATGACTTCGGCCGCCATGTTCAGTCCGTTGGCCACCGTGGTCAGCATGTCCTTGCCGAGGTCGGTCTCGAAGAAATCCGGATCCAAGACTCGGTGGTAATACATGTACTGATTCACGATGCCGAGGTTCAGCATGGCGTAGAACATCGGGTACAGCGCTGAGTACACCGACCAGCTGATCGGCTGGAGGCGATCGCGGCTGAAGTTGTTGAAGAAGAAGTAGTCCGACCACATCGAGTAGTAGTTCGCGTGGATCTCTCGCAGGCTCGAGCCGTAGTCGAAGGTGGCGCAGGTCGGCGTCACCCGGTCGTAGTAGTTGTCGCAGAAGAGGTACGGAACCTCGTTCGCGGGCGGATTCTGCGGATCCCAACTCACCCATTTGCGGTTGTTGACCCGCTGCTGGATCTCCTCGCGGCTGGAACATGCGGTCCCACCACAGAGCTTGGCCGGGATCTTGTTGTAGTCGTTCATCTCACGCCAAGCGCGAGACTCATGATAGTCAATCCGACCGTCGTTGTTCATGTCGTCGCCTAGCCGGGTCGTGTCGTCGCCGAAGACTTGGATCTGATTGCCGTAGGCGAATCGGAACGCCGCCTCGTCATAACGACCCAGCCGAGCAGAGAACGCACCCTTGGCGGAGAGGTACTCCATCACGGACGTGTTCCGCTTCTCGTCGTAGCGGCTCTGGACCTTCTCGTCCGCCGAGGCGTCCGCCACGGGGCCGTCGCCGTCGCCGTTCACCGACCAGAACCCGTCGTAATAGTTGAGCGCGTCGTAGGTGCCCTCGAAGTTGTGCGACAACCCGAAGTTGTGGCCGATTTCATGCGCGAACACGTGCTCGAGCGTGAGGTTGCCGATGATCTCGTAACGCTGCTCGCGGGGCAGGCCCTTGAGTTGGAAAGCGAGCCCGGCCCAGTGTGGGTCGAAGTCATGCTCGAGGAAACAGAAGCCTGCGTTCGTGAGCGCACGACGAGCTCGCTGCATGCTCGGGCTGAACGGGTTGAGCTGCGTGATGCGACCGCTTGGAGTCAGCTTTTCGCGGACGTTCTCGGGCACCGGGCGGCTCGGGTGCCAGCGGCCGTTCTCGGCCAGGGCCACCAAGGCCTGGTACGCTTCGCTGTCGCCGTAGGCGCTGGCCATCGCCTCTTCGACGCGGGTGCCCTTGACCTTCTCGAGCCGAGTGAGTTGCCAGCTCGGATCGACCTCGCGGAGGAGCTCCTGCTTGGTGCGACCAAGTCGTGCGAAGCGCTTGTCCATCTCGAGCGCGAAGCTTTGGTCGGCCCGCGCGGTGGTCAGGTGAATCAACTTCTCCTGCGTCGCCGCTACGTGCTTGCGAATATCTTGGCCCCAGATGATGTCGTCGACGGTCTTCTCGTCGTTGATGAGCTCGATCCAGTCCACGATCGTCGAGACGAAGGTCTCGTACACCGGCCCGCGAATGAACGCTGACGAGCCCACGGTCTCACCCGTGCGGTAGTCTGCGTGCATCGGGCCGTACCCACCCCAGCCTGACTGCTGCGGGTTGTTGAGCCAAATCAACATCTTCGTGCGAACGTCACCAACGCGCTGCCACTGGAAACCGGCCGTGCCGGTCTCTGGATCTCGGGTGGCCGCCTCGAGCGAGGTGCAGACCTCTTCGAGGTTGCCGAGGCCGATCATCGACATCGGATCGTCACACGTCTCGTGCTCCTTGCAGACGGCGCGACGAACCGCGAACTGGAGATTTGCATCGTCACCCACGAAGTCTTTGATGTGGTTCGCGTTGCAATCGTTGTCGCGAATCTCGTACATCCGGAACGTCTGGCCGTTGCCGAAACGCTGGGTCAGACCGTCCTCGGTCGTCTCGAGCAAATCAGCGACCATCTTGGTCCAGACCTTGTTGTAGTCGTCCGAGACGTGCCGCGCGGCCTCACGCCAACGGGGCGGGAACTCGGCGTTGAGATAGTAGATGAGTGGCTTCGGCGTGCGATCCTTGATCGGAATCTCGAACCCATTGGCGTCCCGCTGCTTCTCCCAGATGTTGAAGATCATCGCGCGGAAGTTGCGGCCTGACTCGGTGAGCCCGTAGCCCTCGTCATAAGTCGGGGTCTCGATGCGGAAGATACCGAAACGGCTATAGATGGGCTCGCGAACGACTTCGCCGGTGTCCGCGTCGTAGATCGGCTTGCCCGTGGTCTTGTCGGTGCGAACCACCGAGTCCGGGAAGCTGCGCGGGATGAAGTCAGACGGCGTCTTGATGCGAGAGAAGCTATGGCGGAGCTTGGCCTCGCCGAAGCCGCAGCCCGCGCCAGGGAAATCGTACCACGCGCCGTCCGTGAAGCCGGTCATGACCGCGCAGCCGTAGATGTCCATCGCCAAGAAGACGTTGTCGTTGACTTCGATGTAGTCCTCTTCGAAACGCGACGCGAAGGGGTTGGTCGGCTCGGTGTCGAGGTTCGCCCAGCGCGCTCCCGTCGAGATGTACGAGATCGGGAACTCAGCGATACCCCAGCCCGCCGCGTAGTCACCTTCGACGAGGTTGTTCGACCAGTTCACGCGCATGAACTCACGCTGATACCAGGTCCGATCGGACTGATTCTCGTCGATCGTGTTGGTCGTGTTGCCGGTGGCCGGGTCGTACCCGCGAATGATGTCGAAGTGAGAGACGATCGGCCAGGCCGCCAGGACGCTGCCCTGGATGTTGGTGGCGCCGTCCCACTCTTCCTGCTCGGTCCCTGGGATACCTTCGTGGGGCCGGTAGGCGACGAGGATGTTCTCCTCGATGCGCCACTTGATGCGGTCGATCCAAAGGTCACCCTGCCCTTCGATGGCGTAGGCGTTGGTGACTTCGGACTTGGCGATCGTGCGGCGGTAATACCATTCGTCGCTGGTTTGGAAGAGTGACTTCTTCACATAACCAGGTTGGACGGTGTTGATGTCTGGGTTCCGGCCCTCGCACGCGAGAGCGAACAGACCCAAGGCCCACGCGGCCACGGCCACCTTCGTCGGGTCCGCGCCTCGTGAGTTTTCGGAGCGATGATTCGTGCTCGTCACGGTTGTTTCCTCGTAGGTCAGAGCGTGAAATTCAAATTCAAGGCGAAAGATGAGTAGTTGAGAGCCGTGCTCTCGAAATCGAAGAATGGGAAGCGAACCCGTTTTGCGTTCGATCCATTCTGGATGTAGGGCGGCAGGAATGCCGTCCCGAGACCGAAGTCGGCGCTGAAGAAATCAGTGAATTGGTAAGCGAGGACGATGCTGCTGTTCATATAGTCAGCTTGCGGGCTGCCGGTCTTCCCGTTCGGGCTATGGCCGACATTGCCGGCAAACTGCGATGGAAGGTCGCTCTCCGAGAGATCCGTCGAGAGGGCGTGCGCCATGCCGAAATCGAGCGTGAACGTGAAATCCTCAAGGAAGGTGTAGTCGAGAGTGATGCTCTCGGCGAAGCTGTGCTGGCCGGTTGCAAAGCTGGTCAGACACTCGCCAGATGAGCTGGTGTTTCCGGGCCTGCAGACGACCGCCGAATCGGGCAGGTTGCGCTGCGTCCCTGCACCAAAGTTCTTTCGAAAGCTCCCGAGAATCGTGATCGATAGATCTCCAGGACCTAGCTTCTCGAAGGTCTTGGCGCCGCTCAAAGACGCTACGAGGGAGAAAACTCTGCCCGCGGCCTGCGACGCTTTGTCCGTTGGCAGTCGCAGCGAGAGCCCGCCGGTCAGGCCAATGCCGGTGTCCTCATGCTCGAAGAAAGGCGAGGACAGGCCCAAGCGCGTCTCGCGAAAGAAGAATTCCCGAGGCTCCGTGCCCCCGTCTTGGTTCGTGACGGTGAGTTGCTGATCGAAGTCGATCCTCGCCGAGGCCGAGAGCTTCGGCAGGATCTTGTACTTGCCGATCGCGGTGACTGCGTAACCGTAGGCCGGCGAACGCACATACTCGTCGGACACGAAAGCGCCCGCCCCGATGGACTGTCCGACGACGACGTCGACGCTCCACGGCTTCGTCACCTCTTCCGGTTTGGCCTCGGCCGTCGCCGCAGCTTCCGTGGGCGCAGGAGCCGGCGGCGTCTCCGCGGGAGCGGGCGTCGCGGACGCCGCAGGGACTTCGGGAGCCGCAGGCGCCGGTGGTACGGCCGGAGCTTCAGGAGCCGCGGGTACGGCTGGGGCTTCGGCTGGGGCTTCGGGCACCGCGGGTACAGCCGGGACTTCGGGCACCGCGGGCGCTGCGACGGTGCTGGAAGAGGTCGCGGGGGTCTGCGGGTTCACTTCCTGCGCGCGTGACGCGGAAGCGACCATCAACACTCCCGCGAGCACGGCGGTGGATGTCAGCGTTTTCAAGTCTCGACCTCCTCCGAACGGAACCCTGCGTGCGACACGCCTCGGGCGCGAGGCATCCAAGCAGCTTCTGTTCCAGAACGGCTGGCTCGCGAATCTGGCGAGCACATTCGAACAGCGATCTCCGTCGAGGGGGCCCGCGTTAGCTCCGTAACGCGGCTCTCCGTCAACAGGCGGAGCCCACCGGCGCGGGATGCCCGACCCAGGCCCCAGAAGGCCTCGGCGGCGAAAAGACGTGGGTGTCCCGACATGAGTCGGCGGCCGGTACCACCCACGCCTGAGCTGGTCAATGAATCACGACCGGATCAGCCCGCGATCGGACACGAGGAGGATGCGCGCCGGGTCACACCGTTCAATCGTCCCCCATGCGCCGCGGTCTGCTCCTGCTCTCGTGCCTCGCCTGCCAGCAAAAACCCATGGAGGCACCCGCCGGGGCTCGGCTCGGCTCGCCTCCTAAGCTCGCGTTTCCTTCGACCGCGTCGCTCATCGAACGGGCGGGCCGCGGGCGCGCTCGCTACCTCGGCTTCGACGTCGAGGGTCCCGTGACCCCAGGCGGCACGATCGTGCTGAAGCACGTGTTCGAGTGCCAGCAGCCGTTCCTCGGCGACTATGCGGTTCACGTCGCGCTCGCAGCGAACCAAGAGGACCTCACGGTCGCCGATCACCAGCCGCTCGAAGGCAAGGTGCCGACCAGCCGGTGGGCCAAAGGCGAGCTCTGGGTCGACACCCACTCCGTCCGCATCCCCGCAGGCGCGCCGGCGCGGGTCGAAGTGCTGGTGGCACTCTTCACCGGCGACCTTCGGCTCACCGTCGAAGCGCCGCCTGGCGGTTCGGACGGCCAAGATCGAATCAAGGCCGGAACACTCAGTGTGGTTGGCGGCGCGCTCGACCTTCCCGAAGTGGAGGTTCCGCGCGCCACGAGCGCCGTCTCCCCCGACGGGCGCCTAGACGAGCCCGCGTGGGCGGCGGCTCCCGTGCTCACGTTCTCCGACTCCCTCGGCCGGGGCGGAGCTCCCCAACATCCAACGAAGCTGCGCCTGCTGTGGGACGACTCGGCGCTGTACGTCGGCTTCGAATCCATCGATCCCGACATCTCCGATCCGTACAAAAACCGCGACGACCCGATCTACGAGCACGAGACGGTGGAGGTCTTCTTGATGCCCAATCGAGCGCCTCCCGATCTCGGTCCATACCTAGAGCTGCAAGCATCTCCGCGTGGAGTAATCTTCGATGCAGCGTTCACCGCGCGCCGACAAGGCATGGACACGCGGTTCGACGCCACGCAGACCGTTGGTGCTCAAATCGATGGAACGATCGATCGAGCCGGTGACGTCGACCGGGGCTGGGTGAGCGAGTGGGTCGTGCCTTGGAAAGGCCTCCGCGGCGTCACCGCCAGCCCGAAGGCTGGAGACATTTGGAGGATGAACGCGTTTCGCATCGACAAGACCCAAAAGGGCGGAGGCTACGACGGTGAGTACACCGCGTGGTCACCGCCCAAGGTGGGCGATTTTCACGCCACGGATCGCTTCGGTTCGCTGAAGTTCGTCACGACGGCCACGAGCGCTCGTTAGCTCCGTCGTCGAGTCACGCGCTGGGCTTGTCGCCCTCCTGAGCCTTCGAAACCGGCTCGGGCGCGGCGGTCGGCTGCGCGTTCGTCGCACCTTCGCCGCTCGCCGAGCCTTCCTTCGGTAGCTCGGCGGGTCGCTCGAGGGCGGGCGCTTCGACCTCCGAACCCATGCCGCGCCTGCGCCCGGCTCGCTCCCGAACTTGGTCCGTGTCGACGCGCGGAAGCGGCGTCAAGCGCTTGGGCTCCGGAGTTGGCGGCACTTCGACGGGCGGCGCTTCGACAGGCGGCTCGACAAGCGGCGCTTCGACAGGAGCGTCCTCTGAGGCTGCGTCTTCCGAGGCCTCGCGCAGCAACAGATTGAGGGGCAAAGGGACCGGCGGGGTCGGCGGCTCGAAGGCCTCGACTCGGGCCGGCAGCGCTCCCTCCCAAACGTCGCGATCCTCGACGGAGCGCCCCGCCGGCACGTTGGAACCCGCGACGACCTTGGCGCGCTCGCCGATCGCGACGCCCGCCCCTACGACCGCCCCTGCGCCGATGACGGCGTAGGAGCCAACGTCGACCCCTTCTTCCAGGACCGCGCGTTCGCCGATGAACGCGCCAACACCCACCTTGCAGCTTCGCCCGATGAACGCGGCCGGGCCGATGCGAGCGTCTTCTCCCACCGCCGCACCGGCGAGCAACGTCGCGTGCGCTCCAATCAAGCTCCCGCCGCCCACCACCACCCGCGCGACCACGAGCCGACCCGCAGAGTGCAACGCCGGCTCGATCAGAACTCCCGGTTCGATTTGGGCGCCCATCTCCATGACCAACAACGCTGGATCTCGAATGAACAGCGAAGGCGGAATCGTCACGCCAAGCTCGAGTTGAGCCCCCAAGGCCTTCAGGTACAACCAGCGGCCGAAATGAAACGGCCAAAACGGCGCTCTAACGAGGGGGTGCAGCGCCACCTCGGCGAGCGCCGACGAGGCGAGCCAGCGGCCATAGCCGCCGCTTGTTTTGACGAGGTGCGTGCCCGGCTCGGGCACGGGCACGAACAGGCGAAGCAACGCGATCACCAAAAGGTGCGTCGAGAACAACGCCACACCAGCGAGCCCAAAGTCCAGAGGCCCTAAGGATCGCTGCAGAGCCGATCGAAAAACGAGCCCGTCCGCAGCCGCGATCGCGACGAAAAACGCGAGACAATAGAGGTCGGCGGCGATCCGCACCCCGGCCGTCTGGCGCTGGATGGTCACTCCGGGACCTAGCTACGTGAGCCTTTCGTGGCCTTGGCGAGCTCTTCTTCTTCCTCCTCGGTGGAGAACGTAGGATGGCCGGCGCCTTCCCACTCGAGTAAACCTTTTTCGAGCGACACCACCGAGAGCCCCTTCTCCGACAAGGACTTCGCGAGACTCTCGGACTCCTCTCCAGTCCGACACATCAACACCGCCAGACCTCTGGGTCCAAGTCCCCGCACGACGTCTTCGACTTTGTCGGCTGCCACGTTGAGCGCGCCGCGAAGGTGACTCCGAGCAAAATCGAACGGGCGACGAATATCGATGATCGTCGCCGGGCGGCCCTTCTTGAGCAGCTCGAAGAGCTGCGGCACGTTGAGCTTCGTCGAGCGTGCGGTCGCCGCGAGCTCCGGCAACCACTTGGCGAGCAGCTCCTCGAGGTGCTGCTTGGGGAGCGCGCCCTCCACGGCCTGAATCGGCTCCCCGTCTTTGAACAGCATCAACGTCGGAATCGATCGAATCCGAAACATGGCGGCGACACGCCGCGACTCGTCGACGTCCACCTTCGCGACCGTCAAAGCTCCGGCGTACGTGTCGCTCAGCTCTTCCAGGACTGGCGCGACCACCTTGCAGGGCGCGCACCAGGTCGCCCAGAAGTCGACCAACACCGGCTGCTTGGATTCCAGGACGACCGACTGAAAGTCTTTGTCCGTTACGCGAACGGTCGGCATGGCGCCGAGGCTACATCAAAGGACGGCGCGTGGGAGCGTCGAAGGCCAGATTTGGTAGAGCATCAGGTAGATCAGTACGCCCGTGACGGACACGTAGAGCCAGACCGGCCACGCATATCGAGCGATGCCCCGATGCCGATCAAATCGGCCGGTAAGAGCGTTCTTCAGGACCAAGACGATCAAGGGCAGGTTCAGCGCTGCGAGCACCGTATGCGTGCCCAACACCGACAGGTACACGACTCGAGGCCAGCCCTCGGTCGTGAATCGAGTCGCTCCGTGGAACGCGTGATACGTCAGGTAACACGCAAGGAACGCGGCCGAGAAACCGGTGGCCGCCAGCATGAGCGCGCGATGACGATCGCGATCCCCGCGCGCGATGGCGAGCCGCCCGAGGACGAGGCAGACGGCCGCGCTCGCGTTGAGCAAAGCGTTGATCAGCGGGAGCTCGGCGATGCTCAGCGGATCAACCCATCCACGAAGAGCACGACCAACAGCAACGGCAGGTAGGCGATCGACCAAAGGAACACCGATCGCGCGCGCCCCGGGGATTGGGCCCCAAGCATTCGAAGCGTAGCCACGAAATAAGCGCCGCCAAAAGCGAGCGCGCCGACCCCGTAGACGTACCCAGCCGAGCCCATCAGCACCAACGAGGCGCTCCCGAAGAGCAAGCACGTCGCGCTCAGGACCATCTGAATCGCGATCGAGCGATCGGCTCCGTCAGGGACGAAATCGAAGCCGCCGCGTCGGTAGTCGTCGCGATACATCCAGGCGAGCGCAAAGAAGTGCGGGATCTGCCAAAAGAACAGCACCGAGAACAATCCGAACGCGGGCGCGTCGAGGCGAGCGGTCGCAGCGGCCCAGCCCATCAGCGGCGGCACCGCGCCCGGGACCGCGCCGACCCACGTCGCGATCGGCCCTCGTGACTTCAAGGGCGTGTAGACGAACAAATAGACGACCGCGGTGAAGACCGAGAGCGCCGCCGGGAGCCACCCAAACGTCGTCCAGAGCACGCAGAAACCGATCGCGAAGGCTACGATCGCCGCGAAGGCCGCACGCGTTGCGCCAAGCCGACCGGACGGGATCGGTCGCTCGCGGGTCCTGCGCATCCTCGCGTCGAGCTCGCGCTCGACGACCATGTTGAGGCCGCAGGCGCCGAAAGAAGTCAGCCAGAGTCCTAGAGCGAGTAAAGCCGCCGAGAGAATGTGGAATTCTGGCCGAGCGAGCTGATAGCCCAACAGGCCGGACACGGAGACCATCGCGGAGAGGTTGGGCTTCCCTAGCTCGTAGAGGGCTCGGACCCGGGCCTTGACGGACTCGGGCGCAGATTCGGCGCTCCCGACGTCGTTCAGGTCGATCGCCAAGCCTGGGTCTGGCAGAGAGCTCACGCTCTCGGTTTGTTAGGGCGCGACAGGTCGCCGAGTCAACCCGCAGCGGGGGCTCGCCCGAGGGTGCGACGAACCGCCGCGCCCCGGGAATGTCACAGTCATGGCGAAGTGCCGAGCCATTCAAAGACGTGGTAAACCACGCCATGGTTCGAGCGCTCGTGTTGGTCGCCGCGAGCGCCCTGCACTGCAGCGCCGACGTCGTCTTGACTCTCCCCGACCATCCAAACGCGTTGTCCTCGATCGTCTTGTTCTTCGACCCCGACGGAAGCCTCGCCGGATCGTACGCAAGTCAGCTCGAGATGAAGACCGCTCGAGAAGCCGGCACCGGCGTGAGACTGTTCTTGTACGACCACACGCTCTCCGAGCTCGAGCTGTCCGAGGGGCCCCTCCCGAAAATTGGCTCACGGAGCTGCCTGCTCACCCGACCCATCGGCGCCTACGAAGCGACGGTCGGCGAAGGCCAGAGCTGGTCCAAGGCCGAAATGACACCGGAGCTCGCCACCAGGCTCGTACCCGATCGCGTGCAACGCTGTCCGGGCTGCGTGTCGTTCGTCGAGCGAAGGATCTCTTTGGCCGGCGCGCTGACCTCGACTCGGAGCCTGGTCGTCACCGCCGCGTGGCTGGATTCCCAAGATGTCGTGGTGACGACGGCCGGCGAAGGCATCGTGTTGGTCGATCGGTCGGAAGCGCACCGGATCGAGGGGTGCGACGACGCGACCTATTGGTCGTTGCACCCCCTCGGCGAAGACAGATTCTGGGCGGGTGCGCCGCAGGGCCGACTCGACCAAATCAGAGTCGACCAGGGCTCCCGCACGTGCTCGATCGAGCAGACCTACGAGCTCGAGGCACTGCGAGTCCCGACCGCCGACGGAGATGCCACCGGACCCTTCCTCGCGGGTTCAGCGCCCGGACAACCTTCCGAGCTCTACCAACTCTCCGCCGGAGGAAGCTTGGACCGGATAAACGAAAACGGCCTCACTCACCTGTGGCAAGGCAAGCTCGCGGTGGCCCATTCCCATCGCACCGCCAGCCACGACGGCGGACTGATTTACCTCGGCCCGGGCGCGGTGGCCGCGATCTACAGCGCCCCGGAGACTCTCTGGTGGCGGGACGGTCGCGCCGAAATCACGCCCATCAGACTCATCGCCACCACGATCATGACCGCGTTTGGACACGTGCCCGGGGTGGGCTTCCTCGCGGCCAGCGGAGCCGGAGAGGTCTTTCTCACCACCGAGCCTGGCGAGAGTTGGCTCTCCCTCAGCAGCCCAGTGAGAGACGATCTTGCCGTATTCCTTCCGTTCCACGGTGGATTCATCGCGACGTCCCGCCGGGGAAGGATCGTGCAATATTACGCGCACACTCAATTTTGCTCGGAAGTGTTCGAGGCCCCGGGCTCCCTCAAGCCGGCGACCAAGGCCGTAGTCGCCACCGATCGGGAGATATTCATCGGGGACGCGATTCACGCGGACTCGGAGGTCGCGGAGGTGATTTGGCTGACGCCGTCGTGAGCCGTAGTCAGGGCTGGCGCGGCGATCAGGCCTCGGCGCGGAGCTGGCCGCGTCGCTTGTCGATCTCCGAGAACACCCAGTCTCGGTGCTTCGTGTAGTCGGGCTCCAGTCGACCTTTGATCTCGTGAACCTGACCCTCGAGCTTGCGGAGCTGATTCTGCATCTGACTCACGTTGGAGCTGTCGTAGCTCCAGATGCCGAGCGACATGAATTGGCCCCAGAACGCTCCGATGTCCTCGTTGACTTGGGGAAGGAAATTCTTCGGTCCCCCGAGCTTACCGAGCGCCTCGGAGAGCCTCGGCAAGCCTTGATTGACGTCCTTGACCTCGCTCTCGGCGCGCGAGGCCTCCCACTGAGCCTGCCAATTGGCATGGTTGAATTGGGACTCCCAAGACTGATGGGCGGAGGTCTCTTGCTGTCGGCGATCGACCGATCCGTCGGCGCGCTTCTCTTCCACCCACTCGTACTGCGTGGGTTCCATCATCTTCAGCATGTTGCGCCTATCGATCCAGTACTCGGCGCTCTCCAACGCGTCCTGAGCTTCGGAGGCGGCGTGGAGCACCGAGACCGCGCCCTTGTACGCGGGCTCGAGCTTGTCGTACTGCGCGCGCATGTCGCGGTACTTGGGGCTCTCGATCTTGAGCAGCTCGTTGAGCTCGGAGATCGTGCGCTGCTCACCGGCCTGCGCGATCCCTTCGAGATCGCCGGCGAGCGCCGACGCGCCTTTCTCAAGCTCCTTGCCCATTCGGAAGAGAGCACCTCGCCCGCTCTCGCCCCCGATCACGACGTCCACCCATTTCCACTTCTGGTGCCACTTCACCTCTTTGGAAAAGTCGGAGACGTCGGCGTCGATCGCGCGCAGAGCGAGCTGAGCGCGGTCCGCGACGCCTCGCACTTGGTCTTGGGCTTTGACCAGACCGGCGACGCCTTTCTTTCGAACGACGTCCGCCTCGCCCGATTGAGGAATGGCGGACGCAGCAGTGTCGAGCTTCGATTGGAGGCTGGCCGGATCCATATCGGGATCGACGCCGCGGTCTTTGGCGAGCGCGATGTTCGCGCCTCCTCGAAACGCCTTCGACTCTCCGATGTCTCGATCCAAATTCTCGACAGTCCGGCGCAGGTCCTTGACCTCACGCGGAGTGAACAGGCCGACGTTCCGCTGGAACCAGCCGAGCTGGGCCTCCTTCTTGTCGAGGCGATCGGCGATCGGGCTGCGCTCGTCCTCGAGGGCCTTGATCTGCGCGGAGAGCGAAGCCGAGAGCGACGAGAAAGACGGTACGAGCGACTTCATGCTTCCCGGCTGCTTGCGCAGTTGGTTGGCGAGGTCGTCGAATTTCTTACCGACGGTGCGCAGGTCCATCGGTTCGGACTTGGTGAGGCCGAAACGAACACCGACTGGGCCGCTCGCGAGTCGATTTCCGGACGACGCCGCGGAGCTTCCGGCGCCGAGCGCGAGTGCGTTCTTGGCGCTGGCACCTTGATCCATGACGGCGGCGGCGCTCTTCTCGGCCAAGGACTGGCGCGCCTTCTGGAGCTCGTCCACCGAGAACCCGAGGTCGCTGGCAGCGGCCCCGAGCTGACTCGAGGAGACCTCGGTCGGCTGGATCTTTTGCTGAGTGAGCCATTGATCGAGCCGTCGCTCGACGAAACCCGCGGATCTCGTTGCCGTCATGACGTCGCCCTAAGCCGGCTGTATCGAGCGGGTCAACCCCAGCGGACAGAAAACGCCAAACCCCACTCTTGTCACCGTAGCGTCGGGATGTTCTGTTCGAAGTGCTTTGTCTGGCGACGCAGCCCAAGACGAGTCTTTCGCGACCCCGGCGGGCGAGGCGCCCGAGGCCCACGCTCAGGACGGGGCAGCCCCACGGGCGGCCAAACTGCTCACCCGGGAGCGCGAAGCCCGCCCCGAGCTCTTCGCGGCAGCCCGCGACAAACTCTCGAGCCTGGAGGCCTTCAACGTCCGCTGGGCCCGCGCCACCTTCTCATCCCCTCGGTTCAACGCCTTGTGCGCGTGGGCCGAGCGCGCTCCAGGAGCCGCGTGGGTCGACGTCTGCACCCGCAATCTGCGCCGTATCCACGGAATCGACCGGCTTCCTCCCCTCGATCAGCTCGGCAATTTCGTGCTCGTCGCCAACCACCGCAGCTACTTCGACCTCTATGTCGTCTCGATGATCTTGTTCCGCCACGGGCTCACCTCTCGCATCCTCTACCCGGTTCGATCGAACTTCTTTTACGATTCGGCGCTGGGTTGGTGGGTGAACGGGATCATGAGCTTCTGGTCGATGTACCCGCCGATCTTCCGAGAAAAAAAGCGAGCCGTGCTCAACCACACGGCTCTCTCGGAGGTGATCTGGGCGCTCAAGAACACTCGGGTGGCCGCAGGCATTCATCCCGAAGGGACTCGAAACAAAGGCGACGACCCCTACTCACTGTTGCCCGCGCAAAGCGGCGTCGGCCGCGTGATTCACGAGGCTCGGGTAGCCGTGATTCCGGTCTTCGTGAACGGGTTGACCAATCGATTCGTCCATCAAGTGATCAGCAACTTCACGCGCAAGGGGGAGCGAGTGAACGTCGTGTTCGGTTCCCCAGTAGACTTGGGTGACTTGCTGAGTCAGCCTGCGAGCGCCAAGACCTACCGCTCGATCGCCGAGAGAGTCATGAGCGCGATCGCGGGGCTCGGAGAGGAAGAGCGGCGGCTCCGCGGGACGGAGCCCGCTACAACTTTGCTTCCACCGAAGTGAGCTTGTCCTTGGTGACGAGCACCCGCACCACGTAGGGCTGCTTCCCGCTCGGCGCAACACTCACCTCATGTTCTCCGACCGCGACCGCGTGGCCCAAGATCGGAGTGGATCCGATCTTCTGGCCGTCGAGCATGACCTCCGCGATAGAGGGCGCGGACACGTTGAGCTTACCGTTCGGGAGGGGCGCAGCCGTCACGACCGTGCCGGGCGGGCATTGGAGCTGCACGTCGATTTTCTGCCGCTTTCCAGGAGTAAGGGTGACATCACGGACTTCGGGAGAGCATTTTTCGGCGGAAACGGTGACTTTCACGGTCGGTCCGAGGAGAGTCTGGAGCTTGAGCGGAGTAGCGCCGACGAGGTCCTGACCAACCAACACGGCCGCCCCGAGCGGGCTCGACATGACTTCGAGGATCGGGGGCAAAGAGGAAAGATCCACGTCGACCGTACCGATGGCGTTCGCCACGAGGTCGATTTCGCTGCCGTGAAGCGTGTCCCCATCAGCCTGGAGCTCGACATGGTGCTTGCCCGGAAACAATCCAGTCAACGTCGACGGACTGCGATCTCCGGTTCTCTTGCCGTCGATCCAAATCTCGAGACCCTCCGGCTTGCTGCGCACCAACAGGCTCGCGTTGGCGATGCGACGCTCGAGTGAGATCGACTCGACGAGCGACACACCCTCCTGAATCGTCACTGTTTTTCTCGCGGGAGAATAACCTTCGCGGCTCGCCGAAAACTCGTACACACCGGGCGGAAGCTCGACCATGAAAGGTGATTTCATGGAGACGACCTTTCCATCGAGCTTGAGCTCGGCGTCCTCGGGAGCGACCTCCAAGCTGATTTTTCCAGGATCTGGCTTCTGAGTCCGGAGGAAGACGTAGACGCTGATGCCGGCCGACAGGACGAACAGCCCGGCGAGCCCGCCGATCGTCGCCTTGACCCAACCCGGCAAGGGATGAGGACCGGCTGGGGCGGTCGCCATGGTCGGATAAGTTGGGTCCGGACCGCGCGGCGATAGCTGCACGGCGGAAGGCGCAGGAAAGGTCTGGGGCGGTAGCTGCAGCGGAATGACCGGGATCTCTGCGCTCTTGGGTTTGGTGTCCTTGGGCGCGAAGTACTTGGTCATGTCGAGCTGACGATAGCGGTCCATCCTCGTCTGCTCCGCCTCGACCTCCTCGGCGAAGTGCTGCTTCATGTAACGCTGCAAGTCGGTACGAGCGAAGGGCTGATTCGAAGCGAACAGATATCGCTGCAGATCCTCGGCCATCTCGCTGGCCCAGCGATACCGATCGCCCCGTTCCTTCGCGAGGGCCTTCATGACGATGCGCTCGACCTGGGGGGAGAGGCGCTTGTTCAACTGGGTGGGCGGGACGAGCTCGACCTTGCGCACTTTCTCGAGGGTCGAAAAGTCAGACTCACCAAGGAACAACCGATCGCCGACGAGGAGCTCCCAGAGCAACACACCACACGCGAAGATATCGCTGCGGTTGTCGAGCTCATGCCCGCGAACTTGCTCGGGGGACATGTAGCCAAACTTGCCCTTGAGTACACCGGCTTGGGTCTTTCCGACCTTGTGCGAGGCCTTGGCGATGCCGAAGTCGACGACCTTTACTTCGCCTTCGTAGGACACGAGCACGTTCTGCGGAGATACGTCGCGATGGACGAGGTTGAATTCGGTGCCGTCCTCGCTCTTCTTGCGGTGAGCGTAGTCCAGACCCTCGCAGACCTTCTGCATGATGAAACAAGACATCGCGATGGGAAGTAGGCGCTGTCGCTTGCGCGCGCGATCCCAGACCGTTCTGAGATCGACGCCGGAGATGTACTCCATGGCGATGTAGTAAGACTCATCGACCTTGCCGAGGTCGAAGATCTTCACGACGTTGCCGTGCTCCATCTGGACGGTGAGCTTCGCTTCGTCGACGAACATCTCGATGAATTCTTCGTCCTGAGCGATGTTGGGCAGAATTCTCTTGATGGCGACCATCTTCGAGAACCCTTCGACACCCATTTGGCGGGCGCGAAACACTTCGGCCATGCCGCCGACGCTGATACGGTCGAGCAGCACGTAGGTGCCGAATTTGCTGTAGTTCGGCTCAGCGGAGCTCATGAGCGACGGGAGTATACACGCGAGGTCCGGTGGAGTCGCCGCAATCGACGGCTAGTCACGAAGCGCTCGCGCTGGGTCGATGGCAGCGGCCCGAGCGGCCGGAAATGCAGCTCCGACGAGCGCAGCGACGAGGCCGAGCCCACCGGCCGCCGCGAGGAGCGCCGGAGGAAAGGAGACGAAGCTCGCTGGCTTGAACGGCACCTCCGGCAGCACTCCCAAGAGGACCACGTTCAGCAACGCCGAAGCCCCAACCCCAAGAATCACTCCGAGACCCCCTCCAAGACCCCCGATCATCGACGCCTCCAACATCAAGAGGCGGCGGACGTCTCTCTGCCGAGCGCCCATCGCGCGCAGCACCGCGATCTCGATGCGGCGCTCCGTCACGAGCAAGAAGAACGTCTGCGCGATCGCAAACGCCGACAACACCAACAACACGAGCGCGAAGACCGACAACACGATCGACGCGAGCGCGGTGACCGCAGCCACGATCTTCGCCGTCTCGTCGACCGAAAAGCCAAGCCGATCGATCGCCGCCATTACGGGGCCAGCGTCCTCCGCGTGCTTGGTGCGAACGAAGGCCGCGACGATCGGCGGCTCCACACTCCGCTCCTTGCTCCAACGCTCGAGCACGGCGGCGGGCACGGTGATCCCGACGAGTGTGGCCTGATCCGACACGCCGACGATCTCCGCCGTGAGTCGCTCGACGTGAGACGGATCGGGCGTTCCGCGGACGTACGACGCGCCCACCACGAGCTCGAACCTGAACCCGATCAGCGCCTCCGCAGACAGACGCGGCTTCTGAATCGAGGGCGCGACCGTGGTGTTGTAGAGATCGAGCAAGCGGCGCGCGACCAGCACCGGGACCTTCGTCGATCCCGGCCCCGGGTCTTCGAACGACTTGCCCGGTGAGACATCGGCGGCGACGAGCTCCGGGCTCAACCCCGTCGCGAACAGGTCCGTTCGAACCGAGTGTCCAAGAAATCCTTCGCCCCCGGTGGCCGAAAGCGGAAACGCCGCGCCGCGCATCGGGAACACTCTTTGGACGCCTGGAAGGCCCGCCAAAGTCTCCAACGCCTTCGCATCGAGACCGCCTCCGAGGCCGTCGAACGCGAACAGGCCAAGCGAGAGCACGCGCGGCTCCACCTTGATCAAACCGAGCGGAAGCTTGGGCAACAGGGGCTCCACGACACCCTTCCACAAACCGACGCCCAACGATCCGAAGATCACGACGACCGCGACGCCCATGGCGACGAGGGCGCCCACGATGCCGAAGCGGCCGCGGCTCTTCACGAGGTCGCGCCGCGCCAGAGCCCACAGCCTCACGACAGAAGCTCCAGCTTCCCCGAGACCAATCGAAATCTGCGGTCGGCCCGCCGCGCGACCGAGTCCTCGTGAGTCACCACGACTACGGCACTCCCGACGTCCCTTCGTCGCAACACGTCGAAGATGTCGAGGATGTTCGCTCCGGTCTCGGCGTCCAGGTTGCCGGTCGGCTCGTCGGCCAAGATCAAACGCGGGGAGGTCACCACCGCTCGCGCGATCGCCACGCGCTGCCGCTCGCCCCCGGACAGCGGGCCGATCTTCGAGTCGGCGCGATCGGCGAGCCCGACCTCCCCCAATGCTTTGAGCGCCAACTTTCTCTCGTCACCCCGCGATGGACCGAGCCACAGCGGAACTTCCACGTTCTCGACGACGCTCAAGTGGTCCAACAGGTGAAAGGACTGAAAGACTACTCCCACGAGCTCGTTCCGCAGCTTCGATCGCACGTCGTCGGAAGCACCGCGAAGAGACCGACCGAAGAGCTCGGCCTCCCCGTCGAAGCTCGGATCGAGCCCGCCGATGATGTTGAGCAGCGTCGTCTTCCCCGCTCCAGAAGGCCCGATGATCGCGACCAACTCTCCGGCGGTCACTTCGAGATCTACGCCTGCGAGGATCATTCGCGTCCCATGTCGGCGCACGACCGAGGTCAGACGAATGATCGACATCAGGCTGTGATCATCGAAGCGGTCGCACAGAACACCGAGCCGAAGCCCACAGAGAACACGGATGATGAAATGATCATCTCTGCGTCCTTACGTGGGGACCTCGCATCACGAGCGCGGCGGCGCGAAGACGATCCGTCCTTCGAAGGCGACGCCGTCCTCGACGAGAGTCATCGTCGCTCGCGCACGGTCGAACCGAGCGAGCACGCCGCGCGCTTTTTCGATGATTCCGCGTGCCATGATCGCGCCGGCTCCGGGCGACACGGCCTCGGGGTTGACTGCGCCGAGCGCAGCCACGACGGGCCCAAATCTCAACTCGGCTCCAAAGCCCGCGCGCCCGCCGAGGATGCCCGAGCCGTCCGCCTTCTCCTTCAATCGCTCGCCGTCGTTGGTGAGGATGATTGCGTCCTTCATTCGGGCAAGGTGCAGCGTAGCCTTGGGCTCTGGGACTTCGAGCACGTCCACGACGCCGTCTGCGGCGGTTTGTTTCTCCCGCTTCACGTCCGGGACGCCGGCCATGACTTTGTCCATCGCGTCGTCATAAAGCTTGGCATTGGCGCCGGTGAAGCTCACGCCGACCATCGTCCAGATCGCGGCGAAGGGATTGCGCCGGAGAGCCTCGAGGTCCGCCAGCAGGGCTGGGTCACGAAGGCCTACAGCGATCGCGCCATGGCCCCCGAATTTCTCGATCAGATCCTTTTGTGCGTCGACGCCGGTCATCTCTTTGAGCTGCACGAACCCTTCCTCGAGCTCCTGCTTGAATCCTGGGTCTTCCTTGCCCGCGGCCTCCAAGAGCGCACGGACCTCTCCGCTCACCTCGAGGTACAGAAACGAAGGCAGCCCGCCGATGCGTCCGACCGAAGCGGGAATGGCTCCCTTTTGTGTGAAGACGGCACGGGCCTGACCGAGGTCGGCCTCGGCGAGCCTTACGCGCGCATCGACTCGGAGCTCCTTGGCGTCGGCGAAGAGCACGGCGCCCGCGCTCTTCGGGTTGTATTTCAACGTCTCTTTCTGAAGCGGCATGCGATCGGCGAGCGCCTCGAGGATCGCGTCTCGAAGCGGGCCCGGCGACGGCGCTATCACCCTCGCGACACCTTGGCGCCCTAGAGCTTTATCGAGCGCCTGATACTCGGGGTGGTTCCGGATGGAGCTCTCGGCGGGCAAGGAGAGGGCCGCGGTGACGACCTCCGGGCTCGTTCGTCCAAAGCCGATGAACGCGAGCCCACCCTTGGCGGCGTAGGTCGTCACGGGCACGGTGTCTGGCCCGAACGCTCTCGAGAACACGGTCAGCTTCACGCCGTTGGCGTCGCGCTCAGCGCTCGTCGCGCCGAGACGAGCAGACACGGACTTGGACACGACCGCCTTCAGCTTCGTTTCGTCGATGACCGGCACGACCAACATCGCGCCGCCCTCGGAGAGCTGCACGGCCATGGGACCCTTGTCCGGCAGACCGGCCGCGGCGAGCCCTTCGACCGTCGTGAGGTCGAAGCCGAGGTCGTTCGACATCGCTTTGGTAGCCTCATCGAGCTGCGCTTGGGTCGCCAGTCCTGCCATCATGCCGACGACGGCCTGGCGGCTGCGAGCGATCGCTCCGAGGTCGGACAGCTCCAAGATGGCCGGTGCGGAGCGATCGACGAAGCGCTCTGGCGGCTCGGCGGCCGGCTTTTGGCCACATCCCTTACAGCCGACAAGCCCGGCGAAGAGCGACATCGTCAGCGGGGCCACGTGGGCCCGCGTGAAAGCAGAAGTCCTGAGCATGTGCGTCGCCGTAACAGCGCCGTTCCATCCGGGTCAACGCTTGCGACCGCGATGTATTGTTGCGAAAGTCGCTCGACTTGGCCGGCGAAGAACGTCTCACGCGTTTGTTGTCACCCTCCATCCCCGGCGCCGAAGGTGTGCTCGTTCTTCGAATTCTCAACGGCGAACAAAAGGGCTGCGAAGCGATCTTGTTGGGCGGGGAGCCCTTCGTGATCGGCTCTAGCTTCGAGGCGACGCTCCGACTCACCGATCCCTCCGTCTCTCGACGCCACCTGGAGTTGAAGAATCTCGGCGGGTCCGTAGAAGCCAAAGACCTCGGCTCGACCAACGGAAGCTACTTCGAAGGCACACGCTTCCAAGAGCTCGCGTTCACGCCCGGCGCCGTCTTCAAGGTCGGCGAGACGGAGCTGATGCTGGTCGCGCCCGAGGGCGCCCAACCCGTCGCCCCCTCCGAAGCCACTGCCTTCGGAGGCCTGCTCGGCAAGAGTCGCAAGATGCGGCAGACGTTCGCGATCCTCGAGCGCGCCGCGAAGACCGACGCGACCGTACTCATCACCGGTGAAACCGGCACCGGCAAGGAAGTCGTCGCCAAAGCCATCCACGACGGATCGAGCAGAAAGGATCACCCCTTCGTGGTGGTCGATTGCGCGTCGATTCCTGGCTCTTTGATCGAGAGTGAGCTCTTCGGGCACGTGAAGGGCGCGTACACCAACGCGGTGAGTGACCGCGCAGGAGCCTTCGAATCGGCGAACGGAGGCACCATCTTTCTCGACGAGATCGGTGAGATGCCTGCGGCGCTCCAGCCGCGCTTGCTACGGGTCCTCGAGACTCGGACCATCAAACCCGTCGGAGCAAATCAGTTTCGGCCGGTCGACGTGCGAGTGGTGGCGGCCACCAACAGAAGCCTCGAGGACGAAGTCCGGGAGCGACGATTTCGAAGTGATCTCTACTTTCGACTCGCCGTCGTCCGAGTAGCGCTCCCGCCCCTCAGAGACCGACGAGAAGACATTCCGCTCCTCGCTCGCCATTTCCTGGCCGAGCTCCCCTCGACTCACCTCGAGCTCAGCGCAGACTTGGTCGCCGAGCTCGTGTCCTATGATTGGCCGGGCAACGTCCGAGAGCTGCGAAACGTCATTCATCAGGCTGCGTCGCTCTCGAAGGAAGGTTTGGGGTTGGCTCAGAAGCTCCGCGGAGGGGCACCCTCGAGCGCCTCCGCGGACGCCACGGAGAGCTTCAGACCCTTCTTCGAGCTCCCCTACAAGGAGGCGAGAAAACAGGTCCTCGAGGCCTTCGAGCTCGCGTATGCCGAGCACGTCGTCGATGCCAACGGCGGCAACGTGAGCAAGGCCGCAGAGTCCGCGCAGGTCCATCGCAACGTCCTCCACCGCATCCTCGCTCGCAAACACGGCGACGCAGGGCCCGCCGAAGAATGAAAAGGCCGGCTCGACTCCCCCTGTGGACTCTCCCCTTGGTCTCGTGTCACTCCACCGCCGAGCTGAGTCTGCCGGACTTGAAGGGCTCCGCGTCCATCGTCGTAGCCACCGTTCAAGACCGACGAGTCCTGGATTTGCACGCGGCCCGAGCTGAGGACGCCACCGCGATCCTCCCTTCGTTCGCCGAACGCGACGGCTCGTCCACGCGAATCATGGCTTTCGGATTTGGGTGCTCGTTGTCTACCCTGGGCCTCGGCGACGGCCGACTCGAGCTCGTACCCGAAGCCGAGGCGACTCTGAGCCTACCCCGACCCCGCGCCGCCTTCCAAACCGATCCCGCGCACGACCAAGTTTGGGTACCCGTCGAGGACGAATCGACGGTCAGCTCGGTTCTCTCCCGAGCTCCCACGCCATCGGAGAACCTTTGCCGCCTGCGCTCGGGAAAGTGGAGAGCCTCGCGAGAAATCGAGCTCACCACGAGTGACGACCTCACCACGCTTGCGGTGGAAGAGGACGCTGATCACCTACTCCTGGCGCTCGCCGACGGGAGATTTTTTCGCGTGGGCGCGAGCGGGACCACGGAACAACTCACCGAGCTCTCCACTTCCACTCCGCACCACGCCGGGCTTCGGGACGCGACCGGCCAACTCTGGCTCGTGAGCGCGGACGGACGCGTCGCCAAGGGCACGGTCGAGTCCGGATTCGAGATCGACGAAGTCAGAAATTCGACCGCGGCCTACCGCTTCATGGCTCTCGCCCTGAGCCCGAATGCCGACGAGTTGTATACTCTCGGCGACTCCGGCACGCTCGAGCGATATCGAGCGGGCTCGGGGTGGACCGTGCTGGCTCGCCGACCCTTCGCGCTCGGAGCCGACATCCGAGACATCTACTACCCCTCGGTGATTTGGGTCGGTCCCGAACGTGTGCTCGCCTCGGGCGCCGGGCCGATCGCGGCGGTCACCGAGGTGTCGGGGGCCGTAGTGACGCACCACGACCTCGGTCGGGGCCTCGTGACGGGCGTCGGCGCGCTTCCACCCAACCGAGCGATCGCGGGAACTCGCTTCGGCGGCCTCGCGTTGTGGGAGGGTGGCGAGTTCAGCCGCCTCGAACCGCGTGTGGCCCAAGGCGTGCCGTTCGGTATGTCGATCCGGATCTTCATCCCCGATGGTGACGGTTTCATCCTTGGCCGCCAATCTCCGGTCGCGTCTTTTCTCGCTCGGTACTCGGAGCCCGTCGGCGCGATCTGCGACGCGGGCCTGCAGACGAATCCGTTCACCGAGCACATCAAGAAGGTCGGCGACCGGATCTTCGTCGTCCAGCGCGCGCAGAGCGACGCAATTCAGGTCGAAGTCCTCGTGTTCGAACGGGAAGGTGAGGTCCCCTCCTGCGCGCTCGACTGACTGAGTACCGGTCCCCGCAGCGACCGGCGGAGAAACCACAGAGAGCACAGAGCCGAGGCGAGCACACAGATGATGGAGTGAACATTCCTCTGTGTCCTCCGTGTCTTCTCTCTGCGTCCTCTGTGGTTTCAGCAGGTCACGAGCTTCGGAGGACGGGCCCTGGGCGGACCGAAGCGTCGCCTCTATCCTCGCAGCGGGCTCGCGTGCGATGCTCGAACAATGGGCTTGCTGGCCGGCGTCGGCACCGCGATGGGTGTGGGCATCATGGCCGCCGTGGCGCTGGAGGGCGGGCGGGGGCGTCGGCGTGTCGGGCTTGGGGTCGCCATACTCGGACTGCTCATCCCCTTCCTGCTGAGTCCAGCCGACGCGTTCGGTCGCTTCGTGGTCGGGCTGACGACCTCCCTCGCGGTGATTCGCTCCATTGACTTGTATCGGTCCCAAGAGACCCTGCCCTGGTGGAGGCGGGGTTGGCACAACGTAGCGATCTTCGACACCAGGCTCGCTCGACCCATGCCTCGCCGACTCAATGGTGCGCTCTTCGGCCTCTCGATCGCCTGGGCCGCGCTCGGCGCCGCGGCACTTTGTGGAGCTCTCATGGTGCCCGTCGAAGCGCCCGTGGGGCGCGGCGCGCGCTGGATCGGCGGTGCGGTCGCCGCGGTCGCGCTCCTCGAGTCCTTCACCCGTTTCCTTCGAATGGCTTACGAGGGGATCGGCGTGGCCATTCCGGACTTGCACGACTCCCCGTATCTGTCGCGATCGGTCCGAGAGTTCTGGGGACGACGGTGGAACAAGGTGGTGGGCACCTGGCTTCGCCAGAATTGCTACGAGCCCTTTCGCGAGAACGGAAGGCCTTTTGTCGGCCAGTGCGCTGCGTTCGCGGCGAGTGCCTTACTCCACTGGTACCTCGCCTTCGTCGCGCTCGGCTTCATGTGGTCGCTCGCGATGGGTGCGTTCTTTCTGCTCCAAGTCGCGCTGATCGGCGCCGAGGATAAGTTCGGCGTGCACCAGTGGTCACGACTCGCGGCGCACTCTTGGACCGTCGCGGTCATGCTCGCCGTGTCTCCGCTATTCATCGAGCCTTTCCTCTTGGTCGTGGCGTCTGCGGCACCGGGCTCTGCGCGTTGAATCCGACTCGACCCGAAAACACGAATACACGAACACACTCCCGAGCCTTTACGATGGGTGCGATTCGCTGCTAATCTCGAGGTCTTGCGCCGCTGGGACGACCAACGCCGTTCTACGAAGGCCCTGCTGGGAGCCATCAACCTGGTTTTTTGGGGCTGCGCTCCCGAGTCCGCCCATCTCATCGGCTCCACGCAGTCGCTCATCTGGGCCGCCGAAGAAGGGACCGCGGTGCGAGTCGTGGCCGCCCATGCTCCCCTGCGCTTCTCGGTGCCTGACGCGGCCAACGGGGTCATCGTGCTCACCTTCGACCGGTCTCTCGAAGAGCTCGGCCTCGAAGAAGGCCCGCTTCAAGCGACCGAGTTCGGTGGACGGCTGGACGAGCTCGCGGGCCTGACCGGCACCTATGTCCTGGACGCGGCGAGGGCAACTCTCGAACCGGTCGACGGCCTCCCTAAATCACTCGAGACGCTTCGCTTTGCTCGCATCGCGACCTCTGAATGTCGACGGCTCGCGCGCACGGGCCCTAAAGGGGACGCAGACGGAGCCCGCGGGGCAGTGCCGCTGGGTGACGGCGAGCTCCTCGCCGTCGGAATCTCCTGGGTCCGGCTGATCACTCTCGAGGCGGAGCAACGCTTTGACCTGCGGGAGTCCAGCGTCGCTGCGCTCCTGCCTGGCGTTCGTCGAGGGAGCTTCGTCCACATAATTACTTTCGATGGTCGCGTCCAGGAGCTCACGATGGCGGCGGAGGGACCACGTTTGTCCCAGACACTCACGGCCGCCTTCGATAGCTCCTTGGGGGGACTTCGGTACGCGGACGGAGGTGCGCTTCCCGACGGTCGCCTGGAATTTGTCGCACTCACCGAGGACGGTCGACTCCTCCGCACGACGGAAGGCGAGTCCGCTTGGACGCAGATTCACACCTTCGCGGGCGATCCCCAAGCCGCTCGCGGCGCGGTGGTCAGGCTGCCGAACGGATCGTTCTTCGCTTCCCGGGAGTTGGTCGGACAAGTCTTCTGGAGGCACGACACGGGCGTCACGCCAGAGCACAACGCACGGTTCGAAGGAGTCACGACCGCTGTCTCGAGCCGAGAAGGCGGTCTGGTGATCGGCACTCGCGAGGGTGACCTGTACGTATACTCGGACGGCACCTGGTATGACGTGCTCCCCGTAGTCGCGTCCAGGGCCCTCACCGCCCTTCACGACGCAGGCGGACGCTTGTATGTCGGCACCTCGGCGGGGATCGTACTGAGTGCGTCGTTGGACGGATCGACGTGTCCACCCGTTTCGACCTCCAAGGAATCCGTCCGCTGGATCACGCCGATGGGAGCCGGCGGAGTCGCCGTATTCACCGACCTCGCGGGCAATCAGGATCCGGTCTATTACATCCTCCGCTGAGCCGCGCTCGGTCGTCAGTGAGTCATCACGGCGATGACCGCTCCGAGGGCGAAGGCGAACGCCGCGAGAGCGCCTAGACGCGCTAGGGACCCACCTTCCGAGCCGGGCATGGCCTTTGGGGTTCGGGGCTCGAACCACGCTTCCCGATCCAAGCTACTCATGAAGGCCTCCTGTTCGTTGATCGTCTGCGCTGGGGCTGGCTCCACCTCCGCTGCGAAGGGCCCGGGCTTCTCTTCCCTAGAGGCGACTTTGCGAAACTCGACCGCAGGCGTCCGCCTCGCGATCGATCTTCTGCGCCGCTCGGCGACGACGCTCGTGATTTCGACGGGAGGTTCGACCGACGGATCTTCGATGGGGTGACTCACCACGCCAACGATGGTGTCTCTGAAGTCGATGACACCCACGTCGAAGACCTCCGGCGGAAGACAAACCGGGTTGCTGGGGTCGACGGTTCGGGCAAGCAACTCTTCGAGCTCGCCGGGTTTGAGCGCACGAGCCTCGGTCGTTCCGCTGAAGATGGGCGTCAGCCCGGCCGCTTGGCCGAGGGCCTCCAGCTCGACGATCACTTGCGTCGCGCGAGCCGGTCGATCGGAGGGGTTCGGCGACCTGAGTCGTTCGGCGAGGCCCGCGAGCCCGCAGTCCGGGCTGCGTCGGGCCAGGGCCGACAAGGCTTCGCCAAGCCTCCACAAATCACCGCTCTCCGTCGACTCACACGCTTGGCGCTCCTCGGGCGCGAACCTCGCGGGCAGCTCACCCTCAGCGAGCCACTCTGGTGCCACCGCCGCGGGCACGACCTCCAAGACCTTCGGACCGCTCTTCGTTTGGACGACGAGCTCCTCGGAGAGCAGCGGACAGGTCGCCCCGAGGCCATGAGCTCGAGCGAGGTGCACAGCCAAACTCAGAGCAGTCCTCATGGCTTCGGCTCCTCGAAGCGAAGTGGGCTCGCCTCGCCGCAGCTCGACAAACGGAAGGACCCAACTCAGCACGGTCTCACCGCCGGGCTCCCGTTGAACACCGACCGGGTTGGTCCTCTCGGCGAGTCTTCGCACGTTGAGATCGCGACGGGCCGTGTCTGCACCAGGAACGGCCTTTCGAATACGAAGCCTCTGTACGAGCCTCGGACCCGCTGCGCCGATCTCGCTCTCGATCGTAGCTCCGGCGACGCGGAAGCTCGAAGGGCCGAAATGAGCGTCCTTCTTCGAACCGGCGCGCGGAAGAGGAGCCTTGGACGACGACCGACTCCGAATCGACGGGCCGTCGGTCTTCTCTCCCAAAATTTCGAACGGACTCGAAAACGCGCTCGCTTCGTACATGCAGACCTCCTTGGTCGACGCCTGTTCTTCATTCTCGCGGTCGACCGCGATCGGTGAAGTGGGCGGAACCGGAGTTTTGGGAACTAGGTGACAATCTGCGACGCGCGCCGAGTCGTGGGGCAGCCCTGTGTCCTTTCAGTCCATGTGAATGCGGGCCGGAGGGGGCTTGGGCGCGCGGCCTCCGACCACGATTCCCATGTTCCGGTACATCTTGACTCCGTCGGTGTCGTGCCAGCGCCTCTCGAGCTCGGTCCGCGACAGCACCGCGTGGCTCCCGAGCACGCTCGGGTCTTCGAAAATGACCTCATTTCCGTCGACACCCACCACCACTGCGTAATGGCCATCGTCCCAGTCGTTTCCAAAGTCGGTGGGTTGGTCGACCCAAGCTTGCAGCGCCACGATGACGGGGCTGCCGTTCCTCACGGCCACTTCGAGGTCCTCGACCTTCATCCCCTCCCGCAACTCGGCGGTGAGCCCATACTCACGGGCCACACGAAGGATCGCCTCCGGATTCACTCCCTTGTCCTCGGTAGCGCCGAGCCGAAAGGCGAGCCGATCCTCGCGCTGCTCTTCTCCGAAGTAGGCCAACACGGACAGAAGCGCCGCCGCTCCGCACGTGTAGCTGGTCGACTGGCGTACGTCGGGAAGCGGTAGCACCGCAGATCCTTGGGACGCGCATCCCCACAGGCCCGTCACGATCAGCCAACCGACTCGTGCTCGCTTCATCTACGGCTTTAGAACTCCCAGATCCGGCGACCCGCGTGAAGCCCCGATCGATCTCATTTTCGTCAACGTCAGAGCAAATCTGTCGGTCGAGCCCGAGTTTGGCGCGAACGATCGAGATCGTGGCCGCACGAGGCTCGACTCGATCGCGGGAGCCAGAGGTCGAGGTCCGGACTCACTCCGGGTCCATGGTGAGTGACAGCGACCCGCCGTCGCGCATCATGAACTCTTGCCGCAGAGTCTTGAATCCGGTCTTCGACACTCGCACCATATATTTCTTCCCAGGTTCGAGCTCGGAGACGGTCGCGGGCGACGGGCCAAAGGCCTGTCCGTCCACGTAGACGAAGGCGCCATCGGGCACGGTCGTGACCCGCATGCTGGGTACGTGCGGAGCGTCATCGACCGGAGGGGCGGGTTCGCGGGTGGTCCAGAAATAGACGCCGCCCGCGACGAGCGCCGCTGCCGCAAGGACTCCCACTCTTTTGAGCGTGAACAGATCGCGCAGTGACGACCCCGCGTCGGCGTCGGTCGACACGGCCCGAGCACCGCCCGCGAGAATCAACGGCAGCTTCACCACAGGCGGGGCGTTGGTCGGAGCGCCGTCGAGCGTCGCCTCGGGGCTCGCTTCGTCGGGGCTCGCTTCATCGGTTGTCACTCCGTCCGCAGGCGTGGCCGCTTCAACCGCCGGTGATGTGCCTTCCGGGGTTGCTTCGGCGGCGGGCACCTGCGCGGGGCCGAGGATCGCCGGCCGCGCGCCCGGGAGCGATCCCGGACGGGGCGCGGGCTTGACTCCGCTGTTCGCTCGCGGCTGAGCACCGCCAACCGACGCGGCACGCGGCGGAACGCCGCCCACGGATCCGGCGCGCGGCTGTACGCCGCCGATGGAGCCTGCTCGCGGCTGTACGCCGCCGATGGAGCCTGCTCGCGGCTGCACGCCGCTGATGGAGCCTGCTCGCGGTTGCACGCCGCTCGAGCTCACGCGCGGTTGCGCACTCTTTTCTGATGTCGAAGCGCCGCGTTGAAGGGGAGCTCGAGGGGCCTGCGGCGCAAGGCCGAGCAGCGCGGCCGGAGTTGACTTCGCGCCTTCCGACCGACTCACGGCTTCGTCCGCAGGGCTCGAAGACGAACTCTCCGAGTCGAGCGCGGGCGCTTCGGGCGCCGCTTTCGCCGCCGAGCTCGCTCTCGCCTTGGCTTTGAGCTCGGTAAGGCTCGCCGCAGGCAACCACTTCAGCCCCTCGGGCTCGCCTTCCGGCTTGTCCGATGACATGGATCACGAGCTTAGCTCGTTCTGAGTTCGACGCAATACCCAACTTCGGGAGCGCACACCGATGCCAAGATGCATGATGCTGAGGCGATCCCTGGCAAGCTCCCGCGCGCACCGTCGGCCGGATCCCAATTCCTACGAAGCGGCAGTTCGGCTATCAGAGAGTCGTGGCTTCCGATCCAAACAGCCCGTTGATGTGGGACGACGAAGTTACGGGTTCGGTAGCGTGGGCCGGGGCCGAGATGCGCGCCGAGGCCGAGGAAGCGCTGATCTTGGGGGACGTCGGGGAACCTGGAGGCGAGTTCGACGATTTTTCAGGGAGCATCTCCACTCAAGCGGGCTTCAGCCCGTTTCACGTCTACGCACGGACGTCGTCCTGCAATTTTCCGGCGGACGCCATTCCGATCGCGCTCGGGCTAGTGCCGGACGAAGAAGCGGGATTGAATCCTTACGAGTTGTACCTCCTCGAGCTGATGGACGGCCAGACGTCGATCGAGGAGTTGGGGAGAGACGGGCCGCTCGCCCCAGACGAGCTGCGGTTGTCGTTGTTGACCTTGCTCGATCGAGGGTTGATCGCGCTCGACTTCTCCTCAGCCGCTGAAGAGTCCGAAGAGCTCGACGAGGTCGCGGAGCCCGAGGAGCCCACGCTGGTGGGCGAGTCTCCGTACTCGGCACCCAGCGACGCCGGAGACGAGTTCGATGCTGCACCCACGCTCTTCGAGTCGACGCTGCCCGCCGCGCTCGAGGCCACGCCGGTCGAGAGAGTGCTGACGCCCCCGGATCGGGCGCCCACGGTCCCCACGGGCAGCGCCACTCGGTTGCCATCGCTGACTCCATCGCGAATCGAGGCTCTGCGCGAGCAACTGTCCGAGTTTGTCTCCGATCCAGCTGATTTCGAAGAGCTCCCACCGACCGAGGTGCCGGAGTCGATGCCGGTCGTCGAGCCGGCGCCTCGACGTCCGACTCGGATTCGCGTGCGCTCGGAGCGAGGAGAGTTCGTGGTGGAGGTCGCGAACATTCAGCCGGCCGGCGTTTTCGCGCGCAGCGGCCAGTCCCTTCCCTTTCGAGCCAAAGTCGAGCTCGAGTTCCTGCTCGAGAGCGGTTCTCTTTCGCTTCCAGCCGAGGTCGTGAGTAGCTCCATGGTAGGCCTCGGGTTCGAGCTGAGTCCGACTTTGCCCCAGGCCGTTCGGGCGTTGCTCACGGAGTGGTCCAGAGACGAACCTGGGACGCCCGAGCAGTTGGAGACGGCTCGAGACGCGATGGAGCGCCAGCAGAGAGACGCCAACGATCTGGAGCCCAGACCAAAACCGATGCCCGTTCGCGTGCGCGTGGAGCCGGCGCCCGGTGTGCAGCCGACGACCCAACCCAGCCCGCGAAAGAAGTCGCGCGCCCGATCCGAACGTCGAAAGCCCAGCGAACGTCGAAAGCCCAGCGAACGTCGAAAGCCCAGCGAACGTCGAAAGCCCAGCGTCCTGTCTCCGCAAAAAGGGTTGGAGCTCTTCAATCGGGCCAAGCAGGAGCTTCTGCGCGGCCACGTGGTCGAGGCGCGAATGAACGCCAAGCTGGCGATGGCCTACGACCCACAGAATGTCCAATTCCGCGGACTCTTTCAGAGCCTGATCGCGGAGAGCCCAGAGGCAAAGAAGGCGCGCCCACGCCCCGAGTCGCTCGCCGCAGACCTCTTCCAAAAGGCATTGACCGCCGAGAAGAACGACGACCCCGACACCGCCATCAAACTCCTCGAAAACGCGCTCAGGCAGCAGGCAGCGCCCAACATCATGAATCGGCTCGGCGTCTTGCTGGCTGTGAAGAATCGCGACATTCAGCGCGCTCAAGAGCTGCTGGAGAGGGCCGTCAAGCTCGCCCCAGACAATCCCGTGTATACTCACAACCTGGGAAAGGTGCTGACCATGGCCGCGTCCCAGTCCCACGCCAAAGGGAAAAAGAAACCCCAGAGTCTATGGAAAAAGCTCATCGGTTGAAGTCGGTCGCGGTCTACTCATCGTCGCGAACGCCTCGCCTGCCTTGGTGGCTCGTGCTTTCGGAGCTCGACGATTCGTCCGGTAGCTGTCTGAGTCGTCGACTGATGGGTGAGTCCGAATCGCTTCAGCGCCGAGGCGGCTTCGACGAGCTCCTCGTCGGCGCGCCGACCCTTGATGAGCGCGATGATCCCCCCGATCTTCGCGAACGGAGCAGTGAGCGGGATCAGGGCCGAAAGCTTCGCTACCGCTCGGGCCGTGACCGCGTCGAACGAACCGGCCAGCCGAGTCTCCGCCAGCGCTTCGGCCCTCCCGCCCTCGACGGAGACCGCGCCGAGTGCGAGCGCCTCGACGACGGCCTTCAGGTAACTCACCTTTTTCTGGGTGGCTTCGAGGAGAGTCACTTCGAAGTTCGGGCGCGCGATCGCGATCGGCACACCCGGCACCCCGCCGCCCGAGCCCACGTCGAGAACTCTCACCGCAGGACCCAGCCGATCGAGGATGGGCAGCAGCGTCAGCGCATCGAAAACGTGCCGCTCCCAAGCCGCCTCCAGCTCGGTGATCGACGTTAGGTTCATTCTCTCGTTCATGACGAGCATGCGCGCGAGGAAGTCACCGACTCTCGCGAGCGCCTCGGGATTGACTTCGATGCCTGCGTCCAAGAGCTTCCGAGCGAACTGGGGCGACGGAAGCAAAGGAGTTGAGCTTTGGAGCTCGATGACAGGCCGCGGCGCGGAGCTCACGCGACGTCCTTAGCGTGTTCCGTTCCCCATTCCCAGACTCCATTTCTGGGCGAGCCCGTTCTATTCGTTGACGGATGTCCGGCCAATCCGGACGATCTCCGCATGCGGATGGCCAGGATGGGCTTGCTCACGCTCACCGCTTGCGGAAGCCCGGCGGCCCGCCTCGAATTCCCGAACCTGCCGCCAGACATTCGCACACTCGTGATTGGCTCCTTCCACCTCGGATCGCTGATCGAAGCCAAACACCTCGTTCGAAACGAGCTGGACACCGTTCGCTTGGAAGCGGTGGAGTCCGAAATCGATCTCGAGTTGGCGGCGTACTCGGAGGAGGACATTGGCTTTCCGAAGGGTGATTTGACGCCTTCGGCGACCGGGGCTCTGCTTCCGGCAACTCCGGCCCTCTTCTTTCGGAGCGAAGGTCTCGAGATAGAGAAGGTTCCCGCGGCGGAGAGTCGGCTCCTCGGGATCTCTTTTTCTGGGAAGTCGGCCGCTGGCTGTGCTCCGCTCGAAGCGCCGGCTCCGATGAGTATGCCTTCGAGCACTCGCCTTCACGCTTGGTCGATCGGTCGAGGTCGGGCGTTGGTTCTTGCGGATGGAGGCGTCCTCTTGTTTTCCAAGGAGCGAGGCATGGTGAAGCTCACTCATGACTTCGAGCTGACCTGTCCGATCGGCGGATTTCCGACGAGCTCCGGGCTGGTCGTCGTGACGTGTGCGGGCGAAGTGTTTCGAGGCTTCGTGGACTTCGACCGCGGCTCCGTCGCGTTTCGCGCATGGAAGGATGCGCCTGAGGGTCTGCAACGAGCGGTCGCCGCGTCTGGGCTCGAAACGCCGACCGGGATTCAGGCGGTCCTTTTAGACTCGAACGGGCACCTCGTTCGGACGTCGAGCGCGAGCTGGGAGCGGTCCGAGCTCGCACTGGCGCCCGCTCTGTACCGTGGTCACCGAATCTTCCCGATCGGAGACCGCGATTACCTCGCAGTCTCGTCGGGAGACAACCGGGCCCTGCACTGGCGCTTCGACGAAGAGGTCCTCGAGCCTTCCAGCTCGAGCGCGGGACTCATGGCGGTGGGTAGAAGCTCTTCGAACGAGCTCGTCCTCGGCGACGCCGAGAGCAAATTCTTTCGCCTTGAAAATGGTCGATGGGAGCTTCTCCAGGCCTCGGCGCTCCAGCTTTGGGTGCTGGACATCGAGCCCTTCGGCGACGGCTTCCTGTTCGGAAGCCCGTTCGGAAACGTCGGAAGATATTCCAAAGAGCTCGGACTCTGCGCGACCACGAGGCCGCTGGCTCACAACGTCGACGAGCTCGTGCCCCTCGCCGACGATGAGATGTTGGTCCTGAGTGGCGAGACCGAGATGCTCGAGTGGACCGTAGTCTCCATGCTTCGGTGACTCGGTAAGGGCGCCCTGGAATCGGAGTCGCAGGGGTTTTGTGATCCCTTTGCGCTCATGTGGTTCCAATCGCACTAGGCGCCCCAACTGACCGCTTGCGGGCAGCCTCCGAGGCAAATAGTCTCGCGTAAATGTCGATTTCGAACGTCTCGAAGCTCCGAGGCCTCATCGTCAACGATCCCCAACTTCAGGCGCGTCTCGCAGCCGCAAAGTCAGAAGCAGACATGGCTCAGCTCCTCGTAGGCATCGGTGCTGACCGCGGGCTGCCGTTCACGTTGGCCGACCTGGATGCGTGGAAAGCGGGCGAAGGTGCTTCCATCGAGCTCGACGAGGACAAGCTGCACTCGGTCGCAGGCGGTCGAAACAAGGGAACACCGGCCCGCGAGACCTACGGCACCTCGTACGGAAACTCGATCTTCTGCGGGTTCTGCGGGGCTCAATCAGGCTCCTTCATGTCCTGAGTTGCTCACCGAGATTTCGCGCGGTTCGCGCACGCTAGGCCAGGAGCTCCGAGAGCTTGCGCACAGGGCCAGCTCAGTCCGTGAGCGACTGGGGACGAGCTCCTCACCTGCTGGCCCGCGATCCTCGAGTCGCCTGACCTCGGGCACGCCGAGCTCCGATGATCCTACGCCGAGTTGGCTTTCTACGCTCGAAGCGATCGTGACCGCGGTCGAGCCTCCCGACACACACCGCGCCCTCGACCCCGACGATCCCTTGCCCTTCGAGCACGCGTGGCTCGGGGTGCTCGACGTCGCGAAGACATCGTTGCAGCACAAACTGCAGCACTCCTGTTTGCCGCTCTTCGAAGAGGCGTGGATCGGGCTCGAACGGGACCTCCTGCGACAGCTGACGTCGATCAGCGAGCGCACGATCTATCGGGTGTTCGGTCGCGAGCGCTCCAGCGAGGAGACGCTGCGTCTGCTGTTTCTCGGCTCCGAGCGCTCAGGCTCTCTTCGCTACGATCGGTTCGTGCGAGCTCTCCGCGCAGAGGCGCTCTGGCCGCTCTTCCGCGAGTTTCCGGTCTTGGCGCGATTGACTGCGACAACCGTGGATCAGTGGGTCGCCGCGAGCGCAGAGCTGATCGAGCGCTGCTCGATCGACTCGACCCTTCTCACCGAGATGTACGGAGCGAAGAGTCCCTCGCGCGCGATCGCGAAGCTGCGGCCCGGCCTGTCAGATCGCCACGACGGGGGCCGGACCGTTGCGGAGGTTCGCTTCGACAGCGGCTTGGCGGTCGTCTACAAGCCGCGATCCTTGGCCGCCGAGGCCGCGCTCGATAGGGTGCTCGAGTGGAGCCACGCCATTGGCCTGGACCTCCGATCGCTGGGCTCTGTCGACCGTGGAGAGTACGGGTGGCAGCCGTTGGTCGAGACCGTCGGGACGCGTGACGCAGCAGAGACGCGCCTTTATTTCGAGCGAGCGGGCGGGCTGTTGTGCCTGCTCCACGCGCTTCGGGCCACCGACTGCCATCGCGAGAACATGATCGCGCACGGCTCGATGCCGGTCCTCGTCGACGGAGAGACGATCCTCCAGCCCGAATTCGCAGGGGTCGAAGGAGGGCTTGCCGACAGTGATTTCGTCGGCTCCGTGGTTCGAACCGGGCTCCTGCCCCGCTGGTTCGTGGACGCCCATCGGCGCCTCGTCATGGACATCAGCGCGTTGGGAGGCTCGGACGAGGATCAGGTCGAGGTCGAGGCATGGGTATTCAAAGACGTCAATACGGACGTCATGTGCCGAGTCCCGAGCACGAAACGACTGCCTCCGACGCCAAGTGCAGTGCGTGAAAACGGTCAGAGCGTGTCCGTCTCCAGTCATGTGACCGATCTGGTGAGTGGGTTTTCGGCGGCGTATCGAAGCCTGATGCGAAATCGGGATGAGTTGATCGCGGGTCCGCTCGAGCGACTTCGTGGGGTCCCCGTGAGGTTCCTCTTTCGGCCCACCGCGATCTACGGAGCGGTCCTGCGGAAGTCATTGGTGCCGGACCACTTGAGCGACGGGGCCGCTTGGAGCGCCGCGCTCGAAGCTCTGAGCAGCGTCTTCCTCGACGATGCAGTGCAGCCCGTTTCCTGGCCGATCTCGGCGGCGGAGCTCGTCGCGCTGGAGCAGCAAGACATCCCGCGTTTCGTCGCCGAGGCCGACGGCGATGAGTTGCACCTTCCAGGCGGGGGCCGAGTGAAGGGTCTGTTGAAGTCAGGTTGGTCCGACGCGATCGCACGTCTACGCGAAATGAACGAAGCCGACCTCGCCTTCCAGGTTGCCATCATCCGCGGGGCGTTACATGCCCGCAAGGCTCGCCCAGGTGAGGTCTCCGAGGAGTTGGCGGGGGATTGCGTGCCGCTCGCTCGCGACGAGTTGATCACCGAGGCGCGATCGATCGCCGACCGTATCGATGGGTATGCGCACCGCGCCGCGGACGGAACCCGGTGGCTCGGATTGCGCGAGATCGAAGGCGGCGGCCGATTTCAGATCGCCCCGCTCGACGACACTTTGTACGACGGAAGCGCGGGCATTGCGGTGTTTTTTGCCTCCGCGGCGAAGCTCGTGGACGACGACGTGTTACGGGCGCGCGCGCTCGAGGCCGTAGCGCGCCTGAGAGCCCGAGTTCGCGGGTCGAGCTCGGCCGTCGGAGCGAGTGCGCCAGGAATCGACCGGGAAGCACGATCGAGCCAACCTCCCGACCTTGCCGCGCACGGAGCCATCGGAGGCGGCCAAGGCCTCGGATCGATCATTTATGCTCTCTCGACGATCGGGCGCTTGTTGGACGAGCCCTCGCTCGCTCCGGAGGTCGATCTCGCGGTCCAACTCATGACCGACCAGGCGATCGCCGAGGATACACGCTTCGACGTCATCGCGGGCGCGGCCGGTGCCATTTTGGGTTTGCTGGCGGCGGAGCGGTGGCGTCGAAACGGTGCCGCGATCGAGCGCGCCATCGCGTGCGCGCGGAGCTTGCTCGACCGACGCGTGCGCGTGCGCGGCGAGGTTCGGGCCTGGCAGAGCGCTGGCCCGGCCTTGACCGGCTTCTCCCACGGCGCAGCGGGGATCGCTTTTGCGCTCTCGCGGCTCTATGAGCTCACGACCGACGTGGATTTCCTGGACGCTGCGCGCGAGGCCATTCTTTACGAGCGGGCGCTCTTCGACGTCGGCCAGCGAAATTGGCCCGATCTGAGGGACCCCGACAGGCCGCGATTCGCGATGGGTTGGTGCCACGGTGCGCCCGGCATTGCGCTGGCGAGGCTCGGAATGCTCAGCGCGTTCGACGACTCGGCGATCCGCGCCGAGTTGGAGCTCGGCGTGTCCACTACGATGGCGTTTCAGGGAGGCAGCCCAGATCATCTGTGTTGCGGGAGCATGGGTCGAGTCGAGTCGCTCTTTACGGTGGGTAGGACGTCGAGTCTTCCGGAGCTCGAATTGTCCGCCTCGCGGATGGCCGCGAAGGTCGTCACGTTCGCCCGCGCATCGGGGAGCTATCGCCTCCCAGGCGCGGCGCCAGAGAGCCTTTGCCCGGGACTCTTCACCGGGATCGCCGGCATCGGCCACCAACTCCTCCGCCTCGCGGCGCCGGAGATCGTCCCGTCGGTGTTGCTATGGGCGTGAACGGTTTCGGGCTCTCGACTGAGCAGATCAACTTCGTTCGAACGTTCGGCTACCTTCGGCTGCCGGGGGTGCTGGCCGGCTCGATCGCCGAAATCGACTCCGAGTTCGAGCGAGTGATCAGGCTTCATGGCGGTGACGAGTACGCCGGAGAACATCGGTTCACGGTGTCTCCTGGAATCAACGGAAGCGACCTCTTGTGCTCCGCGATCCTCGATTCGGAGCGACTCGATGGGGCGCTGGTGAGTCTGCTCGGCTCCGACTACCAGTACTGGAACAGCGAGCTGAGCCTGTGTAACGGCGACACCGCATGGCATAGCGACTCTCCTTGGCCCAAGGAACGTCGCACACCCGGTTGGTACCGCGTCCTCATCTACCTCGACGAGCTCAGGGAGGCAAACGGCGCGCTCCGAGTGATCCCGGGAACTCACCGAGCAGACGATGAGTTTGCCTCCGAGATTCACCGAGGAATCATCGACGCGAGCGAGACCGTGCCGGCGCGACCCGTCGACACTTGGGGAGTGGTCGCCCGGGAGCTTCCGGCAGTCACCCTCTCGAGCTCTCCGGGGGACGTGATCTTTCTGAGTTACCTGGTCGCGCATGCTTCCTTTGGCGGCGGAGCTCGCCGGAGGTTGCTCGACGTCACCTATTTTCCTCACCTCGCGGGTGATGCGCTCGAGCAACTGCGCACGGCGAATCGAGACCGACGTCATACCAGGCAGCGGGTCTTCGGTCATCGCGCGCCGCTTCTGAGAACGGCTTCGCCTCGGCGCAGGTTGCACCTCGAACAATTGCTAGAGCACACACCGGACGACGGGCCCTCGCTCGCCTCGATTCTCGGGTTGCTGTGACGCGCTCGGGCTGCTGATCCTCCGGTCAGAACGATCGATCGCGCTCAGCACCAACTCCGGTTTACGAGACCGCGTGCCCACACGCCACGGATGGTCAACTTCCATGTTAGCTTGTCGTCGTGGGTCGCTTCGGTTTCCGAATCGATGTCGCGCGAGTCTGGTATTGGCACAGATTGAGTCTCCACCTGGAGGCTCGGGCGCGTTTCCACGGGTGCCAGCTCGGCCAGATCGAGCTTCTCAAGGACCGGGCCGAGTTTGATCGCCGGGGGCGACGACTCGGGAATGCGAAGCGTGACGTGGCGCGGGCGCGGTTCGAATCGAGGGCATCGAAGGAGCGCAAGCACCTCCGAATCCTGGAGGAGAAGATCGCCTCGGTCCGCGCACGGATCGTGAGTGCGCGCTGCCGTCACGATCCCGAGTGGTGGGCGCAGCATGATTTGGAGGCGGAAAGGAGAGCGCGCGCGGAGCACGAAACCGTGCAGCGTGAGCGGGCGATCAAAGGGACCCTCGAGGCGCGGGAGGCGGCCGCCCGAATCCGGAACCTTCCTAGCCTCGGTGAAGTGGACCGCATGTTGGAGCGACTCTCGGAGCAACAGGTCGCGAACGCCGAAGAGCTTCGGCGCCAACTGGCCGCGCTCGACGAGCCCCGGCCGCCGGGTCCGCACCACGCCGCTCCTGAGCTTGCCGCGAGAGCGCGCGGGCTGGCCTTGCGAAGCCATGCAGTCTACGCGGCGCTGATGAAGTCCGTAGATCGACATCGAGACGCCGAGATCGTGCGCCAGAGTGTCGATCGGATCGAGGACATGAAGTCATCACTCCGTGCGTTGCGCGCCGAGCTGCTCGAAGCGATCGAAGACGAGCAACGGAGAGCGGGAGAGTCGTTGTCGAGGTCAGAAGAAGCGGCGTCGGAGTGCTTGATGAGAGCACGACAGTTTCGAGGGTACGCCGCGATCGTGGATTATCTGTTAGTGAATCACGAGAAGCTGCTCGAACGAATCACGAGCGCGGGCACAGGCGGCGGATCCTGAGTCGGCTCGTCGGACTGGGCCAATCATCTCCGCGAGCTGGTGCCGGTTCATTCGGGCAGAATCACGAGCTCGATTCTTCTGTTTCTCGCGCGACTGGCTTCGTCATCATTCGGAGCGATCGGCCGGGCCGGACCGAAGCCCACGCTCTCTAGCCGCGACGGCGCGACACCCTTGTTCGAGAGATAACGAACCACGGACTGAGCCCGCGCCGCGGACAACTCGACGTTGGCCTGATATCTTCCGCGATCGTCGGTGTGGCCTTCCACGCGAACTCTCAAATCCGCCCGACCTTGCAGCACGCTCACCACCGCATCGAGCACTCCGAAGCTCTCGGGGAGGATCTCCGCGCGATTCGTCTTGAACTTCACCGGCTCCGCGAGCTGCAGCAGCGACCCATGAATTTCGACCCGGCCTCGATCCGGACACCCATCCAGGTCTTCGAAGCCATTCTTGGTCTCGGGTTCGTTCGGACAGCGGTCGTCCCGATCCGAAACGCCATCCACGTCGTTGTCCGCGTCTGGGCACCCATCTGAGTCTTCGAACCCATCGACGTCCTCGGCCTCGCCCGGACACGAGTCCCGGTCGTCGGGCGCTCCGTCCGCGTCATTGTCCGGATCCGGGCAGCCGTCTCCGTCCGCAAACCCATCCAAGTCCTCGGCCTCCGCTCCACACGCGTCCTTGTCGTCCGGCAGGCCGTCACCATCGGAGTCCGGACGGCTCAAGAGGAGGGATGCGTACACATCGTCCGGACAACCATCGCCGTCATTGATACCATTGACCGTCTCCGCTTGCGCCGGGCATGAGTCCGTTGCGTCGGGAATACCGTCCTGGTCTTGGTCAGGCGGGCGCTTCGTCGCAGCCTGGGCGCGCAGTCCACTCAAGACGTTCTGAGCGTCCTGCCGATGCGCGTGATTTTCCGGAAAATCAGCGAGAAACTTGTCCAGGGCGCCGGTTCTCTTCTCGAGCGAGATCGCCTCGATCGACGCAAAGTCCTTCACGATCTTCCATGCCTCGAGAATCGTCTTCTGGCGAGCCTCGTCGCTGGACTTCGCGCGAGCTCCCTCAGCCTTGGCCTGCTCGAGCTCCCGCTTCAGGCGGGCGTACTCAGCCATCCCAGCGCTTCCGATCACGCCGGGCAACTGCACCTCTCTGCGGAGCTTGCCACCGAGCTCGGTGACGGCTTCTGCGACCGACACGGCTGCTTTGTCCGGCAAAAAATCGACGACCGAGGAGGCCACCAGACAGCCTCGCTCGGCCGAAAGCAAGCCGAGCCGCAGCCGCTTGCGACTCTCTCCGACAATGGAGACTTCGACGAGCGAGTTCGCCGACAAATCCTTCCCGAGCTCGCACTGCAGCTTCTCGTCGAAGCCGACCTGGAACGACTTCTTCTTGAGCTCGGCCAATCGCCTTCGCTCCGCGTCCGTCGCGATCACTTCGAGCTTGTCCTCGTCCCGGAGGCGCGAGCGTACGAGACCCTCTAACTCGTGCTTCGAGATCGAAGCGCCCTTCGCGAGCTCCTGGACCTCGACCTCGACCCGAGGGACGTCGGAAAGCCACGCTTCGATCATCGGCTCCACATCCGCGACGTGTACGCGCCCAGCCAACAGGTTGCCTTGCCAACTCCAGAGGTAGGCAGACGGGAGATTCTCGGCCCCGAGCCGTTCGGCCAGCCGACCATCGTCGTCGCAAATCACGTCGTCTGGGTTCCATCCGGGATTTACGCAGCCTCCTTGCGGGTCCTGAGTTGCGACGACAATCAACCTCAGTCCCTTCGACCGATACTTATCGTGAAGGGCCTTCCACCGCGGGACTGCTTCCATACAAGGCTTGCACCAAGTCGCGTAGAACTCGACCGCCAAAAGCCGAACGCCCGGCCGCGCGAGCCAGGCCGCCAGGTCGAGCGAAGAGGACTCGGCCCGCGAGCTCAGGATCACGAGGCCAAGCAGCGAAAGCACCACCGTTCGAAGCACTCCGAGCAGCGTAGCGCATCCCGACCCACCCGTGAACATTCTCGGAAACGGGACCCAGCCCGGGACGGACCGGGACCCGGGGAACGGATCGAGAATTCGTCCCGGACAGGCATACTCAGGACTTGCCGATCGCCCGCCCTACGTGCAGCCCGACCGCGTAGATCGATAGTTGGGGCGGCACGCCGATCGACGTCGGAAACACGGACCCGTCCGCGACCCACAGCCCTTCGAGCTGATGATGCCTACCGTCCGTCCTCACCACGGACCTCTTCGGATCCGCTCCCATGATCGCCGTACCCATCGGGTGGACCGCCGAGAGCTCGACGGACTCAGGCGTGACCTCGAACTTCTCGAGCGCGGCACACTCCTTGGCCTCGTTCAACACGATCGGCTGCCGGACCGGGATCAACACTCTCCGAGCGCCGGCCGCGAACAAGAGCTGTGCACATTTGGCGAGCCCTAGGGCGAGTTGCTTTCGGTCGGGCTCGATGGGCTCATACTCCACCGAAAAGTCGAAACTTCCGTCCGGGCTCACTCTGCCCTTCGTATGGTCGTGCAACATGCCCGTGAGCACGGCCATTTGGGCGTAACGTTCCATCCAGTCGCGATGCGCCGCCCCGTGGCCCGGCAACATCGCGGCTACGCCCATCGGGTGCCCGAACGCCGGCAAAATCCAGATTCGCTTGTCCTCCGAGTCGAAGTCGAGCCACTCCGTACACTCTACACTTTGCGGCGTCCCCTCGAACGCTCGTACCGGGTCGGCGAGCTCCCCGGCCGCGATCACCGCGGGATGAATTCGGAGCGTTCGACCCGTGGTCTCGCTGGCGTCCGGAGCTCCGGAGCGCAGCAGCAACGCGGCCGTGTGCGTGGCCGACCCTGCGACACACACGCGTGGCGCGGTGAGCGTGATCGGACCCTTCGGTTGTCGAGTCACCGGATCCAGCGCGACCGCGTCCACACCTACGGCTCGGCCGCCTTCGTGGCGAAGGTGGGTCGCCAGGGCGTGGAACAAGATCTCCCCGCCGGCCTTCACGATCCGCGGCACCATCACCTTGAGCGCGTTGTTCTTGGCGTCGTAGGCGCAGCCGAGCTCGCAAAAACCACTGCTCAGGCAGCCGGTTCGGTTGTGCGACAGACCTCCCCACTTCCAATTCAGAGCGGCGGCGCCCCTCGCCAACACCCGGTTGTGCGCGCTCCACATCGACTCCGGAATGAGAGACACCGAGATGAGTTGCTCGACGTGAGCATAGAGCTCGTCCCACGGGAGCTCCAACCCATACTCGTTCGCCCAGCGCTTGCGAATTGGATCCGGAATCCTCTTGACGAGGTTGAGATTATGGAGAGACGACCCACCCACCCCGCGCCCTTGGTGAATGCGAATCGAGCGGTCCGTAGTCGTCCGGGCGCCCGCGTGCCAAAGCAATCGCGGCAACATCTGCTCTTCGCGCTGAGTCATGTTCGCGGGAGTCACGAAGTCACCAGCCTCCAACACGACCACCGACAGACCTGCCTCGGCCGCGGTCATCGCCGCGGTGGCTCCGCCCGGTCCGCTTCCGATGACGATCAAGTCCGCGCGAAACCGCGCGGGGAGCGGGAGGGTGGCTGCGTCGTAAATCAGGGCTCGAGCCTCCGCGGCGCACCCTGACCCAACAACGCCGCGTATGAGTCGGGGCGCGGGGCCTCGCCGAGCCAGGGTCCCGGGTAGCCCATCGCCGGCCAGCTCGTCGGATCCTGATACACGCCGAGCATGACCAAGTCTCGGACGCCGCGATACAGAAGCCCGATCGGTCCGGAAGCTCTCGAAGCGCGATCGAGCGCCGCGGCGCGCTGCTCGAGCGACTTCATCGAGAATCGAGTGAGTCCGCCAAAAGGTGGAATCTGATCGACGATCATGAATAAGGCTCGCACCTCGCGCAACATCCTCGGCGGTTGCCCGATCAAGAACCGATCGATGTTTTCGGCGACGTACGTTCGGGGGCCCTTCGGGACGATGACTTCGGCGGCGCACCGGAGCAGGTGGGCCTCACGCTGATTCAGCAGCTGGCCCGAAAAGGGCTGGGCCTCGCTGGGTACCCGGAGCGTCCGGAAGGTCGCGACACCTGCCATCCCGGCGGCCGTGAGCAGCAAATTTCGGCGCGTGTGACCTGGTCCTTCGGCGAGCCGCCTCTCGAGTCGCCGCGGTAGCCGAGCTCTCCAGCTAGGATCCACCTCGAGCGGCTGAAAACGGCGCGGCGTCAGCCAAAAGCACACGTTCTCACCGCCAAATCGGCCGGCGCGTTCGAGGAGCGACGCGAAGGCCTTGCCTGAGTAGATCGGCTCGGCGGCCAGACCGAGCGCTTGGAGGCGCGCGGTCGCACGCTCCGAGGCGCGCGTCGAGATCCCATAACCGGGTCCGAGCTGCTCTCGATGAATCTCCAACCGAAGCTGCTCGAGCGGCGCCGCTGGGAGCCCATAGGCTACGAGCAGCTCACTCGTGGCTCGGGCGAGCTTGGTGACATTGTGCCGCAAGGAAAAGACGTGCTCCACGGTGGCCACGGCATGAATCGTGGGTCGCAGCTCGGTGTGCGCCAAACCTGCCCACAACCCAGCCGCCGTGCCCGCCGAACCTAGCGGAACGAAGAGATGATGGGGCGTCGGGACTTCCTTGCGCGCAACCTGATCGGCGAGCTCGAACGCGGCGCGTGCGAGCCCTACCGAACCCAACGGAGTGCTGGCGCCCGGAGGAATGACTGGGAGCCCTCTCCACTCCCGAGAGAGGAGCACGCTCGGGTGGCGAATCCCAATCTCGACTCTCGACCCGGCGTAGTGAATGCGGGTCGGTCCAGAGATCGTGAATGCGAGATTCTCGAGAACTCCGAACGAGACGGGCTCGTAGAACATGAACACGTCGAGCGTCTTCTGGAGCGCCCGGGCCGCCGACGTCGTGGCCACCAAATGACCGGAGCCGGTAGCTCCGAAAGTGACCCAGCCAGGAGCGTCCCGGAATCGAGGCTCCGCCAACAGGTAGTCGAGCTTTCGGAGCTTGGTGCCGCCGTGCCAAGTCGAGAGCAAATCGTCGCGTTTCATCGCGAGCGAGCCGAGGCCGAGGCTCGCCGCGAGCTCGGGCAGGAGAGTGACCGGAGCAGGTTCGCCGACGAGTCCGAGGCGGGGAATGGAGTCGAGGAGCGATTCCGGAGTCACGAGCCCATCTCAGAAACCGCCGCAAAGGCCCGCGATGCACAGGCCGCCACAGCACTCTCCGTCAGCCTTGCACGCGATCCCGTCGTTGCGGCAACGATCGGGAGGTCTTGGTGCACAAACGAGCGCGCCTTGTGGGTCGGGCCGACAGTCTCCTCCACAACAGACCGCGGCCGTCGTGCAAGACTCTCCGTCGTTGCGACAGGGGCTCGGCGCCCAGTACGCGGAGATGTTCATCGACGTGGTGGCCTGGCCCGGGAGCCAGTAACCCACCTCGCTCGGATCTTCACCCGGAGCTGGGTTGGTCTTGACCGCGGAGACCCAAATCTGTTGACGAGAAGATCCCTGAGTTCCCGCGAGCGAGTTTCCGTAATCTCGCCGAGTCAGGTAGCTCATCCAGAAGTATCCTCCTTGGGAGAACGGCGAGAATGCCGGCTGGAAGGTGTCGGCCGCGACCGTCCCGCCGCTCGCGCGATCGAGCCGCACGATCCCCGAACCGTCCCGTCTCACGAGGTACAGCGCGCTCTGACCGTTCTCGCTGCGGGAGCTCGAGCCGTGGGCGAAGGCGAGGAATTGAGAGTCTGGGGTCCAAGTCGGGTAGCTGCTCGCGGTGCCCGGTGGGACCGAGGCCGCGAGGTCAGCGCCGCGTTGTACGATGACAGGTGCTCCGAAGGTATCGGGTCCTTCGACCGGAATCATACCGATGTCGCCCAGGGTGTTCTCGCCGCCCCACGCGTTGATGTTCGCGACGTAGGCGATCGCGGTCCCGTCCGGTGACCAGTTGGGATGAGTTGCGCCGATGGTCGGCAATCCCGCTCCGAGCGCGTCGATGTAAGCGCCGGAGTGGGGATCGAGGAGTCTGAGATACCCATTTCCTGCGCCCTCGGCATAGCTGATGACCAGCCTCGAGTCGTCGGGACTGAAAGACGAGAACCACCAGTGAGCCGTCGGGACGTTTGCATCGACCGCGAACTCGAGCGGCGGCGGGTCGGTGGTCAAGTCCTTGGTGAGATCGAAGACGCCGCCGATGTTCTCTCCGCCGCCGAACCGACCCGCCATGTACCGGCCCGACCGAGACACGCTGTGGCAACCTACGCAGCCGAGGGGCGGGCTCGGCATGAACGCGACGCGATTGGTCGTACCGTCTTGGATAGAAACGATGCGCCCCGCCGCGATGTCCCAGTAGTAAACGGTCCCGGCCAGCGCGGCCTGGGCAAAACGAATGGTGAGTGTCTTTTCCGAGCGAATGACCTCGTTCGAGGCAGCCACGTGACGATCGACGGTGATTTGCAGCGGTGAGTCCGGATCGGTGACGGCCAGGCGTCGCCACGCCGACAGGTCAGGGAGCCAGTCGAGCAAGAAGCCGGCGCCGGTGTGAAGCACGTACGCGTCGACCGAGGCGCTCGGCTTCACGAGGCGAACGTGGAAGTGATCACCGGGATCACCGCGGGACCACTGAAGGTCCGCTGGTGGAACGTTCTCGGGCATGACCGCGCCCTCGAGCGGATACACGAGCCCCGCGGATCGCGCAGGATCCTCGACGCTTTGACCTCCAAACAAAGTGGGCGCCGTGCTGCTCGATGAGGCGACGATGAGATATTCGAGGCGGACGGTGATCGGCGCCTGCGCTTCGAGGGTGTTGCCCGCGTGAACGAGCTTCGCTCGCAGGATCGTCGATCCGCCGATGAACCCGTTGGCGATGAACTCACCGCTATTCGCGCCGAGGTCCCCGATCCTGTGTGAGTCGAGCGCGAGCTCGGCGCCGCTGGCGGTCGACTCGCTGCCGTCCGACCAAACGGCGAGCACCGTGAACGTCGTCGACGGCCTCGACCCATCCCGGCTGACGAGGTTGGCCGACGGCGGTTGCAGGCGGATCGAAGCGAGCTGGGGGTCGATGATCCCAGAGTCATGCGGGGTGTTGGCGTCCGGAGCGCTGGCGTCCACGGGCGTCGTGGCGTCGAGCGAGCCGAGCGCCGACGGCTTGTCGGAGCATGCCACGAGGAGGGCGAGCACTTGGAGGGGAGCGGAGCGAGAACGACCGGTTTGCGCGGGGCGCATGGACAGGAGCATCGGATCTTGGCATGGAGGAGGCAACACCGGGCAGCGATGTCCGATAAAGGACTACAGATGCGAGTTGGGGCAAAGGGTCCGACCCAGGCGCCTGGGCGGCAAGAAGAGGCGAAGGCCAAGGGGCGGTCGGAGGCGGGGCGCCTCGACACCGTCGAGCGTGGGCCGGGCACGGGCCACGAGGCGCCGAAGGTCGGCAAGGCAGCGGCCTTCGAGGTCGGTCGGTCTCCGCTCGGCCTGTCAGGGCTGAAGGCGCCTCGGGCGGTGTTCGAGGCGATCGAGCGCGCAGTCGCCGGCGTGAAGACGATGGACGAGCTGACGGCCCGGGTCACCGAGCTCGGGTTTGGGCTCGCGCTCACCCAACCCGAAGAGAAGACGCGATTTTTGCGTGGTTCTCTGGAGCTCGACGTGCGCTCCTACGCGCTTGCGGACTTTGCGGCGTTCTCGCTCGACCTCGACGGACCACGCGGGTTCGAAGCCAAGGCTGGGCTCCTCGAAGGGGTCGTGATCCCGAAGCCGCAGCTCGACGGAATTCGCGCCAAATACGACGAGACCCTGGAGGAATTCGGGCGCGCGCTCGAAGCCGCCGGCTCGAAGTCGCTGCCCACCACCCTCGACAACCTGAAGGACTTCTTGGAGCTCGGCCTTTCGAAAGACGACCGAGCCAAGGAGCGCGCACAGGACGCGGAGATCGAAGCGGCGCTAGGAAAGATCGCGACCGAGCTGAAGCTGCTCGAGGGCACCAAAGCCGCACCCAGGGGCGTCATCGTGTACGTAGACGGCCCGGACGGCGCGGGCAAGTCATCGACCGGAGCGATCGTGATGAAGGCGCTGGCGAGCGCCGACTTCGAAATTCGCGCAGAAGCGTTCAAGGCGCCCACCGCCGAGGAGCGCGGCCAGCACTGGCTGAAACGCTTCGAGCGGGGCGTGCCCGACGCCGGGCAGGCCGTCTATTGGGACCGCGGCCCTGCGGGAGATGCGGCGTACGGCCAGCCCGATTCGGCGCGGCAGAAGCGCATGGCCAGGGACCTCGCCAAGTTCGAGAAGGATTTGCAGAAACAGGGCGTCCTGTTCTTCAAGCTGGAGCTCTTTGCGGACGGAGACAAACAGGCCGAGACCTTCGGCAAGCGGATCGCGCGCCGAGAGATCGCCTCGCGAATCACCCAGAACCTGGCGGCACGCGGGACGCTCGACGAAGTCAAGGCCAACGGGCTCGAGGGGATTCGGGGGAAGATCGACGCGGACGACGTCAGCGCGCTGGCTAAGTTCGACGAGGTTCAGGCGCGTTTCGAAAATTTCGCGAAGATCTCGGGTGAGTCGGTCGGCGCCGGGCCGTGGCACCTGGTCGACGCCAGCAAGCGTCACGCCGCGCGGCTGGAAGTCATCTCTGGCATGCGCCGCGCGCTCGCCGAGTTCACCGAAACACGGGCCTGAGTACACGCCCAACTCTCATGCCTGACAAACCGCGAGACGGGACTCCGATCACCGCCGTCGCCCTCGACGGCGGCGTCGATTTGGAGAAGGCCGCCGGTGAGCTCCCTTGGAAGGAGCAACGCCGCTACGCCTACGGGCGCGCGTATGAGGTCGGCGCGTCCGCGCGCCTGTACGTTTTCACCTTCGGGGCCATCGTGCTCGACGGAGCCACCAAGCTCGACGCTGCGATCACGGAGCCCATCGCCAAAGTCTTCGGGCGAAAGGCGTTGCCGTTCACGAGCGAGACTTACTTCGTGTCGGTCGACCCCGAGCACATCGACGCCTCTCCTCGAGTGGGTTGGGACCAGGTCGTCATCCCCGAAAGATCAGTCGATTTGATGGCTGCCATCGCGATGTTGCTCGGCCAGTCCGCGGCGCTCGAGCGGTACGAGAAAGCGAGCGAGCAATTTCTCGACGAGGGATTGCTACTCACCCAACAGCTCGCCACGCGCGGGGTCCCGCCGCGGGCCAACCGGGACACTCTGCGGCGCGTCGGCCGACTCATGACCGATCGCTTGGAGCTTCCGAGTCTGTTCTTTCTCCAAGATCGGCCCGAAGAGGCCTGGGAAGATCCGAGAGTCGCGGCGCTTTATGACGCCCTCTTCAGGAACCTCGAGATCGAGCAGCGCTATCGAGCGATGTTCGACAACCTCCACACGGTCGAGCACGTCATCGATGTCATTCTGAACATTTGGCAAAGCCGGGTCTCTCGGCGCCTCGAGTGGGCCATCGTGCTGCTCATCGTGTTCGAGATCGTCCTGGCGCTGGTGCGGCACTGACTTGGTGCCATGCACGCCTTGCGCGGGCCTCGAAGCGATCGCGGTTGTTTCGCATTTTGTCGAGGCGCTCACGTCGCAGACGCGGTGGCACATCCAGTGCAGCCACATGCGACATGAGCGATTCGAAACCGGCTGACCAACGTGAGGTCGTGACGACCTTGCTCAGCCGATCGGGCTGGGTAAGAGGGACCTTGCACGTGCCAGCGGACGCGACGCTGTCCGAGTTTCTCGAGAGCGGTCACGAGTTTCTGCCACTCACCAAAGTCCGCATCGAGAGCACCGAGGACGAGCTCCCGTTTTTCGCCCTGCACCGCAGCGCCGTTTTGTTCGTGATGGCCGACCCCGACGAGGCGTCCAAGAGCCACAAGGAGTCGCCGGCCGTCAAAGAAGACCACGAGCTCGTGTTCCTGCTCGACGTCGGGACGATCCGCGGCAAGCTGGGTGTGCCGCCTCAGCTTCGCTTGTCCGACTTCCTCGCGAATCCACGACACTATTTGCTGGTGAGGGACGTACGCCTGAAAGTTCGTGATCCGTGGACTCAGGTCGTCACCGCACACATGCAGCCGTTCGTCTTCTTGTCGGTCGATGCGATCGTGGGGATCTCCGAGCCCATGGAGCGGCGGATCGCGCGGCTTCCGACGTACGCGCCGCCGAGTTATCCACCGTCCGCGCGAACGCCCTCGACGACTCGGTGACTCACAAATCGAGCGAGAAACCCACGCCCACGCTCCAGTCGTCGACCGCTCGGTAGCTGCCGCCTTCGTTCGGATCGGCCTTCCAGAGTCGCCTGAATTGGAGCTCCAGCGAGAACACGTAATAGACTGGGATACTGGCCTTGGCGATCACGGCGGAGCGATCGTCGAGCTTGAAGAGGTCACTGGCGCTGCCAATCCCCACGCGGTAGTAGAAGGCGCTGAGCTTGAAGACTTCGAGGGCAGGGACGTCGAGCCCGAGCCTGAGGCTCCCGTCGTTCAGGCCTCCGTCGTAGTCGATGAACTCACCGCGGACCAAGGCCCAAGCGGGCAAGCCGCTCATGATCGAGAAGTAATATCCGTTTCGCCCGGGAAGGCTGCCGTCGGCGAGGGTTCGAACTTTCGGGCTCTGACTGCCGGCTGGGAGCTCGTAGCGCTCGATTTCATACGCGACGTCGAAATACGGGCCGAGATAGTCACCGCTCACACGGCGATATTCGGTGCGGACGTTCGCGATCAGGTGATCGATTCCGACAGGAACATCGAGCTCCCACATCACGCCGATGTGCAACCCCCAGCCGTGGTCGACGACCGACATCTTGTTCAGGTCGACGTAGGGCGTGATCGTGAGCGGTTTATCGAGCAGACGAAGACCGACGTCGACGCCGGCGATGACGAGGGTGCGATCGACCTCGACCACCGGGTGCTGAGCGTCGTCGAGGACGATGTTCCCTGAGGTGGCGTCTTTACGAAGCTCGTAGGGAACCGTCGGGTCGGACATCGCGCTGACGCCGACGACCAAGCGATCCCCGAAGAAGCCGGCGTCGTCTCCGAGGGCCAGCATCACGGGCTTCACGGTCGCGCGGGCGCCGACGAGCGCGGGATCGGAGAGGTGCGCGATGTCGCCGACGACGACCTCTGCACCGAACGCTCCGATGTTGAGCGCGAGGTTGGTGCCGATGCGCCAGCGGTCGATGTCGAAGCCGTTGTAGTAGTCGTTGACGATCGTCCCGTGCCCGATGGTGAGCCCCGAGAGCTCGCCGATCCGCGCATAGAAGAGCTCGTTCTTGTTCCCTACGTAGACGTAGCGGATGATCTTGAGGAAGTCGGAGAACTCGTCCCAGTCCTCCTTGCGGAGCAGCCCGCCGACGTCGTCGTCGTTTTGTGGATCTTGATCGATGAGCCGGATGCGAAGCGGGACGGCGACGCCGAAGCCCCACATCTCTTGATCGAAGTTGAAGCGGAGGCCGAGCGTGGCAAACACGTCTTCGCCGATGGCGCCGAAGCCGAGCTGACCCGAGAGGTTCTTTCGGTCCGTGGGTCCGATTGGGGTGCCGGTCGCCGCGTCGGCGACGGAAGGCGTGGTCTCCTGAGCGAAGGCGGCGCTCGAGCTGAGGAGCGTTCCCAAGGTAGCGGCTCGCAACAGGCGCATGGCCGAGAAGGTCACGGGATTCCGAGGCGAGGTCAAGTTTGGGGATGTCTCGCGGCCGCTCACGCTCCTGGTCTACTCGTCGTCTTGTCGGTTCGACACACGGGTGACCGCGCGCAATCATGACGGCCTTGGCGGGGCGCGAGAACGAGGGCTAGATTCACGACATGGAGCTTTGGCTTTTCGCGCTGGCGCTGGCTGCCGCTCCGAGCTCGGATCAGAGCTTCGAGGCGCGCTTTGCCAGCCTCGCGCAGTCGCCATCTGGCGCGATCGAGGTGCGTCCGCGCAAGAAGACCGCGGAAAAATCAGGGCCCATCCTCGTCGCCAACGAGCGCACTCTTTTCGTACCTGCGACGCTCGGAGCCGAAGACGTCGCCAAAGTGGTCTCCGACAACCAGGCCGACCTCGCCGCCTGTTACGAAGCGGCGTTGGAAAAGGACCCCGAGCTGACGGTCAGGATCATCATCGACTTCTCGGTGAAGAAGAGCGGGCGGGTCGCCGAGCTCGCGATCTCACCGAAGCGAGAGAACGACTCGGTGCTCGGAGCCTGTTTGCTCAGTCGCATCCCGCGCTGGCAGTTTCCGGAGTTCACCGGCGAGGTGTCCGAGGGCGTCACTCAGGAAGTCTTGAACCTCGCGATACCTCTCACGTTCGCGAAGTAGACACGTCAGCCGCCGAGGGTCGCGTGCACGGCGTTCGCCGGCTCCCTTCGAATCATCGCGTCGACCCGGGTGCGTTGCGAGAACGGCAAGATGACGTCGTTGTCCTGCGGCGAGCCAGCGACGTAGTCGAGGAAGGATCGGCTCGATCCGAGCGACGAGTAGCGACGGGCCTTTCGACCGCTCATGACGGCGGCGAGTCCCTCTTCCGTCACACGGTCGAGGCGAGGCCGCAGCGACGTGACGATCATCGCGTCAGACTCGAACCGCAAGAGCCTCGAGCTGTGCGGATACGCGACCGGAGACGCGGTGAGCACGTGCCAAAAGCCGCCGCCTTCACCGCGACCCGCGATTCTCTGAATGCGAGAGGCGTGGTGATGGCCGCACAGATAGGCGCGCACGCGCGAAAAGCTCGCGAGCAACCCGATCACCGCGTCGCGATTGGAGACGAGATACTCGTTGCTCCAAGGATCGAAGCGATAGGGCGCCCACGGGGCGGCGAGCAGGTGATGACCCAGCACCACGACGTGGGGCTCGGTGGTGGCGTGAAGCTCGCGCGCCAAGAACGCGAGCGTCTCGTCGGAGACATGGCCCCCGTGGCTTCCGACCAAGGTCGTGTCGATTCCGAGGACCCGGACGTCGCCGATACCTTCGGAAAAATGGAATCGTCCGGGCCGAATTCCGTGGCCGCTCACCCGTCGAGCGAATTCGTCCTTGCCGAGAAAACCGTGGCCGTCCGCAGCCTCGTGGTTGCCGACGACGCAGAGCCAATCCGGGCCGCCGTGCGCGAGGCGCGTGAACTCCTCGATGTCGCGGGCGCCGTCGCCCCGGTTGTCGATGTTGTCGCCCCCGAAGAGCGTCGCGTGCGCGCCGGACTCCCGAACTTGGTCGATCACGTCCGCGAGAATCTCGACGCTACGATCTTTGAGAACCGCGTTCCTGCGCCCTCGGGGTGCGACGTGGGCATCGGTGATGTGCGCCAGAATCGTCAACGCCGCCTCCCAGCGCGCTGTGGACATCGGGAGCCACACGAACTGCGTGGCTAGGTTCTCTATTCCACGCGCTCGTGAGCGGAACTGTACAAGCAACCCGGCTCGCCAAACCAGATCTTTCAGCTGCAATTTTCGGCGGCGGCCCGCGCCGCGAGAACGGACCCACCTTCAGAAAGAACCTACTCGCCGGCCGGAACGCCGTAGCGTCTGCGGATCGGCGCGTGCATGATGCCCAAGCCCATGACGCCCAATGAGCGCACGAGCATCCGCATTCGCGACCCGATCCACGGGACCATTCATCTCATGCGGCACGAGACGCCGCTCGTCGATACGGCGGCGTACCAACGGCTGCGCATGATCAAACAACTCGGTCTGGCCGATCTGGCCTTTCCTGGCGCCACACACACGCGCTACGCCCACGGGCTCGGGACGATGCACGTAGCCTCGCGCATGTTCCAGCGCGTCGTGGGCTTTTATGAGCTCGACGACGCGACGAGCACGCGCCTTTCGACGGCGGTGAGGCTGGCTGCGCTGTTTCACGATCTAGGGCACGCCCCGCTCTCGCACACGACCGAGGGCTTCATGCCCGCGGTGCGATCCCTCGAGCTCGGTGTGTGGCAAGGGGGCGCGCCCGATCGGCGCGCTTCTCACGAGGACTACACGCTGAAGTTGTTGCTCGATTCCGAGCTCACGCGAGCGATCGATCGCCACGTCACTCCTCGGACTGGGGTCACGCCAGCGGACATCGCGACCATCGTGGCTGGGCGCGCGCCGAGCCTGGAGCTCGAGACGCGTTTTGTCGTCGGGGAGCGCGACTTTCTTCCGGTGATGCGCCAGTGCGTGAGCTCGGAGCTCGACGCAGACCGCATGGACTACCTGCTCCGCGATTCTTACTACGCTGGGGTTCCTTACGGCCGCTTCGATCTCGAGTGGATCCTCGAGAACCTCCTACCGGTCGAACAGAACGGGGCCATCCACTTGGGGCTCCATGCGCGCGCGAGCTTCGGGTTCGAGGACTTCTTGCTCTCGCGTTACCACATGTTCACGTCGGTCTACTTTCACCAGATCCCCATCGGGTACGAAGTGATGTTGAAGCGATTCTTCGACGAAGGTACCGGGGAGCTTTCGGTGCCGTCCGACGTGGAGAGCTACCTGGCGTGGGACGACGCCGAATTGTGGCATGCGCTGCGCAAATCCAAGAGCCCGTGGGCTCGCCGCGTCGTCGAGCGTCGCGCTTATCGTATGGTGTTCGAGGCGAAGGGCTTCGAAACGGACGACGACGGCAGAGCGCAAGCCGAGCGCGTCCATGCCGCGCTCGCAGCCGCGGGCGTTCATGCGATCGTCCACCGCGTTCGCGGTGAGCTGTCGAAGTACTTCAAGTGGACGCACAACTTCTCGGCGAAGGAGTCCGATGTGCCTCCGCTGTTCATCGTCGACGGAGGGCAGTCCATCCCCGTCGAGGTGTATACGCCGCTCTATCGTCGCTACGCAGAGGGTGTGCACTTGTTCCGCGTCTATGCGGAGCCCGAGCGGCTCGATGAAGCGAAGCAGGTGCTGAAGGGGCTTGGAACCCTCGCAAGCCAAAGGCCCGCAAAGGTCTGAGTCTCGGGCCGTCCGTCGAGGGATGCTCGTTCGGTTGTGCAGCGAGTCTTTGGGGTGTAGGGCGGGCCATGGCTATCACCCTCATTGGCGGCGGTGACGACACCTTCACGCTGCCCGAGGCGGACCTCGATTTTCCGGCTCCGCTCGCGCCCCCGCCCGCATCCCTGCTCTGGACCAGAGACAAGCTCTTCGACTTGGTCAAATGCGACCGGCCCGTCGCACGACGATTCGCGCTCTCCCGCTTGATCCACCTCGACGACGATCGCGCGAGGGACACGATCGTCGGGTGCCTCGCCGATTCGGACGTAGGGGTCGTGGCGGTGGCTCTCGTGCTCGCGGAGTCGCTGAAGGCCGACGCGGTCGCGCCGGCGATCGAGGAGATCGTGCGTTCCGGTTCGCCGGAGCTTCGAGAGACCGCGGCGGAAGCTCTTGCGCGAGTGGACTCCAAGCGCGCGCTCGAGCTCCTGCGGAGCGGTCCCCGCCTCGACGACGAGATCGCGTTGTTGCTGATCTCGGGCGTCGCAGCGCGCTGGCCCGAAGGCACCGTCGACTACCTCTCGCGCGCGCTGAACCGCATTGGGCTCGCGAGCCCTCTTCGTCGCACTGGAATTTTTTCGGCCGTGTTCAGCGGACTCGACCCCGGTCTTGCCGAGCGAGCGCTCGCCGTCGCGATCTCCGATTCTCACAGGGACTCGACGCTCGAGTCTCCCGCGCGGATCGCGCTCGGGTTGATGAACCCGTCGACCAAGGACGTCCGCCGCGAAGCCGCCGACCGACAATACCGGGCGCTCCGCAACGCGCCCCGCACCAACTGGAGCGAAGAAGCGAGCGAAAAGCTCGAGGACGCGCTTCGCAAAGGCCACGTCGGTCAAGCCATCGCGACCATCGCGGAGGTCGTCGGTCCAAAGAAAGGACTCGAGGTCGTTCCTCGTCCCGAGGGGCTGCTCGTCGCCTTGGCGAAGGTCGCGCCGAGCCTCGATCAACTGGATCCGGCGATCGCGAGCCCGTTCCTCGCGGCCGCGCTATCCATCGACGCTCGCGTGCGCAACCTCGAGACCCGACTGAAAGCCAGGACCAAGCTTCTGGCCGACTGCGGCTTCTCTGAGACCGATGGCCTGGACCAGATCGAAGCGCGCGTGCGCGCCATGAGCGATGACCAGCGAGACTCACTGGTGGCGAGCTGTCGCACCGCGCTCATCCAAGAGAGCTTCGACGAGAAGCTCGTCACGGCGCTCATGCGAGCCGCCCCAGAGGCCGTGTTCAGCGAGCTCACTCGCACCGAAGACTCTCTGCTCGCCCACTTCGCGATGACGTTCGCGCCACGAGCGGTCGAGGCGCTCGAGCCGTTGGTCGTGAATCGGCTCTCGAGCCGAGCTACGGCCGATGGAGATCTGGCCGTCGCGATCGAGCTAGCCGGAATACTGGCCACTGAGCGCACCGCGGCGGCGCTGGGACGTCGATTCTACGAGCTCCGAGCGCGCGCGCGGTCATCGCTCATGAACGCCATCGAGCGGTCCGGAGACGGGCGACTGGTGGGCGCGTTGTTGTCTCGTGCTTACGAAGGCGAGCCCGAAGAAGCGGTGGCCGTAGGCCTCGCCGAGATCGTTGGAGCTCCTATCGAAGGCAAGCTCGCCGAGATCAAAGCCGCGCGAAATCCCGAGCCCTCCGGTATCCCGATCGAGCTCAAGTGCAGCCGGTGCGGCGAAGTGCTCGTGTATTACACGAACCGAATCTTCGTCGATCCCGAGAAGGAAGATCAGAAGCCCGCGTTCGCCGGAGATCGCGCCTGCAAGGCGTGCGGCGCGAGTGACGACCGGTTGACCCTCACTCAGCAGGCCCGCCAAGCCGTCCGCACGGCGATGCTCATGGAATTGGCCCAAGCACAGCGGGGAGGTCCGCAAGGCATTCCGATCGTCATGCCCGTCGGGATCAAGGTCGCAGGCAAGCGCATGAGCGTGCTCGACGCCCTCGAACAGCTCGAGCTCGACATCGGGCGTTCCGGCTCGGCGATTCGCCCGAGGCTCAAGCGCGCCCGCATTCTCATCCTCTTGGAGCGCAAGGCCGCCGTGGAGGACGTCAACGCCGTGCTCGCGATCGATCCGAGCTGTCCTGAAGCGAAGCTCCTCAAGGCGCAAATCCTTGCGCAAGAAGGCCACCGCGCCGAGGCCGTGAGGCTCGGCGCGGAGGCCTTGCGCACCGTCAACGGCGGAAACGGTCGGTTCTACGAGCGAGAGCCCTACGCGGTCGGAGGGCTCGTCGCGGCGTTCTTGGTCAGTCTCGAAGACCTCGGCGAACAAATCCCGAGCGACATCGATCTCTCCGAGCCACGCGCGCTGATGGAGCAGTTCGCCCGACGCTTGGAGTCCGAAGAGCCGAGCGGGGATGAGCTCGATTGAGCAGGTTGGCTTCGCAGCAGTCCCGGCACCTCGCACGAGCCAAGCGCGGGGACAAAGTCGATCAGACGAGATCGACCTCTTCCAACTTCTCGATGGGCTCCTCGAGGAACCGCTCAGCCACCTTCAAAAAACCACCCGGCAGGTCGGTCACATAATAACGCCGCACGCCAGTCGAAATCCGTTCGGTGCCTTCTGGGCCTAGCATTTCGGAGATCCGTTCGGCGGTGACCTCGCCCGCGTCGGCGAGCGTGACGCGGGGTCCCATCACGTGACCGATCACCTCCTTCAAGAGCGGGTAGTGAGTGCATCCCAAAACCAGAACGTCGACGCCTGCGGCGCGAATCGGCGCCAGATATCGCTCCGCGATGGCCTCGCTGATTTCGTCGTGAGTCCAACCTTCTTCCGCGAGCGGCACGAAGAGCGGGCAGGGCTTGGCGATGACCTCGATGTCGGTTGCGTATGAATGCAGCGCGCGCTGGTAGGCCTCCGCGCGGATCGTACCCTGCGTTCCGATCACGCCCACGCGACGAACGCGGGTGACCGCAGCGGCGAAGGCCGCGGTAGGCTCGATGACGCCGATGACGCGCACGTCGAGCTCCGCTTCTAACGTCGGCAGGGCGACCGCGCTGGCCGTGTTGCAGGCGACGACGAAGAGCTCCGGGCGCTCGCGGTCGACCAAGAACCGCGCGGCATTGCGCGCGTAACGAATGACGGTCTCCGCGGATCTCGTGCCATAGGGCACGCGCGCGGTGTCGCCGAGATACGCGGTCGACACCCCGGGCAAACGGCGGTGAATGGCGCGCAGGACGGTGAGCCCACCGACGCCGGAATCGAAGACCGCGATGTGGGTCATGGCTCTAGAACGACCGGCGGCCAATCGTTGTTTCGAGCGCTGATGGTTCTGGTCGCCTGACCCCTGCAAAGCTCGGTGGAACCTTCGAAACCGGTCGCTTCCACGGCATACTCCCCGTAAGGAAGGTGTTCGAGGGGGATCGAATATCTGGAGGGGACGACGTTCTTCTCGAGCCACGCGTCGCCCGTCGCGGATTCGGTCACCAGCACCTCGAAGCGCTCGAGATCGGCGGACGCGCAGGCCGAGGTCGAAGTCACGGATAGGGCAACCGTCGCGTTCCCTACGGCGCGTAAGGTGATGAGCCCCAGATCGAGATCGCCCTCCGCCATCGTGAAGTCCGTCACCGAGCGGAAGCGGTGCACGCCCTCCGCGGCGAGCTCGAGCTCGAGCCGTCGACCCTGAGTGAAGCGCGCGGTGCGCATGGAATACGGTCGCGCCGAAGAGCAAGACAGACTCTCGATCACCGGATCATCGCCGAGCATCGATCGAATCGTCGCCGAGAGGTCCGAGACCCCGACACGCTCGCCATCGCACGCGTGGTCGAACGCGCCGGCGACCTCGAAGCGCCAATCGAAGCTCACGCGACCTCCGGCCGGCAGCAGCACGAGGTTGTACTGGTTGTCTCCGGCTGCGAGGGCGACCTCGGCCGTGCCTTGATAGATCGGCGCGCCGTCGAGGCTCGCGATCGCTTGAACCGTATAGCTCCGCGGCGCCAACGGCTTCTCGATGTGCACCGGCGTTTCGTGACACGAGAACCTCGCCGAGTAGGCCGAGGCCGCCGTCCCGCCCGAAACGAAGACGTCGATCCCGTCGACCTCGGAGCACGGGTTCAACGCGTCCTCGAAGCTCCAGGAGAGCTCGAAGAACGCCACCTCCGGCGCGAGCGCGATGTCGACGACAGCCCGCTGTGGAAACTCGACCTCCTGCCGAGCTCGATAGAGCACCGCGTCGTCGTCCCCAACCACCGAACCGCGCGCGGCGACCGCGACCACGTACTTCGAAGCCGCCAGGCCCCGCGCGAGAAAGACGCCGCTCTCGCAATCCGCTTCGTCTGGATACCCAGGCAGCGCAGACAGCCCGTCCGACGACAACAACGTCACCTCGACGCTCGAGATCCCGTCGACGTCTTTGCACGGCGTGAGCTTGCCGCCGGAGGTGATCTGAAACCGGATCTCCAAAGCCCCTGGGCCTTCGTCCCCGGCGTCTCCGCAGCCGAGCACGAGGCCGAGCGCGAGCCCGATCATCCGACGCATCTCGCGCGAAGCTGCAACGGCCACGCCGTTCGTGCAACCTCCCAATGATCGCGACGAACGCCGGAGTCCCATGACCTCGTCGCCATCCCCTGTCGCACCCGCGAAACCACGCGATGGATTGTCAGGCCGGCCATCGCGTGTTAGCCCGCCACACCGATGCCTCCTCACGTATGGGTCGTTGGCTCGCTCATCGCCCAAGAGGGCCGTGGGGACTTCTTTTCCACGATCAACGCGATCTTGGTGAAGATGCCGGGCAGCGAGGTCGCGCTCGGCTTCCTCGTCCTCGCCTCCGTCGTGAGCTGGGCGATCATCATCTTCAAGGCGATCCAGCTTCGGGCGGCGACGGTGGAGTCTCGAGATTTTCTCGAAAAGTTCTGGGCCGCCAAACGGCTCGACGCGGCCTTCCAAGAGTCCGAAGCGTTTCAGCGTTCTCCCGTTTCGATGGTGTTTCGCGCTGGCTACATCGAGCTCGCGCGGCTTCGAAAGCAGGCCGAGGACACGATGCTTGGCGGCGGCATCGAAAACGTCGAGCGTGCGCTCCGTCGAACGCAGATCTCCGAGTCCACCAAGCTCGAGAGCCTGAGCTCGTTCCTGGCCACCGTGGGCTCGACCGCCCCGTTCGTCGGGCTGTTCGGAACGGTCTGGGGCATCATGCGCGCCTTCCACGACATTGGAAAACACGGCTCCGCCAACCTCGCCACCGTGGCTCCGGGCATCGCCGAGGCCCTGATTGCTACGGCCGTGGGCCTCCTCGCCGCTATCCCGGCGGTCATGGCCTTCAACTTCTTCCTCTCACGCGTCAAGGTGATCGAATCCGAGATGGACAGCTTCAGCTCGGACTTCCTGAACATCGTGAAGCGTCACTACTTCCGGTAGGATCGGAGCTTCGTCATGGCGATGTCCTCTGGAGGCCGCGGGGGTCCGGTCAGCGACATCAACGTCACGCCGCTCGTCGACGTGATGCTGGTGCTGCTGATCATTTTCATGGTGACCGCGCCGCTCATTTCTCAAGGCGTCGACGTCGATCTCCCCAAGACCAACGCGCAGCCCCTCGAGGGCAACGAGGAGAAGCTCGTCCTCACGATCACCAAGGAGAAGAAGATCTACGTCGGATCCAACGCGGACAATGCGATCCCGCTCGACCAGCTCGTCGAGAAGCTCCGCAACAACGAGAAGCTTCGCAAGGAGCGTGAGCTGTTCCTTCACGCCGATCGAGGTCTAGACTACGGCTTCGTGGTGGACGTGATGGTCAAGCTCAAAGAGGCCGGGGTCGAGAACCTCGGAATGGTGACAGACCCGCTCGATCCGTCGAGCGTTGGAACGAAGTGACATGAACGAAGGCGTAGGCCGGGGGTTCTATTTGGCCGTCGTGGCGTCCGTCGTGGTGCACGGTGTCGCCGGCGGCGCGATCGTTTGGGCTCAAAGTAAACAGCCAGCGCCGCTGCATTTCATCGAGTCCATGCCCGTGCAGCTGGTGAAGATGGGGAAGAAGCGCGATCCGGAGCTCTTGCCTCGGTTGACCGCGCCTGAGCCGCCGCCGCCCGCCCCCGAGGGCGTCTCCTTGGCGCCCAAGGACCCCAAGCAAGATCCGAAGAAGAAGCCCGACAAGTCCCAAGAGAAGCGGGAGCTCTCCGACGCCGCGCGTCGCCTCCTCGACTCGCGTCCATCAGCGATGGATCGCGCGCTCGCGAAGGTGGAAACCGACGAAGGCGATCCGGAAGGGGATGCCGCGGGAACCACGACCGATCCGGCCCAGGCTGCGAGCGGATATCAGCGAGCGCTGATCGTGGCCATTCGAAGCGCCTACGTCCTGCCTGAAGCGATCCCGCAATCTCAACGTGCGCTCTTGAAGGCTCGGGTCGTGCTCTTCATCGCGCCGAGCGGCGCCATCAGCGAGTTCAAGTTCACGCAGAAGCACCCGAACACGCTGTTCATGGGAGCGCTCGAGAAGATCCTCGAGTCGTTGCAGCTCCCGCCGCCGCCCAAGGAGCTCGCCGCGCAGGTCGCCGAGGACGGCGTCGAGATCGTCTTCAGCCCCTAGCGATCGCCCGCGTCGATCGTGCGTTCGCGCGATCACGTCGGAAAAAGAGGACGCATTCTCGGCGCGGGTCTGTCGTCATGATCATGCGAGGAGCCCAGTTCTTGACCCCGCACTCCGTGAGACGTACCCCTCGGGCTTCCTCGACAGGGACCAACGCATGAGAGATTCACCAATCGTTCGCCCGGTTTTGGGCGTGATCCTCCTCCTGGGCGGTGCGCCTGCGCTCGCTCAGGAAAAAAAGCCGATGTCGGTGGATATTCGGGGAGCCACCTTCAACCCGCTCCCGATCGCCGTCCCCGACGTCGTCGACGCGAGCGGAGCCAAGGACGACGCGAAGAGGGCCACCGACTCGCTGCGTTGGGACTTCGACGCCTCACCGCTCTTCAAGCTGCTCGAGCCCAAAGGCTACCTCGCCGATCCGACCAAGGAGGGCCTCGGGGCCGCGCAGATCAAGTTCTCCGACTGGACCAGCATCGACGCTCAGCTGCTGGTCAAAGCTCAGGTCGCGGTCGTCGACGGGAAGCTCGTCGCAGACTTTCGTCTTCACGACGTCCTTTCCGGCCGCGAGCAGCTCAAGAGGACCTACGGAGGCGCCATCGGGGAGTCGCGTCGTTTTGCTCACCGCTTCGCTGACGACGTGGTCGAGCTCCTCACCGGAACCCGCGGCGTCTTCTCCACGCGGATCGCCGCCACGAAAAAGACCAAACGAGGCAGCACCGAGATCGTGATGGTCGACTTCGACGGAACGAATCCGGAGCTCGTCACGAACAACGGTTCGATCAACCTCCTGCCCGCGTGGGCTCGCGACGGACAGTCAATCCTTTTCACCTCATACATTCGCCACAACCCAAACCTGTTTTCGATCGGATTGGGCGGAGATGTCCGGCCGAAGCAGCTCATCGCCGAGCGCGGGTTGAACACCGGCGCGGCCGTTTCACCAGACGGCCGTCGGGTCGCGCTCACGCTGAGCCGCGACGGCAACAGCGAAATCTACGTGGCCAGCATCGACGGAACGGGGCTGCAGCGGCTCACCAACGAATGGGCCATCGACAGCTCTCCGACGTGGTCTCCGGACGGAAAACAGATCGCCTTCGTGAGCGCTCGACGCGGCGACCCGCACATTTGGATCATGAACGCGGACGGCTCCGGTGAGGCCAAGCGAGTGACTCTCCGCGGCAACTACAATCAGACGCCGGACTGGAACCCAAACCCCGACCTCCACCTCATCGCCTTCACCGCCCGCGACGAGCGCAACAAGTTCGACATCTTCACGGTCAACGTCGACACCAGCGAGATCAAACGACTCACCCAAGACGAGGGCAACAACGAGGAACCTTCTTGGTCGCCCGACGGCAACCACCTCGCGTTCACTTCGACCCGCGAAGGGCGCCAGCAGCTATGGATCATGGCGTTCGACGGATCGCGCCAACGACGCATCATGAAAAACGGTGGTTACGCCACGCCCGCGTGGTCGCCGTACGTCAAGGAGTGATCCATGAACCGAGCAAACAAGGGACTCTGCAGACGCGTCGGGGCTTTGGCGCTCGTCGCTCTTGCGGCGTGTGCACACTCCGCTTCCCAAGAGAGCGCGACGGCCGATCTGGCCGCCGCCAAAAAAGCGCTCGAAGAAGCACGCGCGCACCGCGCGGCGACGTGCGCCAATGAGCTCGTGCTCGCTGCAGAGCTCAAATACGTCGAAGCGACGGTCCTCAACAAACAGAAGAAATACGACCAGGTCGCCAACATAGTGAAGGAGATCGAGAGGCTCGTCGACCAAGCCAAGCAGGCCTCGCCGCCGGGCTGCGAAGAGAAGTTCAAGGTCGCCGAAAAACCGAAGCAGACGAAGGAGACGAATGAGGACGATCTCGATCGCGTACCCGCCGACACCAACCCCGTCGGCGGGACGATCGGCTTCCCCGGGATCGAGAAGGCCGTCGTCTACTTCGACTACAACGAAGCCACCATTCGTGAAGACAGCAAACCCATGCTGGCCAAGATCTCCCAACTCTTGAGGAGCGACGGCGGCCTTCGCATCGAGGTCGAAGGTCATTGCGACTCGAGGGGCTCGACGGAATACAACCTCCACCTCGGGGAGCGGCGTGCGTATTCCGTTCGCAAATACCTCGTCGACCTCGGCGTCGACAGCAAGCAGCTCGAAGTGATCTCGTACGGCGAGGAGCGACCCGCCGACCTCGACCTCACCGAAGAGGCCCACCAACGCAACCGGCGGGCCGAAATCAAGAAGCTCTGATGACCATCGTCGCCGCGCTCGACCTCGGATCCAACTCGCTCAAGCTCACTGTCGCGCGCCTTTCGAAGGAAGGGCTCGACGTGCTGCACGAACGCCAAGCGATCACGCGCATCGGCGAGGGCCTCGACAAGAATGGCTTTCTCCTCGAGGCCGCCATGGATCGCACGCTCTCGGCGCTGATCGAGCTCGCGAGGGATGCAGCTGCGCACCGGGCGACGAAGATCGCTTGTGTCGGGACGGCGGGTTTGAGGGGCGCCGCAAACGCACCGATGTTCTTAGAGCGAGTAAAAGGTGCGACGGGTATCGAGGTCGAGATCATCGACGGGCTCCGGGAGGCCGAGCTCACCTTCCGAGCTCCGTCGGGACAGTTCGGGCCAGGACCGGTGACTGTGTTCGACCTCGGAGGCCGCAGCACGGAGGTCGTCACCGGCGAGGGCGCCCACATCTCGGGTCGCGTCTCGATCGAGATGGGCTCCGTGCGTCTCACCGAGCGCTACGTGCAACGAGACCCGCCGAGCGACCTCGAGGTGGCCAACCTGCTCCAACACGCCCGGGAGGCCCTTCGGGACGCTCCGGACGCCGAGCCCGAGGCGCTTCTGGTAGGCGTCTCCGGCACGATCATCTCGCTGTTCGGTCTGGTTCGTCGGATCCCTGACGTGGACGAAGTGATCCGCGTGGCGGCTGCCGAGACGCTGTCGAGAGCCGACGTCGAGTCCGAGCTCGCCCGACTCTCGAGGATCAAGACGGCAGACCGAATTTTCGGCACGACCCTGCCGCAAATGCGCGCCGACGTGATCGTCGCCGGCGCCGCGATCACCCTGGCGACGCTCGAACGCTACGGCGCCAAGGAGATGTGCGTGACCCACCGAGGAGTTCGGTACGGGCTTTTGGAGGAGCTTCGAGTGGGTCTCGGTTGAGCCTAACGGGTCGCTGAAAAGGGCTTCAGTCATCCGCTTTTAGGAACTCCCGGTGGGCAACGATGCTGGGATTGTGGATTCATGAGTCGATGCACCTGGCATATCCCGGCCCGTCCAACCATGTGAATGACTACACAAACGAGGCAATCGAACCGCACCACCTTATGGGTGCGATTATCAATGGCGACAAATTCGTCCTTGATAGCTCCTGGCACTTTCAGGCAGATGCAGAACTCAGGGGACTAGACCCCCTTGGCTCGTGACGCGATGATTTCCACCAGCGTGCTCGCACGCAGGTTGCGCAGATGGAGAGAGTCCGATGAAAATCCCGGCCCTCTGTGTTTTCCTGGTTGTCGCAGCTGCTGGCATAGGATGTAGATCTGTTCAGCACCCAAAATGCGGAACGCACTATCCGGTCCACGGGACTGAGGCGCCTAAAACCTATGCAATGAGGCCCATGGGTGGTGGGATGGCGGCGATTCTAGACGATTTCGGAAACCTGGTGGTCCTCGACTCCAACGGAACACCTATCGGACCCCGCCGCTCTCTGATTGGTATTTTCGACGAGTTTCCCTGCGATTTTCCAGAGCTGCTCGGCGGAGTTTTCCCTACTCTGCTGCTCAAAGGCCGCGCCCCACGAATAGTCGGGATAGACGTGCGCTCCGGTGTCCCACGGTGGTCTCGCCAGACACTGCTTACGGGGGTCTACGATATTCTTGTATCTGGGCACGCTGCAGTAACTCTTGAAGGTGAAACCATCCAAGCCTTTGATTTGCAAAGTGGTGAAGTCTACTGGGCCTTCGATTTGGGTGATTATTCAGGAGATTCGGGAACACCGCACTTCTTTCGAGGGCTCGAAGATGAGGTCGTCGTGTCCACCGAAACGCAATGGACGACCCTCGAGCTTCATCGCGGGTCGGTGCTCCGCCACTTGCCTTCGTTCTGTAACATCCAGGTCGTCGAGTACGGCATCGGGTACTGCTCGTCAGGTTCGGCCGGAGCGTCTCAGGTCTCGGCATTTGATATCACTACCGGCACGCAACTCTGGAGAAAGCCCCTCGAGATCGCATTCCTGAAGTTGATCGCGTGTGCAGGCTCTCTTTGGGTGCTCGGTTCCCGAACTCGCGACGGGCCCGAAGAGCAACCCGTTGTAGAACTTGTTCGGCTCAATGCGTTCTCTGGTGAAGAACTCGACTCGACGTTGGGCAAACATCGCGACGAGGGCGTGATGCTGTGCGCGCCCAGCATGATGGTCTATGGCGCGTTCAGGGAACTCAGCGGCGATTCCCGTTTTGTCGCGGGACTTGGTACCATGCCATCGCAGTCTTGGCGGATTCCTGCACCTCCGATTGGTCCCCGCTTCGGGTGGATTGGCTTTCCGGCGTCGGCAAACATCGCCTTGGCCGACATCGATAGAATCATCGGCCTTGACTCGCGCACGGGCTCAGTCTCCTGGGATTTCGCGATCACGTCCTCGATATCTCCGCGGAGTCCCCCCCGACAATAGGGGTAGGGGTAGGGGTCCAGCGACTTCGGTATTCACGAAAACGCGCCATTTCTTGAGTTCGGGGGAGTCGGTAGGGGTCCGGCGACTTCGGTATTCACGAAAACGTGCTATTTCAGGAGTTCGGAGGAGTCGCAATGGCATGAGTTCGCAGGTGCTCAGCAGTCGAAAGCGGGCTCGCTCGGCGGAATTCCGCCGGCCCTTCGGAGCTCAGGCATACTTCGGCGTGCGCGTCGAAGACGGCCCCGTGCTCGTGGCGGGTCAGCCGTACACGACCACGCTCCAGCAGTTTCGAGCGATCTTGCTGGCCAACGTCTCGGGGATCGAGGCCGTCTCCTATAGCGGCACGAGAGTCACGTCCACCAAGCCGGTCGCCGTGTTCGCCGGGAACAACATCTTCGACACGGAGATCAAGGACGCCCTCTTCGAGCAAATCCCGAGCGCCGATAAGTTGGGTCGGAGCTACCTCGTTCGTAAACCGGCCCGTCGAACCGAGGAGCGAGTCCGCTTCGTCGCCGCCTACGACGGCACCGAGGTCCGCATCGACGGCGCGGTCTACGCGCTCCTGAACGCGACCGACTTCGCCGACTTCCTGATCTCGGCCTCGGACAGCAGTCCTCATTCGATAACCGCGAGCTCCCCGCTGCTCGTGTCGTACGCGACGGTATACTCAGCCAAGCTCTCGGGCCAAGCGATCCTCGCGGTCGTGCCCCCGCTCGAGCAGCTCGCGACGAGCGTCTTTGGCTTCACCGAGTTCACGCCGAATCGCTCCATTCTCCCCTCGGTTGATTTCGACGACGTGCATCTTCGCGCCGTCGGCGAGCGTGGGTTCGGTGCTGCTGAATGGGTCTCCGGTCGCGTCGCTATGGGTTCCCGAACCCATCTCCGGCCTCTCGGTTGCCGCTCGGTCTTCACCGCGTCGACACCCTGAATCCTCGCGCGCGCCTCGGCGGAGTCTCGATCGGGTACGGAGACCACAGCGCCCACGCGACCGCCATCGAGTGGCGCCTGAATCGTCTCGGACTGACTTGCACGCCCGAGCCCGGCACCGCCGGTGACTTGAAGGACGACGACTGCGACGGCGAGGTCGACGAGGAGCTCGCGAACCTCCTCGACGACGACGGAGACTCTCGGGTCGACGAAGATCTGGCTCGAGGGCAAGAGTTCCCGCCTTCCCCGCCGATCGCCTCGAGCTTCGCGCTGACGACGGAAGAAGACCACCCTGTCGCCTTTACGCTGCCCGCGATCGATCTGAACGGAGACCCCATACTCTTCGATGTCACGAGCCCGCCGCAGCACGGCACGTTGATCCCAGTTTCGGTCGGGCCGGCCACGCCTGCGCCCTTCGGTTCGCTGACTGGGTTGCCGCCTACCCTCGTCTATCGGCCCGCGGACGAGTTCTTTGGAAACGACCAACTCAGCTTCGTGGCGCGAGACCCATCGGGCCCATCAGGTGTTTCGGCCGAGCAGACGGTTCAAATCCTCGTACGAGAGGCCGAGGACGCGCCGACCATCACCTCGGCGCCGCCGCCGACCTCCGTGCTGGAGGGCGTCTTGTTCGCGTACGCCGTCACCGCGACGGACTCGGATCCCAACGAGACCCTCACCTACTCGCTGCCAGTGGCCCCGCCGGGCACGATCGACGCGGCCGGCCACCTGAGCCTTCAAACGTCCAACGCCGTAGTGGGCCCACAGCTGATAACGGTGGTCGTAACCGATTCGACAGGTCTGACCGACGCACAGTCCTTCACGCTCAGAGTGATCGACGTGAACGCGGCCCCGAGGT
>CAYXDO010000038.1:0-74229 GCA_964463485.1 uncultured Myxococcales bacterium | reverse complement strand
TTCGGAAGGCACTCGCGGCATGACCCTGATCCCTACATTCTGCACCGGGGAGTAGTTCTTCGGTCTTGGCGGGTTCGATCGGAGGAGGTGGAGTTGCCGGACGGCCCGCGGACCTTTGCAGGCCAGGCAAGAGCGCCTGGATCTCGCTCGCGTAAGCGTACGCCTGGGAGCGACTCGCCCCGGTCGCCGACAGAATCTGGGCTGCCGTGGGCGCAGGCAGGTTCAGCGAACGAAGGCGCTCACGAGAGGCCAGCAGCAGGCCAGCGAGAGGCAGCGTCGGAAGAGAGGAGACAGCGGCGGGTTCTTGGGCTATGTCGTGCATCGGCGTGTTTGGTTAGGCGTGAGTTGGACGTTCCCAAAATTTCCATGCCTCACTCCGAAGCCAAACGCGCCTTTTATTTGCTGAGCTCCACGATTTTCTTCCCCATCAGCCACACCGCCACTACTCCGTCTTGGCTCGTCACCTTGAAGAGATCCAGGCACCGGTCCCGAAGATCAAGCGCGTCACCCAGATCGCGCCCCGCGCCGGCCTCGATGCGCGCGAGCACTTCCAAAAGCGTCCGGAACCTCGTTGAGAGCCTCCTGTAGAAGGAGCTCCTCATCGAACATGCGTCTGGTTGAGCCCGAAGTCGACAACCCAGCAGCGGATCCGAGCGCAGCCGTCCCCGCAATCAAAGATGACCACGAAGTGCACGGAGAATGAACACGGAGACCGTGTCGCCGAGGAGTCGGAGTCATTCCAAATGTCCTCTGTGGCCTCCGCGTTCCTGCTCTGTGTCCTCCTTGGTTCGCACCAAAAGCGTCAAAAAAAGAGCAGAGATCGACCCGGATCGCCTTCCGGAGCACGACGCGACCCTACACCCAATCGCATTGATCGACAGCGCGCTTCTGGGCTTCTGGGCTGCGACGGAGTTGCAGCAGGGGGCGGAGCGTGTTACGCCCGGTCAATGAATCGAAAGGATATGACTCTGCTCGGGATCGGAATCGCCGCGCTCGGAATCGCGTGCGGCGGTATCGAGAACGACCCGCGCGATGTCTCGTCCGAGCGATACTCAGACGGCTTGATCGCCTCCTTCGTCGGCGAGGCCAACGTCGAATCCGGCGAAGTGACCCTGACGCCGATAGAGCCCAACGGGGGCATCCCAGCCTATACGCGCGTGTACAAGAACGTGACCTCGACGGTGGGGAGGTCGAGAAGCACCCCAAGTGGATGCAGCGTCGGCAGCGCCACCACCGACTTCGTGTTTGAGCTCCTGGCGACGAACGTGGGAACCACCACCTACGGCTCCGTCATCGGAAACATCGCCTCGGTGAGCTCGGGCGATGCCTCCACCAACCTGACCAACTACACGGGCCTGGTCGGAATCTCGCCCACGACCCACGGGTACCAGAACCATGGTGCTCTCGCAGTGAGCGGCGGTAACACCCAGCCATACGACTTCTGCGTCAATGGGAACTTCAGCTTCATTCTTCAGTACTGGGCCAATTAGTCGCCCTTGGTCTACCGGCCAATTCAGCGCACAGTGTGAGCTGCTTTTGCAAACCGGCGCGGTCGCGGTCGCTGACTGACTCGCCCCAACCCATGAACGCCTCTCCTCGGCCGCTTTCGATCGCGATTCTTCACCCTGAGTTCGCTTTCGGCGGCGCCGAGCGCCTCATGCTCGACGCAGCGCTCGAAATGACGGGTTTGGGGCATCGAGTGGCGCTATTCACAGCCCGGTGTGAGCCTCACGGAACATTCGACGACGCGCGGATTGGAGGTTTGGATATCCGCGTTCGCGCCCACCGCGCGCCGCGCGACGTATTCCAGCGGGCGCGCGTTCCGTGCGCCGTGATTCGCATGGTGGCGTTGGCCATTGCGGCCCGGCGAGAGCTCGAGCGCATCGACGTCTTGTTGTGCGACCTCGTACCCCACGCGATTCCTCAGGTGCAGAGGATCGTTGGTGCTCCAGTCGTCTTCTACTGCCACTTTCCTGACTGCTTGCTTGCGCCGGCTGGCGGCACGTCGGCGTACCGATACTATCGCCGGGGCGTCGACGCACTCGCGAGTCGCGGCATGAATCTCTCGGCGCGAATCGTGACGAACAGCCACTACACCCTCTCGCGCCTGCGGGAAGTCATGCCCGATCTGTCTGTCAGTTGCGAAGTGATTTGTCCCGGAGTCGATCCTAGACGCTTTCTGTCCGTTCCATCCCTGGTTGATGAGTCTCCGCGCGAGAGCGAGCTCGTCATGCTCGCCTTCGGTCGGTTTCATCCGGACAAGAATCATGAGCTCGCCGTGGAGGCATTTCATGAGCTCAGGACACGGCTGCCCGACGACACGTTCGCCCGGTTGCGGCTCGTAATCGCCGGGGGACTTGGGCGGAGGCACGGTGAAGCGCTCGAGACCTTCGAGTCGATCAGGAGGCTCGTGCGTGCACGAGGACTCCACGACCAGGTGAGGGTCGTGCCATCGCCGACCGACGAGGCGCGGATGGCATGGTTCAAGCGAGCCACCCTGGTGCTACACACCGCCCGAGACGAACATTTCGGGATCGTTCCTATCGAAGCGATGGCGGCCGGCCGGCCGGTGGTCGCCGTCAACGCTGGCGGGATCACCGAAACCGTGCGTGACGGCGAGACGGGCCTTCTTTGCGATCCATCTGCGACGGCCTTTGCCACGGCGACCGCGAGGCTGCTCATGAGTCCTCGGCTCGCGGCAGAAATGGGGGCGGCCGGACGTCGGCGCGCCGCGCTCTTCACGCGCGCGAAGTTCGGCGAGCGCCTCGAGCGCGCTTTCCTTACTGAGCGGCCTGAGTAATGAACCGAGACTCATCATCGCGGCAAGAAACCCACTTGATTCGGATTCCCGATCACGGGGTCACCGAGTTGTTGGTGACCTTCGCCGACGAGTTCATTCTGAAAGAGCTCCGGCCCGGACTTTCGGTTCTCGACATCGGATGTGGCCGCGGCGTCTTCTGCCGAAAGATGGCCGCGCGTGGGGTGACCGTCACGGGGGTCGACATCGTTCGCGAAGAAATCGAGGTTGCGCGGCGCGCCCCCGAGGCCCGAACGAGCTACCACTGCATGAATGCGGAGGACTTGGCGCCTCTCGATCAGCAGTTCGACATGATCGTGAGTCGATACTGCTATCATCACCTCGACATACCCAAAGCGGTGTCCGGCATCGCAGCTAGCCTCAAGCCCGGCGGACGGATGCTCGTCGTCGACTGCTTCGAAGGATTCTGGCGACTCGAGGGGCGGCTTCACGTCATGAAGACCGGCGCCCGCGCGTTGGGCATCCTCGGCACGCTCGAGCTCATCCCCCGCCTCGCTTACTTCTTCACTCCGTCTCGTGCCCAGCACGTCCAAAGCGACATACGCAGGCTGAAACAGCAGCGCCGGTACACTTTCGCCGACGCGAAGAGGTTTTACGCAGCCTATTTTCCTGGCTGCGTCGTTGGCACGATCGGCTGCGCCATCTACGTAGACTGGCACAAGCCGCTACTCGATTCGCTGGGTGTCGATTGAGCTCACGGCCCAGTGATCTTCCCGGACCGTCCGGAAGCCTCGGTCGCGCCATCGTGCTCTTGCAGTCGGTTGGGCTCGGCCTTGCGTTGGCGAGCGTGTATGGCCGATTTCTGCCCTACGTTCGCGAAATGTCGTACAACGCCGACTTTCTCAACCTTCCTTCGCTGTACCGCGATCTCGCGGGAGGTGTCGATATTTCTGGATGGAGGTATCCAGGCGCCCCGCAGTGGTTTCCGGATGCAACTCTCTTTGTCCTGATATCTGCAATCATTCCCTCCATTCATGCGGCAAACGCCGCTTACGGGTTGGTTCAGCTCACTCTTTTCATGTTGGGCGTCTACGCGCTCGGCCGGCAGACCCTGACTCCTCGCTATGGTCCTCGGGCGACCCGCACGGTCGTGATCATGGCTGCGACGATCGCACTCGCGCTCGACCAAGAGTGGGTCATCAACTCGTTTTGGATTCTGATGCCGGAAATGCACGTTGGGGTCTTTGTCGCCAGCCCGTACGTGCTCGCGCTGACCCACGGGCTGGCCTCGGAAGGCTCCAGAAGGCTCCCGATGGTCGCAGGGCTCGGTTTCGTTTCAGTCGCGGTCGGGATGAGTGATAGCCTCTTTCTCCCGCAGGTCGTTGCGCCGCTCTGCCTCACCTTGTCAGTCTTACTTTGGCTTCGAGTGATCAGCGTTCGCCGCTGGATTGTGGCCGTTGTTACGCCGCTCGTCGGCGCGGCCATTGGCTTTGGTCTGAGTCGTTGGATCGTCGGGGAGACCGGCGCCCTCGAAGGATATCTCCAATTCGCGAAAGTGACTCTAGCGGCCGAGAATGCTCGAACGGTGTGGCTCGGCCTACTGACCGACCACCCTTTTCACGTGACAACGATCGCCGCGTTTGTGGGCTTGTGTTCGTTCATCGTCGGTCGGGCGATCCGGCGAGGGTCTCTGGACGACCCGACGCAACGACTGGGGCAGTTGCTGTTTCCGGTCTACTTCCTGTTCCTCTTTGCGACGAACTGGATCTCGGTGATTGCCACCGGCGTGTTTGCTCACACGGCCGACTTGCGCTATCTCATCCCAACCTTCGTTCTTCCGGCTGCGTGGGGTGTTCCGTTCGTCCTGGACCTGCAAGGAGCGATCCGCCACCCCGCGTTTTCGTCTGCCGTCGTCGTGGTGACGGCACTGACGACGCTGTCGTCCGCGACGTCTCTGCCCACCCGCACGACTCTCACGGAATTCTTCGCCGAGTATTATCCGCCGTGGGTTCGCTGCGTCGATGAGAACGCTGCACGGTTGGGGCTCAAATATGGAGTCGCCGAATACTGGACCGCTCGGCCTATCACGATGATGTCGAAAAGAGATCTCCAGGTCGTTCAGGTGCAGCGTGACATGTCTCCGCTCCACTGGGTCAACAATTCAGCGTGGTTCGACATCCAACCCGAGTTTGTCGTGACCGAGACGGAGACCGCCATCAATCGTGCGCGGCGGCTCGACGAAGGCCTGATTGCCGAACGTTTTGGGCCGCCAGCGACTACTTTTGAGTGCAACCCTCACACCATTCTCGTCTACAATCGGACGCAGGATGTCCTGTTCGAGCAGTTCCTCCGGCAATCGACCCTGATGAATCGGGTCCGAAAACCGGGTGACGTGGCCGAGTTTTTCGCTGCCTTTTTGCCCAGCAAAACGGGCGTCATTCGGGGGTTGGCGCGAGTGGCGGATGGCGCGCCGGAGGGGACGCTCAGCCACGGCCCGTACTTGGCGCTCCCACCGGGTGAGTATGCCTTTGGGATTGACTATCTCGCCAGAAATGGGGATGGGCATGTCGGGACTTGGGACGTCTTGGCCTGGAATTGGAAAGCTGGCGCCCCGAATCCGACGGGTTTTGATGTCGCCCACTCCGGGGTCATCGAGGACCAGAATCGATCGGCTTCGGGCTCGTTTCGCCTCTTCGCTCCGCGCGTGCTCGAAGTGAGGGTTCATTACTCTGGCCATGGCCGCCTGGAAGTAAATAAGATCCGAATCGAAAGACTGAAGTGACTATGCAGCACGATCACGAACTTGGATCACGCTCGCGAGGGATTCACGAAGCTACCGAGCGCCCAAGCCATCGGCGCGAAGCGTGCCCGCACCGATGAATCTGCTATGAGTGTCATCGACGACAAGTTTTGGTGTGAGGTCGCCGCAGTCCTACGGAGCGCGGGTCTCCCGGCCGCGCGCGTAATCGGTCCGGCAGAGTTCGCGGAGCTCGTACCGGGCATTGTCTCCTACAAGCGCTGCCGGGCCCTCGTGGTCGATGACGTCGCGGCGGTCGTCGTGCACAAGGGTCTGTTGGACGAAATCGACGCCGTCTGGCTCAAGGATGTCGCAACTCGATTCCGTCCGATATTTGCCAACGAGGTATTCGTCGTACTCCGGCCTGGGGCGACGGCTGGAGGCGTGTTGACCTCTCCGCATTACCAGTCTTTCCTCGTGGCGCTCCGCAAGGTGTCACGCAGCCGCGTTCAGGACTCGGCGGGGCGTGAGGCCGAGTCGTCCCGTCCGTCCGCCAGCGTCGTCCCTCCCGCGCGCATGGCGATCTATCTCGGTGACCACCGGGCGCTGACGAAAACGGTGCATGGGTACAAGATGTTCGTCGATACCCATGACGTCAGCCTCACCCCGCACATCCTGCTGGACGGGACATGGGAGCCTTGGATCACGGACATCTTCGTTCAACTCGTGCGGCCCGGCATGATCGTTGTCGATGTAGGAGCCAACGTTGGTTACTACACTCTGCTGGCCGCCGGCGCAGTCGGCGCCGCCGGCCGCGTGCACTCCTTCGAGCCTCAGCTCGAAGTCGCTGAGTTCTTGTACGCAAACGTCGCCGTGAACGGCTTCACATCTCGCTGCGAAATCGTCACCAAGGCCGTGCTCGAGGAATCAAAGCGAGTTGCCTTTCACCGGTTCCGCAAACACAAGGGGTCCGCGGGCCTCTGGGCTTCCGAGGCTGACGCCGCGTCGTTTCACGATTCGATCGAGAAAGTCGAAGTCGATGCCCTCGCGCTCGACGGGCACTTCCCACCGGGGACCCGGATCGACCTCCTGAAGATCGACGCCGAAGGCGCCGAGCCATTCATTCTCAAGGGAGCTCAGCGGATCCTCCGCGACAACCGTGCGATTCAGATCGTGTTGGAGTTTGCGCCTTCGTTGCTCGAGCGATCTTCTCCGAATGGCGACGGCGCCACGAGACTCTATGAGCTGCTCGTGCATCAAGGATTTCGAGCCCACCGCATCACGACCTCCTCGACACTCCAACAAGTCGCCCTAGACGAGCTCTTGTCGCACGAACATTGCGACGTGCTGTTCACGAGGGCTTGATAGTGGTGATGGTGGGGCAGCACTTGCGAGTCGCTTTCGACGCTCATAACCTTGGACTGCCGGAGGGCACCGGCATCGCCACCTACACCCGCAATTTCGAGCGCGCGCTACTAGGAACGGGGGCGGAGCTGCATGCCATCTATGGGATGGCCACACGCAAGAGCACGTTAGATCCCGAAATCGGGTTCTTCGATGCGTTTCGCGGCCCCACGTCGGGCCGCGCGGCCACCGTTCTCCATGCGATGACGAACGTGGGAAGCACGGGGGCGTGCCATGCCAGCCGGGTGCCGACTGGCACCGTGGATCGACGCCACCTCAGCCATCGCCTTCCCAGGTCCGCTCGTATTCACAACGCTTCGGGGCTGTTCGACCTCGCCTCCGTGCGCTTTCGAATGACCCGCACTTTGCAGCCCGTCGCCCTCGATGACGCCGTCGATGTCTTTCACACGATGTGCCCGCTGCCGCTCACGATGAAGGGCGTCGCGCGCGTCTGCACCATTCACGACCTGATTCCGATGACACTGCCTTTCACCACGCTCGACCGGAAGACCGAGTACGAAAGTCTGGTTCAGCGCATAGTCACCAGCTACGACATGCTGTTTGCGACCTCGAGGTCGACGCGTGATGACCTGGTTCGGCTGTTCGACGTCCCCCCCGATCGAATCATCGTGACCTACCAAAGCGTCGACCTCGGCGACGTCGTCGAGAATCAGAACCGTGAGGAGTTGGCGACGTTCCTGAAACGCACTCACGGACTGACGCCCGGAAACTATTTGCTGTTCGTCGGCGCCATCGAACCCAAGAAGAACGTGCACCGGCTCATCGAGGCGTACCTCAGCAGCCGCATCACCATGCCCCTGGTGATCGCAGGCCCGGACGGGTGGCTCGTCGAAAGTGAAACACGTCTACTCCCCAACGCCCTGAGGCGTCGGCACATCGTCCGCGTCCCCTTCTCGAGCCGAGCAATGCTCATGCGCCTTTTCGTCGGCGCTCGTGCTCTCGTGTGTCCGTCACTGACGGAGGGATTTGGCCTTCCTGCCCTCGAAGCCATGCACCTCGGTTGCCCAGTCGTCGCGACGTCAGCCGGGGCATTGCCGGAGGTGTGCGGCGAGGCCGCCGTCTACGTCGACCCGTACGACGTGCGCTCGATCAGCGAGGCGATGACCGCGGTCGTCAACAATGACGACCTGTGCGCGCGCTTGTCGAACGCGGGAAAGAGCCAGGTCTCACAATTCTCGTCGGCCTCGTTTGGAGCGCGACTTCGTGAAGGGTACGAAGCAGCTCTAGAGCGCGCTATGCGCGCTGGTCGTGTTCCGTCCCGCAACTGACACCGCCGCGTCGTTCTCGGAGCGACCTTCGGCCTGCACCTCATGACGGCCCACTGCCGAGGACACTGCCGAGGAGCAAGACGCCGGAGCAAAGTCACCGAGTATGTCCGCAAAATTGCCGATCGTGAAAGCCAAGTCACCCCGCGACTCAACAACCGGCCAGATAGGCCTTCATGATCGAGACGATCTCCTCGACCGAGCTCAGATCGAGGTCCGCGTAGATCGGCAGACAGAGGAGCTCCTGCGTGATCTGCTCGGTCGTCGGAAGCGCGATCCCTTCCCGCACGAAGAAAGGCTCTTGATGACACGGCGAATAGCGCAGATCTGCATGAATCCCGTTTCGAGCAAAGTGCTCGATCAAGCCGTCCCGCTTCGACGACGGCGTCCGGACCGGATAAATGAACGGAACGACGTCGTCGTAGTCTCGCTCAAAGGTCTGAACCGTCGGGACCTCGGCCAACAAGGCGTCGTATCGGCGGGCCACGGCGCGCTTCCGCTCAACTATGTCCGGGAATCGAAGAAATTGCCCAAGCCCGATCGCGGCGTTCACGTTGCTCATGTGGTATCGATAGCCCAGCTCGACGACCCCGCGAACGTTCGCACGGCTTCCGATCGCCCTGGTTCGCGCGCCCGCCTGGAAGCCGAGAGTCTTCTTTCTTCGGAGGGTCTCGGCCAACTCACCGTCCGCAACGAGCACGGCGCCGCCTTCTCCGCACGTGAGGTTCTTGATCGCGTCGAAACTGAAACATGTCGCGTCCTCGGTGCACCACAGCCCTATGGCGTGCCCTCGGCTTCGGGAACCGAACGAGTGCGCTGCGTCTCGGACGATCCTGATGTCCCGCCCCGCAATGACTCGTCGCAGGCTTTCGACGTCGGCGGGAAGGCCGGCGTAATCGGTGGGCATGATGGCCCGCGTCCTCGAGGTGATGAGTGGAGCAAGATGGCTCGGATCGAGATTCAGGGTGAGTGGATCGATGTCCGCGAAAACGGGAGTTGCACCGCACAGAAGGACCGCCACCGGATCGCTCGCGAACGTAAATGACGGCACGACGACTTCGTCGCCCGGACCCACACCCAGCACACTCAACGCGAGATGCAGGGCAGAGGTTCCTGTGTTCACCGCGACGACGAAGGGCGAGCCGGTGTACTCAGCGAGCCTTCGCTCGAATTCAGCCGTCTGAGCACCTTCGCCCAGCCAGCCGCTGTCGAAGACCTCACCGACGGCGTTGATTTCAGCCTCCCCTAACGAGGGCCGACTCAGTGGAATGCGCATGGTTCTCAGCCTCGTACGCTAGGCGACTCTCTTCGCGTAGCAAAATTTCCCGTTTGGTTCCAATTCGACCGTATGGACCACGAGGACGCGGATCTCCTTGTCGCTCCCCGGCAGGGCGGCCCGGAGCTTCGACCGGATCTCGCGCTCCTTTTCGCTCGTCCACGACCCCGAAAGGGGGACAATCCGCGCCTCAATCTGCCCGTCTCCGCGCTGGACGATCTGAAAGATCCGGATCGCCGGATCGTCCTGAAGCGCGGCGACCATCGCCGACGGAGCGGCCGTCCGCCCGTCACCGGTCACGAAAAGGTCGCGCGTCCGGCACGCGATTGCTTGCATGAGCGGAAATCCGCGGCCGCACGCGCAGGGTTCGTCCAAGTAACTTCCCACGTCTCCAATCTCGTACCGAATGAGTGGCATGAGCCTGCTATCCAGGTCGGTGAGTATGATACGCCCATTCTCACTTGGGCCGACCGGCCGGTTGGTGTCATCCAGAAATTCCGTGTGGACGCTGTCGACGGCCATGTGCATTCCATGGTGCTCACGGCACTCGTACGCGACCCCCTCGATCTCATGGGGCCCATAGCGGTTGAATATCTCCGTCGAAAACGCAGCCTCCAACGTCTTCCTGAAGCGAGGGGCGAGTGTCGCGAGCACGATCGTTCGCGGAATCCGAAGAGGAGGAAGATTTCGGTCCCGAATGTAGTGGTGAAGTGTGGCTAGCCCGAAATCCATGCTCTCGAGCAGAAAAGGCCGATGCTTGCGCAGCGCCCGGTACCACTCGCCGGCGACGCAGTCGTCGCCTGACTCCGGCTTCGCATAGGGTTTGAGCAAAATACGTCGATGCGCGAGCCGGAATACGAGCGTTCGAAGCAACACGAAGTTGTCGTGGTCGGGACGGCCGACGTATCGCCCCGCGAATTCCGGATGAGCCGAATAGTGAATCGCTGCGGACCGGACGCCTAGTCGCCAATCGGTCGCGTAAAACTCGCGCAAATAGCCAGCATACTTCACCTGCATGTCGCTACGCGTGAAGGGAAGATAAACGTGCGGGCCGGTCGTGCCCGAAGAGTGGGTCATCTCATAGTCGTGTCGGCGGCTCAGGAGAAAAGCGTCTTCCTCCTGCCCTTTCATGAGGTCGCGCCGCCCCACGACGGGCAGATCTTCGACATCCCGGATCTTCTCGAATCGGCGCGGGTCGACCCCTGCGCTGCGCCACAGACTCCGGTAGAACGGAATCTCGCTCGCGTGAGCGAGCAACCTTTGCATCTTGGCCCAGCGGATCGATTCCAGGTCTTCGTGAGACAACCACTGATTGGCCTGGAGTTGCTGGAAATGAGTCCAGGCCGTGAAGCTGGACGACCGGCCCAGCGCCGCGTAAGCGGCCTCGAGGGCCCGCGTTGGCCTCGACTCAGTCCGCCGCACGATTTGGGCAGTCGACCGGGTCGGCCGGGAGTTGCTCGGCGCTCTTGCGCCCGAAGTTCACGCGCTCGTTCACGACAAACTGAGGAATCTGATTCACGTTCATCAGGACCCGGGCGAGGTACTCACCAAGCGTCCCAAGAGATACGAGCGTGACCCCGCCGAAAAAAAGCACGACGAGCATCAAAGCGGTCCATCCGTAGACCTGAACACCCTTCGTCAGGTAGACCAGGAGAAAATATGCGCCGAGCAGAAAACTAGACAACGCGAACACGACTCCGCTCAACGTCACGAACCGAAGCGGCAACACGGAGAAATTCGTGGCCAGGTTGAGAAACACCTGGGCCTGCTTCCAGAAGTTGTGAGTCGTGCGCCCCGAGTGCCGGGCATGGTGCTCGACGGTAATTTGCGAAATGTTGTCGGTGATTTGCAGCAAAAGCCCGTCGATGTACGGAAAAGGGCCCCGATACCTCACGATTTCGTCGACCACGTCCCGTCGAATGATCTTGAATGGCGACATGTAGACCTCGCGAGGCTTTCGAAGTACCGCTTCGGCGACCCTGCCGGCCGCCCAACTGCCCAAGTTCTTCACGCGGGTCTGGCGCTTTCGAAAAAAGTTCGCGTAGCAGACGTCGTACCCCTGCCTGATCCGTTCATAGAGCGCCGGAATGTCGGAGGGGAAGTGCTGCAAATCATCGTCCATGATTACCGTGAATTCGCCCCGAGCATGATTCAAGCCGGCCATGATCGCGCGATCCTGGCCCACGTTGATCCGGAGGTTGATGCCGACGATGCGATGGTCGGCGCTGGCTTCGCGTTCGATCGCCTTCCAAGACCCGTCTGGGCTGCGATCATTGACGAGGATGATTTCGAACGAATAGGGCGAGAGGGCCTCCCTCAACGCCTGGCAGAGGCGAGGAACGATTTCTTGGCTTCGGTAGACTGGAACGACGACGCTGAGCTCGGGCACTTGCATCGAAGAGTCTGTCCCCTGGCCCGGCCCCATCCGCTAGCGCGTGGCCTTGCGAATGATCAGGCCGTAACAGGTCGAAGGATGACCTCCGACCGACAGTTTGAGGTGCGCACCGGCCGACCAATCACCGGTCGACGTGTACGGAGGCACGTCGATGAATCGGTCGATCGGTCCATCGCCGGCATCGAAGTCCGGCCCCAGCATCCGGTGCCCTCTTCGCGCTAATCTCTCCGCAAGTGCCTCGAAATGCGGCTTCTGAAAAAGGACCGTCGGACCGCCGTCGAGCGTGCCGCTCGGCAGATAGTTGTACTCGGTGGTGTGGACCGAGAGACCCCCCGGTTTCAAAGCACTCAGCGATTTCTCGATGAAAGCAAGACCCCTTTCGATCGATCCAAGGTGCTCCAGCGCGCAGATGGACCAGCAGAAATCAAATTTTTCCTCGAACTCAGGAATGGCGTTCATGTCCACGAACTGATGGCGGACGTGTTGGTCAAATATGTCCTTCGACACGAGGTGCTCGTGAAAGGCCCGGTCGATCGTCCGGGCGTGCTGTGCGGTCTCGGCCCAACCCAGGCCAGCGACACGTTCCGGAGCCAGATCGGTCACGGTCACGCGCATGCCTTTCGTGGCAAAGTAAGAGGCGAGCGGTTCTTCGCCGCAACCGAAACCGATGCCTGTTACACCCTCTCGCAACAAGTCAGCATCGAACAGGGACTGGAGAGAGAATGCAAATTCCCACAGCTTGCGGTGATAAATCGGCACGGCGTGCAGCTCGTCGCACCAGTAGATGAACCAGGGACTCTCGACGTCCTGTTGGGTAGTCGGCTTGCTGACGAGATTCCGACGCCTCGGTTCGCCTGTGGTGTCCACGCAGGCGAGAAAGGGCGCCATGTCGAGCGCCAACTGATAGCCGAAATTTTTGACATTCAGCTGGAGGATCCGAAGGTCATCGGTGCCCGGTGCCTGTCCGAGTCGAGCGCCTACTCGGTTCCGCACTTCGTTTGCGAGCCACGAGAGCGTGGCCCCTGGAATCCTTTGGATCCTCATCGTATTCCCCTCGCGGGGACGTCGGCATCTAAACCGTAATCGACCGGTGTGTCGAGTCGTATCGTACGCGTGGAATAGCCAAGACCCGAAGCCGAAGCGACGCCGGTCCTGTGGTGCCGTAGAAACTGAGCCTGCAATCGCGATGAGGGCGGCCAGGTCCAGGGTCAGGTCGAGTTGGTCAGTCCGGTCTGCCGGCGAAAATGGCTCCGAGCAGCCTCGTTGGTTTGGACGCATGAACGCTTGTCTCGAACCGAAGGGACCGCGCGCCATCGTCTGGCCAAGGGACTGCGACTGGACTCAAGTCGGCTCGTTCTCGAGGTTTGACTGGTCTTTCGTTTCTTAACCTGGCAATGCAGCGCCGTGCGGCTCGATGCCAGCCAAACGCGCAGCGTCCGCCTCGCCTTGCTCGATATCCAAGAGGGGGCGTCCAAATGGCCACTCTGGACGACACTCGCCTGGCGGGACATGCTCCAACGTTATCGAGGCTCGGTCCTCGGTCCTTTTTGGATCACGCTGAGCATGATTATCTGGGTCGTCGCGATCGGTTGGATGTACAGCCGACTTTTTTCGCAAGAATTAGAGACCTACGTTCCCTACCTGTGCTCGGGGACGATCGTGTGGCGGCTCTTCACCGATGTCGTCACCGACGCCTGCTCCTGTTTTACGAACGCGTCCTCCATCATCCAGACCATCCGGCTGCCGCTGACCGTCCATGTCTTCCGCGTCGTATGTCGAGCCGGGCTCATTTTTCTTCACAACCTCGCAGCCCAGATCCCAGTCATGTTGTACTTCGACGTTCCCATCACGGCGGGGGTCTTTTGGTTCATTCCTGGTTTCGCGATCGTTGCTTTTTGTGGCGCCTGGGTTGCGCTGTTGGTAGGTACGCTCTGCGCACGATTTCACGACGTCCCCCCGATCATCTCGAGTCTCCTGATGCTCGTCTTTTTCACCACACCGATCTTGTGGGTACCCGAGATGGCGGTCGGGCGCAGGGCCGAACTCCTTCTCCTCAATCCAATTTATCACCTGCTCGAAGCCCTGCGTGCCCCCATGCTCGGAGTCACCCCGCAAGCGTCCTGGACCATCCTGTTCGGAGTCTCGTTGGTCGGCGCGGCGGTGAGCTTCGAGGTCTTTCGTCGGTTCCGCAGCCAAATCGTGCACCTGGTCGGATGAGAGACGGGAATCGGGGTCTGGGCGGATGAATAGGGAGCTCACCTCGTGCTCGGTTCGAATCCGTGATCTTTCGGTCGATCTTCCGATCTACCACCTCGTTCACAAGTCGCTGAAACGGCAGTTCGTGAGAGTCAGCACCGGAGGCCGATTCGGTCAGGCCAACGAACGCGCCGTGGTTCGGGCGCTAAAGAATATCAACCTCGAGATCGGGGCGGGCGAGCGGCTCGGGATCATCGGGCCGAACGGTGCCGGAAAGACGACGTTGCTGAGGGCGATATCCGGGATTTATGAGCCAACACGCGGAGTCGTGGAAGTTCAAGGCGAGATCATCGCATTGACGGACATCTGCTTGGGCATGGATGACTTCGCGACCGGCTTCGAGAACATCACTCTCCGCGGGCGGATGATGGGTATGAGCAACACGGCGATCCGTGCGCGGGCCGAGGAGATCGCCGAATTCGCCGAGCTCGGAGAGTTTCTCGATATGCCGGTCCGAACGTACAGCTCGGGCATGAAGGTCCGTCTCGCGTTTGCGATCTCGACCGCGGTCGATGCCGAAGTGCTCGTGCTGGACGAATGGCTTGGTGCTGGCGACCGATTCTTCCAAGAAAAGGCGCGCCAGCGCATGGCACAGGTCGTAGAACGCTCGGGAATCGTCGTGTTTGCGGGCCACTCGGACGAAGCCATGAAGACGTTTTGCACACGAGCGGTTTTACTCAACGAAGGGGAGCTCGTCATGGACGGGACAATCGACGAAGCCATCGCGGCCTACGAAAGGCTCCGATGAGTCTAGGGGGTGTCTTCAATCAAGACGAGACGAAAACCGGTCGCGCTAAGGAAGAGTGCCAGGGCTTCGTGCGGAGAGGCAGCCACCGCGGTCCAGACCTCGCGATAGACTTACTCGCAGACCGAATGTCGAATGGGTTCGGCCCGAATCAGCTTCCCATTCTCCGGCGAGCTCCGGCCGCCATCCAGAATGACGAAAGAACCGTCGGAGAGCGTGACGACGTGTCTCGGTGAGGCGCTCGGCTCCGCAGGCGAGACCACGGGCTCGCACTGACCCAACCGATCGACGAACTGCTGCACCGACGCCTTCTTGGCGATGCCGAATACGCGATCGGAGGCGACCGACAGAGCTCGAGGGTCGAGAAATCCTCCAGGCAGGAATGGGTGCTCGACCCAATCCGTAGGGCTCCCGGCCCCGAACTCGCGCAGCCCAGGCCGGTCAAGGATTCCGACCTTGTTGATCGCGAGTACGGGGCCGCGGTCAGCCGAAAAAGCCATCCCCGCGACCTCGAAATCGCCGGAGCCATTCGTGAGGAGCTCCTCATGAACCGAGGCGCCGTCGATCCACCACAGCCGATTGGACTCGCCCGAGAACATGAATTGCGCCGGCGACACTCGTAAAAATCGACCAAGGCTCTCTATGTGGATGGAGTCGATTTTCGAGGCGACGCCGTTCGCAGGCTGAAAAAGGAGCTCCGGAGGGCTCCCGAGATCTTCTTCGCCCGAGCTGAAATAGATGTCCGGTGGCGTGGTTTCGTTGACCGCGAGCGAGTGTGCGCCCGGAACACCTCGAGCCGAAGCGGTCGTACTGCAAGTCGTTTCATCGAAAACGAGGACTTGATCCTTCGAGATCGAATAGATCAATCGGCCAACTCCGCGCGCGAATGCCGTACCCGGAATGTACGGGCAGACCCGCTCTAGATTCGGGTACCGAAGCCGAAACAGCCCGTCAAACCCCGCTACCGTCCAGGTGTCGCCTCCGTCCTCAAAGGCCGCGCGCACGTCGAACGGGAACGGCAGGTCGATGGATTCGAACCGAAGCCCGACGCAAGCCGGTGAGCATCGATGACTTGGGAAGAGCGCCGTCAAAATTTCGGGTGAAGGATGGGTTCGTTGGGACCAGTCGTCGTCGTCGCGGCGGGAGAACACGACGCTGGGCTGAGTCAGCGAACAATTTCTTCGGCAGTCTTCCAAATCGCTCAATCGTCCTTCGACGACCCCAAGCTCCTCCAGAGTCTGTTTGAGATGCCTGCGCTCCCAGGGACGGACGAGGGACGGAAGGCTCGCTGGCCCGGACGGCGGTAGACCTACCGTGGTTATCCTCTGGGTCAGGCGTCTTGGAGGACGACATTCCAGCGACGGCTTCCAGCAATCACCGGACTTGCGCCCCGTGCCTTGTGCGACGAAAGTTTTCCCGCATGTCCGAGCCACGAGGGCAGTCCGAACAGGAACGCGGTGAGGCCAAGGGAGACGGCGGGTTCGGCATCGCGGTTCGCGGAGGACGGACGTGGATTCGTCTCCATCGCCGCGCCGTCGCCGATGCCATCGTCGTGCTCTCGGCCGAGGCCTTCGTCGAAGGCGAGAGGAGCTTGTCCTCGCCTGCGGAGCTCGCGAGCACGGCGACGATCTTGTCCGGCCTCGCGCTCGAGGTCGACGTTCGTGCGATCGCGCGCAAGCTCGAGGCCGCGCTGGCGCTTTCGAGCTCCGTGGTGACGCGCCTGCGGTTGGCTCCGAGCGGAGGCGGGATCGGGGTCGACGCTCGGCTTTCCGCACATGGCCACTCGGTGCGAACGAGCGGCTCGCTCGTGGTCGGACTCTCCGGCGATCGCGCCGTTCGTCTCGAGCTCATCGACCTCTACCGGTTTGGCCACGTCGACGTCCCGGCGGACGAGCTGATCCGCCAGACCGCCCAAGCGGCCGCCTCGCTTTTGCCGGCGCGCGTACTCAGCGAGACGTCCTTCGGCGTGACCATGGACGTGTTGCCCTCGCTGTTGTTGGAGCTCTTTGCGGGCGACGGTCTTCGCGTCCCACGCTACGCGGAGATTTCGCTTTCGCGGGCCTACGTGTCCCGCAACGGCTCGGTGGTGTTGGTTTTTGGGGAGGTCGACGGCTTACCGGCAGAAGCCGATCCGAGCGACGCCGAGCGCGGGAGCGCCCGGGTGGACGCCGCGAGCCCGAGCACCGAGTCGCGAGCGATCGGGGAGCCTTTGGCGACGAGGTTTGCCGCGCTCATGGCGGGCCTCGACACGAGCTCGGGCCCGTCTGCGTTGGCGGCGCGCGTGCTCTCGCTGGGGGCTTCAGACGCGAGCACGTTCGCGGACACTGCGGATCTCGCGACGGACCTCTTGTCGACGGCGCCCGAGGGCGACTCGATCGAGGCGGCCGCGCACCTCGCGCTGGCCGAGATCGCGGATGCGACGGGCCGCACCGCCGAAGCTGCGACACATCTGGAGAGCGCGGGTTCGGCGCTATTGCAGAGCGGGCGTCGCCGCGAGGCCGCGCTGGCGTTCTTGGCGTCCGCGTTGACGTCCCGCGCCGAGGAAGCAGAGCGCGCGGTCGAAGCTGCGATTCGAGCCTTCCCGAGCGACCCGGACGTGGCCGCCGCGGAAGTTGGATCGCTGCTCGCGCGGGGCGATGCGATCGCCGCAGTCTCTGCTGCAGAGCGAGTCGTAGCGCAGTCCGACGAGCTCGATCGGGGCCCGGCCCATGTGCTTCTAGGTGAAGCGCTGCTGGCATGTGGGGAGGCCATTCGCGCCAAGCGCGCCTTCGAGAAGGCGCTCTTCCACGATCCGCGCGACGCCGACGCATTGTCTGGGCTCGCGCGAGCGCTCGAGCAGCGCGGAGATCGTCGTCGGGCGGCAGCGGTCTTGGAGCGGCTGGCGCGCGAAGCGGAGTCTTCGAAGGACGATCGCGCCGCCGCGTTCTCCGAGGCGCTCGGCGATCTGTGGCTCGAGCGAGATCCCGAGGCAGCGACGGCCCGATACCGGCGTGCGCTTTCGGTGTTGCCGGGCAGCGTCGATCTGCTCGCGAAGCTCGAAGTGGCCGCGCGCCGCGCGAGGCGTCCAGAGCTCGCGCTCGAAGCGCTTGACCGCGCCGCCTCGATCGCGCCGAGCTCTCGGCGTGCGGAGCTCGCGCTCGAGGCAGCTCGCCTCGTCCGCGACGAGCTGCGGCGACCGAGACAAGCGCTCGATCGCATGGTCGAGGTAGCCAAGTCATACCCGGGAGCAGCGGTAGCTTCGATCGTCAGCCTGCTCGAAGAGGTCGTGATTCCACCGGACGATGCAGCGCGTCGAGTCATTCAGCTGGCGCCGATCGTGGAGGTGCTCACGGAGCTCGATCGTGAATCCGCGTGGTCTCTCGTGGTCGCGCTCGCGAAGCTCGACGTGCGAGAAGCCGAAGCGCGCTCGGTGTTGATCGATCAACTGACGAGGCTGGTGCGCAGTCGCGGGGGCGTGGGCCTCGAGCTCGCGCTCGAGCACGCCGCTCGGGGCACGACGCCGGAGGGCGCTCGGATCTTGAGCGAAGTCTTGCCCGCGCTTTCGAGGGAGCATCAGGTTCGCGCGCTCGCGGCCTCCGCGCGATGGCTTCGACGAGCGGGGCTCGACAGACAGGAGGTCACCGCGTTCCTCGATGCGTTGGAGGCCGGCGCAGAAGACGTGACGGCGCTCGTGGGTCAGCTCGTCTCGGGTCTGACCGCGCCCGAGGCACCTGCACCCGAACAGCACGAGGAAGCCGCGCCCGAAGAAGGTGCGCTCGAAGACGCCGGGGAGCTCGCGATCCTTCGGGCTCAAGAGGCCGAGCCTGGCCTGCCGCGAGCTCGAAGATGGCTCGAGGCGGCCGAAACGATCGCGCCCGTCGCGCGCATCTCGGCCACTGAGAAGGAGAGACTCGAGCGCGCACTGTACGCGGCCAACGAGGCCGCTTCGAGCGCTCCGGGCGAAGCGGAGCCCCACCGTCGCGTCGCCGCTTACGCGCGCGCCCTAGACCAAGTAGAAGCGGAGCTCGTCGCGCTCGGAAGGCTCGCGGAGATCACCAAAGATCGCGCGGAGCGCGTCTCGTCTCAACTGCGCCGCGTCGAGCTCCTGCGAGGACCGATCGGCGAGCTCGAGGCCGCGCAGATCGAGCTCGAAGAGGCCGTCGAGCTCATGCGAGGCCTCGTCGAGGACGAACGTTCACGTTTGGTCGACCACCTTCGCGCGCTCTTGGGACGCAACCGATTCACCGGAGAGCCGCTGGTCGAGGCGCTGAAGGTCGGGATCGAGCTCGCCAAGCGCACCGAGGACCATCGCGCGCACGCACGTTTTTTGGGCCGACTGCTCGAGGTCGTGGACGACTCGATGGAGCGGGCCGATCTCCACGTGGCGCTCGGCGAAGTGCTGGAGTGGAAGCTCGGGGAAGGTGGGCTCGCGGAGCGCCAGTACTTGGCTGCGCTTGCTGCGGTGCCGAGCCACGAGACGGCGACGAAGGCCCTCACGAGCCTCTATCTCGCGGCTGACCGATTCGGAGACCTCGCGGAGAACCTCGGAGTGCCTGCGCTCCAAGAGATCTTCCAACAGGAGCGGGACGCCGGACGCGATCGAAGAACGATCGCCGCGGCGGAGGCCTTGTGGCCCCTCCTCGAGCGCGAGAGCCAGGAGCGCGCCGAGGTCTTGCTCGCGCTGTCCGACTTGTACCGAACCGTCCGCAACGAGGTCGACGCGACGTTGATGCTGCTCGAGGAGGTCGTGAGCCACGGACCAAGCTCCATGGTAGGCGAGGCGCTCGATCGCCTTCGTGTGCTCTCGCTCGAGGAAGGGCGACGGGATCTCTACGTAGCGGGGCTGCGCAAGAACGCCGAGCGTGTGGAAGACGATGCGGGACATGCGCTCGCGCTCGCTGGCATCGGAGAATATTTCGAAAACGAGCTCGAAGATCAGGCCGCGGCGGAGCGCGAGTATCGAGCCGCGCTCGCAGTCGACGCGAACTGCGCACCTGCACGGCGGCGGTTGTCTGCGCTCTTTGCGGGCAAGGGTCGCTTCGCCGAGCTCGGACGAGACCTCGGCGCCGCCGCCCTCAAAGCAGAGCTCGAGAGGCTGCTCCGTCGCGGAGACTCTGCGGCCATGGCCGCGGCCGAAGCCTTGGCGCCCATGCTCGAGGAGTCACGCCGAGGAGACCTCTGGCGGGAGCTCTCACGCCTGCTGACCGACGCCCAGCTCGCAAGGCGCGCGGCGGAGCGCGCCGACCAAGCGAACGCTCCCGAGCTCGCCGAGCAGCGATTTCTCTCTGTTCGCGAGCTGCGACGCGAGTCGATTCGACCGACGTCTGAGCTCAACCAAGGCACGCCGGAGGTGACACCGGTCCGAGCCGCGGAGCGCCCGCGAGTCGAGCCGCACAATCGGAGCGTGATTCGAATGAGCCCAAGCGCGAGCTTCGGAGAGCCCGAAGTCGAACAGACGCGGGAATGGGCGCGAGCAGACGTAGCCGCTCTCTTGGCCAAAGCCCAAGGTGACGCCACGATCGAAGCTCCGGCCAGCGATACCAAATCCCCAGAAGCCCAGGCCGTCACGCCGGTGGCTGCCGAAGTCGCGCCTCCCGCAGCCGAGGCCGTGGAATCCATGTCATCCATGGACGACGCGCCCGTCGAAGCAGCGACGGTCGAAGCTTCGTCGCTGGCAGAAGTGTCTGGCGCCGCGCCTATCGAAGCTCCTCCGCAGGCTGCGATCGAGGCCTCGCCGCTCGCGACCCACGACGCCGCGCCCGTCAAAGCGGAGGATCCTCCAATCGAAGCGAGCTCCGGAGCCGCGTCCGTCGCTGAAAAGGCGGAGGCCGCCGTTCTCGACGTCGTCGAAGCCGCTCCGTCCCTAGTGGCAGAGGCTCCAGCGTCGCCCGCTTCCGAAGAAGGCGCCGCGCCCATCGAACGCGAGGCGCTGGAAAAGACCGCGCGCTCACCGTTGAACCGAGCAGAAGAAGCGAGCGCCTCGCCCGACGCTTCGGCGCCTGCGAGCCCTCCAGAGACCCCTGCGCCGTCTGGACAGCCCGAACCTGCTGGACAGCCGGAGCCTTCGGCGGGCACCGAGCCGATGTCGATGCACCGCTTCGACCCGGCAGACTCGGCGGAGCCGAGCCTCCGACTGCTCTCCTGGGCCGAGTCGGACTCGACGCCCCCACCTTGGGGTGTCTGGTCCGAGCCACGCGCCCTCTGGATGGAGCCCAAGCTCGTCATGCGGGCACCCAAAGCCCCGATCGCGAGCTTCGGTCGACGCGCGCTCGTGCTTGCGGCTCTAGAAGTTCCTGACGCGAGGATCCGCGCCGTGGCCGCCGCCCGCAGGCTCCTCTTCAAGCGACCCGACGACGCCGCGCTCGCCGCCCGGCTAGGCAACGCGCTACACACCTTGGGCGACGACGTCGGCGCTTTGGGACCCACTGCGCTCGCCGATTTCATCCACGGGCGACCTTCGGATACCGGCGCGCGGCCTGTCGAAGCGCCGATCAGCTCGGCGCTGCTCCTCGATCATTTGCTCGAGCCCGGCTCGACGAAACCGATCTTGGCGGCGTGCAACCAGGTCTTCGCATCGATAGCCGGCGCGTTGCCCCACGTTCGCCCCCCGACGACCGCGCGTCCCAGACGAACGTTGTTGCCAGACGATCCGCTCCGAAAGGCCGCCGAGAGCGTCGCCAAGGTGGCCGGTGTCGATGTGACGCTCGCGCTTTTGCCTTCGGCGCAAGGGGCCTGGGTCGAGCCTGGAAGCCCGCCGACGCTGGTGATCGGAGATGATCTCGAAGTCGCCGACCCGGTGACGCAGCGCTTCGTCCTCGGTCGTGCGGTGATCCGAGCGAGGCTGGGCGGGCTCGTGCTCGACTATCGACGCGAAGACCTTTCGGCGTGGCTCGAGTGGTTGTCGGGTGGAGCGCCGCCGCTGCCGACCCTGCCGCGACTGCCTGAATCCGGGATCTCGATCGATTCGGACCTCTTCGCGCGTACGATCGAGCGCACCGCCGATCGCTTTGGACTGCTGACCGCGGGTCGTCCGGCGAGGGTCCTCGAGCTCGTCGCCGAGGGAGGTGACGCGCAAGAAGGGCTCAAAACGCGGGGGTCGCGGTTGTTCGCGCTCGCATCGTTTCTGGTGTCGAAGGACCACGCGCGCTTGCTGCTCGGACTATCGGGTTACACTTCACACGCGTCTTGACCGCTCGGGCCGGAGAGTTGCTGGGAATGGGTCGCTCTGATAGCCGTTCTGTCGTGGAGCGAACGCACGCGTGGCTCGCACCATTCAACCTGGTCAACCTCCTGGCCGTTGCCCTGGCGTTGTGCGCTCCGAGCCGATCCCTCGGCCAGGCTGACCCGTCGGACGCCGCGACCTCGACCGCCGGTGACGCCGACAAACCGAAGCCCGCGTACCTTCCTTCGATCCCCAAAGCTCGTCTCAAGGTCTCGAGCGCCGATCTGGACTCCAGCTCCGCCCTGGGCTCCGAGCAAGAGCTCGTGGCACAACTCGAAGCTCGCGCTCGCTACTTGCGCAAGGGAGACGTCGCGAAGGCAGAGGTCGAGCTCACGAATCTCATCGAGCTCGGGCGAGCTCTACACGTTCGCAACATGCCGCTCGTGTCCGCCGCGCTCATGCACGAAGCCCGTCAGGCGCTCTCGCAACCGGCCGCGATCCCCGTTTCGGCGCTCCTCGCGGCCAAGGCCGCCACACAACTCTCTCCCGACCTCGTCGACGCTCACTTCCTGCGCGCGAGACTGCTCACGAAATTCAGCAGCTCCGAGCTCCCAAACGCGGCGGTCTCCGTGGTCCAAGGCGTGCGCGCGATGTTCGGTTCGATTCGAAACCGCGTCGCGTTGATCACCACCCTCGTCGGCGTCCTCCTCTCGACTCTCCTCGCGATGGTCCTGGTCTACGCCGTGGTCGAGCTCTCGCGGCACGTCCGGTTTATCGGTCACGACATCGTGCGCGGCTTGCCGGATTGGATCTCCGGATTTCAAGGCGCGTTGTTCATCGTCTTGGTGTTGATCGCACCGTTCGTCCTCGGCTTCGGGATCGTTCCAACGCTCGTGCTGATCTTGGCAGTCCTGATTCCCTACCAGGAGATGAAAGAGCGAGTGGTTTCTGGGGTCTTCATCGGACTCATGGCCCTGTTTCCTTTCGCCGTGCAGAGCGTGGCTCCGCTCATGGCGTTCTTCGGGTCACCGACCGACGCGTTGATCACGGCCGCCGGAGAGGGCTTCTCGGATGAAGCCGAAGCTCGTCTGATCGCCTTGGCGCAGAAGGGTCGCGTCGATCACGACGTCTCCGTCGTGCTCGGCCTCAGAGCCCGCCAGCGCGGTGACCTCGCGGCCGCGGAGAACTGGTATCGATCGGCGATCGCCGCCAACGGACAGAGCGTGCTCGCAAAGAACAACCTGGCGAAGCTCTTGTACGCACGACGGGAGCAGGACGAGGCAAAGCGGTTGTTCGACGAGGCGAAGCAAGGCGGGCGCGCCGAGCCCCTCCTCAACCTCGCGACCCTCGAGCTCGATTTCTCTCGATTCGACGCGGCCAATCGCCTCATCGATCAAGCGCGTAGCATCGACGCTGCCGTCACGCGCCGCTACAACGATGTCTCCTCGGGCGGCTCGACCGCCGAGCGACTCCTCGAGATCCCATTTGACGAGTCCTCCCTGTGGCCTCGTGTCGTAGCTGGCGACCCCCAAAGAAATGGCCACATCGCGGCTCAGCTCTGGAGCTACCTCGGGGGCAGGACGCCCGCCGACTACCTCTCGATCGCTTGCCTCGTCCTCGCAGGATTGGGCTTCGCCCTCGGGCAAAAGAAAAAGGAGCTCGCCCTGTCCGCGCCCTGCGCCAAATGTGGGCGACCCGCGAATCCTTTCGTGGCCAAACAACTTTGTGATCAGTGCCGAACGATCTTTCTCAAAGCGGTGGCCGTCGATCCTTCGACCCGCGAGCGCAAAGAGAAAAAGATCCGCTTCTATCAACGGAGGCTCCGGTGGACGGAGCGTTTGTTGTCGGTGCTCCCCGGCGCCGGCGACATCTTCGGCGGCCGCACTCTTACCGGCATCACCTTTCTCTTCTTCTTCGCCCTCGGCCTCACCGCCGTCACCTGGGTGAACCGAATGTCGTTCCATCCCTGGAGCGTCGGGCCCGTTCACCTCCCCGTCGGCGTCGTCGCTTTCGTGGCCTTCGTCGAAGTCATCCTTGCGCTCGTCTGCGTTCGACGAGCCTTCCGTTGAGGTCGTATGCCGCTTCGTGGAACCATTCGCGACTTCGGAATCGCCGACATCTTTCAGCTGATCAGTCAGCAGACGAAGACCGGCGTCCTGGTCCTTCGCGACGACGTCGACGAGGTCAAGGTCAGCTTCCTCGAAGGCTCCGTCGTGCGCGCCGAATCTCCCACGCGCCCCAAGCACATGTTGCTCGGGTCGATGCTCGTAAACGCAGGACTGCTCGACGGCGATAGGCTCGAAGAGGCGGTCAAAGAACAGTCGCGCACCCTAGAGCGCCTAGGCGCAATCCTCCTCAAGATGGGTGCAGTGTCCCCCGAGGACCTCAAAGACACCATCCGCCTGCAGATGACCGAAACGGTCTACCGGCTCTTCCTCTGGGAGACCGGCAGCTACGAGTTCGAGCAGACGGACGTGCCGCCCCCCGACGAAGGCGTCGATCCGATTCGGGCGGAGAACATTCTGCTCGAGGGTCTTCGGATGATCGACGAGTGGCCGTCGATCCGACGCCGCCTTCCGCCCTACTCGACCGTCTTCACGAAGAAGAGGCCCCTGCCCGAGCTCAAGGACGGCGGCCTCGACGCTGGCGCCGACGTGTTTGGCTTCGGCGACACAGAATCTGGCGGCGGATCTGACAACGAGATCGGCGCCAGCGAGCGACGCATCTACGAGTTCGTCGCCCCCGACCGAACGCTCCAGCAAATCATCCACCTGTCTCGACTCGGAGAGTTCGAAGCCTGTCGCGGGGTCGTTCACCTCGTTGGCGGCGAATACCTCGCGGAGGCTGATCTCGCGAAGCCCGAGGAAGCGCCCAAGGTCGAGAAAAAGCGCCGACTCCCAGTCATACGATTCAACGTATCCGAGGTCTTCGGGCGCACCGCGGTCTACGCGGCCCTGATCGGCCTCTTGGTGTTGTTGATCAAGAACATGGATCGCGATGCGTTCGGCATTCGCATCGGCGCCACGGGTCCGATCGAAGATCGTTTCACGCAGCACCACATCGCGAGCAGTCAGGTTCGGGTGCTCGCCCAGGCCGCGGAGGTTTTCCGGCTCTCGACCGGGAGCTACCCGGAATCGCTCGAAGCGCTCGTGGACGCCGGCTTGATTGACCGGCGGGACCTTCGATGGCCCTTCGCCGCACCTTATTTCTATCGAGTGGAAGGCGATCGCGTCGCGATCTACCCGCCGCTCTATTGACGCTGTAAACTCCGCGAATGAGCTCGCGTGAGTCTGTCGTCCTTGGTTTCGTGAGCGCTGGGCTGATCTCAGGAGTCGGCGCCATCACGCTCAACACGTTGAGCCGCGGGCTCGCGCAACCTCGGTCGCCGGCCTTCGAGCTCGAAGCTCCCGCGCCCATCGCGGTTCGAGCGGTGGCCGGATCGGTCTTCATCGTCAGTCCGGCGGGGATCTCCAGGCCCGCCGGAGTCGGAGACTCGATGCTTCGACCAGCGGGCGCCCGCCTCGAGTCGCCCGATGCCTGGGTGCGCCTCGAGCGCGGATCTACCGACGTGCTCCTCTCCCACGAGGCGCGCGTGTCCATGTCTCCCAAGGGTGGCAGCATCACGCTGTACCCGTCTTCCGGGCGGATGATCGTGTCGAGCGCAGCGCAGCCGGTCGAGGCCGTCGTCTCGAACCTCGGTCTGACCGTTCGTGGCCGTTCCTTTGGGCTCTGGGTGCGCGCGGACGAAACCTGGATTGCCGTGCTCGGAGAAGACGTCCGCGTCGTACAAAGGGGACGGGAAGAGACCTACGGCCCGGGTCGCGAGATCGTCGTGAGCCGGTCCAAGGTCGAGCCCGGCGCGCGCCCCCCTCAGCTAGAGGTCGAGGCCACCGGGATCACGACCCGGGGAGGCCGGACCGTGTTCTCCGGCAAAACCTCGCCCCACGCCGAAGTTCACGTTCGCGCGGCGAGCGGTGAGGTGACCAAATTCGCAGTCGCCGCCGATGGAACCTTCTCTGTTGGCATCTCCGGGGACCGCCCCAAGCCCGGAGAGGTCGTCGTCCACGATGCCGCCGGACGTCACGCAGAGCTGGGCCTCCCCGCGTCGACCGCAGGATCGGTGGATGACGCGATTCGAGGGCTGACCGCCCGCGCCGCCAAGCCGGAACCCACCAAGCTCGAGCCCAAGGCCCCGGACCCCAAACCGACCGAGGTCCAGCCGGCTGATGCGAAGGTCGAACCAGCGGCAAGGCCGCCCCGCGAAAAAACCAAGCCAGCCGCCAAAGCGCGGCCGAAGGCGCCCAAGGCCCCAAGCGGGCCCGCCAAGCCAGACCCCACTCCGGCCGATCCTAACGATCCGGACCGAATCGAGCTCGAGTGGGAGTAGCAGGCTCGCTCAGCCACGCGTCGTAAAGGCTCGTGGCCCATCTGGAGCGTCGGGCCCGCCGAGTGTATAGTCCCTGAATGCGCGCCCTGCTCGCCGCCACCGCCCTCACCCTCCTCTCGGCCTGGACGTCCGCCCCCACGCCCGTGGACGAACAGAAGAAGACTCACTGGACCTATTGTGCCTTCTTTCCGGATCCGAATCACAAAGAGAGCTACTGCACGACCGCTCCGCTGTCCCAGGCGCAAGAAGAGTGCAACGCCAGCCTCAAGAGGCGAGAGATCGAAGGCACCTGTGAGTGCACGGACGACCAAGAGTTCATCGGCGATCGCTGCGGATGAGTGTCTCGAACGTTCTCGGTTCGACCAAGAGAATCGAATCTAGCGCGCGGAAAGTCTTCGAGGCCGTCGCGCTCCTCTCCCTCGCGTGCTCGACTGAGCCCGACCGCGCCCCGCTTCCCCTCGACGAGCTCTTGTCCGGCGGCCAAGCCCGCGCCGGCATCATCACGAAGAGCTCCGAGCTCATCGGAGGTGACGAAGCCAAAGCCGGCCTCGGGGACTTCAAGCTCTACAACTCGAAGATCGCGGTCATCGTGGCCGCCAAAGATCTCGGCCGAGGGCTCCTGCCTTACGGCGGCAACATCATCGACGCGGACGTCGTTCGGCCGGGCCAACTGGGTCGAACGACGTTCGGCGAAGTATTGATTGGACTCGATCTGGCGGTGCTGCATCCGAGCAACATCGTCATTGCCAAGGACGGCAGAGACGGGGGGCCGGCGGTGATTCGCGTGGAGGGGCGCGCCGACGGCATTCCGCTCTTCGATGCGCTCTTGGGCAACATCCTGAGCGGCTCCAGGCCCACGCTCGAGGTCACCGCAGAGTACACGCTGGAACCCGACGCCGACTGGGTCCGTATGAAGTACTCGGCCAAGAACGTGGCGCCCGACAAAGTCACCGCAGAGATTGGTCTGCCCATCATCGGCTTCCTCTTCAGTCACTCGAGACCTTTTCTTCCTGGTTGGGGCTTCGTCACTCCCGATTCGGGCGCTACGGGCCCCTACTTCGCCGCTTTCGATGACGACGTCGGATACCTGTACTACCGACCGGATGTCGCACTCTCTTTCATCTACAGCGACGCCGGGACCGCGGTGATCGCCGGCCTAGGCGACCCCATGACGATTCGCGCGCAGGAGACTCTCTCGTTCGAGCACATCCTCATCGTCACCGACGGCGATGTCTCCCGAACTCAGGAGCGGTGGCAGCGCCTCACCGGCGGGCCCACGCTCGGCTCGTTGAACGGCAGAGTGACCTCCGGCGGCATGGCCGTGGCAGGCGCGAAGGTCAACGTCCTCGAGGCGTCTCCGCGCTCCACCGATCGCGATTTCGTCACTCAGACTCGAACCCTCGCCGACGGCTCGTACTCCGCTAGGGTGCCTCCGGGAAGCTACAAGATCGTCGTTTCCGCCGAGGGCCACCCGATCTCACCGCCACGTGAAGTCACCGTCGCGAGCGAAGGGGACGCCCAGGCCGACGTCGAGCTCGAGCTCACCGCGTCCTTGACCTACCGAATCGCCGACGAGGCCGACCGACTCATTCCGGCCAAGCTCAGCATCGTCCCCACCGAAGGCGCACCCGACCGACTCCCCGAGCGCTTCGGCGTCAACGCCGAGCCGGGCGGCGTGCAAAAAACCGAGTACGCCATCACCGGCTCGGGTACCCTCGCCGTGCGCCCAGGCCACTACGCGCTGTGGGCCTCCCGAGGCGCTGAATACGAGGTCGCCACCAGCTCGGTCAGCCTCGAGCCAGGCGAGTCCAAAGAGGTGAGCTTCGTGGTTCGAAGAGTCGTCGACACCACCGGCTGGCTCGCCTCCGATACTCATATCCACGCGCAGCTCTCCACCGACAGCCCCGACCGCTACCCCTTCAAGGTCAAGGCCATGGTCGTCGAAGGCCTCGAGCTCCCTATCTCCACCGAACACGAAGCCATCGGCGACTTCAACCCAGCCATCGAGAAACTCGGACTGGGCGCCTTCATGAAAGGGATAGTCGGCAGCGAAATCAGCACCACCACCTACGGTCACTTCAACGGGTTCCCGCTCGTCGCCGATCCAAACAAACCCGGCAACGGCCGCATCGATTGGATCGGACTCCCCCCCGCGAAGACCTTCGCCGCGATCCGCGCGAACGCCGGCGATCCGTACGTTCAAGCAAATCATCCGAGATCGACCGCGATCAAAGGCTACTTCACGTCGATGGGTTTCGACCGCGACGTCTTCAAGGCTCGACGCGACGACTTCTCCTCGGAGTTCGACGGAATCGAGGTCGCCAATGGCTGTGGCACCAACGATCTCGAAAACGTGATGGCGGACTGGTTTTCGTTCCTCAACCACGGGCAGAAGAAGTGGGCCACCGGGTCAACCGACAGTCACCGCGCCGAGGAGGGAGAAATGGGCTTCCCGCGAACGTACGTCGCCATGCCCACCGACGACCCAGCCCGCGCGAGCCTCGATGATTTCCGAAAATCCACCAAAGCCGGACACATGATCATCACCTGCGGCCCGTTCGTGGAAATGAAGATCCAAGGCGCTTCGCTAGGCGACACGATCACCGCGAACGGCTCGGAGGTCATGGTATCGGCCCGCGTCGCGGCTCCTTCGTGGGTCGACGTCGACACGATCGAAGTCATCGTCAACGGAGCCGTCGCAACCTCCGTCATCGTCGATTCGCAAGACGTCGAACGCTTTCGCGGCGAGATCCGCACGCCCATTCCAAGCGGCCGCGACGCCTGGATCATCTTGCGAGTCCGCGGCGCAGAGCCCAACCAAAGCTGGCCGCGAGGGCGACCCTCGTGGGCCTTCACGAACCCGATCTTCGTGGATGGAAACGCCGACGGGGCCTGGACGATGTGATCGTTCGCAGTGATCTGGAGCTCGTCTCGGCCCTGCACTCAAGGAGAGAAGAACACCCGCGACCAATACACCGCGGACAACAAGCCGACGAAGTCCGCCGCGATGCACGGGTAGAGCGTGTGGCGAGTCGCTCGAACACCCACGCTCCCGAAATAGACCGCCAGCACGTAGAACGTCGTCTCCGTGCTTCCGTTCATCACCGAGACCGCGAAGCCGAGGAACGAGTCAGGCCCATGAGTCTTCATCGTCTCGGTCATCACACCCATCGCTCCGGACCCACTCAGGGGACGAATGATCGCCATGGGTACGAGCTCCGCGGGCATTCCGATGAGCGCGGTCAGCGGGGCCACCAACGAGACAAACCCATCCATGAGTCCCGACGCCCGGAACATTCCGATCCCGACCAAAATCGCGACGAGGTACGGGATGATCATCACGGCGATGTCGAAGCCCTCCTTGGCTCCCTTGATGAACGATTCGTACACCTTCACGCTCCGCCAGAGTCCGAGCATCACGATGAAGCCCATGAGCACTGGGAGCAGCCATGAAGAGAGTACGTCTCGAATGAAGGCGAAGCCTTGCTGCTCAGCGGGCAGCGCGACGTACGTTCGGCCGGAGAGTGCGACCAGGGCCGCGAGAAACACGAGGAGCGCCACCAGCCCCGGACGACTGGAGACCACCGAGAGATTTGCCACCTCCTGCGCCTCGCTCATCCCTTTGATCTCGCCGTCATCGACCCTTCGCTCGCCTGCCTCGAATCGCTCCGGAGCGAAGCGAGTCCGGTTTTCGAGAGACTTGGCGACGATGATGGCAGTGAGGGTCGAACACGCGGTCGCCAGAATCGAAGGCAGAACGATCCCCGCGGCGTTCGTCGAACCCATGGTCGCACGAACGCCGATGACGCCGAGCGGCAGGACCGCGACCCCTGAGGTGTTGATCGCCAGGAACATCGACATCGAGTTGGTGGTCACGCCCGGGCGCGGATTGAGCTTGTCGAGCTCTCTCATCGCCTTGAGCCCGAAGGGAGTCGCGGCGTTGGCGAGCCCGAGCATGTTGGCCGCGACGTTCATCACGACCGCTCCCATCGCTGGATGGCCTTTCGGAATGTCGCGGAACAGCGGCCCGAGCACCCTGCCGAGCCCTCGAGCGGTAGCGGCCATGAGCCCGGCGTCCCGCACGATCCGCATGAAGCCCAGCCACAAGGCCATCTGGCCGACGAGGCCGATCGCGAGCTCGACGGAGCTCTTCGCGGCCTTTATGCCGGCGTCCGTGACCTCGAGCATCTTGCCGGCGTAGGCTCCAGCGAGCACGGAGCCCACGATGAACAAGGCAAAGAGCGCGTTCAGCACGCGGCGCGCACTGTACCAGAGGCAGATCTCGCCGTCCCGGACGCTCGCATGAAGAGGCGGATCGTCCTGATGTGCAGCGGGATCGCCATCGTCGTGGGCTTGTTGATCGCCGAGTCAAGGGAGGCCCCGAGGCGCACCGCGAGCTCGAACGAAACCATGACCGCGCGCGAGATTATGCCCGCGGCTTCGAGCGTTCGGGTGATTTGTCACGTGAACCTCGACGGGCCGCTCGAGCCTGCAGCCGAGCGCGCGCGGCCCGGTCACGATCACAGCCACAAGCGGGAGCTTTGGCTGCCGCTCAACGCCGTGGGGCGCCGGTGCCCGGTGTCCGGCGAGCTCGTCGTCGAGGGCGCAAGGGGGGCTCAGCTCGTCACCCCGAACGCAAGAAGCTCAGCTCGGCGTCGCACAGACGATGGGGCGGCCCGCCTCGTCATCGGCCTGGCGGGCCTCTCGACCGGAACGGCGACGCTCGAGCTGCACCTAGAAGGCGAAACGACGACCGAGGTCAGAGAGCTCACCTTGGTCGAGCCGCCGCTCCCCTGACTCCCAAGCAAATCAGATCTTCCTGCTCCGCTCCTGCTCGTGCTTGCGCGCTTAGGGCCCGCAAAAGAATTGTCGGATCACTTGGCCTCCAAGGGCTCTGAAGGATCCCTACCCGCCACCTTGGGACAGTAGGATACGGGCCCTCAGTGCATCCGTGGAAAGGATGGGAATGCTGCAAATCATCTCCTCACGGTGCCTTGCGGGTTGGGCGGCTGCGCTCTTCTGTCGCACAAGATCCGCCAGGTGGCCCCTTCAAGACGGTCCGCGTTCGCGATAGCTTCGAGGGATGGGGAGCACAAACGCCGGAGGCTCTGGGAGCGGGTCCGGACCCAACGATTCCATCCAATGTCCCTCCTGCGGGCTCGTGCAGCCGCCGAGCGACTCATGTGCAAGGTGCGGCGTCGTCTACGCACGCCTCGGCCTCGTCCCTCGGGCCACCTCCCGCTCGAGCCCGACGGCCCCGGCGACCGAGCGCCCTCTCCACGGGACACGCGGCCCATCATCACCGGGCGTGCGCCCTCGGGATGTCGCACCCATCTCGGGCTCTCCGATTTCTGGTTCGCCGATCTCCGGTTCGCCGATTTCCGGTTCGCCGATTTCTGGTTCACCGATCTCGGGTTCGCCGATCTCCGGTTCGCCGATCTCTGGTTCGCCGATTTCTGGTTCGCCGATCTCTGGTTCGCCGATCTCCGGTTCGCCGATCTCCGGTTCGCCGATCTCTGGTTCGCCGATTTCTGGTTCGCCGATTTCTGGTTCGCCGATCTCTGGTTCGCCGATCTCTGGTTCGCCGAGGCCCAGAGCCCCCAGCTTGCCTGGGGCCGCGGCGATCATTGGAAGTCAAGCCCGCGCTCCGGCGCGCAGCTCAGGCTCCCACCCGGCGCTTGCGGGGCAAGATCCCGGACCTCGCCAGGTGCCCGCGGTGCTGTCGCTGTCGAGCCCGGCGCCGCGAGAGTCCGAGGCCAGACCAGAGTCGCCTGCGAAAGGATTCTGGCCGAGCTTCGTCGATGCCTTGACTATCGCCTTCCGCGGCCCTGGCGCGGCTTGGATCCCGCTCCTCGCCGCGGTCTTGGTCGGCGGAATTCTGCTGCCAGGTGGCCTCGGCGGAATCGCCAGGTTCGCCTTCGTCGGTCTGCTCGGAAACTATTTCGCAGCCTCGATCGCCATCGGTATGGAAGGAGACCGTCGCGCGCCTAAACTCTTCGCCCTCAACAATCTGCGCAGCGAGCTCGTGTTGCCTGGAATGGTGCTGATTCTGTTGGCCATCGTCCTGTGGGGCGTGCCCGCCCTCTTCGCTTTCAAGATTGGGATGGGCGTCGCCGAGCGCGCGTCCGTCGAGCTGGAGGCCGACATGGAGCAACTCCAGAAAAAGTATGCTTCCGAGCAAGGAAAGTTCGCGCAGCTCGACTACGACGAGCCCTTCGTCAACGGAGAAGGCAAGACGGTCCGATTCTCCGAAAACGACAAAGCCCAAGTCGCGAAACGAATCGGCGGTGGGTACGTAAAGGTCTATCCGCGGCGCGGGTTCATCATCGTCATGCCGGACACCTTCAAACCCAGCTCCTACCAAATCGAAGAACCACGAGGGTATGATGACGAGGACGAAGATGAAGACTGGGAGCCCGAGGGCGACGAAGAATATGCGAGTATGGCCGGGTCCGATAGCTCGCCTTCGGACGGCGTCGACCCCGTGGCGGCCTTCACCAAAGCCTGGAAAGGCATCCCGACGGGTCAGATCCTCCTCCTGGCGCTCTCGATTCTCTTCGCCTTCTACTACTGGCCGATCTCCATCGCGGTCGCCTGTGTCGGCGGAAGCCTCTGGGCGGCCTTCAATCCGCTCGCTGTGCTGCCCGTCGCCGCGCGAGGCGGAAGAGAGTATGCGGCGATCGCAGGCCTCGGAATCTTCCTCCTGGTGGCGCCCTTCTTCATCTTCCTGAAGCTCGGCGGAGTCGCTGGCTTGGGTGCCCTGTTCGCATTCTTCTTGGGCGGATTGGGATATTGCGCGTGTGTCCAAGGCTTCCTGATCGGACGATTGTTCGCAGAGCGCCCCGAAGTCTTCCCCGAGGCCAACGCATAGGCCTCGGATTTCCGCGGCCCTTCGTCTAGACTCCTTTCATGATCGACCGAGTAGTCCCGGCTTCGATGGCCCGAGTGCTCTCACTCGCAAGCCTCGCCTTCATACCGCTAGGCTGCGGCGAGGAAGAAACCGTCGCGCTTCGAAACCAACCGTATCAGCCCTGGGCCGACGGCGAAGTCACCGTCATCGGAAGCGCAGAGAACGGGCCCGAGCCCGGCCTCGTAGCGACCGGCCCGACCACGGCGGAGGGCTGCCTCCAACTCGGCCCAGACGAGTGTGTTCCGATTAACCGGGACGGGAAATACTGCTCGACCGACAGCGGCCCTGTCGATGTCATTCGTAACGGCAGCCAAGTCGTGGAGGTCGTCTGTTACGAAGACACGGACGGAGACTCCGGTCCGAGCATCGTCATCGACGGGACCTCGGACGGATCCATCGACGTGCCGCAGACGAAGAATGGCTCGGTGCTCACTTTTGACCCATCCACGGACGGAAAACCAGTCCCCGGGAACGTACAAATCGACGCCAACAACGTCACTCTCTACGGCAACGGACCCGACAACAGCATCATCGAAGGCAACCTCACCATCGCCGGCAACAACGCCCGAATACGCGGCGTGCGGGTGAAGGGGAACGTCGAGTTTGGCCTGAACACCGGCGCGATGGTCCTGTCCGTCGTCGAAGGCAACGTCCAGGTGGGGTCGAACAACGTGCTCCTCGCCGGCAACGACATCTTTGGAAACCTCGAGGTGACCGGGAATAACGCCATCCTGATCAGCAACCGAGTCGCTTCGAACTGGAAAATCAGCGGGCACAACGCGGTCTGCTCAGATAATCACGCCTTTCGCGACCAAGACGAAGATCGGTTCGTCGACGAGTCCGAGACCGGCGCCGCCCTGAGTTGCTCTAACTGACTGGATGATTATTTCCCGACCCGAAGTCGCCCCACCCTTGCCGATCCCGAGGGAACGCTGCTCGAGCTCACCAGCGCCACCGACATCTCGAGATCGGCGACTGTCCCCGATGGCACCTCGATCCTGTGGGTGTCGGCCCAGACCTGGCCACTCTGCCACTTGGACATCGGCACTCGCCCTTCGACCGGAGTGTGACTCCCAGTGAAGACGGGACCCTTCTCGGAATCCTCGAGGCGTACCCACAATTGACCGGAAGTGGAAAAAGGACGCTCGACCCTGAGGTAGTGAGTCACTCGGATCGAGACGCCGGGGCGAAGCGCGCCGGGCGGTTCGAGGTCGAATCCGAGGTAAGTCACCGCGCCGAGGCCGCCAGGCTCTTTGAGCTCCAATCGACTGGGATAGTTCGGTCTAGGCACAGCCAGCGCGAGCCGCAGATACTTGTCCATCTCGCCGTCGTCGGGCGACGCGTCCGGGCCGACACATCCGGCAAAGAGGCCGACGAGCCCACATCCGAGGCGCCTCAGCACCTCGGATCTCGACTGGCTGACTCGACTCACTCCTTCTGCGCGGCTTCGAGCGCCCTCCGGTTCAGCACGTCGAGGGAGTAGACCGGTTGGACGTCATGCTGAGGCAGAACCTTCCTCGCCACATCGCTGCCCAGCGCGCCGAGCAGGCCCCCGCCGAACCCGCTCTGCAGGCTGAAGACGTTTCGCGTGTGCTGAGTCGCCTCCGAGTCCGCCATGCGATGCGTCACCCGCAGCAACCCAGGCTGCTGCAAAATGCCGCTCTCGAGCATCGTCTCCGTGACCTTGTAAAGCGCTGGCGCCGCTGCCTCCGTCGCTCGCTCGGCCGCGGACATCGCGCCCGTGTACCTGAGGAGATCGCTTCGCAGTCGCTCCGCGGCCTCCTGGACTCTCTCCGAGGGAGCGAATCGCTTGATCGTGGTGAGCACCGGAAGGGCGCCGCGGGATCGGGTTCGCAGCACCTCGGCCCTCCGCCGCAACAGCGGGCTCGGGTCATCCTTGAGGTTCAAATGACCGGTCAGCCACACCCGCGCCAACCGCATGATGCTCGGGCCCAGTCGCTCGAAGTCAGCCTTGTAAGCCTCCTCTTGCAGGGCTTCGAGCTCCGCCCGGTCCTTGAATTTCGGGTGATCGAAGTGCATCGAAAACCCATCGTAAGTTCGCAGGTCCATCCGACCCTTGAGCTCCTTGCGATACGACCCTTGCTTCACCACCTCGTCGTGAAGCGGCGTCCCCGGGAAGGCGAAGCGAATCAGGCATTGGAACATCCCCGGCTCCATCGATAGCAGCTCGTCCAGCTCCTGCCGAACCACCGCCGCGTCTTGGTAAGGAAAGCCGATGATCATCGACGCGATGACTCCGCAGCCGACCTCACTCAACCCGCGATAGAGCTCACGCACGGGCTTCCCTTCGAGCTTGGGATATCCTGAACGCGCACCCTCATACCCATTCCAAATCAGCTCGAAACCCATCTCCGCGACCTCCTTGGCCTCGAACCCGGAGATCCCGCGAACGCTCCCGAAACCCATGATGGAGAGCGGCTCCCCGCCCTCGCGCATGCAGTCCAAGAACTCCCGCGCCCTTCGCTTCTGGAGGAAGAAGTCCTCGTCGACCAGAATGAACGAACCCATCTCGACGCCGTCCCGCTGGGCCCGCGCTCGCGTCGCCAAGAGCGCGTCGTAGATCTCGCGCCCCGTGCTCAGAAACTTCACGTACTGGCGATTGAAGAAATGAGAAGTCGAGCAGAAGTCACACCCGTTCGGACAACCCAGACCCGCGGTGACGTGCCCCACTACCGATTTCGGCTGGAGCGACAAGAGGCGAGGCGCGGAGATCGGCGCGTGCGGCGCCACGATCGGTCGATCCTGCTGCTCATCGAGGACCCGGCGAAGAAAACCAATACCCTCCTCTTTGCAGATCAAGTCGGAGTGAGGCGTCAGCACCTCGTCGGGCAGCACCGTCCCGTAGCCACCCAGGATGATCTTCGCGGCCGGCGCGTGCTTGCGGATCAGTTGACACATCTCCGGGATGTCGCCGAACGTCGAGACCACGAAGTTGATGCCGACGTGAGTCGGTTGGAGGCGGTCGAGCTCCTCGGCGAGCTCCTGCGGCGTGGGATAGTGAAGCACGACCGTGGGCGCCTCGATGTTCTCCGCGAGGTAGTCCAGCGACCAGCACCGGATCACCTGCCGCAAGCTGAAAGGCCCCTGCGCACGCGTGATGAGCGAGTGAAAGAGCTCCGCCCCACAGACCTCCTCCTGCGCCGCGTTCTTGATGGGACGAAATACACTCGTCAACAACACCCGGTTCATCGAGTCCTCCTGCCCGAGCTACCGCGGGCACCACGACTGTAGATGGCTTTCCGATGGGTTTCTTGACCCTGGTCAAATTCAGGTTGATTCCTGAGCGCAGCGACACGCCCGCGCATGCGACAACTCGTCGCCGGGTGCAAAGCCTGCGGCCGGGTTGACAGTTCGGGAGGGGATCTGGACGATGACTCATGAGCGCGCCGCTCGCGGCCGAGCAGAACGGAGCGCCCCTCGAGCTCGTCTCCGCCCAAGACACGGAGTACTTGGCGCGAGCACCGGCGGTCTCCGGCTACATCGTGGGTCCGTGGTTCGATCACTTGCTGATCATCTGGACACCCGTGATTTGGCTCCTCCTCGGGGGGCTCGTAGCCGCGCTCGAGGGCGGCTCGGCGACGTTCCCGGTCTTCGGCCGCCCGCTGCGGCTCACGGAGACTTTCGTGGTGGCGCTGATGTTCGCGCACCTGTTTTCGACGGTCTTCCGTTCGCACCTGAACGGCCACTTCTTTCGAGCTCGCCTCTCGCGCACGACCATCGGGCCACTCATCGTTGCGGTGATTCTTGGCTTTTGGGACGCGGCCTGGATGGTCTTTCCAATCCTGGTCATCTTGTTCGACATCTGGCACTCGGCGCTTCAAACCTTCGGCTTCGGGCGCATTTACGACGCGCGCATCGGTAATGACGTCTCGTTCGGCCGTTGGTGGGACAAGGGTCTGGCGGTATTGGTGTACGCGGGACCTCTGTTCGGAGGACTCAACGTCTTTTGGTACTTGAGCCCTTTCAGGCTGGCGGACGGCTTCACGAACGCCGGAGGCACTCGGGTCCTCGAAGGTTTCGTGTGGTACGGGCGCGAGATCGCGACCGCACTCACCGTCGTGGGAGGAATCTACTTGATCCTTTACGTGGCCGCGTATGCCCGACGGGCCCGCGCAGGATACAAGGTCTCCTGGAACAAAGTTCTGCTGTACGTGTCGCTGACCACCACGACGGTGTTGTCGTTTGGGTTCAACACTTTCGATCAGGCGTACCTCATCTCCGAGTCATTTCACGCCACGCAATACTTGGCCTTCCTCGGGTGGTCGGAGCAGCCGAATCTCTCCCGGAGGCTCAAGATGGAGGGGAGCAGGCTCGGCGTCGTGCTTCCGTGGGTGCTGATCCTCGGCACGTCGTTTGGCCTCGGACTGTTCGTCGCGGCGAACTGGCAGACCAAGATCGGCGTGATCTTCATCTTGGTCGTGGGCGCCGCGCACTACTGGTGCGACGGGTTCATCTGGTCGGTCCGAAAAGGCGACGTCTAGCTGCGCGCCGAAGTCACCGTGCGAGTCGATCGGCCAGCGATCGAGCACCCCACGCCAAATGAAGGTCGCGCGCGGCTGAGCGGTGACTTGCGGCTTCGGAGTCCTGGCCCAAGAGACGGAGAGTACGTTCGATCAACTCGTGGCCCATCGCGATGTCACTCACCCAGCCAATCTCGGCTGCTTCGTCGATCGATCGGCGAAAACGAAGGAGCGCTCCCTCGTGGTCGCCCGCAATTCTGCACAGCTCCCCTTCGATCAAGCTCACTCGGTGGGCGAAATTGAAGGGCGCATGCTTCGCGAGCCTCTGCAAGGCCAGGAGGCTCTCATCGATCTTGGGGCGAATCGTCCGCCGCTCCTCCTCGCCCAACTCACTCCACGCACCGCACGCGGACAACGCCGCGAATTGGTGAAAAATCGGTATCAACCAGCAGGAGGGCGCCGCGTCCATGTAAGGTCGTGCCGACTCGAGCAACGCGGATGCCTCTCGCGCTCGCCCGAAATAGAACCGGGCCATCCCCATCACCTTCCGAAGGATGAAGATCCCGCTGCGCGACCCTTCGGCTTCGGCCGCTGCCAACAGGCGGGCCTCGTTGAATTCAGCGTCATCCAGGTTCGAAGGACTGTCTTTGACACCGGTCAGACACTTGAGCAGCTGCTCGAAGGGCTCGTGGACGTGGACCGCGTTGATTTGACCGAGCGCGCGCATCTGCCGGCCCAGCATCAAGGCCTCCTCCAGCAGCGGCTCGAGCGGCCGTCCACAATAGAGCGCCAAATAGACGTAAGTGTGCGCGGCGTACGATGCGTACTCGAGGTCTCCCGTGCGTCGACCGATCTCGAAGACCTCCCGCGACGAGGCCAAGACAGAAGGGAGCGGGTTCAGCCAGGTGAGTAGCAAGTTGTAGACGACGTGACGAGTCGCCGCCTCCAGGCTGCGGTCCTCCCAACGGTCTATGAGTTTGATCGCGAGCTCGCCCCATTGGTGCGAGATAGGAAACATGTCGGCCGTGTTGAGAATGATTCCGAAAATGGCGAGCGCGTTGGGAGTCGCTGGAGAGAGCCCTCGCTCGATCGAGGTGGTGACGAGATTGCAGGCGATCAACGCCAGCAACGCAGGTTTGGCGAAGTATGCGGCTGGGCTCAGGCGAACCTGGATCCGCATGGCTGCAACCACCTCGGGGTCGTCCGCGTCAGGCATCGCGGCGAGCCCCTCCGGCCGAATCGCGGTGAGCCCGGCGAGCGTCTTCGAGAACGCGGACAGCACTTCGGCCTGAGTCGGATCTCTGGGCAGCTCGACGCCGAGCAGCCTGAGCACTTCGAGACCTGCGTCGATCGCGGCCGGATATTCGTGGCGGCCCGCCCGCGCATCGAGCTCCACCTCCCAAGCGATGAGTTGGTCGAGGAGCGTCCGCGCGCTCGCCTTGACCTCGGAGACTCGACGCTCCATGGAGACCCATTCGTTACTCAGATACGCCGCCTCGGCGGCACCCACGTGAAGGCCCAAACAGAGCTCGTACTGGGTCTGCCAGGCATCTTTGGGCAGGAACGAGATTCCGCCTTCGAAACACCGAAACGCGAGCGGAAAGGCCGCCGCACGCCTCGCCTGACGGCCCGCCACGAGGTGCAGGCGCGCGCTCGCCAGGCGCTCCGTCGGGTCAGTCACGAGAGATGCCGCGGCGCCGAGGTGACGAACCGCGTCGAAGGCGAAGGCGTCGATCTCGGGCCGAACTGAAAGCGCTCGGCCGAGCGCGAGGTGATGCTCCCGCGTACGCTCGGGCGATAGGTTCGCAATCACCGACTCGCGCATTCGGTCGTGGTAGATGGCAACTCGGTCTTCGGCCCGGACGCCAGCGGACTGAATGAAATGACCACGGTGGACCGCGGTGAGCGCCGCCAACGCTCCCCCCTCGAGACCCGCCGCTTTACAGGCCGCCCACAAGGGGACCGGATTGTTCGCCACCGAAAGCACCTCGACGAGCGAACGCTCCGACTCCGGCAACGCCCGAACGCGCTCGATGAACGCGCGGTCCAATCCAAGGTGAGTGCTCGCGCCGCTCCCCTGCTGCGCCACCGAGCGCGCCAGCTCCTCCAAGAAGAACGGAATCCCGCCAGACTCCTCGGCGATCGACGCGGCGGGCCCGGCGTCCAGCCCGAGCGAAATCAAAGTGTGCCGCGCAAGCTCCACCGAGTCGTCTGGATCGAGCGGACCCATCGAGATCGAGTCCACCCACTCCGACGCGACCCGCGCCACGGACTCCAAATATCGAGCGACTCTCGGATTGCCGAGGACCTCCTCGGGCCGAAATGCCAACACCAACAAAAGGCCGGCCGGTGGCGACTCGAGCACCTTCGTCAACAGCGCCACGCTGTCGTCGTCAGCCCATTGAAGATCGTCGATCTCCAACACCAACGGATGCTTCGAAGCCATGCGGGCGAGAAGCTCACGAAGCCCGTCCAAAACACGCCGCCGGAGCTCCATCGCCGACGTGGTTCCCGACGCGGGACCGTCGGACGGGATCCTCGAGAGCACCGGAAAGACCTTCGCCAACTCGCTGAACCACAAGGGGAGCACCGTCGCACGCTCCTCCACCGTGTAACGCGAGAGCCGCACCGCAAGCTCGTCGATCATACCGTCGAAGGCTTTGTAGGGCACCGACTCGCGCTCGTAGCAGCGCCCTCGCAAGATCAGAGGAGCGCCCTCGCCTCGAAGCTCCGAGAAAAAGCTCCGCACCAAGGCCGACTTCCCCACGCCAGATAGACCCGAGACCAACACGATTCGAGTCCCACCCTCCCGAACCCTCTGCGTGGCATGGCGAAGCGTCTCGAGCTCCCGAGTACGCCCCACGAAACGAGTGGACGGCAACTCGACCGAGACACCGGCGCCCAGACCAAGCGCCGCCCGCACCTCCGCGATCGTCGGTCGCTGCTCCGGACTGGCCGACATGAGTCTGAAGCAAATCTCCGAGAGCGCGCGAGGCACACCCGATACCCATCGCTCCACCCGCGGAGGTTCCGACACGTGCGCGGCTCGCTCAGGAAACGGAAACTGACCGGTCAGGCTCTGAAACATGATGCAGCCGAGTGAGAAGAGGTCCGAAGCGGGCGTGGCCGGCTTGCCCGCCCACTGCTCCGGCGACATGTACGCCGGCGTCCCGACGATCGTGCTCTCCCGACGGAGCTTCATATACTGACCTATCGCGGTGATCAGCCCGAAATCGAGCAGCCTCACGACGCCGTTTCCCTCGACCAGAACATTGCTCGGTTTCAGGTCTTGGTGGACGACCCCGTGCACGTGAAGGTACTCGAGGGCGTCGAGCAGCTGGGCGAGGGCCGGAATGAGTCGGCCCAAATGACAGGCCGGGCTCGCCACCGCACCACCCTCCGGAGCCATCAGACCCGGAGAGGACAACGCTCGCGGTCGCGCCGGCGCAGTCCGAACCGATTCGAGCTCTTCGCCGGGCGGCAAGATCGTCGAGCCCTCCGAGCTCGCCGCCGGGGATGACTCGGCCAAGGCTCCGGCAGGACGGCGAAGCCAGACCGGGAGGGGCACTCCTTCGACCCGCTCCATGGTGAAGAACCAATCCCCGTCGTGGTAACTCAGCTCGTAGAGGGGAACGAGGTTCTTGTGAAAGAGACCGGCGACCGCCCTGAATTCGTTCTTGAAGAGCAGCAGCCGATCGGGGTCGAGCTTTCGCAACGTCTTGAGCGCCACCCGAGTGCCGTGCTCTTCATCGATGGCCTCGTACACGTCGCCCATGCCGCCGACGCCGAGCAAACCCACTACGGTGTAGCGTCCAAGACGCACCGTTTTTTCCGGCGTCGCGGCCCTGAGCTCGCGCGTGTCCACGCGTACTCAGCACTAGGGGTAACTCGGCCGATAGTCAATCGGCAGGTCGCACAATTTGCGGGAACACGGCGTGAACTTAGTGGCAGGGTGCGCGCCAATCTCATCTCTGCGTGTGAGTCGCCCAGATCGGCCGCCCCGCGGGTGTGTAAATCACTACGTTGCCGTCGTCTTGGACCGCCAGAACGGAACCGGAGCTCCCGGGGGTCCGGCTGTCCCACAAGGCTCCGGCTCCGTACAGGACCAGATTCCCGTCGCCCTGCATCACCAGGACCCGAGTTGCCTGCCCGTGAGTACCGGTGTGGAACAGCGGGGTCGCGGCGGGCTCGTCGTAGAGTACGACGTTCCCGTCGGCTTGGTGAACGAACAGATAGCGGCCATTACACGAGCGCACGAACTCACCCGGACGAAGCGAAGCGTCGGATCCAAGCCGGCCGCAGGTTGGCGGGGGTTGCGCCGTCGTCGCCGGTCCCTCGCTCCAACTCTGCACCGTATCGGTCGCCCAGAGCGCCCGGCCATAGGCCGAGTACACGACCACGTTCCCGTCGTCTTGATTGATGAGGTAGGCGCCCGGTTGTCCATGAGTACCGGAATCCCATAGCGGCTCTCCGGTCGATGAATAGAGGACGAGATTCCCGTCTCCCTGCATCACGAAGGTCCCGATCGATCGCCCGTCCGTCCCCGTCGCCCAGAGCGCCCGGCCCGCCTGGTATTGAACCACGTTCCCATCCGCCTGAATCGCGAGCTGAAAGGTCGAGCTGCACGACGAGAGGACTTGTCCCGGCCCCATCGCTTGACCCGGGCCGAGAACTCCACAGCCGGTCGGAGGCGCTGGGGGCGGCTCATGCGTACACGGTCCGCCGCCGGGCCCGCCGCCCCACCACTCCCAGTGCCACGGCTCCCCTCGAACCGTCTCGCTGAATCCGAAGCGGTGCCCGTTGGCTCTCAACCAACTCACTACGCCCGCGCTGGTATACAGGTCCAGAGCGTGTCCGTTTTGATGATTGCTGTACCCGGGGCGGGCCGCTCGGTTGCACGAGTTGCAGCTACAACTCAGGTAACACTCGTAGAGCTGAGCCTGTTGCTCGTTCGTTCGAAATCCACTGAGGACCCGAAGCGCGACCCCTTGGACCTCTGCCGCGTCGCGCATGACCGAAAACGCGTTCGCCGTTTCGAATTCCACCGGCCGACCGTCGACACTCACCACTCGTATAGGAGCCAGAGCTCCATGGTCATAAGCTCGCTCTTCTCGCTCCTCGCATCGGATCGATGCTTGAATCTCGCCCGCGGACTCGAGCAGGAGCTCCTCTTCCACCTCCTCTCCCCCGCAGGCCACGAGCGAGAGACACGAACACGAAAGCAATTCCCATCTTCGACGCATGTCATGACTATCGGCGTCCGTCCCTCACAATACTCTTACCCCGCTCTTACAACTCACACGCGACCGGGCTGAGGCGAACCACCACGAGGCTCCCGTCGGTCGCTCCAGAGCCACCCCCCACCAGCAGCAGATCCGAGCCTTGCGGCGCAATGAGAGTTACCGTGCTGCCGGAGAGCGCCCGAGCCGAGCAGAGCGCATCGAGGTCCTGGCGATACTCGGAAAAATATCCGTGAGACCCCGCAAACATCACGTGCCCAGGACCCGCCTCGTAGATCGCTCGGACATGGGGTCCTGCGCTCGCGCCCTTCGCAAGGAGCTTGAAGCCCTCCCCACCCACATCACTCAGCAAATTGCCCGTTGCAGTGCCGATCACCGTACCCAGATGTTCCGTACGCGCGACCGCCGTCAGACCGACCGACAAACCCGCGCTCTCCACCGACGAGCGCTCGAGTCTCCCGTCTCGATATACGCCCACCTCGGGCGAGCTGAAGGCCACGGCGACCACCAACCCGGGTCCCAAATATGCCACACCAGCTCGGCGATTCATCGGCTCCATGGGCGGAAACAGACCTTCCCCGTCAACCTCGAGCTCCTCCGTCCGGCGCGGCCCGAATTTCCACAGCCTCCCGCTCGTCGAGAGTGCATATATTTCGAAGTCGTCGCGAGCTCCGCGACCGGAGATCCAGCCGATCCCGTCGGCCACCGGGGCCACGGCCACTCTCTCTAGGGAAAGGGCTCGCTCGCCGAGTGTCCCGCTGAACAGCTCACCCTCTTCGCTCGCAAACCACAGCTGCCCGTCCGATGTTCGAAAGCCCGCGGTGATCTCGATCGCCGTTGACGTGGCGACCCGCTCGGGCTCGTCGGACGGACCGAATACGAAGCCCTCGTCCGCCGTTCCGAGGAGCACTGAGCCCTCGTCGAGCGGGATGGCATATCGAGCGTCCGAAGCAGATCGGATGAGTGCGACATTCGTCGCGCGGCGGCCGAAGCAGGTACACAAGAACGAAGAGTCCTGGGGTGCCCACGCATACTCCTTGGCTCGACCGCTCGGCTCCAAGGCGAAAGTCCAACCGCTCGGGCCTTCCTCGTCGATCCTCGCTGAATAGGTACGGTCCGGCCTCGGCAACGGCCGCGGCTGCTCCCCGGCCTTCGCCCCGAGATCCTGCCCCTCCCTGTACCCAAGCGTGTCCAACGGACGGTCGTAAATCATCACTTCGAGCTCGGTAGGCTCGTCGGACTCGTGTTCGATCTCCAGGGTGTCGCTCGGACCCATGGCCTTCGACAAATGCGCCGGGCCGAGCGTGAGCAAGAGAGCAGCTCCGTCGTGGTCCGGCTCCGGGAGCTCGAGCGTCATGCGACGAGCCTCCGACGAGCACCCCAGGACGCTCGCTAGAAGGGCCAGACTCAGCTGGGCCAGACTCAACCGAAGGCTTCTCCTTCGCAAGGGCATCGTTCAGTCCGCGATGAGCCCAACGCTGGTCGCCAGCACGCCGAGCGCCGCGAAACCCAAACCCCAAAGCGCGAGCTCCCGCTGAGCCGACGCCGTCCGGTATCGCTCCTGAGCGTCCCGGGCCCACGCCTCGTCTCGCGCGCCCGCTGCGTTGACCGCCGAGAGCGCACCAAATGTCGCACTCAACAAAAGGGTCGCCGAGGTCACCGAGACGACCGCGACGGCGAGGGCTCGAGGCACCTCTGACTTCGGCCGCAAAGGGATGGCGGGGTCTGGCGCCCCATCGAGCGCGCCCGTCCGCGTCGCCGTAGCGACCACGACCTCGGACGAATCCGGCAGCGCTGGGATCGGCGTGGAGGCTCGATCGGCCCGGCGTCGGGCCCCCGATCGCTCACCTCGCTCACCTCGCTCACCACGCTCACCACGCTCACCACGCTCGGCATCGTTTGCTCCGCTCGTGACCCTTCGATCACGCGCCGACTTCACGTCCGAAGGACCGGGCGAGGATCTCGTGGGCTTCGGGCGTAGCGCTTCGAAGAGTGCGCGGGCGTCCTGCGGCACCCGCGAAGGAAGAACCACGCGCGGATCGAGCTCGATCGCGCGCGAAAACGATACACGAGCGTCCGCAGATTCATCGAGCGCCCACTGAATGAGTCCGATATACACGCGAATTCGCGCCTCCTGCCCCGCGCTCGGATGGTCCGCCAAGGCGTTCGTCAGCTTGGCCAGAGCCCCTCCGAAATCACGACGGTCGAACAGCGCGATGCCCTCGTCAGCGGCAGAAATCGGCTCCGCGACCGACGTCGCCGGCCCGGCCGCCAGGAAGAGCCATCCCGCGAGATAGGAGATCCCGACGCGCACGCTGGCAGTGTACTCGGTTCTGGTCTGCGAAGTGCGTCGGTCGATGAAGACTTCAGGACGCGCGGCGTCACGCGATCTAGGGCGAAACAACAGGCCTCCGTCGCGGTATACTCGTCCCGTTGAACGCGCAACCCAACGAGGCCGACGGTTCGTCGCGTCGAGTCTCCGCTAGCTATGGCGCGAATGGAGAGTTTCTTACCCTCGGGCCCTATCGCATCACCTCGACCCTCGGGCGCGGGGCGATGGGTATCGTCTACGAGGCGGAGACTCCAGGCGGCGACCGTCTCGCGCTCAAGCTGATCGAGGCCGAGATCGACGAACGGAGCCGACGATTTCTTCACGAAGTCGCGACGCTGCTTCGCGCGCGACACTCGAGCGTCCTTCGGCTCCTCGATTACGGGTGGACGGTCGGCAGCACCGGTGAGTCCGTCGCGTTCCTCGCAACCGAACGCCTCGAGGGCCGGACCCTGCTCGAACGCATGTCCGCAGGCCGCCTGAGCCGCAGGGAGTCGTTCCTCGTCGTCGAGTGCCTCGCCTCCGCTCTGAGCAGCGTCCACGCCGTGGGCGTGGTGCATCGCGACATCAAGCCCGCCAACGTCGTCTGCTGCGACGACGGTCGCGTCGTATTGATCGACTTCGGCATCGCTCTTGGCAGCGCGCTCACGAGACTCACCAAACTCGGCAGGATCGTCGGAAGCCTGCCGTACATGGCGCCGGAGCGACTTTTGGATCTAGAGCCAACTCCGGCCTCGGATATCTTCTCGCTCGGCGTGCTCCTGTTCGAGCTGCTGGAAGGTCGACGACCCTTCGAAGGGGCGGACACGAACGCCCTCTTGGCGTCGATTCGGAAGGGTCCGACTTGGTCGACCACCTCGAGCGCCAACGACCGGGCGCTGATCGAGCGCCTGCTCGCCAACGACCCCGATCGAAGACCGACGGCGGGCGAGCTCGCCAAGACCTGCGCTGGCTTCGCAAAAAACCGGCGATCACCTCGTATCTCCTTGATGAGTGCGGTCGGCGGTACGGCGCTCGGAATGGCCGCCGGTTGGGCCCAGACGGGCGCGGGCTCACACGAGCCGCGGCCTGTCGCCGCGTCCGCGCCGGCAGTGACCGTCGAAGAACAGCCGCTCGAAACTCACCGCCTCCTGCAAATGTCGCACTCAGAGTCGTTCCAGATCGGAGATCAGGCGCTTCGTCGAGGTCAGTTGGACCTCGCGGTCAAGGCGCTGACCCGCGCGACCGAGCTCAACCCCGCTCACGCCGACTCCCATCGAAGACTCGGCGACGCGCTCATGGCAAGCGGGGACCTCGAGAGTGCGGCGCGAAGCTATCGGATCCTCACCGCCCTGCGACCTTCTGCCCAGACCGAAGGAATGTCGCAATTTCTGAGCGAGACCGCACGTGGTCGCTGACTCGCTGCGAACGACGCTGCTCGCCGGGATCTTGCTCGTCGCGTGCTTCGAGCCTCCGAATTACGAGGGCAAGAAGTGCTCTCGAGATGCCCCCTGCCCCACCGAGTACGTCTGCGTGGAAGCAGGAGAATGCCGACTGACTTGCGGAGCGTCGAACCAGTGCCCCTCGGACCAACTCTGCACACACGGAGTCTGCGTCCGCACCGCCTCGGTGAGTTGAACGGGCGAACGCGTTGATCGCCTTGAGCGCGTGAGCGCGTTGCGCGGAGTGACAAGCGGGCTTTGATGATCTACACTCCTGACCCGGGATGTCTCGAGGAGTAGCCAGGGCGCTGAGCCTGACCTTCGTCGGCGCATGCCACTCGACCTCGTCGATCGAGCTGCCCGACCTGAGCTCCCCCGCCGGAATCTTATTCTTCGACGCGTCGGGCATCGCCCCCATCTACGCGTTCAGCCGAGATGAACGCCTCGAAAGCCCATTTCAGAGCTCGTCGGCCAAGGATGGCTTGCCGGCCTTCGTGCTCGAGCTCCCGTGCTCGCTCGACGTCTCCGGACTCACCAGTGGCCCGATCGAGCTGCTCGACACTCCGACCGCCGAGGTGTGGATCCACCCCAAGACCAAGCTTGCCCTCGACGAAGGCGGTGCCGCATGGGTCCCTGCGGAAATCAGCGACTCCGATGAGTTGCTGTCAGCCCGCTTGCCAGCCGACCCGAGGGCACGTTGCCGCGAGACGGCGCATGAGCTCGAAATCGAACCGCTTGGACGGGTCGACGCGTTCAGCGCTTTCGCGTCGGCGGTGAGCCCCGGGCGGGTCGTCGTCGGCACCTCCGACCAGCGCAGAACGTCGTGGCAAGTGGGCTGGGTTGGAAAGACCGAGCCCGAGCTACAACCCATCGATGCGTCCAACGGTCCTTGGGCTGCCGCGGCCGGGCGAGGGGACGAAGTTTGGCTGGCGAGAAAGGACGGAGCGCTCGCGCACGGGCGGCTGGGCGAGACGTTCGAATTCGTGGACGTCCGAACCTCAACGTCCTCGAAATTTACTCTCGGCCTGGTCGCGTCGAAGGAGCCGGCGGACTTCGAGCTGTTCGCAGTCACCGACGCGGGCACCGTGGAGCGCTTTGACGGGACCGAGTGGTCGGTGGTCTATGCCATCGAACCTGATTTGGAGCTCCTCCGAGATCAGTCCTTCGCTGAGGGGATGACTCCAGGCATCGCGTGGTTGGGCCCGTCGGACGTCATGGCGATCGTGCCCGGCCCCGAGCTCACCAGTCAGATCGTGCGCGCGGGAAACGGTCGACCCCAAATCGTCGCCTTTCCAGGGAGGCCATACGGCGTCGCGACGATCGAGGGTAGAGGGACGTTTGCGTCCGGCTCCTCCCGGGACAAAGGACTCGTCGTCGCTCGTTGGGAGGCCGACACGTGGGTCCCGATCGATGGTCTGGGGCGAGACGAGTTGAACGATCGGAGCGCGAGGTTGCTGGCCTTCGACCAATTCCATGCGCTTGGTCCGACCGGAATGTTGCTCGGGAGACTCGCCTTGTTCGGCCCATCCTACGTGTTGTACGAGCCCGAGCTCGGGTACTGCCCGGCGGAAGTCGCACTCACGCCCTTCATTCAGGCAGTGACTCCGCTCGACGACCGGACCTTCATCTCGATGTACAAGCTCGAGAGCTTCGGGCTTCGTATGGAAATTTCACGGATCAGCGCAAAATTCCGCGGACCGTGTGGAGAATCCACCGCCGAGTGAAGTCATCCGCCCGTGGCGTGGTCCCACGGCGATCAGGGGACCTGCACCTCGTAAAGGCCCCCCGCGGAGGTCGAAAACAACAGGAGCCGATCGACACGATCCGAGTCGCGCACGTTCTCGATCGGGCTGATCGCTCGCGGCGCTCCGAGCCATCCTGTACAGGGAGCCTCCGGATTGAAACTCACGAGCCCGTTACACCCCAAGAACCCAGCCACCAGGACGGGCGGATCCACCGAGACAGGGAGGATCGTCGTCATGGTCTGCTCGAGGTTCGGAACTCCGCACTCGTTCGGCTCACCCCTCACCGAGCACGCGATGGCTTCAGGAGGCAGCGTGACCGTCACGCTGCTCCAGACACCGTTCGACCAACGAAAAACGGCCCCGAGAGTATCGACGAGCCAAACTTCGGAGCGCCCGTTGGGAAATGGGACACGAAGGATTTGTACCGCGGTTCGTGTCGTCGGCTGAGTAACCTCGAACTCACCGGTCCGAACGTCTCCCATCGCGACCGCCCCCCCCGCGAGGGCTACGACGTGGGGAAGCTGCAGCTCACCAAAAGCGATGCGGTTCAATCCTGGTGCGCCGTCGAGTTGGGAAAAGGCAAAGGCGGAGTCACCGGCAGCGGCGTATCCGACTATCCCGGCGTCTCCCGCAGCGAGCACCTCTCCTGACTCGGAGATCGCAACGCTTCGCATGAGCGCGGGGCCCGCTCGAACGACGTCGATGAGCTCGAGCGCGTCCGACACGAGCCGCCGCCGCTGGATCGTGCCATCTAGGTGAGTCGTCAAGACGATCGGACCGCCGGGCACCGCTCGCGCGACCGCCAGATCGGTGATGGCCGCGCCGACTGTCGCGGTGGAAACGGGCGTGTCCTGTCCGCGACGAAGAACGAACAGTCGCGGCCCGAGATCAGTCGCGACCACCAAATCTGGCTCGACGTACTTTGCTCGGATCAGGTCGATTCCTCGCGCGCCAAACTCTGCTTCCATTGGACCGTCGAGGCCCGCGCCGCAATGGCCGGTAACCGGAAACCTGAGCACCAACGAGCTCAACCACGAGGGCGCCAGCGCTCGGTCCACCTGCGCGAACGCGTCCGCGTCGGCGGCGAGCCTCCAAAGCTCGAAAGCAAGCGGAGGCAGATGGGCCTCCCGCGAAAACGGACCGACAACCCGTCCGTCCGGGCAGGCCGCTACATCTCCATCGAAGAGCTCAATCTGGCCCTGCCGTTCGAGGTCCAACGCGAAATGACGCGGCAACCCGGAGGGATCGAGGGCCACCAAGAAAATCTCCTCGTCGTCGGCGGTCTCGATGCGCGTGACGTCGCGTTCGTGCAGGCTCGAGACTTCGACCACTACGCCTTCTGCTACCCGTGCCCAGTGCGCTGCGACCCCACCGAGCTCCGGAAGTGCGATCACACGGCTCTCGGCTTGGCACGAGAGCGAACAACCCGTGAGGAGCCACAGCGCGGTGCGTCCGAGCATCGGTCTAGCCTACCCCAAAGGACGTAAACGTCGAGAGAAACCGCAGGCCACCGTGGTGAGAGGGTCTCGAACTCACCGAGGGTCACTTGGCTGAAGGAGGTAAATTCGTCTATTCGTCGGAGACTTCGGGACGCGACGACGACGTCGGACGCACGATGACGATGGGTTCCAGCGTCCGTGTCTCCTCCTTCGCGCGAGGCGCAGGATCGCTCAGCGGACTCGGAGGCTTCAACGACCAAACTGCCAAGACCAGCAGCGCGCCGAGTGTTACCAATCCCAGACCCATGAGTTTGAGACGACCCAGCCGACCAAACGCCCCGGTCGGATCCAAGAGCGGGGCCTCCTGGTCGACAGGGTCACCGTCAGGAATCGTTGGACGCCGGGCCAGCGGCTCGGCCAACGCGGCTTCGGCATTCCAAACCGGACCTCGGCTGCGCTCGATGGGACTCACCTTCAGCTCGCTCGGACTCACCTTCGCGTACGTCTCGAGCAAATATGCATCGACGTCGAAGCAGCGACTGGCCGGCCGCGGCGGGTCCACTTCCTGAATCGAGCGCGCCCGCTCGGGCGCGGAAGGCGGAGTCGAAATCCGCTGCCTCCAAGACTCACTCGGGAACTCAGACTCGAGAACCGTTCGCGGCTCGAGGCTCTCGGCGGACGCGAAAAGCGAAAGGCTCCGCTCGCCAGCGTCGGCCTCTGGAAACATGCTCCGAAGATGGGATCCGAGCTCGTGGCTCGTCATCGCCCCACCCGAGGCACGCTCCACGCCCGCGATCGCCTCGGCCATTTGAAGCGCGGACCCAAACCGATCCTCCGGCCGCTTGGCGAGCGCGCCCGAGAGTACGCCTCGAAGCCCGGGGACCTCACCGGCGTCGGCAAAAACTCCGTCGATCAAACTCTGTCGGTCGGCCCGAAGGATCGCCAACAGCGTCGCGTTCAGACCCTTGCGGTCGAACAGCGCGGAGCCCGTCAACGCCTCCGCAAGCACCGCTCCTGCGGCGAACACGTCGCTCCTCGGCGATGCGGGCTGGCCGACCACGCGTTCCGGAGCCAAATAGCGCGCCTTGCCGCGGATCCCTGCTTTCTCCGTATGCCTCCGCTCGCCTTCCGCGAGCGCGATTCCGAAGTCGGTGACCTTCACCTCCCCAAAGTAGCTCAGCAGTACGTTGCCGGGACTCACATCGCGGTGAACCACGTGGAGCGGCTGGCCGTCCGGGTCCATCGCCTCGTGCGCGTGGTGCAACCCGCGAAGCACACCCCCGACGACGGCGAGCGCGACCCCGAGCGGAACGCGTTCCCCGACCCGGGACGCGCGCTGAATCACTTGCTGAAAATTTCGGCCTCGCACGTATTCCATCGCCAAAAAGGGCTGGCCGTCGACGAATACGAAGTCGATGACCCGGACGATATTCGGGTGATCGAGGCGCGACATGATCATCGCTTCTCTGCGAAACAGATCGAGGCTCACTTCGTCCTCGACCAACTCAGGAAGCAGACCCTTCAGCACGACCCGCCGACGGAAGCCATGAGCACCCTCCGCGCTCGCAAGCAACACCTCCCCCATGCCGCCCCGGTGGATGGCTCCGAGGATTCGGTAGGGGCTCCCTCGCACGGAGTCCAGCCGAGGATTGCTGCGCCGCGTCATCCGACCCACCCTTTGCCTGAAACACAAGGTCGATGTCACCACGACGATCGTCGTACGCCCACCTCGGTCGAGACGGAACGTCGACGCGATGGTATCAAGATCGGATGAGTCGAAGCCGCGCTCCCCTGCTCGCGCTGGTGGTCATGACGGGCTGCGCAGGGCGAGTCAGCCAACTCGCGATCGCCGCCGACGACGGAGGTGTCGGGGCGATGGACAAGGACGCGGGCGTGGGCGGAGACGCTTCGACGAGCCCTTTGGACGCCGCGGTCGAGCCCGACGCGGGCCCGCCGCTCCGCGTGCTGTTCGTCGGAAACAGCTATACCAACGCGAACGACTTGCCGGACGTAGTCAGGCAGCTCGGGGCCGCGACACCAGGCGCCTCGATCGAGGTCGAAGTCCACGCCGTTGGGGGCGCCTTCTTGTATCAACACCTCCCCGTGGTGACAGCTCGCCTTGCACAAGGCGGGCTCGATCGAGTCGTCTTGCAGGGTCAGAGTCTGGAAGCCGTGCCCTCGCTGACGGAGAGTAACTTCGCGCTCGCCGCGAGGCCGTTTTCCGACCTCCTACGCAGCGCGGGCGTTCCAGGCGTTTGGTACGCAACCTGGGCCCGGCGAGAGGGCGACGGAGTCTATGCCACCATTCGCGGGGGGCCGGAGGAGATGGCCAGCGTAATCGATCGAACTTATCAAATGGCTGCCGAAGTCAACGGCGACAAAACCGCCCGAGTTGGGATCGCCTGGCAGCTAGCGCTCGCGGAGCTGCCGGGGGTGGTCCTTCATCACTCCGATGGAAGTCATCCGTCACCGGCTGGAACACTCCTGGCGGCATGTGTGATCTTCGAGGCCCTGACGGGCCGGGAGGCGACGATGCCAGATCCGCCTCCGCTGGGCGTCGCTCCGGATCTCGCCCATGCGCTCTGCGCGATCGTGCCGCGGGCGCGAGACGCGGAGAGCCTCGGTCGATGTGACGGTGTTTGGATTGACCCGAGCACGGATCCCGAGCACTGCGGTGAGTGTCATCTCACCTGTGGCCCCGAAGACCCTTGCGTCGCAGGCGTCTGCGGGTGTGGCGAGCGAACCGGTTGCTCACACTCTTGCGTCGACTTGGAGCAGGATCCGAGGCATTGCGGCGCGTGCGACCGCGCGTGCCCGAGCGGCGCGATCTGCGCGTCCAGTAAGTGTTCGTGTCCGCGGTCGAGCTTCATCCCCTTTGAGCTCGCCACCCTCAGCTCGAGCCGAGCCGACTGCGCTTCGTCGGCCGACTTCGGCACGAGGCCTTGCAACGAGGCGACGCACGAGTTTTGTTCCGAGCTCGACTGCTTCAACACCGGTTTTGGGCCCGCTTCTGGTCACTCGGGCTCGTCGAACCGTTGGCTCGACTCGGTGGTGTGCCTCACGGGTGAGTTGCGCGAGACGACCTATCTCGAGCTGGCTGCCTTCGTCTCCGACTGCGACGGAACGACCGAACCGACGGGCGCTTCGTGTGTGACGGCCGTTCATCGATACTGCCAGTCGGTGGGTGCGATCAGCGGGTTCGGTCCGGTTCGAGCGCGCGAGAGCTCGATCGACGTGGCCTGCGTCTCGGACGGAACTGTGGTCGAGATCCCGAACGACCTGCTCGCCCAGCACGCGACGCGGTGTCAGCCTGACCCGGTGAGTTGCAGCGTCGCCGCGTTTTCTTACTGCGAGACTCTGGGCTACGTCGGAGGATTCGGCCCGGTCGAGGTCACCGGGGAAATGTCGCAAGTCGTGTGTATGGAGCGATGATCAAAGGGCAACGTCGTGCAGGCGAGAAGACACCGTGAGCGCTTGATCCTACTGAGAGCTGACGGCTGACGGCTGAACGCTTACGGGCGAGCAGTCGACTACATCTGGGTCGGAGGTCTGAGTCGGAGGTCTGAAGTCTGAGTCGGATTCCGGGGTCGGAAGCCGGTCGATCGGAGCCACCGTCTCTCGATGCCATCGCGAAGGGGGCGACAAAATGTCCACTCCGTGCCTCAATGAGGCGTGCGCATCGCGGCCCCGGTTCTCGCCCTTTCGCTTCTCACGCCGAGCCTTGCCGCCCAGGCCGGTGAGCTCGGTATCTTCGGTCAGCCCGGCGACGTCGACACCGACCTCGTGACGCCCGAGCGCGGAGTGAGCTTCGACGGCGCGGGCAACATGTACTTGGGCTACTCGTGTGTGAACGCGCCGATCGCTCACCTCGTTTCGAGCGCGCCGGGCCAGAAGAACTGGGCAACCGACGTCGCGGGCGAAGGTGCCCTAGCCGTCGCCTGGGAGTCCGGGGAGCTCGGTCGCTGGGCCATCACGCTGTACCGTACTCACTGCGATCGCGAGGACGACGTGCTCGGGCGCGTCGATCTCACCCCAACGAGCAACCCACCAACCATGACGTCGATGTACGGCTCCAATTTCGGTTTCTTCACGGCTGTCGACGCCCAGCATCGCCTCTGCGTGTCCTCGAACCGAGGCGTCGAGTGCCTCGGTGCCGGCAACCCACTCGCCGTCGAGCTGTTCCTCCCCCTCGCGGACGTGGAAGCCCAAGTCGCGCCCGGCGGTCGATGGTCCGAGCTTCTCCCGGCAATCCCAGTCGAGGCGACCAAGGTCGGAGATCATTTCGGCGCGATGGTCTTCGCCCCCGACGGCCGGTTGTTCACGGTACTCTCCATCGAGGTCGCATATGGGGGGATCAGTTGGGACCTCCTCTGGCTGATCGAGCGCAAGCTGGACGGAAATATCGTCGTGCGACACGGTCCCGAGCTCGTGTCTCACAACGCCGTGTCGTCCGCCCCGAGTCGGGAGATCCGGAATACACTTTCCTTCTCGACCAGCCTGGGGATCGACAAGACGACGGAGACACTCTTCGTGTGGCCCGTGTCGGGCCACCGGTTCTTGCTCTCACCCTTTGCCGGGCATCAAGTCTACGAGGGCGTGGGCGTCGCGACCTTCAGGCTCGACGGAACGCCAAATCCAAATGACCGCCCCGGTCACATCGAGCTCTCCACCGTCCTTCAGGAGGTCCTCCCGGGCAACCTTCGCCAAATCGGCATGATTCAGGGTCCGAACGCTCCACTCTTCTCGACCACGCTGGGGCCGCAAGGTCCGATGGGCACCTTCAAGCTCCACTACGATCCGGAGACGATCGACCTCGATGAAGACGGACTCACGGCTTCCGACGAGCGCCTCCTCGGCACGTCCGACTATGCCAAGGACAGCGATGGCGGCGGGACCCGAGATATCCTCGAGTCACGGGTCTATCACACGAACCCAGCCGTCGGCAGCGACGATCCCGCCCCCAGCCGGCGCCACGACCTGACCGTCGACTACGCGTACTCATCGCTGATTCGCGAGCGCCTCGACATTCAGGTCGACGAACAAGTCTGGAACTCGAAGTACCTCTGCGGCATGGGGAAGTGCTACGACGAGAAGGGCACCAAGGTCTTCGAGGGTTCCTTGTACGGTCCTTGGCTCACCGAAGACGGCGTGCACGCCGTCGGAGAGACCGCCACCGAAGTCATGAGATGGTCGCTCGTCGACGGCACGTCCGAGCTCGTGGTCAATCTCGGCGACCTCCAAGGCCTGGTCGGCGCGGCCGTCGGTGGAACACGTATCATCCCAGGCAAGGGGAGCCGCCTCTTCCTCGTGAGTCCACTCGGAGATCGCGTGCTCGTCTTCGGCGATCGGCCCGTGCGTGTGCTCTTCGACCTCCCCGCAGAAGTCTGCAAGTCGAGGCTCGGCACCTGCGCCGACCCGCTCATGGGCGGCGGGACCTTTCTTCCGGACACCTACACCAACGTCCGCATCGTCGGCTTCGATCCTGTGGCCGATCGACTCATCGTCCTCGTCACCGGCAACATGGACACATTGCTGGTAGGACTCACTCCGGACGCCGACCCTGTCATCCTCGCCCGCGGTGGCGACTATCCCCCATACGTCCTCGACACCGGCATGGGCGCTTTTCTGAGCGCTGCCGTTCCGACCAAGATGGTCCCTCTGGCCGACGGGGAGCTCTGGTGTGATTTCGAGGGCGCCCACGGTTTCTGCGACAGCGAGTACACTCCCTGGGCCGGGCACAACCTCCCGTTCCTCGGTAACGAGCCCTCGCCGGGTTGGGAGTCGTACTTCCAAAATGCCGCGGGCGGGCCCACCATGTATGGCTTGTGGGAGATGGTCCGCGTGGAGCAAGTCATCGAAAAAGGCGATGTCATCATGTTCGCCGGACCGAACTCCCTCGATCTCGCGACTCTTCAAAATCGCCGGACGGAACCGCTCCGCGGGCCCTACCTCTATAAAATCGGACGGCGAGGCGAGGTCTCGATCATGTTCAATCACTATGAGTTCCCGAGCTTGTTCGCGAGCTTCGGAGCCGTGCGCGGAATGGGTGTCGCGCCAGACGGTCGAGTTTGCGCAGCCGGCATGGACGGAAAGCTTCGCGAGCTCACCGAGCCAAACGCAAAGGCCGTACCCCAAAACGCCGTCGAATTCCCCGAGATCGAGGGCGCGTCGGATTGCCTGTACGACGACAGCGGGCGCCTGCACGTACTCATCGAGTCTCCGATGCCGGGCGTCCTCGTCTTCGATTCCCGAATGCAGACGAGCCAAGGCGAAATGTTTCCCGTGAACGAGCTGTCTACCCCCGCCCGCTTCGTGCTCGGGCGTGACGGCGTCTACCGCATCGCCGATGCTGCTGGGCCGATGATTTGCTTCGATCCGGCCACCGGCTCGAGCACGAAGAGCAGCGTGTCGGCAGCAGGTCTGACCATCGGCAACAACGGCAACCTCTTCGTGATCATTCGACCCGAAGGAAGGCTCGGCGAAGTCGACCTGCCGAGCGCCTGCACCGGAGCTCCGCGCTCCCTTGAAATCGATACTGCCAAGCTCATGGCGGTGACGAACCGTCCAGCCTACCCATGGATCGTGGCGAACGTGGTGCAACGCCCAGACGGCCGATTCATGCTCATGCCGTCCCGCGATCGACTGGTCGGCTACGACCTCCAGAACCCCATCAACGATCCGGCCTACCTCTTCTACTTCGATCCGTCGGACGAGAGCTTTCAAGTCTCGCACCTCGACTTCGGAGAAGCGGGCACAGGCTCCGCCATGGCCCTCGTGAAGGGCGCTGCGTGGACCGACCCATGGGCCGAGGGCTCTTCTCCGATTCGACCCGACGGCGGCACGGGCCCCGGTTCTCGGGACGGAGGTGTGAGTGCCACGCCCGGCGACTCAGGCTCCAAGGACGAGAAGTGCGCGTGCTCCTCCGCGCATCGAGCGCCTCCGGGGTGGCCAACTCTCCTTCTCGTTGGAATCGTCGGAATCGTGCTCGAGCGACGTCGGAGCAACCCGTGCGGTTGAAATTCTTCGGTCGAGCCCGCTCCCGAACTTCGAGCGAAGCGAGGCTGCCCGTCGGCGGGAGACTCAGCCGAGACGCTCGACGAGGCGCTCGGCCACGCAGCGCGCCAAGGCCATGATCGTGACCTGCGGATTGACCGCGGGGGAAGTCGGCAGCATCGATCCGTCGGCGACGTAGAGGTTGTCGGTGCCGTGCACTCGGCCATCAGGTCCCACGACTCCCTCTGAGGCCGTGCGGCCGGCCCGCGCCGTTCCAAGCGGATGGTAGGCCGTGAGTTGAAGCGAGGACCGTTTCAGGGCCTCGCCCGAGAAGGCTCTCGCGTCGTCGAGCGACCGAATCACACGGTCGTAAGTGAGGAGCGGGCGCACCCACTTTGCTCCGGCGGCGAGGTACACGCCGATGAGGATTTCGAGTCCGCGCTGAATCCTTCGCAAGTCCCGGTCGGACAGTGCGTAGTGAATGATGGGGAGGTCTCGGACTTCGCCGAGCACCCTGCCCTGTCCCTCGTCCTCGATCATGAAGCCGAAATTCGTGACGGAATCGAATCGAGCCATGACGTCTTGGAGCTCTCTGCCAAAAATGGGGAACGCGCCAGCGGCGAGCTCCGGGGGGACCGTGCCCCCTTCGAACAAGAGGCCCGCGTCGTGAAACGCTTCGATCGCGTACGACTGCGGAATCGAGTGCATCGGGTCGATGGAGTGATCGAAGCCTGCATAGACGGCAGCGGCCGGGTGAATCGAGAGATTGCGCCCGAGGAGATCATTGCGGACCCCGGCCGATTTGAGGATGAGCGGCGTCCGCAGCGAGCCCGCCGAGATCACGACGAACCTCGCCCGAAGGGTGAATCTCGAACCGCTCTGGAGGTGCTCGACCTCGACGGAGGTCACTCTTTGCCCGGAGCGACTCAGCGAAGTGAGCTTCGTTCGTGGGGCGATGGAAGCGCCTCGAGAGATGGCAAGGGGGACATAGGAAATATTCGTCGATCTCTTCGCGTCGGTTGGACAGCCGAGCGCGCAGAGCCCCTGGCCGTCGCAGTCGGGGGCGTTCCGGCGAAGGGGACCATGTCGATAACCTAAAATGTCGCACCCTCGAGCGATCAGGCGACCGCCTTCCCCGATGAAGGGCTGTTGCGCCTCCGTGACACCCAACACGGACTCGACCGCATCGAAGTGAGGTGCCATTCGCTGGGGCGCGTACTCGCTCAGGCCCCTCGCGACCCATCCTTCGAGCACTCGATCCGGCGTCCGGTAGCAGGTCCCCGAGTTGATCGTCGTGGTGCCTCCGACGGTTCGGCCCACGGGAAGGAAGATGGGTGGGTTGCCGACAGTGAACGTGAGGCCGGCGTTTCGGTACAGACGCGTGGTCATGTCGAGCGCGCGACCACCAAACTCATTCCTGGTGAACCAAGCGCCCTCCTCGACGATGAGGACGCTGGCGCCCGCGCCGGCAAGCTCCGCGGCCACGACCGCGCCACCCGCTCCGGATCCGATCACGATAGCGTCGAGCTCCAGCTCGGAGAGCTCGCTGAGCGTCTGAAGGTCGACGACACCGCGAGTCGGCGAAGGACGCGCCAGCGGAGGCACGGGCGCCGCAACCGACATGGCTCGGTAGACGTCCTCTCGGCGATAGTGAGTGACTTTCAACGGGAGGATCCCGGTCGAAAGCAGCTGCCGATCGAGGACCCCACCCTGGGCGAGGCGGTCGAGCTCTGCTGAGATTCTTTGTGCGTCGGGGCTTCGGACGAGCATGAGGCCGAGGCGAGCGCGCAGAGCCTGAAGAGCTCCGAGCACGCCGGTCGCCTGCTCGAGGCTCAGGCTCGCGACATACTCTTCCAGCCTCCGGAGGCTCTCCTCGTCATAGCCCGGCATTTGCGCCGTCGCGGGGATCGCAGCCCGCCCGAGCGCCAGCAAGAACGAACGCAGGGCGCCCCTGAAGGGAACGAAGGCATGAGCTCGCGTGGCGACTGATCAGAGATACCGGAGGGCTCGCGCGTAGGCAACTCGTGCGCGGTGCGATACAATCATGGGGTGAACGCCGTCTACTCGGCTGAGCTGACCTCGTCGGAGCTCGACGAAGCGAGCGCGCGCTTCTGCCGGGAGGAAGTGTTCGAGCCGTGGCGCGAGTTGATTCGATTTCAGCGAGGCGAGCGAGCCGGCGGCTGGATCAAGCCCTTCCTCGGCTACGGGCCCAAGCTCCCGCTCTGGTGGGTGGGGCCGCTCTCACCCATCGCGGTGCGGCTCGCGATAGGCTCCCGAGCAAATCTGCTCACGTTGGTCCTGAGTCGCGCTCGCAATCGCGTGGTGTTCGCGTCGGTGGAGCGTGCCGTAGGAGGTCGATACATCGACATGAAGAGGCTCGACCGAACACTGGCAGCCGAGAGTATCGAACGAGCGCTACGGCTCGTGCAGGCGGGCGCGGAGGACGAGGCGCTCGCGCTCGTGGGAGCCTTGCTCGCGGGCCGAGGAGAGCCGGAGCTCGCTCCGGACGTCTTGAAGGTAGCCGACTTGTCGTTCTTCGACGCCTTCGCCGAGCTCGCCGAGTTGCAGCGGGCCGGCCGTACGCGGGAGTGGGTTCGTAAGAGCGGTGAGGTCGCGCGGCGAGTCCTGCGGGAACGACTCCTGTACTTCTATCCGGAGGTTCCGCTCGAACGGCTGCTCGCCGCGGGCCGAAGAATGGCCTGACCCTTGCGAACTCATCTTTCCGCGCCTGACCTCGACAACTTTTGCACCTGATGTCGTAGGATCGGCCGCCGGAGCTACGTTTCGAGAGAAACTGAATCTGGCCCGAATCATGCTCGACGTGGGCGCGTGTCGAGCTGGACCAAGGCAGCGCTCGTCGCCACCGCCGTGGTCGTCCCAGGCGGATTCGTCGTCGTGGCGGTCGCGACGGCCCTCGTCCATTGGAAGTCCCAGCGGAGCGAGAAGGAACGGGAGGGCGCCGACCACACATCGACCCAGCGTCACGAAGCCGCGGCGACGGAGCGGAGACGCAGCTGACTCTCCCGCACAGCGCGTGGTGACCGCAACCAAAGCATCGACTTGAAACGGGCCGCGCAGACCGTGGACCAGGCTCAAGTATACGAATTCGTGATCGATCGCGGAGCCCCATCTGAAGGGCGAGGCGCCCGCCCGCAGCGGGAATGCGCGGGCGGACCGGGCTCCGGCGAGCAGAGAGTATGGCCGAGGCCGTCCGACAGGGAGAGCCTCCCAATCGTCTCGTGCCAGCGACTGCTCTTCGAGAGCGCCCGCGCGAGGTCCGAGAACGTCTCGACCTTCGGGAGTGTCATCCGTGGCTCCGGACCGCGGAAGAACCAACTCAGAAGCACGACGACCGGGAGCAAGATGCCCGCAGCCAACAGCACCACGCACACGCACGCGCTGGCCAGCGACCCCTGGCTCCAGACCACCGGGACCTCGGGGGGCCGTACCCGGCCTGGCGCGAGCGGGAGAATTTCACGGGCGAACACGCCTGGATGAGTCTCGAGGAAGGGCGCGATCGGCGTGGACGGACGCAATCCGCGAACGTCGACCCCGGAGACCTGCAGGAGCTTTCGGATGGACAGAAACGCGCCTGCCGCCTCGCACTGGGTGCCCCCGAGTTTCTGCGGAACGAAGACCGGCACCGTGCCCTGGCGCGCAATCAACTCACACACCGAGCGAAGAGTCTGCTGAGACTCGGGCTCGAAGGCGTGCTGCCAGCTCGACCGTGGGACGTTCACCTCGAACCTCTCGGCCAGGTGCTCCGCGAGCTTCGGCCAGGCGACGAGATCGTAGGCGTCGCGCCAAGTCTCGATCGTGGTGTCGAGAGTCGGCACGAAATCTCCAAGAATCTCGGGATCCAGCCCCGCGAGTTGAATCGGTTCCTCGACGAGGCGATCGAGGACTCCTGCGGGCACGCACAGCGCCGACCGAGCAAGTATGCGTCGCCGAACATGCCGAGACTATACCACTGATGGCTGAGCGCCACGCTTGTCCACGAAAATGCGATCTCCAATCTCGACCGAGGGTTCCATCGATCCGCTCGGGACGTAGTAGTGATCGGCGATCGACGACCGTGCGGAGAGCGCCACCATCACGACCAGAGTTGGGACTAGCTCGCGAAGCTCCGACAGAAATCTTCGGCATCGGCCTGCCTTCGCAATGTCGCGTGGGTTCTCATCGTGCGGGGTCACTTGGGGAGTCACACGCGGCCAAACACCCGAGCAGGAGAACGTGTTCCCGCTATCTGTTGCGGCGGCTCGACATCGGTGCGAGCATCATGTCGTGCGCTGGCACGCGGCCGGGGTCGTCGTCTCGGTCGCTTGCGACTCCGCTGCTGATCGCATGTTCGTCGAGTGGCCGCCGCTCGAGGACTCGTCCGTCGGAACCATACTCATCGCCGCCGCCCGGGAGTGGGTTCGTAAGAGCGGCGAGGTCGCGAGGCAAGTCCTCCGGGAACGGCTCCTCTACTTCTATCCTTAGGTTCGGGCCTACGAATGGCGATCGCCACAGCCCTCGTCCATTGGAAGTCCCACCGGAGCGAGAAGGGACGCGAGGAGGAGGGCGCCGGCCATGCGTCGACGCAGCGTCACGGAGCCGTACAGGCGGAGCGCAGACGCAGCTGACCTTCGTGTCGACCCACAGTCGCGCCTGAAGTCGCTGACGACACTTCTGCTGGAAAGACTTCGGTCGTAGACTGAGATCATGCTGTTCTGCACGGCACTCGACTATCCGATGCTTGGACTCTTCTATGGCACGGTGCTCGGTATCCTCGCGTTGGGTTCGTGCTTTGCGCTCTGCAGCGTCCAGCGCTGCTGCGTCCAGCTCGTCGCGCTCGGAACGGCGCTCGTGAGTCTGGCCGGGGCAAGTCTGCTGCGCGTCCCTAATGCCGTCGACCCGCCCACCCTCCAGATCTCGTGGGCGGTGGTTCCGCCGGCGATCGCAATCTACGGAATCGTGCGGCGGCGAGCGTGGGCGCTGTCCTTTGCCATCGCCACGGCGGTGTCCTCCGCCTGGATGTGGACGGGATCGTACACGAGCACGATGGGTCAGACCTACGGTTGGGTTTTCGTTAACTTCTTTGGATACTCTGAATCCGACGGGAGCGACCCGGACGCCTTTGTCCGCGATCTGATGATCGGCCAACTCTGGCCATTGGCCGTCGCGACGTGCGCTGCGGTCGTCGTGCTTGGCGTCGCTGCGAGAAAAGACAGCCAGCAGCGCCTCGACCCGACCATGAGCTCGTCGCCGCGGCGGCTTCGGCTGTTCCACCTCTCCGTCGCCTGCACGACCTTCTGGATGCTCATTCTTGGGTGCTGCCTCGCAGAGCGAATCGATGAGTACGGTTGGTTAGGAGTTCCGGGAGGCTTGAAAATGGCCTGCTCGGTTCTCGGGCTCACAGTCGTCGTCGCGAACAACCGGCGCGTCCTGGGAGTCGTCATGTTGGTGCCCGCCGCCCTCTCGCCGCTCCTCGTGCCCCCGACCACGATCGGATGGTCAAGACTGTCTCCGCTTGCTGACTGGCAACTCGGGCCCCCGCAAGGTACGGTTTGGTGCACCGTGGGCTTCCTCTTGCCGCTGTGTCTGTCTCTGGCCTGTGCTGCTTCCTGGTCGCCCATCCTGGGACACAAGCTCCGGGTCGGCGACTGAGTCGAAATCACGAGTTTGCTGAGGATTTGTGGGTATTGGTCCGCCCATGCGTAGAACCTCCGCTAGCTCCAATTCTCGGGGCGCACGAGTGCCGGCGCGATCGACCGAGCCCCAACCTCGTCCACAACTCGCTATCGCGGGCCACGGTCACGGTCACGGACGGTCACGGTGACGAAGCACGGTCCACTGTAAACGCAGCACCGAGCGGCTTAGGTTCTTTCTCCCTCACGATTCCTCTCAACGGCCGAGCGTAGCTGCACGATAACCGCTCGCCAGCGGCGCCCCGAAATCCTCGATGATGGTGCTCAACTCGGCCATCCGTCATACTTCGGGAAGTGGAGCTTTCAACGGCGCTCGCGGCCGAGCTTTTCCATCGAGCCGTTGCCGCGGAAGACAGAAACGAACCCGCCGAGGCCCTGACGTTGTGCTACGCTGACTGAGTGCAGACTCACTCAGTCTGCATGGTCGAATTGTCCCGAGCACATGCGCCAGAACGAACTGAAAGCCTGCGGACTCGCCTTCGCGGATCACGATCTACGCCGAACGCCCAGTACGATCGCTGTTACTCACCTCTAATCTAATCTAATCTAATCCTCGACCGGACCCGCGGTCGACTCACAGATCGAGCCACCCGAAGCCGTTGCGGTAGTATACGGCGAGCGCCTTGCCTCGGATGGCATCACGATCGACGAGCCCGAAATATCGGCCGTCGAGGCTGTTCGCCCGGTTGTCTCCCATGACGAGATACTTTCCTGGGGGCACGTCCGCGGGACCGAAGTCCCGACCGCCGTCTCCTCTTCGCAACCGATGTCGGTGAGTGCCAAGCGCCTCCTCTCGTCCGGAATCCTCGATGGGTACCGGTCGACCGTCCAAGATGATTTGTCCGGAGCGGACCTCGACTCGGTCTCCAGGAACGGCCACGACCCGCTTGAGCAGCGTCCGGCCGTCTACGGGCGACTCGAGCACGACGACCTCTCCGCGACTCGGTCCCGATGCCTCTCCTAGTGTGATCGACGTGAAGGGCACACGAACTCCGTAAGCGCGCTTGTCGACGAAAATGCGATCTCCAATCTCGACCGAGGGTTCCATCGACCCGCTCGGAACGTGGTAGTGATCGGCGATCGACGACCGGGCGGAGAGCGCCACCCCCATCACGACCAGAGTTGGGACCAGCCCGCGAAGCTCCGACAGAAATCTCGGGCATCGGCCTGCCTTCGCAACGTCGCGTGGGTTCTCATCGTGCGCGGTCACTTGGGGAGTCACACGCGGCCAAACACCCGAACAGGAGAACGTGTTCCCGCGATCTCATGCTCCCTTGCCAAGGCCGGTTGCGGCGCTTCGACATCGGTGCGAGCATCATGTCGTGCGCTGGCACGCGGCCGTGGTCGTCGTCTCGGTCGCTTGCGACTCCGCTGCTGATCGCACGTTCGTCGAGTGGCCGCCCCTCGAGGACTCGTCCGTCGGAACCCTACTCATCGTCGCCGAGAGTAACGGTACCGTCGTGGAGACTCACGTCTCGGCCGGAGGGGGCTCGGACCGCGTCGACTGGGCGCTCCCCGACGGCGTTGTCACGTTGTGGGCGCTCGCCTACTCAGCTTCGCCGGGCGCCCTGGGCCTCGAGCTCGGCCCGCTCCCACGCGCCCCCGAGCTCTCGAAGGTCATTTCACTTGGAGAGCTCCCTCGAGTCGCCGCGTGGGCGGTGGACTCCGACGGGACGAAAATTGGACCTTGGCACGAGGAAGTCGCACTCAGCCCTGCGCTTCAGGCCCTTTCCCTGCCGGCTCCGCCCGGGCTCTGCGACCGCGTCCGAGTCAGACCTCTCACGCCCCCGGCCGACCTCGACCTCCAGTCGATCCAACTTCTGCCCGACGGTCGTCTCCTCGGCGTCACACGGCGGGAGGACGTCTCCGAGCTGGGCTACTTTTCGCCTTCCTTGGAATACACGCCACTCGCCGTCGCCGGCCAGCTACCCCCCATACGACACCTCGCCTTCGACGGCATTCGAACTGTCTTCGGAATCAGCTGGGGCTTCAGCTTTCAGCTCGGGCTCGACGGGGAGGATCTCGACGTCACCCCACTCACCGAAGCTCCGGAGCCTGAGTTCGTTTCAGCCTCAGGTGGAAGAGCGTATGCCGCCCCAGGTCTCCTCGAGTGGGTGGCCGGTTCGACGATTGCGACGAGATTCCCCGGGGGACCCTACGCTAACGTCAAAGACGTCCTCTACTTCGGACCAACGCAGCTGTTCGCGCTCTTCGCGGACGGATCGATTCGCCGACACGACGGGGCCGTCTGGCAGGTAGAGCTCCCGACTGAGTCGAACGCGGAGCTGGGAAGCCGCCCCGTGAGGCTCGCGGAGCGGGGCGGCGTCCTGGTCTCCCGAAATGACCACACGGTCTTCGTCCGAGACAGGCACCCTGAGTTGCCCGGCGGCACCTGGACGAGGCTCCCTCAGCCGTTCAGCCAGACTGTCCGACTTGGCCTCCCGATGCCTCTGCCCAACGATCGCCTCGTGGTCACGGGCGACCTCGGTCTCATCGGCCTCTGGGAAGGAGAGGATTTCTGCAACCTCTCCGCGCCGACTTCTCGGTTCCTCGACAAACCGCCCATCCTCCTCGCCGACGATAGGACACTCATCCTGTACTCGGGTTTTCAAAGGTCACTTGGCAATCTATCGCCTGTGGCCTTCGAGATCACCCTGCCCGAATAGACACGGCCGAGGGACCTGCGATTTTTCGTCGACTTCTGCCGACCGGCGCCCAACTCTCATCTTCGATGAGCTCCGAGAAGAAAGGGATCTTGTTTCTCTGCGTAGCGAACTCCGCTCGTAGCCAGATGGCTGAAGGGCTCGGTCGCGTGATTTTCGGCGACCGCGTGCCCGTGTGGAGCGCGGGCAGCCGGCCGTCGAAGGTGAACCCATATGCCATCCAGGTCATGGCGGAGCTCGGCATCGACCTCACGACCCACCACTCGAAGTCCGTCGAAACGATCGATCCGACGACCATCGGCACGGTGATTACGCTCTGCGCGGAAGAAGTCTGCCCCGTCTTTCTCGGCGGAGCCCGGCGTATTCACTGGCCGATCCCCGACCCCGCCAGCAGTGATGTCGCGGCTTCCGACGAGGTGCTCCAACGGTTTCGGGAGGCTCGCGACACGATCCGAGGCTTGATCGAGCGCTTCGAGAAGGACGCGTCCGAGCAGGCGCAACAAGACGTGCGTCCTTCTGACGAGGTGCTCGTCTTGATCAACAGGAGGTCCCTTCCAGTGAACGAAAGATCGAACGACGAAGTCCGCTCGCTCGTGCGCGAGCAATACGGCCACGTGGCCCGCCAAACCGCCTCGAGTTGCGCTCCGGGCTGTTGTGGCGGCAGCGATCCGGATGCGAGTCTCAGGCTCGGATACTCACCCAACGATCTCGCGTCCGTGCCCGACGGAGCCAACATGGGTCTCGGCTGCGGAAATCCGCAGGCCATAGCGGGCCTCCGGGCGGGCGAAGTCGTGCTCGACCTCGGAGCCGGCGGCGGATTCGACTGCTTCCTCGCGGCCAAGCAGGTCGGACCCACCGGCCGGGTCATCGGGGTCGACATGACGGCAGACATGATCGCCAAGGCCAGAGCCAACGCTCAGAAGCTCGAGGCCGCGAACGTAGAGTTCAGGCTCGGCGAGATCGAGCACTTGCCGGTGCCCGATGGTTCGGTCGACGTCATCCTCTCCAACTGCGTCATCAATCTCAGCCCGGCCAAAGAGGCGGTGTTTCGAGAGGCTCATCGCGTACTGAAACCAGGCGGGCGGCTCGCCATCTCGGACGTGGTCAAGCTGCGGGAGCTCCCCCCGGCCCTCGAACACGACGTGGCTGCGCTGACCGGTTGTGTGGCGGGCGCGGCCTCTGTCGAGTCATTGGGCGCGTGGCTGCGAAGCGCGGGGTTCGCGCAGGTCAAAATCGACGTGAAGGAGAGTCGCGAGATCATCGGCAGCTGGATGCCAGGGTCCGGAATCGAAGAGTACGTGGCTTCCGCGACGATCGAAGCCACCAAGCCCAAAACCGCCACGCTCGAAGTCATCAAACCTGAAGTCAGCCAACCAGAAGCCTCCTGCTGCGGGCCCTCCTGCTGCGGGCCAGAGACCTCGGTGTGATCGAGCCTGGAGCGCGGGGCGCCTGGCGTGACCTCGAGGGCAAGCTTCGAACGTTCGTCGGGCGCCGCGTGCCCAACGACGTCGACGTCGACGATGTGATTCAGGAGGTTTTCGTACGAATGCAACGGGGACTCTCGGGCCTGCGTGACCAAGATCGGTTTGGTCCGTGGGTCTATCGGGTCGCTCGAAGTGCGATCGCGGACCACCGTCGGATCGCCGCCAAATACCGCGTGGTCGACGGCGACGGTCACGACCAGCCGGCACCAGAATTCGACGACGACCGCGCCGCGGAACGACAAGTCGCAACCGCAATCGCCCCATTCGTCGCCGCCTTGCCCTCACCTTATCGCGAGGCCTTGACCCTCACCGAGTTGGAGGGCCTGAGTCAAAAACGAGCCGCCGAGCTGCTCGGTTTATCGCACTCGGGCATGAAGTCGAGAGTCCAAAGGGGCCGTGTCCAACTCAAAGAAGCCCTCGAAGCGTGCTGCAACATAACCCTCGACGTGCGAAGGCGGGTCGTGGGCTGCGAGCCGCGAACCTCGGGCGACCCCGCGGGCTGCTGTACTTAGGGCCCGTCAAAGAATTGGGTGCAGCCGGGCCTGGATCTGAGTGCGCTGCGCGGGAGTTGGTCGGACTCATGGCCAGGGGTTGACACACCGCCCTGTGACACTCGGTCGACGCACCGGTGTCGCTCGGCCCGGGCGCCTGAGGAAGGCGCTGGCACGCGGATTGAAGCGCCGGCCGAGCCGATGGAAGCATACTCATCCAGGCCGAGCGGGACGAGCGCATGACTCGCCGTCCAGTCCGAACGTGGCTCACAGCAGGCGGCTGGATCCATTTCGTCGGCGTGGTTGGCGTGTGCTTACTCGCCTGTTTTCCCATCCTCTCGATCACGGCACCCATCACGCACGAGGAACACAACTGGCGACAAGCCGACACCTACTCCGTCGCGTACTCGTTCCACGAGGAGGGTTTCGATTTCCTGCGTCCGCGAATCGATCTCTGGCGAGGCCCGACGGGCATCGTCGGGATGGAAGCTCCAATCTTCCCAGCGCTCACTCATGGTGCGATGTATTTACTCGGCGAGCACCCTCGCGCCGCTCGCGCCCTCTCCTTTTCGGCCTTCGTATTCGCATTGATACTGGCGTTTCGGTGGCTGTGGCTCGCGTCCGCGCCGACTCACGAACGGAGGACCCGGACGCTGTGTTTGCTGGTCGCGATCGCTTTGTCGCCGATGGCCCTGTGCGAGTTTCGTCAGGTTCAACCCGACGGGTTCAGCGTCTCGTTGACTCTCGTTGCGGCCGCGATGCTCGCGCGCTTCGCCAACACCAGACGCCGGATCTACTATGCCGCCGGCCTCGCCATTTACTCGGTCGCGGTCGTCTGCAAGAGTCCGGCTCTGAGCGCCGCGCCTGCGCTCTTCCTCCTCTCCTGGGTCGGTACGCCCGATCGTCCTTCACTTCGAATGATCTCCGCGCGAGCCGTGGGCTTCCTCATCCCCATGGCAATCTGTCTGGCTTGGTATGAGTGGGCTGCAAGCCTGACGCGTGAGTATGAGACCTTGAGCCCCTACGTGAATTACGGGTCGAGCTGGGGAGAGATCGTCCGAAACTTGAGGCGGTCCGAAGGTCCACGACAGGTGCTCGGATTCCTATTGGGGACCTATGCGATCAATTGGGTAGCCTTGCCGGCGGCGCTCGTCGGTCTGCCGCTCTGTCTCCGGGCCAAAGAGCGTCGCTTGGGTGTTCCGATGTTGGTCTGGCTGCTCGGCACTCTCGCCCTCTGTTTCGCCTTTTCGGGCCGGGCCACCGTCCACTGGTATTATGCGGCAGTCCTATTTCCTCCTGCTGCGTATTTCACCGCGCTCGGCCTGGCGAGTCTCGGCCTGCCCGACGACGAGCTCATTTCGCGGTGGGCCGCGTCGTTTCTGCTCCTGTGTTTGCTCGTCGGACCGGCCCTCGCCGACGCCGCCATCGGACGCGAAGCGCCCGCAGCAAACGGCAGCGCCTATGAACGAACCTGGATCCAACCCCGAGGTCTATGGGCGCTGGCAGAGATCGCGGGCGTCGCCCTGTGCTTCGCTTGGCCCGCCGCCTCCGGCCGAATGCTGCGCAGCAGGCTCTGTCGATCCATGACGGCGGTGATTGTCGTCGTGGCCTCGAATCGCGCCGTTCATGACGAGCTCGAGGCCTTCTCGTTTCGAACGCGGTCGGATGAGTGGAGCTCGATCGAAGAGCGCTATCGACTCCTCCGAGAGATGGTCGATGCGACCTCTACGCGCGACGACTTGTTCCTCGTCGACGGGGCCAACCCGTGGTTCCTTCACCTGGCCCGGCGGCGAGGGCTCGTCGGCGACTCGGCCACCAAAGTTGCCGAGGAGGCGTGTCGGACCGACAAGGGCGTCGGTTTTTACATCCACTATCAGGAAAATGCGGTCATTCCCGAAGCGATGGAGCGGAGCATTCTCATCGCCTCCAACCCCCACTTCCAACTCTACCGTCTGCAACCTCCGTTCGAAGGTAGGTGCCTCATTCAGCCTAAAGACCTGCCAACCCTCCCTGATGTCGGACCCACCCTCGAGGCAATCACCCTCGCTCGAATGGTCATGCTCGAGAACACGAGCACCAAGACGTGCATCGGCGCCACGGCGAGCGAGGGCGCCGAGCTGAAGCCATATGGGTGCGATCCCGCGGACGCCAAGCAGCAACTCAGAATGTCGGCCGAGGGCGACGGAGTCGTCATTCACAAGATCGACGAGACCGGCCGTCGCTACTGCGTCGACGCGAAGGGCGGTCCCGGAGCCAAGCTGCGCATGTCCGTCTGCAATGGATCGACAACTCAGGTAGTCCGAGTCCTTCGTGCTCGACGAACCACGGTATTCATCCAAACCAGAGCTTCCGGCCTAGTTTGGGACTTGCCGCCCAACTCCAATGGCAAGGCCGCTACTCAGCAGTTCGACTTCCACGGCGGTCCCTGCCAGCAATGGCAACCAAGGTATGGGTCATGACGAATTTGCCCGTCGCCCTCATCGGAGTTTGGGTCGCCTTCACTGGTCTCCTCGGGTCCTTGGCCTGCAGCTCCGGTCCCGAGCTCGCTGAGTGGACGAGAGGTAGCGCCGCATGGCCTGGAACTCCGGCCAACTGTCCGCCGAACAGCAATCGCATCCTCGGGACCGCAGGCGACGACACCCTCGTCGGTACACCCCTCGATGACTGCATCCTTGGCTTCGGCGGAGACGACGCGATCCTCGGTGGCGCCGGAGACGACTTCCTCGTAGGTGGGCCTGGCCGCGACACCCTGAAGGGCGAGGAAGGCCGCGATTCACTCTACGGCCAGCAAGACGACGACCAGCTCGACGGTGGCCCAATGGAGGACTGCCTGCGCGGCGGCCCCGGAGATGACTTTCTGCGTGGAGGCGTCGGAGACGATGAGCTCGCCGGAGACGACGGCGACGACCGGCTCGAGGGAGGGGAAGGAGACGACTTCCTTCGGGGAGGAGGTCAGCGAGACGATATCGACGGCGGCGAGGGTGTGGACGATTGCACGGGCGCAACGACCACGAGCTGCGACTTCGGCATACCCGACCGCGAGGGAGCCGAAAGTCGCACTCCCCTCGAGCGTAACCACCGTTGGCTCGGCGCGCTGATCGGATGCATTCCTTGACGGCGCAGCGAGGCAACGAGGACACGCGGTTCGGTTCTGCCCTGGACGGCCCTTCCACGCTGACACTGACACACTGACACCGGGACAGAGTCCTGGTCGCCGTCTGACTCGGTGTCAATCGGCCGCGCGCCTCGGGATCAAGTGTGGCACGCGGTGTGAACAAGCCCCTCATCGCGATGAGTCGGAAAAATCACGGGTGACGCGGTCGTCCGCATTCCCGGTCCGCACTCACCGGTCGGCCTGAATCGAACCAAAACACGAACCGCTGCTGGGAGCGCTGGCGGGCGCTCGAGCGGTGGGCACGAGGGGAAGGTCATGAAAACGCACCACCATCATTCGTCCGAGCACACTCAGCCGCAACCGGGAAATTCGATGGGGTGTGGCGCGGCATCCCTCAGCTCCCGGTTCCTTCCGGCTTCAGACAGAAGTCTGTGGTTGATCATCACGAGCCAAATGGCCGCCCTGACTTGCGCGTGCGACCGACCGGAAGCCACCGTCGAGCCCATCGGTAGCGTCCCGCCCGCGGACGTCGTCTTGATCGATCGCAACGCGAACCCAGTCCAACCCGCTCCAGTCACTCCCCGACCCGCAGCCGAAGTGCCTTCGATGGACGACGTCCCGATGTTGCCCTTTGGACGCGCCAACGACGGCGTGCTCCATACGTTCCCAGTCGATTCGTCCGGAGCTCTGGAAAAGCGCGCCGAGATCGTCCGGTTCATCTGGGGCACCGACGGGTTCCCCGGCGCCAGGCTGCCTGAGTCGATTCGAACTTTGTCCGAGAGTCCCGTGGGGAATCTGGTCAATCTCGAAACCGTCGAGGCACTCACGATCGCGATGGAACTGGACCAACGAACCGTGGCCTATCACTTCGTTCCGGCCCTCCGAAAGAACCACCTGGTGGTCGTTCATCATGGTCATGCTTGTGTTTTGGATGATGGTCCCGGCACTGGTCAGCGGGACCTCGGCATTCAGCGCACGATCAAAGCCTTGCTCGCGGAGGGCTACGGCGTCCTCGCCATGAACATGCCTCGCATGAGACCAGGGAACTCGGAGCTGAACGACGCCGGTGACTGCCGAGCCGATCACACGAACGTGCTAGGCCTCGTGCCGACGACCGGTCACCCGCTCAAGTTTTTCTTGGAACCCGTCGCAATCGGGCTCAACGCCCTCTCGGACCGCGGATACTTCGACATCGGCATGCTCGGGCTCTCGGGCGGCGGCTGGACGACGACGATGTATGCGGCGATCGACCCGAGAGTTCGCATCAGCATTCCAGTGGCCGGATCGATACCTCTATACTTGCGCGTGGAGCCCTACTCACACGACCTCGAGCAGGTCCTCCCCCCCTTCTACGGGTCATTCGAAGGCTCGGTTCCCGGAATCGCCGGGTACCTCGATCTGTACTTGCTCGGCGCCCACGGCAACGGCCGGAAGCAGCTGCAAATCCTGAATCGGCGGGACGACTGTTGTTTTGGAGCGTCCCAGCACGTCGAGTCGGCGATCGGCGCCACGTTCGACGAAGCGGTCCGTGACTACGAAGCAAGCCTCCAGGGGGCGCTGAGCGCGATGGAGTCCGGGTCCTTTCGGGTGTTGATCGACGAGGCCTCGCGCTACCACACGATCTCGGACGCCGCGATCCGTGGCTTCATCCTACCCGCCCTGCGCGGGGATTCGACGCCGACGACTGTCCGAAACGTCTGGGGGCACAAATGCATCGACGTACCCGTCTCGGGCCGGCCGATCGAGTCACAAGACGCCCTGCAACTGCACGACTGCCACGGAGAGACCAACCAGCAGTTTTTCTTCCACGACGACGGCCAGGTTCGGCTCGAGGGGACCGAGCTGTGCTGGGACGCAGGGCACAGCCACGGCGAAGCGCTCCACCTCTCCCCATGCGACCAAGGCGCCCATCAGCGGTTCGTTCCGAGTGGGAATGGAACGATTCGGCACCCGGCGAGCGGACTGTGTCTGGACGTCGAATTCTTCAGCCGCGCGCCCGCAAACGGAGACCGCCTGCGTCTGCTCGAGTGTCATGGTGGCGTGAATCAGAGGTTCAGCGTCAATCGCGGGAGTTAGCCGAAAGCACCGAGAGAGTTGAGGCTCGACGATTTCCTGCTGTCGCCCCGACGAGTGGCCGCACAGAGTAGCCGCCGAGCCGGAGAGCGCAATCCTTCGACCTCATCAGGGACCGAGGATCGACCGGAAAATACCGAGAATTCGTTCGACTCGCGCCAATGGGTACTGTTCCGTGTCGATGACGAGTCTCGAACCCGTCAGCTTCAGAAATCGCCACATGTCTCCCGTCGTGACGGTTCCGTGGACGGACTCGACGGGCGAGCCTCCGTCTCGAGAGTTGAAGAGTTGAGCGGCGACCATTTCTGCAGCGCACTGGCCAAGGCCGCCTCTGATGTTTTCCTGTTTCGCCTCCACGACCGCCACGACCGGAGCTCGCAAAATCAGTTGCTCCGGCGACCGGCTCAGCAGGAAGTCACACACCCCAACCAGCCCTCGGGACGAATCCACGTTCAGCTCGATGCCGGAGAACAGACTGATCTGGTGTTGGTACATCCGTCTCACCTCCAGAAGAACTGGAGCGATCAGCAGCTCCGAGCGTGCCTTCTCGTTTCCGAGGGAGAGCGCGAGCGACACGGTTTCGTCGAGGATCGAGGTCAGCCAAGGTCCCGGCGGGTGCGGCGGCGACTCCGAGAACATGTCGCGTTCATGGACAGACAGCCCGAGGCGCGCAGTGATGTCGCCGATTGTGAAGTCGCTGAACGACATGTCCGGCGCAGCATACGCGAGATCCCGTCTTGCCGGACCGGTTTCTTGCAGGTGGTTGCAGATGGACGCGACGGGCTCCAAGGAGGCTCCCTTGGCCACCGGCAACGACGGTCCGAAAACGTCTGGGGGCACAAATGTCTCGACGTACCCGTTCGCGGAGGTCAATCGAGTCGCAGAATAAGGGCCAAGTCTTCTCTTCAGCTCGTGGCGAGTCGGACAGCCACGAAGTGTCTTGAAGATACCCCTACTAACCCATCGGACCTTCCGACTCACGGTCGCGAAGGGGCAGCCCATGTCCACGCGCGGCGCGGATCCTGCCCATCAAAACGGCTTCGAGTTCGAACCTTCGCCATTGATCGAGGGCGAGTCGAGCACTTGCAACGTCGCGGGCCGACAGATCGACTTTTTCAACGACCTGCTACTAAGATGTACCCATGAGTCGACGGCGAGTCCTGATCGCGTTTGGCATCGCCGCTGCGGTCGCCGCGGTTCCGGCGGTCGTGGTCCTGCAGGCGCTTCGGAGGATGTCAGACATCGCATGGCTCCAGAGTGCCACTCGAGCCGAGCTTCGAGAATCCGCGCACACCCTCGCTCGTTGTTCGATGCTCGTATCGGCTCATGATGCGTTCCTGGTGCTGCAGCGGGTCGGTACCAAGGAGTCCGTACCCATCCTCATCGACGCGCTTTGGTGGATGGATTCCGGGCCAGGAGACAGGGTCGTCTGCACCCACGCGCATGCCGTCTCGGCGCTCGAGTCGATCACCGGACTACGCCTCGGACTCCGTCATGAGTCATGGGCCGCGTGGTGGAGCAACTCCGGTCGAGACTTGCCGGCGAGCTCGTTCGCCGACCCACAAAGACTCGGCGTGCCCAAGTAGCGCAGGCCTCGAGAAGCTGCGGGAGTCGAGCGGTTGCGACCTGAGCCTCAGCGGTCGCTGAGTTCCTCTCGAGGTTGAGCTCCACACCGAAGCTCGCACACGATCTGGCCACGGGAGCTTAGGGCCCGCTAAAGAATTACCGGATCAACTCGGTCTTCGATGGCTCCGAAGGATCCCTACCGTC
>CAYXDO010000037.1:0-74818 GCA_964463485.1 uncultured Myxococcales bacterium | reverse complement strand
CTGACGCAGACGATCTGACGCAGACGATCTGACGCAGACGATCTGACGCAGACGCTCAGACGCAGACGCAGACGCTCGTCCCCGCAGCACGTTGATGTCGCGGGCGAGATTTCCAAGAAACTACTCGCCGAGCGCAGACAACTCGCCCGCTCCGTCGATGTCGAGGCGACCTCCTCGACCGGGTCGGGCGCTCAGGGCTCCGAACGGCTCGCCCGGCACCGAGGACACCACGATCGCGAGCGTTCGAGAGACGCGGATCGAACGGTTGACCGATCCGAGGCCGTAGGATACTCCGCGACGACTCACCTGGGATCCTCGATGTCGAGTCGCCCTGAGCTCCGGCACGTCCCATCGCGGTTTCTCGCCGCGGCGCTCGGGGCAGCTGTGGGACTCCTTGGGGCGCACGCCTTCCCGGCGCCTCACATCGCGCGAGTGGAGCTCGATCTCGGCCTCCGCGCGATCGGCGAAGGCGTGGAGCCGCCGATCATGGCCGCTCGAAAGGTCGAGCGCGTGGCCCGACAGATCGAAGGCGTATCCGACGTCTTCGTCGTCGTGGATCGCTCCTCGGCGACGTCCAGCGGACGGATCCAGCTTGAAGTCCACGCGCGCTCAGCTACCGTCGCGGGCCGCGCGGCAGCCGAAGCCTCGAGGTGGCTCGTCGAAGAGCACCACCAGCTACGGCAAGCGGAGCGCTCGGTCGGAAGATCCTACGCCGACCTCATGCGCTCGATCGTAGGCTCGGGCAGCTCTACGAAAGCGGCGGCGCAGACCGCGTCTCGCGATCTGTTGTCGGTGGAGCGCGCTCTCGAGACGGTTGCAGAGCGTGACACCACCGCGTCCCAAGTCGCACTGAGTCACTTCAACCGAGGGCCAGCGCTGGCCCTAATCGGCGCGCTCGTGGGCCTCGGTATCGGCTTGGTGCCGATCGTGGCGGCCTCGCTGAGTCTCCCGCTCGCGCCCATCTTGGTCGCGACGGTCGTGGCGGCGAGCGTCGGCGCGGCTCTCGGAGCGCTGAAGAAGCCTGCCGAGGGTCGTGTCGTCGTCCAGGTGGGCATCGTGGACTCCGAGGAGTCGCCGTATCCCGCCACGTTTTATGCTCGGTGGATATCGTTTGACGACGAACGATATTCGACGCTTCGCCCCAAAGCGTTGACCGACAGCGAAGGCAAGCCGACCGGTTTCCTCGAGATCTCAACTTCCGGTGACGACCCAAAGAAAGTCGAACGAGAGCTGCTCGAGGCGGCGACCGCGTCGATCCGCGTCGCCGAAAGATCATACGACCGGATACAGTCCATGATGGCGATGGTTCGACAGGACCTCGGCTCGGCAGCCGACAGCCTTTCACCTTCACGTGACGGGGACGCGAAGGAGTTGATTCGGCTGGGACGCATTCAAGCCCGCGCCAAACGTCGCCTCTCGCCCGCGAGAACTCGGCCGCCATCCATCGCCGTTGGTCCGATCGTTCGGATCAAACCTAGGCTCGTGAGCGCCTCGGAGCTGGCAGCCGCGTTCGGCGCCTCCGGAGCGGTGATCGCCTTCTCGGTCCTGTGGATGCGGCGATTTGCCAGAGTCGGGGGAGGCGAGTGAGCTGGCTCTTCCTCGTGCTCGTCCCCTGCGCGGTCTTTCCGCCGTTCGTTGGCATCGTGGGCCCGCTGTCTTTGGACGACGTGCTGCCACTCTTGGCGGTGCTGGTCGCGGCAAAGTTTGTAGTCAAACGACAGCCAGAGCCCGATCCGACCTGGATCGGCTTCGCGTTGCTCGCGCTTTTGGGTGTGGTCTCCGCGTCAGTGAACGCGTCGAGCCTCTCCGAGTGGGCGCGCCTCGCAGGCCGGTCGAGCGGACGCGCCGCGTTCTATCTAGCGCTCATCGTCGGTACCCGCGCGGCGCTCTACGACGGGGTCTGGGCCCGCCGTGGACTGGTTGCGCTCGCCGCGGCGGCTACCGTCGAGGCTTCGTTCTGTGTGTTTGCCTACGCGTTCGATTTTCGAGGCCCTCTCGGTTTCGGCCTCTCGGACGTGCCGGATTGGTCCGTGCTCAAAGGTCACGCTCGTGTTCAAGGGACGTTCGGCGGGGAGCTCAACGCGTTCGAGTCGGCGAGTGTGAGCGCGAACTTCCTGGCCGGTTATCTCGTCATCGCCATTCCTCCCACGGTCGCGTTGCTCGCGATCGCGAGCTCTTGGACACGGCGCGCGCTCGTCGTCGGATCCTCCGCGTTGATGACCGCTGCGCTGTATCTGACCTACACTCGTGCGGCGCTTGGCGCAGTAGCGGTCGCGGTGTTGCTGCTCGGGTACCTCACGGGCCGAAGGCGCGCTGCGATCAGCGCGGTCGTGCTCGGCGTGACGCTCGCCCTCGCTCTGCCGACGATGCGGGCGAAGGTGCTGGGTGAAGGACACGACCGGTTCGCCCTCTGGAGCGCCGCGGTAGCTGTGACCGCGCAGCACCCCTTCGCGGGCGTGGGCGACGGAAACTACCTGACCACACTCGACCGCGAGCCCGGCCTCGCGCACACCGAATACGGCGTCGCGCGCACGACCGCTCACAACTCGATCCTGCTTTCAGCGGCCCACCACGGCGTACTCGGTGGAGTTGCGGCGTTGCTCCTCGACGTCATGGCCGTACTCGTGGGGTTCCTTGCGTATCGGCGTGCCCAAGGAGGCTCTCGCGTCCTCATCGCTGGCCTGTTGTGCGGCTTCGTCGGCTTTCTCATCCAAGACCAATCGAACGACTTGTCGCACGTACCCAAGGTCGCCACGCAGGCCTGGTTCGCGTGGGCGTTGATCTCTTCGATGAGTAGGCACCGTGCCGAGCGAGCTCAAGAAGCTCGCTCGGTCACGATCGCTTCATAGAGGTCGACGATGCGAGCGACCTGCCGTTCTTGGCTGTGTGACACGACATCTAGAAGCGCTCGTTCACGAAGGCGCGAGGAGAGCTCCCGATCGGTCAGCACGCGCGCGAGAGCGTGCCCGAGAGCCTTCGGGTCGTCGGGCCTGACCAAGAGCCCGTTCGACTCCGACTCGAGGATCTCGGGCACCCCGCCTACGCCCGACGCGACGACGGGAACGCCCGACGCCATCGCCTCCAGCGTGACCGACCCGAACGGCTCGTAGCGAGCCGGAAACGCGACGACGTCGCACGCGGCATACCACTCGGCGAGCTCCGGCTGTCGGATCGGCTCGAGCCATCGGACTCGCTCGTGGAGACCGCGCACGTTTACAAGCGCTTCATATTGGGAGCGAAGCGCTCCGCTTCCGACGATCACCAACGAGGGCGCGATCCGATCGGCGACTGCATGCAGCGCCTCGACCAGGACATCGAGTCCAGTCGTGTGAATCAGATCGCCGACGAACAACACCGTGGGTGCTTCGGTGATCCCGAGGCGACCACGAAGAACCTCGCGATCGGCTCGCGGCCTGAACACTCGGAGATCGCAGCCCATGTGAATCACGTGCAGCGCTTCGGGCTTTGCGCGATGCTCGAGGCAAGCTCGAGCGACATCCCCGCTGACGGCGATGACCGCCGCTGCTCGTCGAAACATTTGTTCGACTAGGAAACGCCCGGGCGCGGAGGGAGGCGGAGTCGTCAGGTCGCCGCCGTGAGAAGTGACGACGAGTGGCTTCCGGGAACGGAGCCAGGGGAGAACGGTCGCGATCGCGTGGCTGGGTGTGGCGTAGTGGAAGTGGATGAGATCGAAGTCGCCCGGTCGAACGAGGGCTGCCCGCGCGATCAGGTCGGAGTATTTGAAGGCCCGTTCTCGCAGCGTGTTGGGCCGTTTGGAGCTCGCGACGAGGAGGACCTCGATCTCGTGGGCTTCCTGCATGTGTCGCACGTGATTGGCGACGCGGACGCCGTACCCAGGAGCTTCTGGGGACGGATATTTGCTGGAAATCACGAGCACTCTCACGAGGCGCTCCGTCGGTGGTCTAACACGCGCGGGCCACGACAAGAAGCATTGACCACCGCCACCGCAAGCACCAAACGTGGTCGCTCGTCATGTGCGGCTTCGCAGGGATCTTCCACTTCGGAAGGGACGAAGCCGTCGACCCGTCGGTTCTGGAGCGAATGGGCACGGTGATGGCCCACCGCGGCCCGGACGGTCGAGGTGCGTACGTGAGCCCGGATCGACGTTTGGGGCTCGCTCACCGCCGACTCTCCATCATCGATCTCGACGGCGGCGCGCAGCCGATGGTGCGAGGCGATGCCGTGCTCGCGTTCAACGGCGAGATCTACAATTTCCGTGAGTTGCGCGCTCGACTCGAAGCCTCGGGCGCGCGTTTTTCGACTCGATCGGACACTGAGGTCCTGCTGGAACAGGTAGGTCGCAAGGGCTTGGCCGGAATCGCCGAGCTGAACGGCATTTTCGGCTTCGCTTTTCGGTGTCTCGGCGGGCCGGTGCTCCTCGCCCGCGACCAGCTCGGTGTCAAACCGTTGTATTACGCGGTCGTCGCCGGAGCGCTCGTCTTCGGCTCGGAAATAAAGGCGATCCTCGAGCATCCGGAAGTCTCTCGGGAGGTCGACGTCGACGCGCTCGCGGAGTGCCTCGCGCTCCGATTCGTGCCGTCTCCCAAGACTCTGTTTCGAGGTATTTTCAAGCTCGGCCCCGGGCACACGCTGAGTTGCACGGAGTCTGGGCCCAGAGTCCAGCCCTACTGGGTGACTCATCCGATGTACGAGACGTTCTCCTATGAGTCTGACGCGATCGATACGTATTCGAACAAGCTGGCCAGAGCGGTCAAACGTCAGATGGTCAGCGACGTCCCCGTCGGGCTCATGCTGAGCGGCGGCGTCGACTCGGCGCTCGTGGGTGCGCTGATGAGGCGGGCCACGGGCGAACGCATCACCGGCTACACGGTCGGATTCGAGGGCGGTGAGAAGACCAACGAGGTCGAGGACGCCCTCGACACCGCACGCGTCATTGGGCTCGAGCACCGGTCCGTCACGGTCACCGCGCGAGACTACGAGCGCTTCTTCTCCGAATTCGTCTGGCACCTCGAGGAGCCTTCGGGAAACGAGTCCGCGCCGGCAGCCTACTTCGTCGCCAAGCTCGCTCGACCCGACGTGAAGGTGCTGCTTTCGGGCCAGGGCGCCGACGAGCCCCTGGCCGGGTACGATCGGTATCTGGGCGAGCGATACTCTTCGCTCTTTCGTTCCCTTCCTCCTGGTGTCGCTTCAGCGTTCCTCCATCGCCTCTCGTCGAGCCGCTTCGGACAGAAGAACGAGAAGATCCGTCGCTCCCTTCAGGCCCTCGGCGAAAGCTCCACGGTCCGACGGTTCGTCCACATTTACTCGATTTTTTCGGTAGAAGCTCAACAGCAGCTCTGGCAGTCCCGCGACTCCGTGCTCACGCTCGACGAACGACTCGCGGAGATCATCGATACTCGGCGCCGGCCCGCGATGGGTTTGGATTCTCTCTCCCAGCTACTCTTCGTCGACACTCGGCTCTCGCTCCCGGACGACCTGCTGACCGCCGCGGACAAGATGTCGATGGCCGCGTCGCTGGAGCTCCGCGTTCCGTACCTCGACGTGGAGCTCGTCGAGTTCCTCGAGACGTTACCCACGCGTTACAAGTTGCGGGGGCTCTCGCGAAAGTGGATTCACCTCGCCGCGGCGCGACGGGTCCTGCCCGCCCGAATCGTGCGCCGTCGAAAGAAGGGCTTTGCGAACCCAGTCGACCGGTGGATTAGGAAGGAGCTCGGGGTCTCGTTCGACGCCTTGGTGTTCGCCAAAGACTCACTGAGCTCTCGATACTTTCGCCGCGAACCCATCCGGGCGATGGTGGATGAGGACCGCTCGGGACGGGCCGACCGCAAGCGTAACCTCTACCTGTTGTTGTGCCTGGAGCTTTGGCATCGCCGTTTCATCACGAGATCGTGAACGCGCCTTCGGTGGGGCTTGATGTATGCTTGGCGCGTGAACGCGCCGCTCCATCGCTTCGTGGCTCTCGCGGCGGCGGCCGTCTTTTGTTTCACCGGCTGTCACTCCACCGAGGCCGTCGACGCGACCCTGGCTCCGGGCGTCAAGTCCGCGATCATCATCGAGCGAGCGCAGGATTTTGCGAGCGCCCAAGCCTTCTCGGCCGGCGACGCATCTCCAGACATCGCCTTGCGCGACGGCGTCGAGGTGACCCTCGCGCAGTACAGGTGCTCTCTGGACAGACTCGGCCTCGACTCAGGCGTGCAGGTGCTCCTCGAGGTCCCGACTCAACGCACGCCGCTCCCGAACCCTGTGGCGGCAGCGCGACTGAGCGCCGAGAGTCTCTCGTGGCAGGAAGCTCCCGTCGCGGAGTCAGCTCTAGACGTCCTGAGTCGACTGCCCGTCGATAGGTCGAGAATTTGTGAGACGGCGGGCACCCGACTCACCGCTCGCGGCTTCAGCGTCGAGCTCGGTGTGCCCTTCGCCGACGTTGGCGTCGTGACCGCGTTGGGTGACGGCACCGCGCTCCTCTCGTCCAACGCAGGCCGATTCTATCGCGTCGAAGCCAACGGCCACGCGGAGCCGATCGAGCTCGTCGTGGCCGACGCCGACCGCGCTCCCGCCACCGCCGGGTTCTTCGATGGCGCCGAAATTTGGTTGGCGGCCACTGGTACCGTCGCGCACGGAACGCTCGAAGCTGGGTTTCAGATCCTCCCCGGTCGAGCCCCGGCGATCGGAGGTCACATGTCACTCACTGGTGAGTCGATGGAGTTGTTTCTTGGAGACTATGAGCACTTGTACCGATACGACGGAGCTTGGCAGGACGTGTCCTCCCCGATGCCCACGGCCTGTCTCCGACCGCTCGAGCCCAGAATCGCCGCGCTGGGGGCGGGTCGAGCGCTCGCGGCCGTCGCCTGGAGCTCACTGCACGTAAAGGACGGCGAGACTTCCGTCGTCGACTTTGTCGCGCCTGCCCAATTTCCCAACAACGAAGAGATCGGCACCTCAGCGGCGATCACCCAAGTCTTCGGCCCCGTGATGGGTACGCTGCTCTGGAACCCGGCGCGATTCGCGGTGAATGGAGGGTACTTGCACAAGCTGAGCGCCGAAGGGGCGTTCGTCCGCCTCGACGACACCTACGTCGATACACTCATCTCGAACATCGCCGAGCTCGGGGGTGAGTTGGTGGTCTACGGTGGGGCCCCCGGGGACGGCGCGAACTCATCGATCACCCGTTATCACGCCGTCGTGGGCAAGTGCGATAGCGAGCAGATCGCTGGAGACATTCGTGGGATGGTCGCGCTCGACGACGAACACCTGCTCGTCGCCCAGTCCAGAAGCCCAAACGACGCCAACGGCCTGCGTTACAGCGTGCTCACGCGGACGAAACCCACTGACGACTGCCTCCTCGAACCGTGATGGGTTCATCGAGCGCTTCGCGGGTCGCCCGCGTTGGATGGACGCTCGCAATGGCGGCTTGTCATTGCGCTTGTGAGCGTCACCGCTTCGTCGAGTGGCCCGCGGAATCGTTTCTCGCGGTCTTCGTCGTGCGTGTCCCGACCAACGAGCTGGTGAGCGGTCCGATCGACCTGACGAGCACGCCCCGCTTCGACGTGGAGCTCGATGACGGTCAGACGGTCAAGATCGTCGGCGTGACCGGGCGCGAACCCATCTTCACTCGAGATCCTGAGGGCGATCTCTCGGATCCGTCCGCGCTTCGGCTCGTCGAAGACTCCAGTGAGTGCACGAGCAGCCGGAATCAAGTCGACGGTTTACTTCGAGTCGACCTCGACCAAGTCACGACCTTGGAGTTACACGAGCCGGGAAATTGGAGAGACTCGTCCGCTCCGCCCGGGATGAAGCTCGAGCTGCCTCTTGGTCCGGAAAGCTGTCCGAATTCTCTCGGGCCACTCGAAGCCTTCGGTGCGACTCCGTTGTTGTTCAGGGACGGGGAAGTCATCGGAGGTCGACCCAGGACCAGGGGCGTGGACGGGGACTACATTCACCTCGACGAAGTGGCGCGGCTGGACGACGACCGAGCGCTCGCCGCGTCGAATCACTTCCTGTTCTTGCTCCAGCGAGGACTGCCTTACTCCGACGATCCTCGAACCACGGTTGAGTTCGGGAACAAGATCGCCCGAATCGTGGGTCTCGATCGGGAGAGTGCGCTGATCTTGGCGGCGCCAGAAGCTGGGCCGGGACCGACCTATATTCACAAAGTGAGTGTAACGGGCGGAGAGATCGAGGTCGTGGATACGGCGACGACCCCCGATTTTTTCGTCTCGGATCTGGTCCGTCTCCCGAGCGGTGAGATCTTGTTGGCCGGCGGCACCGGGTCCGCCGGACTCATCGCCGTTGGACCCACGATCTTCGGGCCATTCGAGCTCAGCTCGGTGCCGCAGGCCATCATCGACGTTGCGGTGAGCACCGATCCGGACAGCCCCATCATCGCGATGTCTTTTGAATCGGTGTTTCGCGGAAAGCTCGGTGAGTTGCAGCGCCGGAGCTTCGGGGAGCTCGGCACGGATGGAGCTCCCACGAGACTCTATGCCGTGGGGAGCCGCGGGCCGGACGCTTTCGCAGTGGGTGCGGCGGTCGCCGAGCAAGCGACTCCGCGCCCCTTGGTGACGTTCGAGACTTCTGGGGCGAAGCTCAGCTCCGTCCCGATCGCGGACGCCGCTTCCCGATGCGGTCCGTACGAGCTCTGTGGCCGGCACTATGCCTACCGGCTGATTGCTGCGGCGCCCCTGCCACGCCACCCGAGTCAGCTCGTGATGTTGATGGGCAACTGCCCGGTGATGTTGGTTTACGACCTCGAACGCGGCTGCTCGGCTTCGCTGATTCATCCCAGCGCCGGTGAGATCGACGAGCTCCAGCAGTTCCACGTGACCGACCGGTGGGTCACCGCCGTGGGCAAGAACGGCACGATACTCCAAGCCGAAATCGAATGAGACGCGGCTGCTCGACGATGTGAGCGAGGATTCGGCTCCTCACGTGAAGCGAGGGCCCGGCAGCCGAAATCGCTTCGTTTCGGACGCATAGCTTGGCCTCGAACTTGCGAGGCACGGCGGTATGTTTGCGACTGCAACCACCTCCATCCGCCCGTCGGCCCGCCAGCCGGTGCAGGCCCCAAGCTCACCCGAGCTCTCCGCCCCTGCTGGCCCGCTGCGCCGTGGGAGTCATGGCCCCGAGGTTGAGGAGCTGCAACGCTCCCTCAATGGTGCGGGTGCGAAGCTCCCGGTGAACGGCCAGTTTGGACCGCGCACGGAGGAGGCGTTGAAGAGCTTACAGACGAGCGCCGGCCTGGAGCCGAGCGGAGTCGTCGGACCCGCCACCCGCGCGGCGCTGGCGCAGAACAGGAGCCCGGGCGCTCGCCCGGAGCTGAGCCGCGACGCGCCGCATGTCGGAGCTCAGGCTCCGGAAGGGACTGTCCCGCTCCACTCGATCGCTCCGCCCACGCCTCGCCCGCCGACTTCGGCCAACAAGACGGCCTCCTTCGATCGCGTGAGCAAGCAGGGCCGAGATCAAATGGTCGAGGGCAAAGTCACCATCAATGGCAACTCATACTCGTTTCGGAGCGGCGGCTGGGGTCGAGGGAGCCTGCCCGCGGGTGAGTACAAGGTCACCGCGAACGCCTGGAATACTCGGCAGGAGGGCATGAACGTCGGCGGCGTCGGATACAAGTTCAACCTCAGCGACAAGTATGATCCTCGCGTCGGAGACACGAGAACTCAGCTCCTCATTCACCCGGACGGCGGCACGGCAGGAACTCGCGGGTGCGTTGGCATCGTCGGCGACGTCGCAACCCAGCGTCGATTTCGAGAGGACATGCGCGCGGAGCTCGCGCGAAATGGCGGCTCCTTCACGCTGCGCGTCGGACCATGAGCAGCTAGGCCCCGTCGACGCGCCCGACGGTCGACGTCACGGCGCTCGTCGGTGGACGGTCGACCCAAGGGAGTGCTATCGCTGCCAAGTGCTCGAAGCCCTTCGGACCTTCTACGAGGAGAAAGCGCTCACCTACCCGGTGGGCGACCCCACCGCGCGGATTCGCTACGAGAAGGCGATCGAGCTGGCAGGGCTCTCACCTGCGCACGCTTTCCTCGACATCGCTTGTCGAGATGCGGTGATGCTCGACGTGCTCGATATGCGAGGGTTCGCGGCCGATGGGTACGCGGGCGTCGACATCTCCGAGCGCGTAGTTTCGAAGAACCGAGAGCGCCGCCCGGGTCGTCGCTTCGAGCTCGGCGACGTGACGGCGAGGCTGCCCTTCGCGGACGGGACCTTCGACCGGATCTTTGCGCTCGAGATCCTCGAGCACTTGACGAGCCCGGTGCTACTCTTGAACGAGGCGCGCAGGCTTCTGAACGAGAATGGCCGGCTGATTCTGTCGGTGCCGAATCCTTACTACTACATGGAGTTGGTGAACGAGGTCCGAGGCTTTCCAGACACCGAAGGCCACATCCAGAGCTTTTCGGACGCCAATCTCCGCGCGCTCCTCGCGCTCGCGGGCTTTGGCGTCGAGCGCATGGTCGGAACCTATTTCGAGATCCCGCGCCGAGCTCGCCGCGCGTTCGCGACCCAGAACACTTGGTTCGTTCGCCGCGTGCACCCTCTGCTCGCCCGTTCGCGTATCTATCGTTGCCGTAAGGTCTGAAGCGCCTCGTCGACGAGCCGCAGGACCCCTTCTCGTCGGCGCGACATGGGAAAGAGCTCCGCGATTCGCGCCCGAGCGGCGGCTCCGCGGGGCTCCTCGAGGGCTGCCGAGATTCCGTTCGCGGTGCCCGCTGCGTCTCCATACGGGACGTATCGACACACGTCGCCCGCTACCTCGGGGATGGCTCCGCGATCGGTCGCAACTGGCGTCGCCCCTGAGAGCATCGCCTCCGCGAGCGCCATTCCGAAGCCTTCGTGGGCCGAGAGCTGCGCGTAGACCAGCGAGATTCGGAGCTGGCGGAGGAGCTCCTCCGTAGGCAGGAAGCCGAGAAAGCTCACGTTCTTCGGAGCCATCGTCTTCAGCTCCTCGAGCGCGCCGTCGCCTGCGCTCGGACCCGCGTGTACGAATGGCACGTCCGGGAGCAGCCTCGCGGCTTCGACGAAGGTGCGGAGCCCCTTGTACGGGATGTAGGGCCGAGAGATGAGCCCCACCGTGAGCACGCGGCGCTCCTTCTTGGCGCTCGCCACGTAGCGATCGATGTCGAACCCATGTGGCACGACGTCGATCCGTGATGCGTCGATGCCGTAGTTACGAACGACCTCCGAGCGGGCGCTGTCGGAGTTCGCGAGGACCCGCGTCGCCAGCCTCAGGGCAAGCGGAGGAAGGTGCTTGCGGACGCGGTGATACTTGAGGCCGTAGCGAATCTCCGGCACGTCGGCGATGTCGTAGCCACCGGTGACGAGCACCGAAGGTTTGCTGCGAAGCAGCGCGAGAGTCAGGCCGCCGACCCCGACTAAGTCACCCCACCAGACATAGATGAGATCTGCGCGGGCGGCCGCGCGGGCGAGCTTCGCGCTCGCCTTGAAGGTCCCTTCCGCCCGCACATCGGTCACGTCGTGACTCCGCGAGAGAATCTCGAGGTCATCACGGATGAACTGCGCGAAGGACGGATCGCGATGGAGGTACAGGATCCGCGCCACGCCTTCGGCTCTCCGTTCGGCAGGCGTCGGTCAATCTCGATTCGTCGAGGCGTCCCCGTTGCGAGAGAGCAGCGCCGTCGCGAGCGCCCTGAAGTCGGCGCGAAACAGCGCGAGCATCGATATCGTGTAGATCGCCGCCACGATGAACGGGTGCAGCAGCTCGGTCTGTGCGGCGGTCACCGCGCCGAGCGAGAGAACGAGCGCCGCGGACTTTCGAAGCGGAGCCGTGAAGGAACGAACCCGGAACTGAATCGCCACGAGCCCACCGATGGCGATCGTCTTGACGGCGTGGGATGCGCAGAGCCCGAGGACCACGCGGAGCATCGGATCGTCCAGCCCCGGGATGACCGGGTCGATCCACCACCAGAGGCAGGCCGCGACGAGCGACGAGGAGCCGAGCAACGCGAGCACGCGGGGGTGCGCGTCCGAGATGAGTAGGTTTGCTGCAGGTGACTGCGCCATCTCCGATCCGAACGCGAAGGCTAGGAGCGCAAAAGCCAGCTTCGTCGTCGAGAGCTCCGCGCCGGCGAGGGATAAGAGTGGGCCAGCCAAGATCGCCGCGCCCGCAGACACCGAGAGCACGATGATGAAGAGGCGATGCAGAGACAGCTCGGTCAGCGTTCGCGCGCGCTCTCTCTCGTTCTTTCCCGACATCGAAGCGAGCTCATGGATAAGCGGGAGCTCGAGGACGCGGGGCGCGAAGGCGAGCAGCGTGAGGAACGAGAGCGCGAGGCTGAAGTCTCCCACCGCGCCACGAGGTGCTCTGCCGTCGAGCACGAGCGTCGAGATCTCTCGGGCTGCGAGGCTCGCGACGTACCCGACGAGCCCATAGCCGTTGTAGCGAAGGAATGACGCGCGAGCTTCGGGGCTGATCGCCGAGAGCTTCGCCCAAGGCGCAGCCGCGTGAACGGTGACAGCCACGAAGGTCAGGAAGACCGCGTCGTAGGCGAGCACGACCAAGGTGGGTTGATCCGTGACGATGACCGCGCCGAGCCCGATCGGGAGCGCGAGCACCGAGATGAGGTCCGAGCGCAGGCCGAGCGCAGCTTGCGAGGTGGCCACGAAGAGGCTCCGGACCAGGCGCCAGTAAGTGTAGCCGGCGATGCCAGCGAGCACGATCCAGACGTCGACGCCGCTCACTGGACCTCGACCAAGCCATCCGGAGAGGCTTGGCGCCGCGACCGCGCCAAGGAGCCCTAGCGCGAGCGCGGCGATCGAAGCGAGCGCCACGTGTGCGCGCGCCTCGTCTTCTCGTCCCGCGCCTCGTGCGAGCGAGACGTGGCGGACCATCATGGTCGGGATGCTCGCGGTGGCTGGAAGGGACGCAAGGAAGATGAGCGAAACGAGGGTCGCGGCGTGTCCGTTCGCCTCGGGCCCGAAGGTACGCTGCACGACGGTGTGGAAGGCCGGGCGAATGGCACCGACCACCAGCAGCGCCGCGATCGAGGTGAGGACGTTCTCTCTCAGGGAACGAGCTGTGGCGGGCGCCGTCTCTTGACCTCGTTCGGACACGCGGAAGCGTCACTTATGCGCTGTCGTGCGCCTCCGGCAAGCTCCTGCAGTGTGCCTCCTGCGCTCCACAACTTAGCGCAGGTCGCTTGCATAGCGCGGCTGCCAACTCACCGCTCCTGCGTGACGAAGCTCCCACCCTCTTCGATTCGATCCGACTCTGGCGGGTGCTCGTCCTTGGGCGTGGGACCGGCATCTCCGAATGGGCGTCGAACGTCGAAGGGCCGCGGCGCAGCCGACGTCTTGGGTGTCAAGTCGATGGTCACCACCAACTCTCGCTCCGGAAGCCAAGGTGCGATGGGTCCCGAACGAAACACGGTCTGCCCCGAACGGATGACCGCAACTGCCCGCATGATCTCAGAATCCGCCGTCAACAAGTCCCGGTCGAACGAAAACGACCCAGTGCCCACGGAGTCACCTTCGATCAGAAGGGTCGAGAGAATCAGTTCACCTTTGTGATCGGAGAGGCCTCCAGCGACCAATCTCGAAACGCCGAATCGAGCTGCCAGCGCGCGGGCCGCGTGGACAGCCGCGTCGGTCCACTTGTTGCGCCGGATGTCATCGACCAAGACTGCGACATCTGTATCCTCCGGCAGCGCCAACTCGGACCGTAGGCCCGAACGCACGTCGACGGCAAAGGACCTGGGCCCGACTTCCACGAAGTGCTTGCCATAGGCGAGGCCCAGCACGCAGAGCGGAGCGGACTGATCGAACGACCGGCCATCGATGGCCACTTTGAGGCCAGAGGCCTTCGCCGAAACACGAAGCGCCCCGACACCCTCTTCCGGGGCGCGGCCGTATAGGTTTCGGTAGAGCCTCGAAAACCGATCGGTCGGTAGGTCCGGAGGACCGTACGCGGCGGCCTCGCGCGCGACCTGGTCAGCCTCGGTGTCCAGCCCAGCGAGCATCAGCACCCGCGCCAACTCGTGGTGAGCTCCGCGAACGAGCTCGAAGTCGCCAGGTGAGTGCGAGGACGAGACCGAGTCCAGAATTTCGCGACGGTAACCGATCGCGGCCTCGATGTTCCGAGAATTCTCGGCCGCGACCGCGAGCTCCTCGAGGCGAGCCAACCCATCGCGATCGGCGGTCGGGCCCGGAGAAACGGGCTGAGCCACGTAAACCAAGGCTGCGTCCTCGTGCGCCAGCTCGCGCACGAGCAGCTCGGTGAGACGAACAGCAGACGCGTCCGGGGCTGAGCGCAAGATCGACTGAATGGGTACGACGACGACTTTGGGCGGAGCGGGCAGGGTGATGAGCAAGAACGCGAAGGCAGGAGTCACGTCTGCACACTGCGCGGCTGCCCGTGAGTATGTCAATCCGCCGGGAAGCTCTCGCCAACGGCGTTCTGACTATCGTCGCTCAATGACCCAGCAGCTGCTGAACCGACTGCTGCTGAAGCTCGTTGGCCAGCTTCCGCGCCTCTCGATTCGACCCACTCAGCGCGCTCTCCAGCAGCTCGAGCCGCGCTATCTTCGCCGCCTCCACGTTCGCTCCGATCGCTTGGGTCTCGAGCTGCTTCTGCAGGCCCGCTCGTGAGTTGATCAACGCCTGCTGAGCCTCATCCCGCCGACCTTCCCGAGCGAGCCCGAGCGCCGAGATCGACGTCGCCGCGGCCTCCGCCTTCATCGCGTCGAGCACCACGTCCGGGTGAAGGCTCGCCCCCAGCGCCTCCTCACTTTCTGTGACTCCGAGTCCAAGATACCCCTTCGCCTTTGGATGGGTATCGTCGGTGTCCGCGGACCAAACGCGCGCCTCGAGGAGCTCCACCCGCGAGCCGCTGGGCTTGACGGGCGTCCGAAGCATGAGAATCACGTCTCGAGACTCTCCCTCCGACAAATCTCCGAGCGATAGCGTGAGCGTGCGTGCGCCCGGCTGCGCCGAGATCCCAACGGCTCGCTCGACGAAGACGCCCGGACCCAACCTGATCTCCCCACCGATCGATCGCGCCACCGTCTTCCCGGCCCGCCGCACCTCCTCGGTGAACGCCGTCGCGACGGCCACCGGATCGGCCACGAATCGAAACGACCCATGAGTGTCCAGCGCGATGCGAGAGAGCAAGACTTCATCGGTGTCTAGGCCCAGACCCATCGTGGCCACGGAAATCTCGAGCCCGCGAGCCTCCTCGATCAGCGCCGCGAGCGTCGAGGACTCGTTCGGTACTCCGTCGGAGAGCAGCACGATCCTCCGCACCGCGCCCGATCTCCGGCTGGCCTTCAGCTGAGTCAACGCCAGAGTCAGACCCGCCGCCAGGTCGGTGGTTCCGTCCGCGCTGATGGTCTCGATTCGCTGCGCCAACTCACCTCCCGCCGCGTCGACCTCGGACATCGGCGCGACCAGCCGCGCCTCCGAGCCAAACGAAACGACGGCTACCCGGTCATCCGCACGCAGGCCCTCGAGAAGAGTCCTCGCGGCGGTCTTGGCATGAGTGATCGGGTCACCTTCCATCGAGCCCGACGCGTCGAGCACGAGCGCCATGTCCACCGGCGGCGGCTGCGCCGCCGGCGAGGCGTGGCCCTGCACCTTCAATCGCGCGATCACGATGCCCCCTTGGTTCGCACGGATCAGGCTCTGGTTCGCGTCGATGGCGAGCTCCAGGGTGGGTTTGGGCTGTGCGGAGCACGCGGCTCCGAACACGATGGCGAGAGACGAGTATTTCATGAGGGCCTCCATGGCGAGACGATCTCACGCCGAATCTCGGCTGCCGGAGTCAGGGCCAACGTTTTACGAATGTTGCGGAATTTTTACATATCGACCCCGATTCCGCGTGACTCGATCATCCTACCTGTGGTAGGATGATCGCATGAGCTCCTTGGCGGTCAGGAAGAAGAAGACCGGCTCGCGTACGCGAAAAATCTCGATCACCGTCGATGAGGACGTCTTGCGCAGCGTTCGACAGGACGCACGCAAGGGCCACCGCACTTTGAGCGCGCACATCACCGAGTCACTCGCACACGATGTTCGGCGTCGACGACTGCAGGCGATCATTTCGGAGTACGAGGCCGAGCACGGCACCATCACCGAGGCCGAAATGGCGGCCATCCGAGCTGAATGGCAGGACTGACGCTCGACTCGGGCGCGCTCATCGCGTTCGAGCGCGGTGAGCGCCGAGTCGTCTTGCATTTCGCGGAGGCGCAGCGTCGCGGACGAGGCATCACCGTCCCGACGGTGGTCGTGGCGGAAGTCTGGCGCGGCGGGCCCCGGTCCGCCCGAGTTGCCTCGCTCCTCTCCAGCTGCATCGTCGAGCCCCTGGAAGTCGACCTGGCTCGTTCTGCTGGCGCGGCCGTCGCCGCCATCACAGGCGCTGGGATCATCGATGCGATCGTGATGGCTTCAGCCGCGATGCGAGGCGACTATGTTCTGACTTCCGATTTCGACGATCTCGACCGACTCAAACTCTACTTTCCGTCGGTTCGGCTACTCAGAGTCTGAGTTTCGATCGCAGAAAGGCCGCCCGATTTCAGCCGCGTGGCCCCGGATAGCGATAGCCGACCCCGTGTACCGTCGAGATGATCTCCGGCGCGGCCGGGTCCCGCTCGACCTTCTTCCTCAGTTTGCTCACGTGCTGATCCAGCGTTCGGCTGTTGGGGTACGTGCCGTCCCAACAGGTCCGATACAAGTGGTCCCGGTCGAGCACCTGCTGGGGATGGGTCGCGAGCTCCCGGAGTATTCTGACTTCGCGTAGCGAAAGCTCGTACTCATTCTCTCCTCGCCTGGCTCGGAGCTCCCGTGGAATCACCTCCAGGTCTCCGATCTGAAACGACGAATCCTCGGTCTTCTCGGGCATGGCCGCGTAGGTCCGGCGGGAGATGGCGCGGATCCGCGCGATCAGCTCGTTCTTCCCGAACGGCTTGAGGATGTAATCGTCCGCTCCCAACTCTAACCCGAGCACTCGGTCGATCTCTTCGGTCTTGGCCGAGAGGAAGACGACCGGCACCGCCGAGTTCACCCGACGGATCTCCCGACAGACGTCGTAGCCGCTCTTCTTGGGCATCATCACGTCGAGGCACACGAAGTCGAACGAGTGGCTGCGAAACGCGCTGAGGGCCTCCGCGCCGTCGGGGACCGCGTGGACCCGGTACCCTTCGGCCTCCAAGATCTCGACCAACCCAGCTCGAATGTTCGTGTCGTCTTCGGCGATGAGCACTTTCATGAGTCACCTGTGAGCGCGAGGTCCGCGTCTTTTGGAGCGGGAAGGGTGAGTCGGAAGCAGCTCCCGGGCCCTTCCACCGGGACCAGCGCGAGGTCGCCGTGAAGCAGCCGGGCGAGCTGGCGGGCGATGGTCAGTCCGATCCCCGTGCCGCTCGCCGACTGTGTCAGTTGGTCTTGGATGCGGAAGAAGGGCGCAAACACCGCCTCCGAGTGCCGCGATTCGATACCCGGTCCGAAGTCTCGCACGTCGACGAATGCGGACTGACTCTCTCGCCCGGTCTTCACCACCACTCTCTTGCCCGCGGCTGCATACTTCTCCACGTTCGAAAGGAGATTGGCCACGATCTGGCCGACCGCGTCGACGTCGGTGGTCACGGTGCCGGAGTTGCCCTTCGAGTAAGTGAGCTCGATCCCCTGTTCGGAGAGGGAGGCCGCGGAGCTCTCGATGGCGTGGGCAACGGTCTCGTCGAGGTCGACGGGCTGGGGATGGAGCTTAAGCGTACCGCTCTGGTTCTTCGAGAACGTGAGGATGTTGTGAATGAGTCGCGTGAGTCGCTGACTCTCGGACACGATCACCCCCAAGTGGCGCGCAGCGGTACGATCTTCTTCCGGGATCTCGTCTTCGAGCATCTCCGCGTACAAGCGGATGTTGGTGAGTGGGGTCTTGAGCTCGTGGGAGACTTGAGTGACGAAGCCGACGCGCTGGGCGGCGTCCCTCAGGTCTCGGTCGTGTTCTCTCCAAATCCAGGCCGACAATCCCAATATGGCAAGCACGAAGGCGACGAGGCCGAGCAGGATCCCTGGGCCGAAGATCCCTTCCCCGAGCGCGCGCGGATCGACCCATGATCTCAGTCGATAAGAGTCCAGCGGGTACCGAAGCGCGCGCTCGACGAGCGGCGCACCCTTGGGCTCGAGCGGGCCGAAGTTCGCGACGGAGTCACCTCGAGCGTCGACGAGCGCAGTCCGCCAAGGCAGGGCCGTCGCGTCGGTGGATGAAGGTCGCTCCGCGAGCTCGGCCACGAGCCGCGAGAGTACCGCGACGCGGTCGATCTCCGCGCCCATGAGCTCTCCGCCGGGCTCGCGACGATACAACAAGAGGTGGAGCCCCTCCTGCCAATGCCAAGTGATCCAGGAACCCTGGTCCGGACTCTCGAGGGGCTGGCTCGAGCGTGAGAGAGACTGCTGAGGCTCGGCTCTTTGAGCGGTCGACGGGCTCTCTTTCCTCGAGCTCTCCGGTTGAGGCGTCCTATACAGAATCGCGTCGCCGCTCCAGATCGCGCGGGTTCGCTCCAGAAACTCTCGCTCCTTTGCGCTGAGAAGCTCCCCCGATGGGTACGTGAGCGTTCCGTCTCGGGCCATCGTGAATGGCAACACGATGAAGGGCGCGGTCCGTGCGAGCTCCCGGAGGCTATCGTGACCCGCAGACACATCAGGGAGCGCTTCGAGCGTCTCTCGCTCGATCTGGCCGAGCGTCGATTCGATGTGAGCGGCGAGGTCGTCGACCCGAAGAGCCACCGCCGCCCGCAATCGCTCGCGCTGAATCTCACGTTCGTCTTTGGCGACGACGATCGCGAGCCCCAACAGGAGGGCGAGCGGCCCCGCGACCACGAGCGCGTAAAGCGATGTGAGTCTGCGTCTCAAGAACAGCTCAGTGGTACTGCTGTTGAATGTTCATATACTGCTGCTTACGCATGGCTTTTCGGCGCTGTCCCCAACCCTCCGGGGCGAGGTTCTTGGCGTCGACTTCGTTCGTCGTCCCATACTCTTCGAGTCTGGTAGAAGACCATCGCTGACCGGCCTCGCGAAGCTCTCGTGAGTTGTCGAGCAGGACCTTCTCGGCCTCCTTGACCTTGCCTTCGTCGCGCAGCGCCAGCGCAAGCTCGTTCCTCTTCGTGGCGACGGCCTCGATGGCCGCGACCATCACGTCTCGATCCGTCGCTCGCTCCACGTCCGCGATCGAACGCGAGAAAGTCGCCGTCGCGTTCGCGGAGAGTCGCTCGGTAGCTCCCCCCGCAGCCACGTTGGCGTAAGACACCTCTACGTTGGCGATCTCGCTCGTCCGACCGACCGCGCTCGCGGCCACCGCCACTTCGATGAGGAGAAACTTCTCTTGGCGCGCGTAGAGCTGGTTCATCGACAGGATCACTTCGCGTCCACGAATTTCAGCGTCTCGATTGAGACTTCGGAGTGGTGTGATGCCCTCGGGGAACCTGGCCTTGACGGTGACTTCCTGAGCCACCACCGCGAGCACGTCCTTGAGCTCGACGTCGAAGATGCGAGCCAGATCTTCGCTGCGCTCGGCGAAGTCATGATTTCCGTCGCTCCTCTTGGCGAGCGCCGTCATCAAGTCCTCGTTATAGCCGAGGCCGAGGCCGATCGTGCTGATCGAAATTCCGCTCTTGGCCGCGTAGATCCCGAGTTGGCCGAGCTCGTTGGGCGACGAGGGCCCGACGTTGGCCTGGCCGTCCGACAGCAGAATCACGCGATTCACTCGAGTCTGGTCGAAGAACTTGCGAACCTCAGAAAGACCCGTGGAGACGCCCGCGAACAAGGCCGTCGACCCGTCGGGTCGGAGCGCGTCGATGCGAGCCAACACGTTCGCCTTGTCGGTCAGCTTCGTCGAAGGAACGATGACGGCCACGGTGCTGTCGTACGCAATCACCGAGACGATGTCGTCCGCGCTGAGTCGTTGAACGAGCAGCTTGGCCGCCTCCTTGGCGCGTTCGATCTTGTCACCCGCCATCGAGCCACTTCGGTCGAGCACGATCGCCAGATTGACTGGGACGGCCTTGGTCACCTGGTCCCCTCCGGTCAGACCGATCTTCAGGTACGCCGAGTTGGGTCGATCGGCCAACATGACCGGAGTGCCGAGGGCGACTTTGAGAGTCACCGGGCCGGCCTCGGCGGTCGACGCCGCCAGCCCGCAAAGCGCCGCGGAGAGGGCCACGCTGCGTGCTCCGTGAGTTCGTTGGTAAGTCATGAGAACCTCCTTCAGGCGCCTCGCGCCACACCGTCACCCTAAGTCCGATGGTCGAACGAGGTGTGATTCACCCGCGAAAGGTTCGTAAAAGAATTGTGATTCGGGGGCCCGACTCATGGCCCCGAGAGGACGACCGCTACGGTCGTGCAGGCGGCTACGATCGCGGCGCCGAGGAGCGCCGCCGCGATCCCTCGGTGGGTCATCGCTTTGTTCTCCGCCGCCTCCAGATCCTCGTCGATCAGCAGCTTCGACTCGAGCTCGGCTTGTGCGTTCGCGCTCGTCACCGTGAAGACCACGCCCCCCGCCGCAGCGAGGGCGCCGACACCAACGAGCACCGGTACGATCCAGGGAACGCTCGGCTCGACCGGAGCCACCAGCGCTTCGGGACTCAACTTGGGCGGGAGCTCCCGAAACGAAAGGGGCTCGCTGAACAGCTCCGCGACTAGCGCGTCGAAGCGGCCACGCCACGAGAAGGACTCGAACGGGCCGACCTCCTCGCCGTTCGCGATGCGCTCCCCATCGCGGATCCGCTCGAGCGCGACGGCGACCCGCGTCGCTCCAGGATCGAGCTTCAAACGAATGAGCTCGGCCGGATCTCCGACGCCGTCGCAGCGCGGCTTCGCGCAGCCCTTGAACGACGCCTCGAGCATGATCACCGGCAGACCAGTCTTCGCCTCGACCGACGAGACTAGCTCCTGAGTGAACCTCGCGGCCTCGGAAGGAGACAAATCACCGGCTTCGGTGAGCTGCACCGCGACCGCCGCGATGGCCAGGAGCGACAGCACGAGCGGAGTCTACTGGAGTTCTCGATTGTCAGGGTCCAACCAAACGCTTCTTGCCCCTCCCTCCAGCGCTTCCTACAGTGAACGGGTGACCGACGCGACGATGCCGCACGGCGACTTGGGCCTCCCCGTGCGCTCACTCCGGGTCGAGGTCCTCGAAGGACCCGACCTCGGAAGGTCCGCCACTACTGGCTTCGAGACGATGACCGTCGGCACCGCGCCGCAAAACGATCTCGTCCTGACCGACGAAACCGTCTCTCGCTTTCATTTGGAAGTCGAACGACGGGGCGACCGGATCTTCGTCAAGGACCACGGCTCCACCAACGGCACGGCCATCGGCGGCGCCCTCATCGAGCGTGCCCGGATCCTTCCCGGCACCGTCCTCAAGCTCGGCCGCACGACGCTCCGAATCGGCGATGGCGAGACCGTCACCGTCGAGCTCTTCGGAGGAGATCGACTCGGCGGGTTGATCGGGAGCACGCCGAGCATGCGCCAGGTGATGGCGCGAGTAGACCGCGCCGCGCAGTCCAACGCGTCGGTGCTGATTCTCGGAGAGACCGGCTCCGGTAAGGAAGTCGTCGCCCGCGCGATCCACTCCGCGAGCCAGCGCAAGGACAAGCCGTTCGAAACCGTCGATTGCGGCTCGATGTTGCCGACGCTGATCGCGTCCGAGCTCTTCGGGCACGAAAAAGGAGCGTTCACCGGCGCAGAGCGACAGCACCTCGGCGCCTTCGAACGCGCCCATGGAGGCACGATCTTCCTCGACGAGATCGGTGAGCTGCCCGCGAATCTCCAGACCGCGCTGCTCGGCGCGCTCGAGCGGCGCTCCTTTCGGAGAGTAGGCGGAACGCACACGGTATCTGTGGACGTCCGCGTCGTTTGTGCGACCAATCGAGATCTGCGCACCGAGGTCAACGCAGATCGATTTCGCCAAGACCTCTACTATCGCATCGCGGTCATCCTGCTGAAGATCCCGCCGCTCCGTGAACGCAAGGAGGACATCCCGATCCTCGCGGAGCATTTCGCGCGCGCGGGCGGATATCACGGGCCGCTCTCCGAAGTGCTCCCTCAGAGCGCGATCGACGGGCTCACCGCGCATCACTGGCCCGGTAATGTTCGCGAGCTCCGTAACGTGATCGAGGCGGCGATCGTCATGGGCGAGGCGCCGATGCTGCTGCGCGAATCGAGCGCCGAATCGAAGTACGACGAGACAATGGCCGGGTCCGAGATCTTCGAGCGCCTCTCGACGCTCCCTTATAACGACGCTCGCGCGCGGCTGCTCGAGGACTTCGAAGGCCACTATCTGCGTTCGATCTTGAAAAAGACCGGAGGCAACGTCTCGCTCGCTTCCCGTCGATCGAACATGGACCGATCTCACCTGACTCGCTTGATCAAGAAGCACGGGCTCAAGCCCCGCGCGATCCCGGACGACGAAGCCTGACTCGATGTCGCCGTCGCGCGTTCTTCACAGCGGATCGAACTTCGAGCTCGTCGAGACCCAAGGGCCTCAGGGGCGCGTAGCGGTCTTGAAGCTCTCGAGTCGACCTCCGGTGACCCATCCCTTCGAGGGCGCGCGGTGGCTCATCGATTTGGCTCCGCTTCCAGAAGAGGTCGCGCTGGCACTCGTCGTCGAGCTCGCCGACCTGCTTCGCGACGCCCACTCGGTGCAGCCGCCAAAGCCGCATCTTCCGATCGCGCCCGGACTCTTGGCGCTCTTCGAAGACGGTTCGGTGCGTTGTTTTGGCTTTGGAGTCGCAGATGGCGGATCGCCGCCTGTTCACGAAGATGCCGCGGCGCTAGCGCGAACGCTCGGGGCGCTGTCTACCGAGAACGCGATGGGTGTCGCCGAGCTCTTGTCGAGCCTCGCTCGCACCGCTGAGCGCCGGCCCGACTTTGCAGGCATAGGGGCTCGCGCTCGCGCTCTGCTGGGTGCGCGGGCCGGCCTCGAGCCCCGCTCGGTCCTCGTCGCGTTCGCCTCGGGCAGCAAGCCCAAGAAACCCAAGCTCCTCGACTTCGAGCTAGCACCCGTCGAACCGCTGCCCGAAGACCTCGTTCGCCGACCGCAGACCTTGCTCGTCTCCGAGGAAGGTTCGCCCACTCCGCACGCCAAACCGATCGCCCCTGATCGAAATCCAACCGTGTCCTCGCGCGATCCTGGCATCACCTTCACTGGCTCCACCGATGAGCGCAGCCGTGAGAGGGTCCACGACGTCGCGCCGCAGGACGTCGAAGAAGAGGAGGACGCGCTTGGCCTAGTGCTGCATGGATACCGGCTCGATGAAGTGCTCGGTTCGGGAACCTTCGCCAACGTGTATCGCGGGCGACATCTCTACCTGGCGCGAGAGGCTGCGGTGAAGGTGCTTCGGGGCCGCTTCGCGGCCTCGGAGATCGCTCGACGCCGCATGATGCGCGAGGCCGACGCGCTCTCGAGGCTCGACCATCCGAACGTCGTGGCAGTTCGCGACTTCGGCCTCACGCCCGGCGGCCTGCCGTTCATGATCATGGAGCTCCTCCACGGAAGGACGCTGAAAGCGCTGCTCCGCGCGGAGTCACCGTTGTCTCCTGATCGCGTCGCCTCCCTCACACGGCAGCTCGTGCGAGGACTACACGCGGTTCACTCGATCGGTCTCGTGCATCGCGATCTCAAGCCTTCCAACATCCTCGTCTACGATCCCAACGGGATCGAGACGCTCAAGATCTTGGACTTCGGAGTCGTGCGAAGGGTCGATGCCGGGCACGAGACGCAGTTGACACGTGCGCGAGACCTGATCGGAACGCCGAAGTACATGGCGCCCGAGCAGATCGGAGCGGCCTCCGAGGCCGGCCCCGAAGCCGATCTCTACGCAGCGGGTACGATCCTCTACGAGATGTTGAGCGGCCAGGCGCCGTTCCTCGGCCCGACCAAGGAGGAAGTGCTGGAGCAACACCGCAACGTCTCGCCAGCTCCGTTGGCGACCTCGGGGCCCCTAGGGCGCGTAGCGCTCGAGCTCCTCTCTAAACGCCCGGAAGATCGTATTCGCAGCTCCGAGGCGCTGCTGCTCGCGATCGATCAAGCCATCGGTCTCGGTGAGCCGCCGGAGCTCACCAAGACGAAGTCGCCGGGCATGACCGAGCTCCCGATGATGCCGACCGTCACCGTGATCGACCCTGAGGCGCCTCCCGCCACGCGAGCCGCTGCGCTCCTCCCAACCGAATCGACCTCCGTACGCGTGTCCACCTCCCGTTCGTACGCACCCGTCGTTACGGCCGTCTGCGCGGGAGTCGCCTTCGTCGCGGGCGTGATGTGGTCACCTCGCGCTCAAGAGCCACCGCCCGTGGCGGCCGAGGTGATCATCGAGGAGCCGCAGCAACTCATCGCGCCCGTTGCTGCGGTCCCTTCAGCCCCGCCTGCTCCGCCTTCTCCTGAGCCGACGGAAGCCATCGAGGAAGTGAAGGCGGCTCCATCGGAGGGAGACGAGGAGAAGAGCAGAGGCGGTCGACCGAAGAAGGCGTCGAAGACTTTGCGAACCAAGAGCACGTTGGAGGCTCGCTACCGATCCATCCTCGAGAAGAAGGGCATCACCTCCGAAGACCTGCGGCACCTCGTGGACGCCAAGCTCATCGAAGCGTGGCACAACGCCCGCAACGGAGACGTCGAGGCGGCCGAAGGCGCGCTCGATGCGTTGTCTTCAGCGATCGATCGTGCCGCCCTCGACAAAAGATTCTTCGAGAAGCGCCTCGTCATTCTTCGGGCGAAGATCCGCGACGTAGCGGACTTTGCTCCGCGAGAAGACCTCGACGCGTTCGACGATACGTACCGAGAGCTCAAGAAGCGCGCCCTCGAGGCGGGTGACGCGTCGGTGCTCCGCGAGATCGCCGAGCTCGAGAAGCGACTGCAATCGGTGAAGCGCTGAGCCGCATTGTGCCGCCTCGACCAGCGTGCCACGCTGCGGGTCCAACGTGTCGACGCGGAAGACTCCCAAGAAGCGGAGGCGCCACGAAGCCCCTCCGAAAAAGAGCGGTGCCCGGCGCGCTTCAAAGCGTGTGCGCTCGGAACAGGAGCTTCCTGCGACCGTAGCAGCTGCAAGCGACGCCTCAGCGACGCCTCAGCCGCCAAGCGAGAGCGGCCGCACGCAAGTCGATCGGCCCGACCCTCCTGTCGCGCGTCGTCACCGATTGGCGATCTTACCCAACGCAATGACGCCGCTGTCGACACCCGAAGGAGCCGCCGTCTCGCCCACGCCCCATCGGCCCGTCTTGAACGCGTGTTCGATGTGCCCAGGCTTCTGTTGCCGACGTCATGAGGTCCATCTCACCGTGGCCGACGCCCTTCGATTCTGTTCGACGCTCGACCTGCCGTTCTTCGCGGCGCTGAGGTTCGTCGCGAGCGAGCGAGACGAGGGCGCATTCTTGCTCGACGTCGATCCGCGTCGAGACGATCCGCGGCCGTGGACAGGGAAGGTCGAGCTCTCGCTCAAACGTACGCCCGAAGGAAACTGCATCGTGTTCCACGACCTCGCTGGCTACGGACGCTGCGGTGCCTACGCAGCGCGCCCTTCCATCTGCCGCTTGTATCCGCTGAGCTGGACCGCAGAGCGCGCCAAGGGAGGGCCCGTCATGGTGCTCTGCCCGGTGCCATACGCCGTCACGCCGAGCGTCGAAGCCGAGTTCTACGCGGAAGCGGCCACTGCGATCGACTATTGGGAGCTCCAAAAGGAGCTCGTCACGAGCTGGGAGCGAGACTCCGAACCGGGACGACGCACCGGCAGGCTGTTGCTCGAGTACGTCGTGCCGATCGCCGCAGCGCGAACGGGGATCGACCCGCGCTCGATGTTGGATAGGCGCGACGCAGACCAGCGCGTGCTCGCGGCGCAAGTGGAATCGCTGCGACGAGCAGGCCTCAGTCGAGCGTAATCGTGAGCGTGCTCCCGGATCGATCGATCTTTGGAGCTCCAACGGATCCTTCGAGATCCAACACCACGCGTGTGAAGCCGTCGTGTCGGCCCACCCGCACGCCGAGCACTCGACCCGCCGTGGGCCCCGCCCGCACCGTTGACGGAGGCGTGTCCAGATCCAGCACGTAGCGCGGCGGATTCGAAAGCGTGAGGGTACGAATCACCTTCACCGTGTTTGCGACCTCGAGACTCGCGGAGCTCGCCACGACCGGCCTCTCGACCGTCCGCGCCACGGCCTCGCCCGCCTCGATCTCGGACGCGAGCGCAGGCGGAGCCACGTCGCTCTTCGGCGCGAGCACGAGCGGCTGCGCCGGCAGCGCAACTACTGGCGCGATCTCGAGCGGCACCGCCTCGATCTCGTCGCCCCCGGTCAGGAGCAGCCCTAGTCCCGCCGAAACCGTCGCCGTCAGTATCACCGCGGTCTTGTGCGTTCGAAGGTACTCGCCGATCTCTTTTGCCACTTCGATCGCCGCCTGAACGCTCTCCATCAACCTCGACGGCGGAAGCTCCATCACCGGTTCGGGAATCTCGATGGGTTGCGGAGTCAGACTGACGAGGCTCGGCGCTGCTTCGATCAGACTCGGCCGACGGCTCGGCTTCATGCTCCCGCCCGAGCTCCCGCGCCGACTCGGCCTGCCCGTTTCACCAGGCCGCCCCGGCCGCCCCGACTGCCCCGGCCTCCGGCTCAGCGCCGCATGAATGTCTAGGCGCCCAACGAGCTCCGGCCCTCGAGAGATCACTACCTCCGGCGTGGGCGTGAGCGACTTCGGCTCGTCGAAGAGCGCCGCCTTCAAAGCCGCATCCGGAGCGATCTGCAGAAGCTCGACCACCAGCTCGGGGTCTGTGATGTGGTCTGTGACCTGGTCTGTGGTCGGCTCCGATCCCTCGACCTCGAGAGACTCGACCTCGACGCTCGGTTTCGCCGGATTCTCCGAGCGAAGTGCCTCGGTGGGCGCGATGCTCGCGCTCCGAATCGAGCTCCCCGATCGCGGCAACGGAGCTGGCCTCACGCTCCCAAAGCCGATGCTCGAGAGCTCGATCTGCATCGACGGCGCGAGCTCCACCGGCGCTCGACACGGATCGGTCACGATCGAGTCCTCTCCGAGCGGATCGGGAACGCGAGATTCCGCATAGAGAAGCGCCGACTCATTGGCCTCCACCGTCGCCGCAGACCCACCCCGCTGCTCGGCGCGACGCGGTCGCTCGGTGCCGGACCACGCGCTCGTGACCCGCCGAAGCTTCTCCGCGGCCGCAGCCGGCGGGTCTACGAAGCGAGCCCCGAACCCACTCGCCCTCTTCCCCTGCGCCGGCCGGTTGTAGAGAACCTCGACCTCCGGAATCAGCACCCGATCCCCAGACGGCAGATCGAGCTCCAACGCAAACTGAGCGCCCACCCTCACCGGCTGCGCGCAACAAAGGAAGATCCCCTCGGCTGACAAATTTTCAGCCGGGAGGATCGATCGGGGCGACTGACCAACCGGCCCCAGCCGCACCCGCCCTTCGAAGGGTACTCGCGGCTTCCGTCGCCGCTCATCACCGCTTGGACGCCACTCGGCCGCGCCGAGAAGCCCGATGGCCACTGGAGGTTGTGAGTTGGATGAGTGTGTTCCTGGGTCTGAATGCATCGTTCCGCCGCTCATGTGAGGCTCGAGGTAGAGCCATCATGACTCGCCGTCTCGCTGCGTCCAGTTTTCCGCCCACGTCGATTGACACAGTGCGGCATCCTTCGGTTCCATAAGAACTTCTGGAGGTCCGATGGTTGCCCAAGTCACCGAGCTCAATCCTTACAAAATTCGCCGAGAGCTCCCCCCCGGCGGAGGTTTCCTTCTGGAGCCAGCCTGCGATCGATCCGTCTTCACGGCGGAACAGTTCTCCGCCGATCAGCGCGCGTTCTACAGAACCGCGCTCGACTTCGTAGAAAAAGAGGTCGTCCCGCTCCACAAAGACATCGAAGCAAAAAAGCCCGGCATCATGCGCCAACTGCTTCAGAAAGCCGGCGAGCTCGGGCTCCACACGATCGACATTCCCGAAAAATACGGCGGCCTCGGACTCGACAAGACGACCTCTTATCTCGTCTCCGAAGCCGTCGCACGCCAAGGAAGCTTCTCCGTCGCGCTCGGAGCGCACAACGGCATCGGCATGTTGCCCCTCGTCTTCTATGGCAGCGACGAGCTCCGAAACGAATGGCTCCCAAAATTCGCTACCGCCGAGATCGTGGGCGCCTATGCCCTCACCGAGACCGGATCCGGGTCCGACGCCTTGGGCGCCAAGACCACCGCACGATTGTCCGACGACGGACGATCTTGGATCCTGAACGGCTCGAAGATGTGGATCACGAACGCGGCGATCGCCGATGTGTTCACCGTCTTCGCCAAGATCGACGGAAAGAAATTCTCCGCCTTCTTCGTCCCCGCCAACACGCCTGGTCTCACGGTGGCCTCCGAAGAGCACAAGATGGGCATTCGAGGCTCGTCCACCTGCGCGCTCTCGTTCGACGACGTACGGATCCCGCGCGCGAACCTGCTGGGTGAAGAAGGGCGCGGCCACAAGATCGCGTTCAACATCCTCAACATGGGGCGCCTCCGCCTCGGCGTCGCCGTCATGGGCGGCGGCAAGAAGATCTTGGAGCTCTCAGCCAAGTACGCCAAGGATCGCAAGCAGTTCGGAAAGACGCTGGGAGAGTTCCGAGTCATCCAGCAAAAACTCGCCGACATGGCCGTCGGCATCTACACCGCCGAGTCGATGAGCTATCGAACCACCGGCCTCATCGACGCGGCGATGGATCGCATCTCTAAGGACGACCCGAGCCTCGACAAACAACTGACCGACGTCCTCGAGCTCTACAACATCGAGTCCTCGATCATGAAAGTGTTCGGCTCCGAGGTGCTCGACTTCGTCGCCGACGAAGGCGTGCAAATCCACGGCGGCTACGGCTACAGCGAGGAGTTCGCCGTCGAGTGCGCCTACCGCGACAGTCGCATCAACCGCATCTTCGAGGGTACCAACGAGATCAACCGAATGCTGATCCCAGGTACTCTCCTCAAGCGCGCCATGAGAGGAGAGCTCGACATCCTGAGTGTCGCTCAGGAGCTTCAGTCGTCTTTGGCCCGCGCGAAATCGCCCGTCCCGCCCCTCGGCGACGGACCCTTCGCCGAAGAGGTCCAGCTCGCCGAGCTCGTGCGGCTCGCCACCGTCTACACTCTCTCCACCGCGGCCATGCGCCTCATGACGGAGCTCGAAAAAGAGCAAGAGCAGCTGACCATGCTCGCGGACATGTGTATCGACGCCTACGCCATCGACTCCATCGTTCGCCGAGCCATCCAGGCGCAAGCGATCGAGTCTCCCGAACGAAAACGTATTCACACCGCGTTGATGAAAATCGCCTGCTACCGAATCTACGAGCGAGCGATCGCCCGCGCCGCTCGAATCGTCGTCGAGCTCTTTCCGAACGAGGACCAATACACCCGCGTTCAAGAGCTGCGGCGGCTGGAAATTACCGAGACCGTCCCGCTGCTCCCGTTCGGCCGCGAGGTCGCGCAAGCCGTCCTCGAGGCCAACGGCTACCCGCTCACCTACTGATGTCCGACGCGGACACCCTCCTCACCTTGGCGATCGTCATCGCCGTCCTCGGCGTCGTCCTCAACATCCTCAAGAGAGTCGTGCGCAAACGAGGTCTCGACCGCCTCGGCCGCGCGGGCCGCGCTCGGTCCCGCTGGTCACCCAAGGACTGAGGTACTCGGTCGAAGCGCGCGAAACGCGCGCAGAAAGTTCCCTCCGAGCACCTTGCCCACGCGCTCCGGCGTGAACCCCCTCCGAAGCATGTGGTCCACCAACCGCGGCATCAGATGGATCGACCGCAGGTCCCTCGGAGGCACGATCATGCCGTCGTAGTCACTCCCGATGGCTACGAAGTCCTCACCCACCGTGTCGATTACGTGAGCGATGTGCTCCACGATCATCTCTCCATCCCGCGGCCCACCCCTCCGAGAGAGAAAGTGAATCGAAAAAATGATGCCCACGACGCCGCCCGACCTCGCCACCGCCCTGAGTTGCTCGTCGTCCAAGTTGCGCCAATGCGGCCGAACGCCCGACACGCCCGTGTGAGTCACGATGAGCGGCAGCGTCTTGTCATGCACTTCCACCGCGTCCCAGAAGCCCCTCGGATGAATGTGAGCCAGGTCTACGAAGATTCGCCGCTCATCGAGCAGCTCGACCAGCCTTCGACCGATTGGACCCAACCCCTTGTCCTGCCGTAGCATCGAGAGCGGACTCGAAGTCACCCCGATCGCCGAGCTGGTGAGGTGGACGAGCGTCACACGACTCACTAAATCAGTCGGCACGGGAGCTTCCCCCCGCGCCACGACCTCCCACGCGTCCCCGCCCTGGATCGACACGAACGAGGCAAACGCCCCCGATCTCCGCGCTCGCTCGTAGTCCTCGAACGAACGCACGAGCGTCGTGCCGGCCGCCTGTAATGTCGCACTCAGCTTCTCCAGATTTCGCGAGAAAGCTCGCAGCCGCCCGCGAGCCGTGCGAAACGGGTTCGTCGTGATCGACCAACCCGCGCCCGTCAACCCACCCTCCAAGAGGCGAGGCAGGTCCGCGTGGCCGTAGCAAAATCCGAACGGCGGACCACGGCCGTGACGCTTCGTCAGATCGTATCCGTAAAATCGCATCGGGATGTAAGAGTCGAGGTGAAGATCGATGAAGTCGGATCTCCGAAGCACGTCTAGCGCTTCGCTCGACACGGTGGATTGCTGAACCATGGCTTCACATCCGATGAGTGTAGCGCAAGGTCGCGGCCACCACCTCGCGCTCCGCGCCGGCGAACGGGCTCGCCGCTGCGAGCTCGAGTTGATCGTCCGAGCCGAAGTCGAGGCGAAGCGCCAAGGCTGCGGCGACGTGATCTACCGGATCGCTGTACCCAAACGAGGAGGTGACGTCGACTGCCGCGCTCATGAACGACACGAAGCTCCAACTCATCCCGAGCCCAGCGATCAAGCCAGCCCGCGGGAACGCCGGGCCGTGGGAAACGACGAAGCTGCCAAGCACGCCGAGTCGCGCGTGCGTCCCGAATCCGGAACCGAGTGTCCGCTGGTACTCGCCGGAAACGTCTCCCGAAAATGGCACGGCCTCCTCATAGAGTCCGATCGCCGTCGGAAGCACGACTCGGCCCACGAACGAGATGCGATGAGTATCCGCTTTGCGGAGTGCGAAGGTCCCGCCGACCCCGAGAAATCCGACCCCGAGGTGGCTCGCCGATACCGACGAGATCACCGTCTGCCACCGAATGAGCTCCAGCTCGGCGAATACCGCGGCTCGGTCGGAAACTGCGTAGCGTCCCCCGAGTCGGCCGAAGGCGCGGACGTTGCCATAGAAATGATCGGTGTCCGCGAGCAAATGGCCGCCTGCCCCGAAGGACAGCGCGCTGGTCGGGCACGTCGGGGCTGACTCTCCGAGCCCCCCGTCGAGAAAGCCGATGGACGGGAAGGTCCCGAGCTCGCACGGAGTCGCCGAGATCACCAGCATCAGCAGAGGGCTCATCGGCTGGCCCCTTCGAACCCATCCCCGTTCCTGTCGATGATGAACGGGTTCGTGAAGCCGAATGGGTAGCTCCTGGGCGTGACGGCCTGAAATTTCGAGAGAGGGTCGCCCGCGTCCCTGGGATGAGGCGCTGTCGCCAGCGGTCCGGTGTCGCCCTCGCAAGGGTCGGGCTCGTCGTCGTTATCGTCTGCATCGCGCCAGTCCACGACCGCGTTCCCGTCGTTGTCTCCGGTGTCCGGAATCCCGTCGCAATCCAAGTCACCGGCCATCGGTATGGCTGAGCCCGCCTCCACCACGATCCAAGCGTCCCCTGCCGAAGGGAGGATCGAGCTCAGCGGTATCGAACCGGAGTATCGAACCAGACCCTCGCGACCGAGCGGATCGACCGGGTGAGTGAGCTCGCTCGTCAACAGGCGCGCGACGCTGCCGTTCACGATCACACGAACCTCGTCGATCGGAACCCATGGCGCGGCGGAAACGGTGATTGACAGCTGGGCGTTCGGATCGGGGATGAAAGCCTGAAGAGAAGGGGTCCTCGACGACGTCGGGGAAGAAATCACCGCCTCGATGATCGGACCGTTGGTCCCTATCATCTGCCCGGCCTTCACGGCCGCGTTGAACGCAAACAGGTCGAAGCTCTCCTTGCTCGTCGCGGTCCAGACCAGCGTTCGAGGCGTTCCGACGAGATTGTCGGTGAGCCCGTGAGAGTCCGAGTTACCCGTGCCTGCCCTGACCACACCTTCGTTGAGCAAATAGAACCAAAAGGCGCGATACGCCTGAAGCGCGCCGTTGTCGCTCCCATTCATGACTTCCTGCGCGTCATAGGCGAGGTTCGACACCGAGCGGCCAGGCGGCGCTCGAGTGAGTTGACGTTTGTCCTCGGCGTCCTCGTCGAGCGGGCGCCGGGCGTCGAGGCCGATCGCCTTCGGAAAGCCGAGGTCCCTCCCAAACTCGGCTTCTGCGTACGGGTGGTTGAGTTGAATGACTCCGGCTGCGCCGATCTTCGAGGAACGAAACTCTTCGAAGAGCGCCCCTGGCTCCATCCTCTCGTCGAACAGACTCCCACGCCACGGCCCGGTTGGATCGACCTGAACCGGCCAGAAGTTATAGTGACCGATGACTTTGGGAACTGCCTCGTCTTTGACCAGGTCGAATAGCACCAGCGCAGTGGTCTCCACCCCGGAGATCAACCGGAGCTGGTCCTGTCCGTCCAGAGCTCGGAGCGACTCCGAGTAGTCGGTGACCACGTCGTGGTCCGTCGCGATGAGAACGTCGAGATCTGCGGCCAGAAAGGACGCCACCCGGTCGCGGTCCGGGATCGACGAGTCGAAGGATCGCGCTCCGTGTACGTGAAAATCTGCCGACAGGAAGGGCCGAGCTCCGAGCGCCAGCCGCTGGATACTCAGCTCGACGACGGAAGTCTCACCCGATGAGACGGCGAGCTCCGACTCGTCGATGGTCGCGAAGGGCCCGCCGGTCGCAAGAACTCGATACTTTCCGGGCGGGACGACTACGGACGTGAGGCCGCGGACCAAGACTCGATTGCAGGCCGGGCTCGGTCCGTTCGGTGGACCCAACAACGGCGCGCAACGTGTCGATACCGCGCCGAACAACTTCGAGCCCTGGGCCTCGGTGTCTTCGTCAGCAGGTACGAAGAAGGCCAGGGCGTGGTCCTCTACGTCGTCGACGAGCACGCGGAGGTCGACGCGGGCAGCGGCCGGAAGAGTCAGCGTGCCGAGGTCGAACGCGTTCTCCCCAGCGGGAATCGGGACTTCGCTCAGCGTCTTGCCGAACGCCTGAGCCTCCGCCACCAGGGCCTTGCCGGAAGGGACGCTCGCGATGAATCGTCCGTCGGAATCGGGCCGCACGTGAGTCCATGGAGTCCGCCCGTCTTCCCCGATTTCGGAGATTCGAACCGTACCAGTCACCAGGGACGCCGGAGCCCCATCCGCGCGCAGGAGCAGTCCGGTGACGGTCCGAAGGCGCTCGTCGAAGAGTTTGCCCCGAGCGTCGAGCGCCAGGTCCACCGCGGGCGCGATCGACCGTCCTCCTGGCGCAACCGCAATGAACCGCTCCAACACGACCCTGTCCCCAGGCATCACGATTCGACGTGGGCTCCCGACCGCCGAAACCTTGTCGCTGTGAAAACCGGAAAGCTGAGTCCGGTCGCAGGCGACGATGGCGTAACTGGCTGCGTCGGAGACTTCCGGCGTCGCCGCCACGAAGTCCGAGTCCGTGAAGACAGAGTCGATGTCGGTCAAGCCAAACGACGGATGGACGAAGCCTCGGTCGGGCTTGGGTACGAAGGGCTCGAGGCTCCTCGCGCCCCAGAACCACCCGTCCGTCACCGTCCACACTTCAGGATCCTTTCCGAGATTCACGATCTCGGTCTTGACCCGAATCCCAGACTCACAAGGTCGAATTTCGTACCGAGTAGCCACAGACTCCTCCTCGTCTCCGTCGAGGTGACCCCGAAGCTCGATGGCCGACGCCCCTCTCGACTCCACGATCCACGCCGAGGTGTAAGTCACCGCGTCTTTCGGGAGCAACCCAGTCGCCTGAAGGACCACGTTGAGACCATCCTCGGCGATCCCGGGAAGCTCCAGGTCGATGAGCGCTCCACCGTGGGCCGCAAGGTGATGCGGATGATCGATGGCGTCGACTACGGCGCGCACGCGATCGTTCTCGAGCGCAAAGTCACCCACCGCGCCGAGGGCGTCCGGTCCCACCGAGATCTCCGCCGCTGTGAGACGGCGGGCGCGCGTGAATCCAGGGCTCCGTCCTGTCGGGCCGCACACGGGCTCGAGGTTCGGGCACACCGGACCGAGCTCGCACGTTCGGTCTTGCCCAACACAGCTCTCCCGCTTGCAGCCGGTCACGCCTATCGCTGGAAGGCAGAGTATCCAGACGTATCGCACCGCACCCATCTAACACGGACGCGGCGTGAATACTCCTAGCGACGCGGCGAGGTCCCTGTGGTTTCGGCAGGGTCACGAGCTTCTGGGGACCCGGTATTGCGCGAACCCGATTGAGCGAACCCGATCGGGCGCGGCTTCGTCCCTCGCGCCTCGACCTCTGCTCGAAGCTGAGCGATCAGCTCGCTCGGGGAGCGACGCTCCCCGAGCGTCACGAGCTTCCGCCGGACCGCGCCGAAGTCTCCCGGCCCGAGCTCCAGGCCCCGCAAAGCGGCTTCGAGCTCCGAGCTCTCGAGCTCACCCTTCGCCGCGTCGATCACCTCGGCAAAGCTGCTGCGAAAGAGCTCGACGGCCTGAGTTGGGAGCGAATATCTCAGCTCGACCTTGAACACGAACCTGCGCAAGGCCGCTGGGTCGATCTCCTTCCACAGGTTGGTGGTGAACGCGACGACGCCCTTGAAGTGCTCGATCTGCTGCAGCAACTCATTCACCGCGGTGACCTCGAAGGATCGCACGGCGTTCCTGCGGTCTCGCAGAAACGAGTCTGCTTCGTCGAACAACAACATCACTCCGTCGTCCTCCGCCTCGCGAAAGGCGCGCGCGATGTTGCTCTCGGTCTCACCCACCCACTTGCTCACCAGGTCCGACGCCCTTCGTTCGACCACGCGGCGGTGCATCCTCGACGCAAAGTACCGAGCGAGCTCGGACTTGCCGGTCCCTGGCGGGCCGTGGATACACAACGAGATTCCCGTGCCACGCCCAGCTGAGTAGCGCTCCAACGCGTCCGCCAGCGCCGACACGTCCTCCGACGCGTTCAACACGTCGACACGATAGGGGCTCTTCGATTCGACGCGCGCAGACGCGACCTCCGCTCCGTGAATCAACTTCTCGATGGGACCGAGGATCCGTTCGATCGTGCCCACCGTCGGCCTGCTCCCGACGAGCCGAGACGCGCTCACCGCGCTCGCGATCTGCGCGGGCGACGCCCGGTAGTCTGTCGAGAGTCGCTCGATGTCTCGAGGCGATAAGTCGTGATCTTCGCCGAGATGACGAACCAACGCCCGCGCCCTCCGCCGAGCCGATGACTCCGGCAGCTCGATCGCGAACGTGAACCTCCTCAAGAACGCCCGATCGATGTCGCTCACTTCGTTGGTGATCCAAATGGTCGGAGTCACGTTCGACTCCAGGATTCGATTGAACCAGAGCTTCGACATCACTGGGCGGTCGTCTTCGAACAAATCCTCGAGCTCGTCGAACAAGAGGATCCCTTCCGTCCCGATCAGACGCTGACCCAGCAACAGAGAGCTCAGGCGCTCCCAGGGACCCGGCGACTCCCCGTCCTCGTCTGCTCCGCCTGCAATGAAGAGCGGACAACCCACCTCCTTCGCCAGAAGCCGCGCGAGCTGAGTCTTGCCTGTGCCAGTGGGTCCGTGGAGCAGCAGGTTGGTTCCAGCACGCCGCTCCCGAATCGTCGCTCGCAGCAACTCCCTCGCCAGACCTAGCGGCTCGGAGTGGTCCGCATAGTCGCTAGCCTCGAGAGTCGGAGGATCGGCGCTCGGCAGAAAGGACTCGACGAGCTGTCCGTGATCGAGGTTCGCGACGAGCAGAGCGTCCAACAGCCGCGAGTCGAGATGGATCGCGAAGTCGATCGACGTCGAGCGCTCGTAGTGACGAATGAGCCCGGCCTTGACCAGCTCCGAGAGCGCTCGGCGTGTCGACGTCGTCGAGCTGGCCAGCCCGGACGAGATGACTCGGAGCGTGTCACTCAGCTGAAGGTCGCCAAAGGTCTGAAGCAGCCTCGCGAGCCGACGGTCGGCGTGGAACGCGGCGACCCACTGGAGCATCGCGCGCGCCTCTGACTCCAGGCCCAGAGCTTGGGATAGCGTCAGAAGGTTCTCCAGCACCGGAGAGTCCGGAGCCGCGGGTTGCTTTGCCTCAGGCTGGCCTTCGAGGAATCGCTCGATCCGGCGACCCAGTGACAACCGGTGTTTCGGCTTCGACGGATCCCCACCTACCGCCGACAAGATCACGTCGACCGACCCATGCGGCGGCTGCTTGTCCCGAATGAGCTGCGGGAGCTCGGTCCCAATGAGCAGGTTGCGAACGTAGTCATGTACGGGCGCCTCGAACGGGCCGAGACGCGCGAGTTTCAAAGAAGTCATGAATCTCCCCAAAAGAGCGCCGCCGCTATCGCAGCGAGCGCGACTCCATCGAGCGAACCGGTTGCTCGGTCCCTCGAGACGATGACTTAGGGTGAAAGCGGACGGCGTCCGCAAACGGACGTTATGAGTGGGGCCGTCGACTCATGAACAGGCAGGACATAGCACCCACACTCTGGCGTCAAACGAGCGCGATTGCAAGCTCGTTCTCGCTGCTGCCGATCTTCAGAGTGGATCAAGTCGGTCGCGAGCCCGACGAGCTACCGGAAAAAAACGCACGCGCCCATCGCGAAGGTCGGTGGCCCGACGCGTACTCGTAGTCGGCACGACCAAGTTGCGCGACATGTCGACCATCATCGCTCGGCGCTGGACAAACCACAGAGGACACAGCGCAGGAACGCGGAGAACACAGAGGATTTCTGGAGAAAAGTCCTTCGTGCCCTCCGTGTTCCTTCTCTGTGCTCTCCGTGGTTCATGCGGAGGTCGAACTGAATCGCCGCGGGTCGGTCGTGCACCCGTCGTCTGTGCTCGTGACCGCAAAGCTCGACGTTTCAGAGAATCGTCGCGCTCGTCCCCGTCGCTCCCGGGTTGCCCGAGCTCGCGCCACCTGCGCCGCCGCCGGTGACCGTGATGATGTTGTCGGCGTCGATGGTTGGGTTCGAGGTCCCGGCGCGGTAGACACCGAGACTCGGACCGCCCCCTCCACCTCCGGCATGTCCACCTCGGCCGCCCGCCCCGCCTACGCCGCCAACGGCTCCGTCACCTCCGTCGTCCGGCCCAAACCCACCGGCGCCGCCCGCGCCGCCCGCGCCTCCGCTTGCGCCCGCGCCTCCGCTTCCGCCCGCGCCTCCGCGCCCGACGTTCAGTGTGACCGTCGAAATCCGAGGAGATGAGTCCAAGACGAACATGCCGAACGCGCCGCCGCCGCCCTGACCCGCAGTGCCGGCCGTTCCTCCGCAGCCGCCGGCTCCGCCACCCCCGCCGCCACCCCCTCGGTCTGAGTTGCATGGGTTGCCGATGTCGACGCATACGAAGAGATCCTCGAAGCAGTCGTCTGCGCCGCCACCTCCCGCGCCGCCGCCGCCACCCCCGGTCCCGTCGGCCCCCGAGGCTCCCGCGCCGCCGGTCGAAGCCGAATACAACCCGCTCAGCAGAGAACCGAACGCTGCTCCGCCCGATCCGTTCGACCCAGTCGAGCCACTAGAGCCGCTCGAGCCTGCCACGCCGAAGCCGCCCCCCTTTCGACCTCCACAGCTCGAGCAAGATCCTGAGTTGCACACCTCTGCGCCGAGGCCGCCATTGCCGCCGCCTCCTCCGGAGGGCGCCGTCGCGCCTCCCGCGCCATTGGCGTTGTCATACCCACCATCGCCCCCGCGCCCGCCCGTTCGTCCGCAGGCGCTCGTGCCCCCAGACCCTCCGAGACCATCGTTCGAGCACCCATCGCACCCAGTGAGCCCGATGCTCCCGGCCGAACCCGTCGCGCCAACGGATCCGCCCGAGCCATTCGCGCCCGCGCCAGCCGTCCCAATACTCACAGTCAGCCGCCTGAGTGTGACGCTCGCGTTCGAGTTTCGAACGTACACTCCGTAGTTGGAGCCCGAAGCCACCGTATTCGCCGTGACCGTCACCCACAGCCCGTCGATCGTCGTCGGCAGAGTCACGTTCTCGACTCTCATCCCGATGGCGTGCGCCGTGCCTCCCGAAACCGTTACCAGAGACACGTTGGCGTAGCTGCGCGCCCACGTCGTCGGATCATACCCACCGTAGATGCTGACTCCGTTCGCCACCGTCACCGTGCCGTCATAAAGACCGGCCGCCACCAAAATGACCGCCCGGCCCGAAGACTGCGCAGCCGCGATCCCGCGGGAGATGGTTCGAACCGGGCTCCCGAAGAAGCCCGACGATCCGTCACTCCCGAGCGGCGAAACGAAGATCGACAGGTTCTTCTCTCCGTCGATGCCGTCACAGTTGGTGTCCACGAACGCCGTGTCGGGCACGTCGATTCCAGGAACGGCAGTGCAGGCATACTCACACCCGTTCCCTGCAAAGCCGTCGAGGTTCACGTGGCCAGCTTCACAGGCAAGGAAAGTACAGGCACCCAGCACACACGCCTCGGAGGCGAACTCTAGGGCGCACGGCGTATTGCAGGCTCCGCAAGTCGCCAAGTCGGAGCTCAGGTTGGACTCACAACCGTCGACGGCGAGCCCGTTACAGTCGTCGTACGGAGCCGTGCAGGCGTCGACCTCGCAAGTCCCGGCCGCGCAGCTCGAGGTGGCGTTGGCGAGGTTGCATACTCGGCCGCATACGCCGCAATGGCCTGAGCTCGTTTGGAGGTTCGTCTCGCAGCCGTCTGCTGGCGAATCGTTGCAGTCGTCGAAGGGGGCGGTGCAGCTCGAAATCTCGCAGGAACCCGCGTTGCACGTCGGTTGTCCGTTCGCCACCGCGCAGGGCTGGTCGCAGCCGCCACAGTGCGAAAGGCTGCTCGAGGTGTTCGCCTCGCAGCCGGTCGTGTACAAATTGTCGCAGTCATCGAACGGGAAGTTGCAGGCCGCGACCGCGCACTGCCCCACGAGACACGCCGGCGTCCCGTTCGAGACTACGCACGAAATCGTGCAGCTGCCGCAGGTGAGTACGCTCGAAGACAGATCAGACTCGCACCCGTCGGCGACGACCGTGTTGCAGTCGTCGAAGGGGGCCGAGCAAGCCGCGATCTCGCAATCTCCGGCGAGACACGCCGGCGTCCCGTTCGGAGTCAGACAAGGCTGGCCACAAGCGCCGCAGTGATTCACGGTCGTTCGCGTGTTGGTCTCGCACCCATCTGCGTAGGTCGTGTTGCAATCGTCGAACGGCGCGACGCAGGTCGCGATCTCACAGAGCCCGGCGACACACGCGGGGGAGCCGTTCGTCACCGAACATGGGTTGCCGCATCCCCCGCAGTGGCTCGGCGTCGAGTCGGTGTTGGTCTCACAACCGTCGACGTAGGCAGAGTTGCAGTCGTCCCAAGGCTCGACACAGCCTCCGATCCCGCAGACTCGGGCGTTGCAGACTGGAGCTCCATGACTCACGGAGCACACCGTGGTGCAGCTTCCGCACGTCGCGATGTCGCTCACCAGGTTCGCCTCGCAGCCGTCCGGATACTGGCCGTTGCAGTCGAAGAATCCATCGTCACACGTCGCTACCCGACACGAGCCCGAAGCGCACGCCGGGGTCCCGTGGCTCACCGCGCAGACGATGTCGCAGGTCCCGCAGGTCCCCACGTCGGTCAACAAGTTGGCCTCGCACCCATCGGCGTACACCCTGTTGCAGTCGTCGAACGGTGCCGCGCACGCCGCCACCCGACACTGGCCCCCGAAACACTCCGGTGTTCCGTTCGAGGCCGTGCACGCGATCCCGCACTCACCGCAGTTGACCCGATCGGTCAGCAGGTCGAAGCCGTTGTCGAGCCTGCCGTCACAGTCATCGTCGAGCTCGTTGCAGCTCTCGGCTACGCTCTGGTCCGCGGATTGGTCGCGCTCGGTCGAGCAAACCGATCGAGTGTTGTCCGAAGTCGAGCATTCCAGGACGCCGGCCCCGCATTGGCCTTGACCATCGCACGGGTCGCCGAGCCCAAATCCTTCGTCGAAGTCTCCGTTGCAGTCGTCGTCGGCGCTGTTGCAGCGCTCCACCGACGAGGCGTAGACACAAAAGTACTCACACCCGTTGCTCGGATCCTCGTCTTCGTCCCACGTGTTTGGCACCAAGCAATTCGTGCCAGAGCCGGTGACGGCGACCGTCTGCGGGCTGCTGTCACGGTCGTTACTGAGAATTTGGATGGCGCCAGTATCGGACCCAACGACGGCGGGAGAGTAGCGCACCACCACCTCGATCGTCTCACCCTGCGAAAGCGACCGAGGCAGGGCCGGCACCTCCACGACGAAGTCGGGACTCGACCCAAGAGTGAGTCTGACGTCACTCAGCAAGAGGTGTCCCGTTCCCGTATTCTGCACCGAGAGCGTGATGGGTTCGGGCAACGCGCCCCGATAAACCGGGCCGAAGTCGATCGGCGATGCCGGGAGCGGCGGGATCGTCGATTTGAAGAGGAACGCCGTAGGGTCGGTCCCTTCGCCACGAAGCGTCACCGCCGCCAGCGCGCGAGCTGGGTCGTTGGTCACGAGCTCGAGCGAGCCCGCGTCCGGTCCGATCGCCATCGGAGAGTAAGTGATCGTGAGCTCGGCAGACTCACCCGGCAGCAGCTGAGCCGGAGCTCCCGGAGCGAGGGCGAAGTCCGAGGAGCTCGAGGCCGCCAGACCCACCGCCGAGAAGATCAGAGGCGAGCCTCCCTCGTTGCGAACGGTGATCGTGCGCGTTTCCGAACCCGGCGTGCGAAACACGTGAACCTCGGCGAAGTCGACGCTACCGGTGGACGTCACGACCCTCGGTGGCGGCTGCACCCGTCCGAAAATGGGAACATCTCGCGTGGAGCCGCTCGCGGTGATTCGCAGAGTGCCGGCGATTTTGCCTGCGCTCGTTGCAGGTGCGGAGAGGGAAAGCGGGAGCTGGGTGCTCGGAGTGATTTCGAGCGGAAGCGACGGTGCGCTGAGCTCGACCAGAGAGGCGTCCACGAGCTCGATGGCGGAGATCCTGAGCACGTCGGTGCCCGCGTTGCCCACCGTGACTTCGAGCGACTTCGGGTACCCAACGAAGATGTCGCCGAGGTCGATCGGGTCGGGACTCACCGTCAGAGCGGCCTCGATCCCTCGACCGAGCAGGCGTACGATGAGCGGCGAGCCGTCGGGGTCACTCGACTCGAGCTCGAGCGTCTCTTCGTACGCGCTCGCCTGGGCCGGCCGAAACTTCACGTCGAGCGCGACGTGGTCGAGCGGAACGCCCGCCCCGTCGAGACATACGCCGTCGGTGCAACTCACCGCCGGGCTAGGACACTCGGCGGCCGTCCCGCACGCCACCTCCGGTCGCGTGCGGTTGAGGAGCGCGGGCAGGGCGGGCGCCGTCCCTACGGAAAAGACTCGGCCGGGGACGACGTCCGCGGACGTCACTTCGAGGAGTGAGTTGCCCGTCCCCGCGTTTGCCAAGAGCACCCGCACCGTTCGCTCGGTTCCCGTGGAAACCGATCCCAGGTCGACTGAAGCCAGCGGAGGCCCGCCCAAAGTCGCACTCACCCGAACGTCCGCGACCCCTTTGTACTCGGCAATCAGCGGTACCACGACGATCGGACGCTCGGGGTCGTCGGTGATCACTCGGAGACGATCATGGTCTTCGATCCCGTCAGATGCTTTGTATCGAATTCGAGCGGCTACCGAGTCGCCCGACGCCAAGGTCCTCGGGAGCGCCTCCCCAAGAACCACCTCGAGCTCACCCTGCGCGTTGCTCTCGATCTCCATCGCGAGCACCTGAAGCTCCCCGGACCCCCGGTTCGACACGACCAGCGTCACCTCGACCGCGACGCCGAGCGAGAACGCGCCGAAGTTGATCTCGCTCGGTTCGACCACGGCCTGTCCTCTCAGAACGCCCGCGTCGGGCGCGCTCGCCGGCTCGCATACGCCGCCGTTGCAGCGCATGCCCTCCGGGCAGCCTTCAGCGCACAACACGGTCGAAGCATCGAGCGTTGGATTCAACGACGCCGGCTGCTCCGCGTCGGAACAAGCCAGGCCGAAGAACGCCACTGTCAGAGCGACTGCGGAAAACCTCACCTCGAGATAGTCGTTCGGATTTCCGCGCCTGACAACCTCGGCCGGCGATCACACCGAGCGAAGCTCGGGCACGGACCGGCGCGGACCCTCGCATCAAGTCCCTGAATCGCGGGTCTCGACGCGGTCATCGACTGGCTTGGGTCAGGAACCAACGCTTTCCGCTTTGCAGCGCCGAATACAACCCAGGATGGTCGCGAATCCGCGGGATGAGTCTGGCCCGCGTCGAATGCCACAAACGTTCGGCCAATGGCTTGGTCCCGTCGGGCTCGACGACTCTCGCTCCCGTCGCATACACGAGCTTATAAGGCTCGTTTCCGGCCAACAAGTCGAGCTCGGTGTGTCCGCTCCGATGACTCCACTCGAGGAGCTCGAGCAGCAGGAGCCGCCCCGGGCTGGCCGAAGCGAGCTCGGGGTCGTAAACCGGAACCCAGTAGTAGAATCGTCGATCGTAGAGCGCGCCTGCATGAATGGCCGCGGGCCGAGCTCCCGCCCACAGAACGGACACCCAAAGCGCACGACGAGCGAGCAGCAGGTGAAAGAGGCGACGGTTCGCGGGCGAGCTCAAGAGGTCCGGCAACAGAGTCCGGCGGTATTGTTTCGATTTGAGCGTGAGGCATCGATCGAGGATGACCGGATCCTCGCACCTGACCTCGAACCGAATTTCGCCGTGTCCATGCGCGAGGGCTCGGCGGTTTCTGCGAACGAGGGAGCTCAAGCCGTGCGAACGCTCACGCAGGAAGTCTTCATAGTCGGACCACCGAGGAAACCGACTCCATTCGACGAACGGCGCGAGTTGTCGCTCAGGCGGAAAGGCCTCGAGGTTCCCTCGACATCTGCGCCAAGAAGCTCGAGGTAAATGGCGCACACGCTCCATGAGCTCGGGCCGACCGCCCGAGTTGCGGACTGGGCCAGAAGCAGCGGAGTCGAAGCTTCGCAATGATGCGAGCGCAGGAGGTTTGGCGAGCTCGATCGGTTCGAAGAAGTCGGCGTAGGGAAGTGATCTCTTGACCTCGCCCGCAACCGACAACAGTCGGTAAGAACGGGGTCCGACCTCGAACGAACCGATTCGATGCTCGCGTCCCGGGAAGCGCGCCTCGGCCGTAGCTTCGAGAAACTCGTCCGACGAGAAGAAGTTGGGACTCATGCTGCGCCCTCGGTCGCATCATCGGTGGCCATCTCGCGCCTCAGCACCGTCCTCGGCTCCGACATGGAGACGACGGCCGCCGCCGGGATCGAGTGCATGAGGACCGTGCCCGGAGCGACCTTACTCTTGGAGGCGATCGAGATCGGCCCGATCAGGCACGCGCCTGGCCCGACATGAACTTCGTCTCCAAGAGTTGGAGACCCAACCTCCCGGCTTCGCGCGTCGCGTCCCTCACCGAGGGTGACGTTGTGAAAGAGGATGCACTTGCGCCCAACTCTCGCCCCGTGGCCAATCACCAACCCTTGGCCGTGGACGATGACGAGCCCCGGTTCGATCTGAGCTTTCCAGTGAATATCTGCGCCATAGACGTGGCGAATCGCTCTCGAAATCGCCCGGGCCGAGGACTCGTGGCCCGAGGCCTCGAGGCAACCCATCAACCGAATCACCCCGCAGATTTGGATCCCGATCCGCTCGACGAGGTCCGACAGGAGGGCGCTCCTCGGCTCCTCAGGAAGCTGCGGGTCGCGATATTTCGCGCGATACTCGTAAAAAGCGTCGCGGTCCGCCCGAAGCTCCTCGATCATACGGAGCACGTTGGAGACGCCGTCCTTTGCTCGATGGGACCGCTTCCCCAGGTAGGCTCGAAGACCCAAAAGGGCCCGCTTCGCCGACCCCGCCTGCTGACCCACGCCGGCAAAATATTCGACGCCAAACGCAAACGTCGTGCCGGCTAGGGTCCAACGACTCAGCTTCTCGTCCAGCCGCTCGGAGCTCGCGAGACGTCCCACATCGAGGAAGTGACTGGCCGCGAGCGCAGCCCGGGACATCGCGCGCGCCCCCTCTGGAGTCATGCTGGACACGAGCAGCGGGAGTCGAGAGACCGGTGACACGAGAAACATGAACCGCCAAGGGTCGGCGGACTCAACCTCCGGATGAAGCCCTGAGATGAAGCTGTCCGAGCTGCCATAAGCCCGCCCTCGATCGAGCCAAGTCGTCTCGTCGGTGTGGTCCGAGCAGTGCGTCGACTCCGCCTGGGAGCTCAAGACGAGCTCATATCCGAGCTTCTCGCACCGAATCCCGAGCTCACGATCCTCCGAGCGCCGAAGCCCGGCATTGAACCCGCCCAACTCCAAGAACGACTCCCGACGAACTGAGAAATTGCCCGAATACAGTTGCACGCCGGAAATAGGCACGCCTTCCGCCACGCTCGTCTCGAAGTCTTTCAACATGGCCGCGTGGAAGCGCTCGAACAGCGGCATCCCCGCCAGTCGCGGATCAGGAGCCATCCGGCCCAGGACGACCCGTCGCAGGTGAGTGGCATGCGCGGACAAGTGCGCTCGCAGGAACCCAGGACCCACCCGCATGTCGTCGTCCACGAACACCAGCAACTCACCCCTCGCCTCGCGAGCCCCCAGATTGCGCGCCGCTCCAGGACCCGAATTCTCCTGCCGCAGAATCCGGAGCTGGCACCGAGCTAGCTCCCTACCGATCCGCCCCTCGATCGGCGTCGGTGAACCGTCGTCGACGACGATGACCTCGAATCGATCCCCATCGAGGTCCTGCACCTCCAGCCCACGGAGCAACAAGGGGAGCGACGCCGGCCTGCCAAAGGTCGGTATGACCACCGAAACGTCGAGCTTCGGAGCTGCGTCCGCACGGGTCCGAGCAGCCCCGCCCGCAAGGTCGATCAACTCGTTCAAGAAGTCACTCATCGCTCGTCCCCTTTCCAGACCTCGCCCAGCGGGGCCGGAACCTCGGTACCTTCGTCCCTCCACTCGACGCCTTCGGAGCGGCCCGCTTTCTACTCGGCTCACTCTCTCGAAGTGCGATGCACCCGACGATTCGATCCCGTCCAATGAGCTGAATGAGTCGCTGAGCTCGATCCAGCTCGGTCTTCCCGAGTGATACGACGAGCAGCACCGCATCCACCACTCTCGTCAAAGCCAACGCACTGGCGTCCTCGAGCGGACACCTCAGCTCGAACACCGCCGTTCTCACGAGCAGAGTGCTCGTTGCGACGTAATCCGAGAGTGCCGTCGCCTCCGTGAGGGCCAGATCCGTCGCGTCGACGAACTGCACCTCACGCTGCTCACATCGAGCCGCAACGGGTTCGAGCGCCTCGCATACTCCCTTACTCAGCGTGCCCGTCTCAGTCGGGACGATCGCCAGCGTTCGCCACGGTACCCCCCGAGCGTGAATCCAGATGCGCTGCCAGGTCGGAGGGAGCTCCGGAGACGTGTGCACGACCAAATCGATGATCTCGCTCGGACTGATCGCCTTGGTACTCATCTCTATGATCCTCCTTCGGACGTCGTGGAATCACGCGAGCCGGGACGCCCACCGCGATGGAGTCCGGAGGGACGTCGTCGAGCACGACCGCGTTGGCCCCGATGAACGAGCGAGCGCCGACGGTGATCGGTCCGAGCACTCGCGCTCCGCAACCCACTTCTACGTTGGACTCGATCACGGGGTAGCCGTTCTCTTTCGCAGTCCCAACCGTGTTGTTTCCGTAAAACCGTACCCTGTCCCCGATTTTGGAGGTTCCTCCGATGACCGTCCCGAGGGTGTGAATGAAATAGACGCCGTGACCAAGGGTCACTTCGGTATCGATCTCGATGCCGTAAAGCGACGCCTGGATCTGCCTCAATGCCCTCCCGAGCACCGGGATATGCGCGTTGGCCAGGCTCTGGCGGGCTCGAACGAGAATCGCGATGGCGAAGGAGTCGTTCTGAGCGATCGTGCTCAGCACCGAGCGCGCGGAAAGGGGTATCCGAGCCGCCCTAGTGAGTGCAATTCCGTCCTCAATCAAATCGCCGATCATCTTCGCTCTCCTTCCCTGGCCGTTCGTACCCATCCTCTGGGGGGTCGCTCGAAGGCCCGACACAACAGCTTCCAACCGAGGTACACCGGCACCCACGCGAGGTCCGCGAGCGCGCTGAGGCCTCGACCGCTGAGTTGGATCCCCCGAACCAGATAGAGTCCGAGGAGACCCGTCGCCACGAACCACGGAGCCACGGCCAGGCCGACTTGACCCGTGGCGAAGGCGAGCCAACACGCTGCGGTCACCCCGGCCCCGAGCATCGAGGCGATGGTACTGAGCGGCGGGATCAAGAGGTCGATCGCGAGATCGACACGAGTCGGATCGACGAGACGAAACCCCTCGGCCAACAACGGCCGCGCAAGCAACTCACCCAAAGCGGCGCGACCACTCTCCCATCGGAGTCGTTGATCGCGCGATGCCGCCGAGTGGGTAGCCATCTCGCCGGCCACAGTGGCTTCGTGAGCATATTCGACCGATACGCCGGCGCGGGCCAACTCGATGCCGTACTCGATATCCTCGACGATCGAGTAGGCTCCGTACGGGACCCGAAGCAAGGCGGCCTTGTGGAGCGCCATGCCGTTTCCGCGTAACCCATTCGAGAGTCCCAACCTGGCTCGACCGAGGGAGCGGACGTCGTGAAACAAGACGAACGCCAAATGCATCAACCGTGTTCGCCAGGACGCAAACGGGTTGCGCACGACATACCGGACCTGAACGGCACGGGCCCCATTCTGAATTCTCGCATCCAACGTCGTGAGCAGGTTGCTACTCACGACAGAATCGGCATCGACGACGACGAAGGCGTCGGCCGACGTCCGCCCCCGAAACGCAAACGCGAGGGCGTGACCCTTCCCGATTCGGGTCGGGTCGCAACGCTCGATGACCGTGGCTCCGAGCGATCGCGCCTTGTTCGCGGTGTTGTCGCTGCAATTGTCTGCCACCACGACGACGCGATAGAGCCCTCTTGGATACTCGAGCCGACCGAGGCTCTCCAAGGTCGATCCAATGCCCGCCTCCTCGTCGTGCGCGGGCACGATGATGTCGAAGCGGGTCCTGGGAGAATCGGGTCGCGAAACCCGAGTCCTCGGAAGAATCGAGAGAAATGCCAGAGTGCCCAGATATCCCGAGCAACCCAGAACTGGCACCGAAGCGAGTACGAGCAGCAGCTCGAGAACGATCACGACACCACCTCCGCAAGATGAGCAGCACCAAACTCGGCCGAGGACCTGCGGCGGGTGGCGTCCTCAGCCCGCGCCTCGAGCGAAGCCATGAGGTTCCCAACCATGCCGAGCGCGGCTCCGAGCACCAGCGTCGGAAGCCAGCTCTGCATCCCAATGTCCCCGTATGCCTGCGCCAAATACAACACGACAATCGAGTGTGAGAAGACCGCTGAGACTCGATCCGACCCTGACCTCGCCCGACGGTACGCGCGCCAGGCATACAGCGACGTCAGCGGGACGATGATCCAGATCCCCAAAAAGCCGATCAACCCACCCACCGACAACAGCCACAGGACGCTGTTGTGGGCGATGAACCTATACTGCTCGAAGTTGGCCTCGATCGAATAGGCGACCACGCGTTCATCATAAGGATGACCAAGGCCCTGCCCCAGAATCGGTCTTGCGAGCGCGGTGGTCGTGAGATTGTAGTTTTCGATCTCCCTCGTCTCCGTGGAAGTGTCTTCGCTCGAGATCATCGTGCGAATCGAGTACGCCGGCCTGAAGAACCTCGATCCCGAGCTCCAACCCAATGCCAGATAGAGCGCCAAGACGGGCGTCGCTATCGCCGAGGCGATCCAAAGAAACCGGCGAACGGCGGGTCGCCACAGCGGGAACGACGAGGCCACGCAGGCCGCGAGCGCGACGTACGCGAGCCTTCGGTTGTTGGCGGCCATAGCCGCCAACATGAGCGGAATGATCACCGCCGCCAGCACCCAGGAGCGCCTCGAATTCTGCTCGAGGAGCCGCGCGATCGCGATGATCGTCGCCGCGCCGAATAGGAGTGTATCGCTGTGACTTGTCGCGTAATGGGGAAGGTACCCGTCTGGTCGACAGATGATGAAGTAGTAATACAGGCCGAGTGACGCGCGAAGGGTCGCCGCCAAAACCACGACCCACAGCAGCCTGCGCCTGGCCTCCTCCGTCGTGAGTGTCTCGAGGAAGACGAACCCGAGGATCGGCAACCAGAAGAGTTGCCTGCCCTGCCACATCGACTGTCGGAAATCGCCGCCCCGAAGCTGCCCATACACACATAGCCAGACGACGGTCGCACTCGCAACGGCCAGGAAGGTCCGGAGCACGCGCGTGTCCTTTCGAAGACGCGATTCGTGCGACTGGGGAGCAAAGGATCGTCGGAGCAGGAGGGTCACGGCGAGGGTCGCCACGAGAAGCTCGAAGAGCGAGAAGCGCTGCGATTCGATTCCGGTGATGTGTCGCAGATTCTCGAACAGAAGCCGTCCGGGCTCGTTGAACGGCGACTTCCAGCGCCCCTCGTTGGGGAGGGACTGAGGGTCGTCCACGGCCATCGCCGCAAAGAGCAGCGCGAGTGACCACGAGGAGGGCGCGGACTGGAGGAGCCAGAGCGCAATCAACGCGAACGACACGATCCCCACTGACACCAGAATCGATCCCGTCTTCGAAACGAGGAGGACCGTTGCCACGATGAGTGTCAAGCCTAGCACCCGGGTGGTCGCCGTACCCATTGTACTCATGACCGGACCTCGATTTCCTCGATTACTTCGAGACCGAGCACTCTCTCGATTTGCCACCTCTGGTAGATGCGTCGGCTCAGCACGTCGAGGCCCACCGCCATGACGAGCCCAAGGACCAAGCCAGCCGCGATGGAGGCCAGGATGACTTTGGACAGCCGTGGGGAGACCGGTTGCTCCGGACGCTTGGCCGGTGAGAGTACGGTGTAGCGGTAGTCGAACGCCGCCTCCGCCGTGTCGAGCTCGATCCTCGCGTTCGTACGGCGCTCGACCAAGTCAGCGAACTGCCCCACCGCGATCTCGAGCTCCTGACTGGCCAACTCGTACTCGGGAGTCACCTCCGAGCCTTGGGTTTGCAGAACGCCGAGACGACGCACGCCGCTGGCTTGCGTCGACGCCAGAGTGCGGGCTTTCATCTTGAGCGTGATCAGCTCATCAGGGTCACGACTCAGCTCTTCGAGCGAACGCTCCAGCTGCAGCACCAGCGGATGCCGCGCGGTGTAATCGGTGGTCAGCTGCATGAGCTGCTTGCGAATCTCCGTAGCTCGCTCCGCCCTGACCCTCTGGATCGATTGTATCTCTCTACGGGTCGAGTCGATCTGCTTCGCAACACCCCGATCGGCCGCTCCAAATGCTTCGAAATCGACCGCCCGCGTGCGCCGACCTGGGTTGGTCGGGGCGAGCGACTTGACTCGCTTCAGAGTCGCCTGAACCACGCCTTCGAGCTGTCGCTCGTGGGTTTCGATGACTCGCAGCGTATCGGCGATGGCCTGCACATCCTGAACTCTTCGGATTTCGAGGAACGTATCCATGAGGGCTCGCGCGAGTCGGTACGCCATCTCGGCGCTCGACCACTTGGCCGCGAAGGTGACCGCCCCATGCGCCTCCGTTACACTCAGCTCATCCCGAAGGGTCTCGACCAAGTTCTCCCGGAAGACCGACCGCGGGGGATCGCCGAAGAGAGCGCTGGCGCCGCGCGCGATGAGTCTGGGGAGGGGCGCCTCGTGCTCGAGCCACTGATCCTCCAACTCGGTCCGTTCGATGATTCTTTCGAGATTTTCTCGACTCAGAACGATCTCGCTCACCGCTCGAGTAGGTTCGTCGAGGTGATAGGGCATGGCACGCCGCGGCGTGGCCAAGGAGGGCATGAGGGGGTTGGCGACGGCCAGCATACGAACGTCGGCCGAGTACGACTTTGGCAAAGCCCAGGCGCCCACGCAAACCGAGACGACGACGAGAAACCACACAGCGAGGGCCAGACGCCAACGTCGCCGAATCGAGTCGACCGCATAACTCAGGAAATTGCGGGCGCCCCCATCGTCGAAGAAGGACACGAGCTCGCCGGAGCCCCACCGCTCTAAGTCCCTGGTCTCGTTCGAGCTCATTCGATGTCCTTCCTCAGGGCGTCGAGCAGCGATGCGACCGCGTCCAGCCCCTGACTCCGTTCCCAGACTCCGAGCCACCCGAGAGTCTCCGCAAGTACGAGGTCTTGCGGCGTCCGCACGTCGGCCAGCGCGAGCACCTTCACGCCCGGGGCGATGCTCGATTGAAGCTCGAGGAGCGCGTCCGCGGCCAACCGATCCGGCAGGGCAAGGTCTGCAAGGACGAGCGCCGGGGGCTCCGCGCGGGCGATTTCGAGAAGTGTCCCCGCATCGCCCGCCTCGCGAACCCCGAAGCCGAGCTGTGCGCACACAGCTACGAGGTCGCTCCTCCGCCCTGGATCGGGATCCACGACGATCGCACAGGGTGGCGCGATCAGACAGGGCGCCTCCAACCGACGAATCGAGGGCTCGACCCCGTCTCCAAAGAGAACCCGCTCCAACTCCACCGTCCTCGCCCGAGCGCCCTCGGCGACACCGTCGTTCGACTCGTCGACCCTGCGCTCCGTCAAGACTCCAACGATACTCATCACAGCGCTCATCTGAGGCTCCTTTCAGGCGACTCTCGGTAAAACGAAGCGAAGTGCGAGCAGATATAGAATCACGGAGACGCCGATCTGGCGCACCAGCTTCGCGTGGCGACCAGCTCCAGACTCCTCGCCTGCGATTCGGGCGGGAATCACGAGCGTTGCGATCAGAATCGAGACGTAGATCAGGTTCGCCACGATCGTCCTCCAACCCGCTCGATCATCCACTTTCGCAGCTGCTCCAAGTCTCGAGCTCGAACCAAACCCACCACCACCATACAAGGCAAAAGAAGTACCAAGCCGATCGCGAGCTCGAAGGGGCCGCGAGAGTCCGTTCCGCGCGTGAGTCCGGCCATGAGCACGACCAAGAGCGCCAAACGCGCCACGAGGGAGATCGACGTCCGCGTGAAAGGCCGATCATCGATGACGCGATGAAACACCAAGAGCGACGCGATCTCCGTACCGATCGCCGCGCATCCGGCTCCAGCCGCCGCACCGCCCGGTCCGAGCAACCGGCTCGCCGCCGGGATCAGCAGAGCCGTCAGGAGTGGGCTCGCTACGAGGGTGAGTAGAGCGGCATACGCCAGGACCCACGACCTCCCTCGAGCCAGGACGTAGATTCCGTAGTGAGTTGCGATGTAGGTCAGCGGCAGGCACACCGCGATGACCCGGACGGCGGGAGCCGCATCGCGGTATCCTTCTCCAAAAAGGGCTGTTACGATGGGTCTGGCTCCGAGCACCAGCGTCACGCAGACAGGACTCATGATCGCAAACGAGAGTCGGAGGCTATCCTCCATGACTCCCGACAGTGCCTGGGCCGAATGAGCTGCTGCCCGTGAAGCCATTGGTACGAGGACCGATGCGAGCAGCGGCATCGCGAACAGCGCGACCGCGGCCAGAGTCCACGCGATCCCATAGAAGCCCGCTTCCTCGGGCGATGCGAGGACGCCAACGAGCGCGCCGCAAATCTTCTCGAGGGCCACACTCGACAGGGTCGCTACCAGGTAAGGGATGCAGCTGCGCAACACTGGACCAGTAGCCCGGAAGTTCATACCCAGCTCGAGCCCGAGGTACTTGCGCGCGAGAGGCCACCCGAGGATCAGCTTCGAGATCTCGGTGGCCATCCAGACGGCTGGAACGACAAGAATGGGAAGCGAAAAGGCGATGACCAGCCCTATTCCGAGAGCCCACACGACCTTCACCGAGACGTGGAGCAGCGCCAACTCACGAACTTCCCCGACCGCGTGCAGCAGCGCTCCGAGGGACGCGTTCGCAACGACGAGAATCTGTGTCATGCCGAAGAGCAGGCCGAGCGTTTGGACTTCCTGCGGATGACCGGAGAAGTGGAGGAAGCTCACGAGCGCAGCCACGAGGACGAGACTCGTCACGAGCCTGATGATGATCACTGTCCCGAGAAACTCGCTCGCATGGGCCGCGCGGGTCGCGACTTCCTTTCGAATGTAGGTGTCGACGCCGAAGCCACTCAAGGCAAGGAACGCGATGGCGCAGGACTCGGCGAAGTAGAGTTGTCCGAACACCGTCGGCCCAAGCGCCCGCGGGATCGCGACGCGGACCGCAAAGGCCAACAACCAAGTGACAGCCATCGCTGCGGCGAGGATTCCGGCGTTCGACACCGCTCGCTTGGTCTCGTCGAAGCGGCCCTCGTCAGGCCGCAGACCGCGACCGTCGGCGCCTTCGAGCCGGTCGTATGTCTGCTCGACTCCCATCACGCGAGCTCGAGCTCGAACAGAGTTGGGTCGAGCTTCCTGACGTGTCGGGCCGGCACTCCGGCGACGATGGTGAAGGGGGGGACGTCGTGCGCGACCACCGCCGACACACCTATGACCGCCCCGCGGCCAATGGTGACCCCTGGGAGAATGCTCGCCTTGGCTCCGATCCAGACGTCGTCTTCGATCGTCACCGGCCGCGCAGGAGGCCGCTGGTTTCGTCGATACAGCTCGTGAAACTCACAGTCGATGACCATGGCATACGGGCCCGTCAGGACCCGACGACCGAGCCGAACACTCTCGACCGCGCCGATCGTAGTGCCGAAGTTGAGGAAACACTCATCTCCTATGTCGATGACCGCACCCTCTTTCGCGGAGAGTTGAACGGGCACGACGGTCGAGCACAGTTGTACGTTTCGGCCGAGCCGAATCGTTCCCCGATTTTCGACGCGCGGACGCCCGTGGGCGCGCACTCCGGCCCCCAAGGCGTCGACCTGCCCGAGAAAGACACGGGCCGCGACCAACTCGGCGACGTAGCCGAGTCCCTTCGAGAGCAACGCCGCGACCGGAAGAGTCTCCGAGTCCCTCGAGAGCCTTTGAAGCGCGAACCTAGCTGCATCCAAGTTCATCACGAGCTCCCCTTCCCTCTGACGACGACGGGTATGGTCTTCAGGAGCAGCGATAGATCGGTCCAGAGAGTCCACCGATCGATGTACGAAAGGTCGAGGAGCATCCACTCCCTGAATCGAATGCGCTCGCGATCCCCCACCTGCCAATGGCAAGTCAGGCCCGGACGCACCGACAACCGGCGTAGCTGCCACGTTTCGTATCGAGCGACTTCGGAAGGAATCGGAGGCCGCGGTCCGACGATACTCATCTGGCCCGCCAGGATGTTGAGCAACTGAGGCAGCTCGTCGATACTGAACCTCCGCAGAAGTCGACCGAGGCGCGTGATTCGCGGATCGTCTTTCACCTTGAAGACTGGGCCGTCCCGCTCGTTGCGCTCCGCAAGACTCGCCCGCCTTGCCTCGGCGTCCTCGACCATCGACCGAAACTTGAGCATCCGGAACCGTCGGCCGTGAAGGCCGACGCGCGGCTGGACGAAGAACACCGGACCCTTCGACTCCAGCTTGATGAGGAGCGCGACGATGACGAATAGGGGCGCGAGCAGCGTCAGCGTCACGGCGCACAAGGCGAGGTCGGCGGCTCGTTTGACGGTTCGTTGGTAGGCGTGGGATGGACAGGTCGTGAATCTCACATAGCCGTCGGCGACGGCTGGGCTCGGGGCGACTCTCGAGCGTGCGATGCCTTGCGAGGGAATCGGGAGCAAGAATGGGATCCCCAGCGCCTCGCAGAGTGACGTGGCCGCGAGGAACGCCCGCTGATTGTCCGGGGATACCGCGACGAAAATCTCGTCGACCGGGTGCTCGAGAAACATACGGCCGGAGTCCAGGACGGATCCGAGCACGGGGGAGTCGAGGCGAACCGAAGACTCTCCAGGGACGCCGAGGTGACCAACGATCCGAGGTGCGTCGCGTCGGCTGATCAGGCACTCCGCGGTCGCCCGCGCGAGCGGTCCCGTACCGAGTATGAGAATACGTCTCCGGGACCGCTCGCGCTCATACGCGCGCGCAAAAGCTCGAGCTCGGGTAAAGAGGAGGACGGGCCAAGCCACGAGTACGCGCGGATCGACGGGGAGGTTGGCAGGTGACCTATACCAACCCTCCAGAGTCAGAACGGCCAGAATCAACAGCAGCACCAGGGCGACGAGCGCCGCGAGCTCGAGCCGCCCTCGCACCGGCAACTCGTGGTAGTGCCGAAATGCGATCGCGGCGACGGTCCAAACCAGAAGTCCAATCCCGATTTGTGTCGGGCCGAGGGACTCGCAGCCCGAAAGGACGAGGAAGAGGACCACCAGATCCACCAGCAGATTGAGCCGGGCGGTCCGCCCTGGGAGCAGGCAATCGTCGAGGGAGCTCATGAGTAGCTTCCTCGACCCGACGACGGTCGCCCCGGCGCAGAATGCACGCGCTCGAGGGCCCGGGCGACCCGCAAGGACCGTATGACCACGCCGACGAATCTGGGATCTCGGATCAAGTACCTTCGCCACAGCCTCGGCTCTTGAATCAGTCGATACAGCCACTCGAGCCCGACGCGTGACATCCATCTCGGAGCCCTCTTCACGGCGCCCGCCAGGAAGCTGAAAGTGGCCCCGACGCCCAAGGCAACGGCAGGTGACAACTCTCGGCGATACCGATGGATGAACAGTTCCTGCTTCGGACATCCGAGGCCCACGAGGAGCAAGTTGGGAGAGGCGGCCTGAACACGTGACACCGCTACTCTCGTCTCTCGGTCCGACAAGCCGGACCCCACTTCAGGCGCATCGACCCCACAAATCCTCAAAGCCGGATAGCGGTCGCTCATGCGCCGAGCTGCACACTCGGCGACTCCTGCTGCTCCCCCCAGAAAATAGACCGACAGCCCTTCGCGCGAAGCTCGCTCGAGCAGAGGCTCGACGAGATCCGACCCAGAGACCTTCTCGGGCAAGGGGTGAGGCGACCAGCGGCTCGCCCATACCAGCGGTGCGCCGTCCGCCAGACACAGCGTCGCCGCCTCATACGCTCGGCGCAGGTCCACGTCCGTTTCAGCCATCACCACATGATCTACGTTCGGCGTGTAAACCGCCGCTCCGCGTCCCGATCGCGCCAAGCTCACGATCATATCGATGGCTTCCTTGAGGGTCAGGGCGTCGACTCGAAGAGTACCAATCGTGAATTTCATGTCTCCTCCGGCTCGACTCGAACGAGTAGCAACATGCATTCCCACGAAGGGACCCGCCTCCGTCGGCGGTCTCGCTCGAATCGACGGGCCCGAGTTACGGCGTCACCATGGTCGGCCGGGAAAAAGCGCGCGGAAGGGGTCGAGATTAGTCTCGGAAGCCGTCCGCCGAGGGCTTGGTCCACTGCAGCCGCGAGTCGCGCAGTACGGGTCCGCCGAAGTCATTCGCGATCGCCGTAGCCGACACCAGAGAGCGGGATTCGAGCCCAGCTCGCCAAGGTCGGCGCTCGCGCTCGTGCTCGTTCGTGCTCGTGGGCCCTGGTGCGGGTGGCTTGGTCGAACCTACCAGCTGCGCGAATTCTTCACTCTTCCGCGAAAGAGTACGTGGTGACACTCATCGGCGGCAGGCTCGCAATGAATCGATTCGGGCCGATCGATTCCGGCTTCGTGACCGGATACGAGGGCACGGGACGGTCCCCTTCGAGTCGCGCTTCGCCCTGGACCCGCAGACGCTCGGGGTGCTCGATCACCAGCTCGACGCGGAGCGCGTCGTTGCTGCGGTTGATGGTGACCACCACCATCCGATTGGGATGGTCGGCCTCGATGCTGGCGTAGAGCGAGGTTCGGTCCGGATCGTTCGTGCCGGCCTCGACGGAGGTGTCTCCGAAGTGCGCCCCCTGACCGTCGAAGTCCAGGAACATACGAAACGCCGCTTGAATGAACGAAGTATCGGACTGGCCGTGGGCCCACAGCGCCGCAGCGAACACACCCTCACGGCCAAAGATCCCCAACACCTCTGCCTGCGCCACGGCTCCTGAGATGTGAGCTCCGCCCCCGTACGAGTACTCGGTGACGGCGAGGCGAGTCCCCGGATAGACGCGATCGATCTTCTCTCGCAGACGCGGGATCAAGCGAATCGGTCCCCCGAGATAGTCGGTGATCCAACTTTCCTCCACGAACTTCGGGTCCCACAGGGACCGAGGAGCCATGACTCTCGCCGCGATCAGCTCCGGGGAGCCTCCGTCTTGTCCCAATACTTTCGTCTCCCCCGCTCGAACCTCTGGATACCAATGAACGTCCAGCACGTCGAGCAGGCGGCGTTTCGAGCGCCGATGGGCTTCCTTCATCTCCCGTAGGTACACCTCGAGAAAGTCGCGTCCGCGCGCGTCGGGAGCCGACTGGAGGTTCACCATCTCCTGAAAGCCGTAACTCACCGGCCCAAACACCATCGCGCCCGGAGCGAGGACTCGGATGGCTGTCGCCAGCTCGATCGAGCGCCCAATGAGCTCGTCGTACCGGACCGGATGCGGATGAATCCTCGGATGGGTCGAAGGCCAGAGCGCGGGCTCGTTGTCAAGGGATAGGAAGAGCGGGTCGGCGCCCGCGAGCTCTACGAGCCACGAGATGAACTCGGCCTGATTGACCACCTCGTCTGTGGAGTCTGGAAAGAGGCTCGAACGACGGAACCTGTTCGAACGAACGGGGAGGGTGAGGATGGAGGCGGCGAGACGTCGCGATTTGAACTCCTTCGTCAAGGAGATGTCCCCGTCGCCGAACTTGTCTTTGGCAACCAGTCCGGCCATGGGTACCGTAATCAGGCCGGTCGCGCCGGCCGATTTCGCGAGCGCGTATCGACTGCGGACCGCTTCTCCTGGCTGGGTGCCTCCGCCGAGATAGTCGTCGTTCTGATGAAAGTAGTCGGAGCCCGCGTTCGAAGCGTTGATCTCCCAATTGTATGTACTCCAACGATTACCGCCGATGCGGTAAAAACGTGCGCGATACGCGTCGATCGGGGCGTCAGCGTTGACTCCGTAGATGAACGGGGAGATGGGCCTTCGACCACGACTCGTATTCACGGAGAATCGAACGTCGGTGAGGCCACGCCGGGCGTCGAGGAGCCGACCGCCGCGTCCATCCAAAGAGGGCTCGGCGTTCGTCTGGGAACAACCGAGGAACACGACGACAAGCAGGAGCGCCGAGGCGGGATATCGGCTCCATGCTTGCGCTCGTCGTTGGTTCACTCGGTCGCTCCTCGATGCCCGGTGGGCCAGCAACGAAGCCGTGCAGACCTCGTGCCACCGCACTTCGACGTCGCGCAGAAACGAGGTGAGTTGGTACACGACGTGCTTGAGTGGACCTCATGTGGAAATCCGAAGTTGGTCGCCTCAAAGACCCAGCAGCGCTCGGTGCACGACCGGAAGCCTTCGTCATCGGAGATCTGAGTTTGGTTCGGGCGCTGGGTCGAGAGGGCGTGAGATCGCGACTCGTCACATCGAATCCCAACGGCGCTGAGCGGTGGTCTCGGTTCGTCTCGGACGTCGTGGAGGTGGAGCACTTCGAAGTGGACCCCGAGGGCGCGATCCGTATTCTCAATGCGTCGGCTGGGGACGATCGACCCGTTCTGTTCTACCAGGGGGACCATGATCTGCTCGCCGTGTCTCGCGCCCGCGAGAGAGTAGAGCGGCACTTCCGCGTCATGTTGCCACCTCCCGCGCTGGTCGAGGATCTTGTGGACAAGCTCCGCTTCCAGACCTTCGCGGAGAAGCTCGGCCTTCCGGTGCCGCCTGGGCTTTGCCTCGTGCATGGGCTCGACTGGGGTCCGGAGCTCGATCGCTGGACCCGGTTTCCTGCGGTGATCAAACCCAATCGGCGGGAGGGTTGGTTCGGAAGTGATTTGCTCGTGGCGGCGAATGCTCGGGGAAAGGCGATTCACGTCCGCGGCCCCACTGAGCTCAAACGACTGCGTCCGTGGCTTCAGCGTCATCCCACCGACGTCCTGCTCCAGCAAGCCATTCCTGGCGACGAGTCGAACCTCCTCAGCTATCACGCGTACGTTCGGCCCGGAGGCGAGGTCGTCGGTGAGTTCACCGGCCACAAGGTTCGGACCTATCCCGCCACTTACGGCCTCAGCACCTACGTCGTGGTGGACGACAATGCCCCGCTTCGAACCCTCGGAAGGGACATTTGTGAGCGAATGGGCTTCAGCGGCGTGGTCAAGCTGGACTTCAAGCGCGACCCATTCAGCGGGGGTCTCTACCTGCTCGAGGCGAACCCGCGCTTCAACCTCTGGCATCACCCTGGAGCCTTGGCCGGCGTCAATCTACCTTATCTCGTCTACGTCGATCTCGTCCAACCCGGAGCGATTCGGGGCGGAGTGTCGCGCGTGGAACGGCACGTTCGATGGGTGGGAGGGGTCGGCCGGGACTTCTGGGCCCGGTTCGAGGACCGTACGCCCGATGTTCGGGCCTTCGGAGCGTGGGCCCGCGAGGTCTTCACGGCCCAAATCGTCGAGGCGCCACGACTCTCGGACCCTGGCCCGTTCCTCTACTCACTCCTCGACCGAACTCAGCGCCTCGTGAGAGGCCGAGGCACATCGTGAGGTGGGCGATCCTCGCAGACGTTCACGCCAACCTGGAGGCCCTGACGGCGGTCTTGGACCATCTGGGTGAGTGGGAAGGGGCGCGAGTGATTTGCGCCGGCGACATCGTCGGGTACGGGCCTGACCCGGAGGCGTGCGCGGCGCTCCTCAAAAGTCGACGAGTGGCTTGTGTCGTCGGTAACCACGACGAACGTGTGCTCGGGCGAATCGAACCCACCCATTCAGCTGCCGTGGCTGCGGTGGGGTGGGCCTGGACACGACGAGCCTTGTCGACGGAGTCGCTCTCCTGGCTCGCGTCGCTCCCTCTCGTCCTGCGTCCGAGCGCCGAGATCGCGGTTTTTCACGGTGCCTGGGAGAACACACAAACTTACGTCGCCTCCGCGCGTGCCGCCAAAGAGCTCCTGAATCATGCGGTGGTGCGGGCTCCCACTGCCCGCCTAATCGTGTGCGGCCATACTCATCAGCCCACGATGGCCGCAAACGGATTGGGCTTTCTTCCGCTCACCGCGGGCGAGTCCGGAGTCGACACGCGTCGACTCCGCGGCACCTGGCTCCTGAACCCGGGCTCGGTCGGGCAGCCCCGCGACGGAACTCACCTCGCCAGGTACGTCCGATACGACGACGACCTCGGCCGGGTCGAGTCATTCGCGCTTCCCTACGAACATGAACGAACCCGCGAGAAGAGAATTCGGGCCGGGCTCCCCGACCCACCGCACGAGGAGGTTCCCGAGAAACGACCTCGCCGAGTCGCCGTGGCGCGATGGCTTCACTGGACTCTTTAGACTCCGAAATGGAGAGAAAGCGCGGCCCACCGCGTAGGAGGATCAGTCATGAGTTTACTTGCCCGTCCCTTCTTCAACCACTTTGTTTGGACCTCGGCCCGAAAGGCCTGCTGCGTCGCTGCGCTGACCACCGGCGCCTGTGGCGGAGGCGACCTCGGCCCAGGCGGCGACGACGCACCCGGCGTGGAGACGACGGACCCAACCCCTGGCACCGAGCTACCAGGCTCCATCGCAAGCCCGTTGGAACGCCATCGCTGCGAGCTCGCCGTCGTAAACGCGCGAAGCGGCTCCGTCGTCGAGCGGCATACGACGATCTTCGACCAAAAGTGGCGCCTCATCCGGTCCGAAAGCGACCGGAACGCCGATGGTGTCGTCGATCGCATCGAGGAGTACGAGTACGATCCAGCAGACCATCTGATTCGCGAGACCCTCGATGTAGACGCGGATGGCGCCGTCGAAGATTGGTGGCAACATTTCTTCGAGGGTGACTCGCGGCGGTACTCCGACGCCGACCTCGACGACGATCCCGAGCCTGACTTACGACGGACCTACGCGTACGCGGGCACGACTGACTCGTTCGAAGACGACTGGGACCTAGATGGCAGCGTCGATGCCCGCGTCGTCGAACGTCACGACTCGAATGGTAATCTCCTGAGTTGGGAGGAAGACGTCGACGCCGACGGCGCCGCCGACTCGAGGGTCGTTCAGCGTCACGACGAGCTCGATCGCATCGTGCGTCAGGACGCGGACTGGAACGCGGACGAAATCATCGATCGCGTCGAGACCTGGGACTATGCCGAGGCGGGCGACCTGAGCACCACGACTTGGAGAGTCGATGTCGACGGCGACGGGGGCATCGACGTCGTCACGGTTCACTACGTTCGAAGCGACGGATCCATCGCGCGCTCCGAGCTCGATCGCGACGCCGACGGTGTGGTCGATCTGCTGACCGAGTACGAAATGAGCTGCTTCGACGAGTGAGTCTGGCGGCCTCGGAACCCTGCGCCTCTACGGTGCCCTGGGGCTCGTCAACGAACGATCGGTGCTCGTCAGAGGAATTACCGAATTAACCTGGACCCCGATGGCCTTTGAGGATCCCTAGCGTCGCCTTGAGGCAGTAGGATACGGGCCCTGGTGCATTCGTGGAAAGGCTGGGAATGCTGCAAGTTATTTCCTTACGGTGCCTCAGTGCGCCTTGGCGTCGAGCCCGAATTTCTTGATGCGGTACCGCATCTGGTCTCGATTCATCCCGAGGTAGCGGCCGGCTCGCGCCGAGTTGCCGCCCGTCCGCTCGAGGGCTTCGGTGACGAGGGTACGCTCGAAGGCCTCGAAATCGATGCCTTCTTCGGGAAGGCGGAACCGAACGAACGGCTGCACCGGCGCGAGGACCTCCTCGCGAAGTCGGAAGTCCTCGGGCTCGAGCACCTCGTCGACCGCAAGAAGCGCCGCGCGTTCGAGCGCGTTGCGAAGCTCTCGCACGTTTCCAGGCCAAGGGTAGCGGAGGAGCAGCTCCTTGGCCGCCTCGCCGATCACGCAGGGCTTCGCGAGTTTCGCCGAAATCTCGGCGAGCAGCGAATCCGCGAGCAGGAGTACGTCGTCTCCGCGCTCCCGCAGAGGGGGAAGGCGAATCGTGACCACGTTGAGCCGATAATAGAGATCCTCCCTGAAGGACTTGTCGGCCACGGCCGCCGCGAGGTCGCGATTCGTCGCCGCCAGAATCCGCGCGTCGAGCTGAATGTCGTCACTCCCGCCGACTCTCACGAACTGCTTCGAATCCAGGAATCGCAGCAGCTTGGCTTGGATTCGCGCCGACATCTCGCCGATCTCGTCGAGGAAGATGGTCCCTCCATTGCCGAGCTCGAACAGTCCTCGGCGCATCGTCTTCGCGTCGGTGAACGCGCCCCGCTCGTGACCGAACAGCTCACTCTCGAGGAGCTCCTCGGGGAGCGCGGAGCACGTGATGTTCATGAACGGCCGAGTCGCCCGCGCGCTCAGCTCGTGAATGGCTCGAGCCGCCCGGTCCTTTCCAGTTCCTGACTCGCCGACGAGGAGCGCGGTCGTGGCTGTGGAGGTCGCTACGCGCTCGATCAAGACTTTCACTTCTCGCATCGCAGGCGACTCGCCTATCACCCCCTCGAGCCCGCGAGACTCCATCGCTCGGCGCTCGAGCGCGCGCGCGACCCACTCGAGTACACTCTCGGAATCGAGAATTTGCGTGTCGAGGCAATGATAGGCGCCGGCCTTGATGTATTCGACCGCGTTCTCTATCGACGGGTGACCGGTAAGCATGATGACCGGTACACCCGGGGCCTGTCGTTTGATTCGACCGATCACTGTATGACCGGTCACGTCGGGGAGATTCGAGTTCAGTAGCACGAGGTCCACCTCGCCCACGCGAGTGAGTACGCCTGCGCCATTCTCAGCCTCGAGCACGCGGTATCCGCGGTCTGCGAGTCGGTCTCTCAGCGCAAATCGAGCGCCACACTCATCGTCTGCCACCAGAATCGTAGGTTCGTCGTGCATGATCCGCCTCGTTTCGCTTCGACAAGGTCACCGAGATTCCCTTTTTTCGGGTGGCCATGCCTGATCCGCTCTGCCCAGTGCGAGAGCGGTCGTTCAGCTCGGCGGGACATGGAGGAGTCCGCGTCGGCTCGCGAAATTTTTCCGCGAGTCGCGCGCGCGTGCGACGTCCTCGCCGGCCGTGGATCGCGCCGGAGACTTCGCTCCGGCGGGTCCGACTCCGCGAATCTCGAGGCACGCGACCGGCATCGCCACGAGCGCTCGCCTGGGCAATCCGGTCGATTGCCGCTTCTTCCTGGCGAACGCTTCCCGCACGTAGCTGCACGAAGGATCTTTCTTGCAGGAACCTTACCGGTCACGGGATCTTCACAACGGCGTAGCTCGAAGACCGGGGCGCACGAGGCTGCCGGGATGCCGCAGCAGTCGCCCAACATAGACTGCGCTTGCGAGGGGATCGGTCCGATCGAACACCACGTCGACGGGCGGTCGAGAAATTTCCGCGAACAGAGTCGAGGCCGCGGCCCGTCGGTGAGGTCCGGCGAAGATCGAGGAGAGTCGGCCGATGAAGTGCGGGAGCCCGTGAACCCAGCGCAGGTCTTCTCGGAGGTGTACTTCGGGGAGAGGGCGTCCGAGGGAGGTCAGGTACCAAAGGAGCGGGAGATCGGCGCCGCGAGCGCAGTCGAGCGAGATGAACCCATGGGCCCGAGGGTTCAGGTCGAGCGCATACCACCGTCGAGGCTCTCTCTCGTCGAAGATGAGCTCGAGCTCGAACAGCCCCCGTCCCAGCACCTGCTTCACGAGGTCGATGGCTTGGTCCTGGATCTCATCATCGCGCCAGCACCCGAACTCGGAGCCGATACCTACGCCAGGGGGCCACTGCGCGCGTTTGATCGAACCCAGCCCGACCACGAGCTCGGAATTGTCACTCAGAAGACCGCTGACACTCACAGGCCGCGCACGCGCGCCTCCGACGACCGATTGAATGATCGGGAGTCGAATCTCGGGATGCCGCGAGAGCAGCCTCGTTCCCGCTGCGCTGACCGTGTAGGGTCGGTACTTCCGCCGAAGCTCGCGCGGGGTCTGTGCGAGCGTGCCTCGGGTCGACCCGACCGCCAGGTGGAGGCGCGGCTTGATCACGACGGGGAACCTCAGTTGGGAACCCTCGCTCATGGCGTCTTCGAAGCTCGACGGAAAAACGGCGGGTGGAGCTACGAACCCGGCGTTGCGGCAAGCTGCGTCGAACCGGTCCTTGAAGAGGCAATCCAGGATGGACTCTCGCTCCGGCGCTACGTTCGAAAACGCTCGAGGCAAGACATCGCGCTGCTCGGACGCGTGAAAGGCGATGGCGTCCGACGTAGGCGCGATCATTTCGATACGACCACGCTGGACGGCCTCTCGGAGCCACGGGGAGAACTCGTCCGGACGCTCTGGGCTCGGACACCGTTCCACCGCGCCTCGTTGGTATCTCGAGAAGCGTCCGGCGGAGACTCGTTCGTGGGTGAACAAACGCATGCGTACGCCCGCACGACCGAGGGAACGAATGAACGCGATACCAGTCGCAGCGCTGATATCGAAGATGGCCACCTCCGGCGCAGCGCTCGGGGCAGGCAGGACCGTCTCGCTGACTTCGTTGACGCGCACGCGACCCACCAGAGCAAGGCACATGCCCTTCCCAGTCCCCAGCTTTGGCACGGAGAGTGATGAGATCGATGTATGCGACAAATCGATTGGTCGATCGTCGAAACGCAACAACGCTTCCGCTGGGACTCGTCGAGCGAGTCGATCTACGACCGGTGGAGAGAGGAGCACAAGGTCGCGTTCTTCGACGGGCTCTACCTCGAATCGCTCTCGGGGACCGACTTCCTCGAGATCGGCGTCGGCCAGGGTCACTTGCTCGAGAAGCTCGCGAAGGCACATCCGGAGGCCCGAATGAGTGGGATCGACATCTCTCCCGTCATGGTCGCACGGGCCCGCGCACGCGGGATCGCCGACGTGCGCGTGGCGAGCGGCAATGAGCTCCCGTTTCCCGAAGCGAGCTTCGACGCGGTTTGCGCGGGTACCTGGGTCATGCGTTATCTCGATCCCCATCGCGCTTTGGCCGAAGCGTTCCGCGTCCTACGTCCGGGAGGCCGAGTCGCCTTCGACCTCCCGCTCTTGTTGGGTCATGCGACCTGCCTCTTCACGCGTGTGTTCCGCCAGGACCCACGGCGCTGGATGGCTTCGATCCGAGAGGCCTATCTCGATCTCGACGCGCGCACGGTCTCGGAATGGCGCGCTCACTTGATGAGGGCGGGCTTCGCGGTCATCGACGTCGTCGGCGGAATCGATTTTCCCATCAGAAGCCGTAGCCTCTCGTTCCGCGGCCGCCACAGAACGACGCTGGGGCTCACCGTCGCGTCGGTCGTGTGGTTTCTCGGCGAAAAAACCGAAGTGCGAAACCTGAAGCGCTGAAGCTCGTAATTTCGGCCTCACCGCGACTTTTTCCGACCCCCGATCCCTTGGCCCGATGGCGAGCACACAGGGCAGCGATCCACAAAGCAATCGCTTTGGCGCTCCATTGTCCGTCGATAGGAAATCGCGGCTGCACCCGCCGCTCGCGGAGCGCGGAGTGACTCATAGGCCGAGCCACCGTGCTCCAGATCGAAATCCGCGGCCCGATCCGCTCGATCGCTGCCACGTGCTCCGGCCCGAACGACCGCCCAGGGACCCCATACGGAAACGCAAAGTGCTCACAGCGTCCGAAGAGCCGTTCGAACCGACTCGTCGACTCGCGGATCTCAGCCTCGGCGTCCTCAAAAGACAGCCGCGCGAGCGGAAAATGATGGTCGGTGTGATTCCCGAGCCGCACATTCTCGTGCCGAGCCAGTTGTCGACATTCCTCGACCGACGCCAATCGAAACTCGCGCCGCGCACCGGCGCGAGCTAGGTCGAGCCTCGCATTCTCGATTCGGCGATCCAGACCAGAGTGCTCGAGCTCGATCCTCGCCGACTCACTTCCATATGGATACAGGAGCTCGAACACGTTCCATCGAAACGCGAGCCGCCTCTCCGCTTTGGCAGGACATACAAAGAAGATCCACCGAACGTCTGGGAAACGCGTCGCGCGAGTCTCGATGTACTCGGCCGCATCGGCGTACCCGTCGTCGAAAGTGAGTGTGAGCCGACTGTTGGGACCCAAAATCCCGATCAACTCGTCCAGCTTGTCAGGCTCGATGGTGGCAGGCGGGTACGGATCGGTGGCCCGGCGGACCGCCAGCACCCGATGAAGACACAAAGCGATCCGGAGATCTCGACCCGCCCGTTCGACCACGCGACACACGAGCGACTCCGAAATTCTCGGCGCCACCTCGTGGATGGCGCCCAGAACTGACTCTCTCAGGCGGGCGCGTAGAGCAAGCTCCACCAAACCCATACTCGCAGAGTGGAGTCATCGGGGGAAGTCGAAATACGGTCCGGTCCGTCTGATATGAGCTTCTGAAACCGAACATACCCGGAGCTTCGCTCGGCTTCCCGCTCCTCCCTTCGTCACCCTTCGTTACCGGTTGACGACGACGAGCGAAGCGGAGCGGGAAGGCAGCGCGAGATTGAAACCACCGGGAGTACCGGGCAGCGAGCCAGCAGCACCATAGCGGTTCGAGGCGTCGAATCGGTACAAGGCACCCGAGCTCATCGAACCGGAGAGATCGACACGCGTGTCTTTCGCAGCAGTCGACCGGTTGAAGAGGAACACAAAGACGCGGCTGCCTCCATCGATCGCGTAGGATCCGATCGATTCATCGTCGGAGCTCGTCGCTCGGACGCTGTGTCCACTCACCCGGCCACCGGACCCATCGAAGCTCAGGAACATGCGGAAAGCGTCCTCGACGAGAGTGTTGGGAGCGGGCGCCTCCCACCGCGTCGCGATATCGACTCCTTCTCGACCAAAGATCGCCAGCGCCTCGGCCTGAGCTAGCGCGTTGGTCACGGAGTTGTCGTTCGTCCCGAAGCTATACTCCGTGATCGCGAGCTTGGTACCGGGACAATAAGAGTCGATCCATCGTCGCATCCTCGGAATGAGCTCGATCGGCTGTCCAATCCAAGACTCGTCCACGTAGTTGGGATCATACAGGCTCTTGAGGGACCGAAGCCGCATCGCCGCCGTGGCCGAGTCCTCGGAGGAGCCGAAGACGCCAGGACCCTGCGGGTAGAAGTGAACGTCGAGATAATCGATGACACGCAGGCCCGTGCTGGCTGCCGTGCTGCAGGTCTGCTGCAGGTACCAGGCGAGCAGGGGGAGGCCGCCGTGGGCCGCCTGGTCGGGGCCGCCGCCGCACTCGTTCGATCCACCGAAGTAAGCGCACCAACCCCACGCGGCAGGTCCAAAGGTCTTGGCGCCTGGGTCGGCCGCTTTGATGGCGGAGGCGTAGGCAAGAGCATTTTGCCAGATCTCATCGAAAGTCACCGCGCCCGGGTGCACGTCGCGATGTGTCGTGTTCCAGAGGGTGACTTCGTTGTCGAGCGCATAGTATCGCTGACCCGTGGTGCTCGCCGGGCCGAGTCGAGACACGAGGTGATCGACCCACCCGCGGACGAACGAGGGAGGGGCCTGGATAGAGGTTCGATTTGGGTCGCCTGAGATGTTCGAGCCGTCGGGCCTCACGCCATCGCCCGCGTCGGGATCGCACCAGCTGGCGTATCCGCTCGCGGCGCACTCGTTCGAGCGCTGTGGCCCGTAAACCGAGATTGGGTAGGCTGGCGCGCGGACTCGATCCTTCGTGACCCAACCGATCGTCGGAACCGTGAGCAGGACCTGGCCGCCAGCCGCCCGAGTCTCATCGATGAATCGGTTGGCAGTCGAGTCCGACGGGAGATTTGCTGCATTACCGTTCGACTCCGGCGCATTCAGAAAGAACCAGTCGGAGGCCCGGTTCGTCGCATCCTTTAGGTAATTGTACCGTGAAGTATGGTTCCCGCCCCAGCGGCGCACGGGCCAATGTAGGGTCGACATTTGGCCGGAAGTCCCAAAGTTCACTCCCAGCACACCCACGTCGATGGGGTGACGGTCTGCGCTCGTATTCACACTCACGGTAATTCCGCTTGCGGGGTTCGGAGGCGCGGTGACACCCGCGACCTTCAGGTCATCGAGGTAGAGGGCAGGCTGGTCGGCACCCGAGGCGTCTTGGATGATCAACCCATCGATGGCGCCCGTTCCGCCGAGCGCGCTGAAAGGAATCGTGGCCAGGGCCCATCCCGTGCTCGGAATCGTGCCCCCGGCGACGAAAGAAGCGAGGGACGATCCTCCGACGAACGCGCCGCCCTCCGTGAGATAGACGGTCGCGGCCTGGCTGGTCCCGGCTGACCGTACAAAGACTTCGAAGCGATCGTAGGTCGAGCGGGAGAGCGGCATGCCGAAATGCAAGTAGAGCCCACTCCATCCATCCAGTTGCACCATCATCGAAGCGGAGCCCGCGTGAGTAGGAGAGAGCTGGGTCAGGTTCAAGGTCGCCCAGCTCCAATTCTCGACGCCCGGGGCCAGCTGGTCGTCGAAGAGTACCAAGCCCGGCTGAGTGGGCGGCGGAGGCGGAGGTGGAAGGACGGCGGCAGGCGGGAGAATGCGGATGCCGTCCAGGTACAGCGCGGGTTGATCGCTGTTCGAACGGTCCTGGAATTGCAGATCGGTGAGTGTGCCTGACGTGACGCCGAAGACGGAGAAAGGAATGACCACGCTGCGCCAAACCCCGCTCGCAATCGATCCTCCAGAGACGTAGGTCTCGAGCGGCACGGCTCGGAGGACCCCATTGACCTTCACGCCAGCGTCCAAGCGCTGATTTCCGGAGCCCGTTCCTCCGTGTATGTAGAGCTCGATGGACCCGACCGTGGTCGCATCGATTCCGTTGCGGCTGTGCAGAATCAGACTCTTTCTCAGATCGGGTTCCAGCCGGATGCTCGCCTTGCTCCCTCCATGACTCAGAGCTTGGTAGACCATCGTGACCCGGGCCGTGCTCCAGTTCGCGAAGCTGGAGCTCAGACTATCGACGTAGACGTTCGTGGGTCCGGTGATACTCACCAGAGGGGATTGCGACGTGTCGACGGAACCCGTGGGAGATTCTTCCAAACCCCCGCAGCCGAGCGGGAGGCTCGCGAGAGCGACCAGTCCACCGATTCTGAGTGCCTTTTTCATTTCTTCTCCAACGGCGAGGAAGTCAGAACGGGAGCTCCCCGAACTCACGACCGCCGTCCGTTTGGCACAGACTCGCCCCTTCGGACGAGGTCCGTGCGTTTCATCCTGGCTTGAGTTACGCGCCCCAGCGCGCGTTCAGCGTCCCCCGAGCAGGCATCCCGCTTGCATCCTCGAGAGACCAAACAGTGGTTCGAAATCAGCTATGACATCCGTGTACTCCAGTGCGCACGGCGCCCTTCGGGCGCCGACGCTTGGATCCGCCTCGGAATTCCAATAGGCCGGACGCATCGGTCTGTTGTCAAGCAGCGCCGCGTCACACCGTGGTCCCGGTGAAGGGCCGCGCCCGCGGCTGAGTCCGGGAAATCGACTCGGGCGCTCACTTTGAAATCACTCGATTTTTCGACCGGTTGTGGAGAATCCCGCTTTTCGTGAGGTGATTCAGCCCCGGGAAATTGTTTTCCGCGTTTTCGCCCTTCCGAATTTCGGAACTTCGATCTTCGGGCTCATCCGCGAAATAGTACGCGGGCGGCTCAGAATGTCTCAGTCCAATCGGAATCCGGGCGGGAAATATTTCGAGCGACATGATGCCGCATCGGTCGGGGAACGAGCTCGGAGCGACGAGACTCAGACACTCAATCTGAGTACGCCCCTCGACTTCGAGCTGAATTTTCAGCGCGAGCGGGAAATATCACCCACGAAATTGGACAGCCCGAACGGCGATGGTCCCAACCCATCACGATCACGTGAGCTCTGCGGACTTCCGACGAGCCGGCTCACTCATTCGGTACCTCTTCCACCTCGCTGAGTGCTCCGCGCGTCGGCTCCGCATGACTCAGTCCACCTTGCTCGGTATGGTCTGCGAGCGCCAACGAACCCGCGGCCGGCGCTCTCGCGCGCGCTTGGATGAGCTCGATCGCCGTTTCGATGGCCTGCCCGGACGCAGCCGATGTGGACTCCTGCTGCGCCTTCCTGAGCGCGGGAACCGACTCCACCGTCCCCAGCCGGCCGAGCGCATCGGCGATGGCTTGGACGTCACTCGCCTCGGACACATCGTTCTTTCGCTTGCCCACAAGCCACTCGACGAGCTTTGGCTCGAACACCGGATCCGCGAGGTCCGCAAAGCACGCGATCAACGCACGCCGTTTGGAGTCCGAGTGGGCTCGCTCGGCCTCCGCTCGAACCTTCGGGACGAGGTCAGTCCATCTTTCCTCGCCGATTAATCGGATGATGGCGTTGTTCTCGAACACTTCGTCGGGGGCCTGAAGGACGAGCTCGAGGGCGCGGCGTCGGTCCAGCTTGCCCCTCAGGAGGTAGTACACGACGCGGTCTCGCTCCGCGCTCGAGACGAGGTCGGCGAGCATGGCGATCGCGTCGTCGTCGGAAGCTCGCCGGGCGATCTCGAAGCGGATGGCTGGCGGGTGAGTCGTTCGGACGAAGTCCTCGGCTTCCGATGTCTCGGGAAAGTGCGACAGGAGCGCGTGGAGCGCCGTCTTGCGGGCGTCGAGGTCCGAGTCGAACGTCGCGATCTCGGAGAGTCTTCCAGGAACTCGTTCTCGAGACAGCGGGAGCGAGGCGGCCAACTCCACGAGCCATTCGAGAGTTCGATCGACCCTGCGCAGGAGCGGCCCGAAGGGCGAAGCGATCGAGAGCTCCCCGTCGTGCCAACGCAAACAATCTCCCGGCATCAGAGCGCGGCGGCTTCGCCCGTCGAGCAGGCAGGGGGCGAGGGTCTCATCGCCGATCACTTCGAAACCGACGCCATCATACGAAACGGAGACCGCGGACGAGAGCTTGGGGGCGCTGGTCGTCACTTTCGCGCCGGGAAGCGCTCGAGGGTTGCGACCTCGCTCGCGGTTGGCTCTCTTGCCGTGTTCGATGACTTCAGGATGGAGCTGCTGCATGGCGTCGAGCACCGTCCAGGTGATTTCCAGCCTGACCGGAGCGATGGTGACGGCTCGGCTCGAAATCTGGCCCGACGCGATCCCGCGCTTTCCGAGAGTCAAACCTCGGTCGCGGGCCACCGTCCTGATCTCCCGTCGGGTCGCCGATCTTTGAAACGCAGCGACGGTGAATCCGAACGCGACCAACGCAAACAACACGCCGAGCGATCCCATGACCAAATTACCGGGAACCTTCCAGCTCGATTCGGACGCCGATGGGTTCGATGGCGAGCGGAACGATTTCGAGATGAAGCTCACGGGCGAGCTCCTGCCCGATCGAAGACTCGCCGCTCCAGATCGTGGCTATATCCCCTCCGCCTGCTCCGCTCGGCTTCGCCGCCGCGCCGCGACTCTGCGCGAGCCTGGCCAGCTCGTGAAGAGCGGGCGTCACGATCGGCGCACCAGACTCTCGTGTGAGCTCTTCCAAGAGTGCGTGATGCTGGTTGACGAGGTCGAGGAGCTCGGTGACTCGTCCACCTCGCCAGGACGAGATAGCGCGCTCGGCGACGTCCGCGAGCTTCTCCGCGATCCGGGGGAAGCTGCCGCCCGCTCGTGCTGCTCGAACCAACTCCGAGGTGAGGGCGCTCTGCCCCATGTACACGACGCTCACAAACAGCCCGATCGGTGGAGAGAGCTCCATGCGCTCGAACTCAGGATCGTCGAAATCAGGCTCGGCGGGACGCCCGGCCGCGATCACTCCGCCCACGTGACTCACGAGGACGTCGAGTCCGCTGCCGCGGCCTTCTTGAGCGTCTCTGTGGCCCGCGAGCGCGATCGATAGACTCTCTCTCGACACCCCTTTTGCGAGCGCTGCCGTCACGACCGCCACCGCCGCGGAGGAACCGAGGCCGAGCTTCCGTCGCGGCGAGCCGGGAGCCCAAAACGCGCTCGTGTCGATGTCCAGACCGAAATCCTCGTCCGCTCGCCGAAGCGTCGCCCGAACCACCGGGGACGCGTTCTGGTGTGAGGTCCGAAACCCGACGGCCCGGCGATCGACGGCCGCGACGATCGCACGTCCCTCTCCGAGAACTCCGTACTCCCCAAACAGAAAGAGCTTTCCAGGAGCGGAGACGCGCTCGGCCGAGGTCATGACTCGACCAGCTTCGCGCCCTCGCCGGGAGGCGAAGTGAGGACGCGGTCGGATCCGAGGATCGCGGCGAGGGCTTCGGTGACTTTGGGGAGCTCCCGCGCGGGCGCGAGGGCCACGACGTTTGGGCCTGCGTCGATCGTGAAAGTGACCAACACGCCCGATTTTCGTAGCGCTCGTAGCGCGCGCACGAGCTCGAGTGTCTCTGGCTCGAAGTAGAGGATGCCAGGGCGCGCGGCCATGGCGTCCGCATGCATGGCGAGCGCGTTGCCTTCGGTGACGTCGGCGAGCGCCTCGAAGTCTCCCGAGCCGAGCGCGACGATGGCCGCTTTCATGTCCTTGGTCACCGTACTCAACCACTGCGAGTGGTACGGGCTCGTCTGCCGTGTGTGCTCCATGCCGTCCGTCGAGCCGAGCTCCTTCTCCCCGCCTTTGACGATCGCGATCGCCGCGTGGAGCTCGAGCTTGGATTCGACCTGCTCCGCGAACGCCTCTACGTACCCATCCACCGACTCGATCCGCACTCGCACGAACCCTCCGAGCATCGACCGAGCGGCGCTGCCTGAACCTCGGCGCGCGAGGATGGAGAGCTCCCGCCGGTCGAGCTTGCTGCCGTAGGCGGCGGAGCCTGCAAGTGCGAGGGCGGCGAACGCCGCCGCGCTGGAAGCAAGTCCGGCGGACATGGGAAAGTTGGTCGTCGAAGTCACTCGGGCGCGAGCTCGGTTCGACCCCCCGATGAGATCGAGAAACCTCGACACCCTGAGAAGCTCCTTGTCACTCCTGGAAACGCCATTGATGACCAGCGCATCCGTCGAACCTCCTGAGAGCTCGACCTGCGCTTGCGTGAACATCGCTCCAAGGGTCAGAGATAGGCTCTCCGCGGCGGGAAGGTTTCGCTCCGAGTCAGCCTTGCCCCAGTATTTCACCAGCGCGATGTTCGGGTGTGCCACGGCGACGGCCACACCCGTGTCGTGTCCGTCGTTCGGCGCCGGGTCAAGGGAGTTTCGCGGACGTTGCGCGACGTCGTCACCTATGCGAAGTCCCAGGTGGCGTTGCCACAGAGGCGCGTCCCCCACGGCCGACTTCCATGAGCCTCACCACGAATATTTGCCGTCGGCCCGTCCAAACTCACACAACCGAATACTGCCCATCGTCCTCGACCCGCTGGCTCGAGATTCGAGCGTCGAAACATGTCGGTCGGGGCTGAGGTCGCGCTCGATCGCCGCCGCGACGGTCTCACTCGGCTCTCGGCGTTGCGAGTCTTGGGGGAGCGCGGCGCGATTTCGGAGGCGCTCTCGGTGTCGGTGTTGCTCGCCGACCGCGACCCTGGGCTCGCGGCGGCGACCGCGTCGACGATCTCGGCGATATGCGCTCGACAGCAACCCTTCGGTGACTCCCGATCAGCGCTCATCACCCGCTTGCTCGAGGCCTCCGCGAATCATGGACCCTGGGTTCGAGCGCGGATCGAGCTCGGGCTCGAAAGCTTGGACGCGTTCGACGCCGCCCGGGACGCGCTGGCCGGACTTCGACGCGGGAATCGCATCTCATGCGCGCGTGTCCTCGGCCGTTTGGCCTCCGACTCGTCTCGGCGCCAAGCCATCCTCACCTTCTCGACGGATCCCGAGCCCGACGTCCGATTCTGGATCGCGATCTCCTTGGGGCACAGGGATCTGGATGAGTATGGGCGCCTCGCGCTGGGCTCGCGGGTCATGTCCGAGACCGAGCCCCATGTACGCGTCGCTGAGGCCGCCGCCCTTGGCGATTCGAATCTGCTTCGAGAAGCATACGATTCGGGCGATGAAGGCGTGCGCTCGATCGCCGCTCGGGCCCTTGGCTGCCAAGGAGATCCGCGTGGATTGTCGGACCCCGTCGTGCTCATCCGACGGGCCGCAGTCGAAGGACTCGGCTCGGCCAGTACCCCGGACGAGTGCTTGCCTCGTTTGCTAGAGGCTCTAAACGACCAGGACGCCCGCGTGCGCGCGGGAGCCGCCGCGGCATTGGCGCGCGTCCACTCCGGAGACGTGCTCGACCCCCTTCTTGCCGCATTGGCAGACAAGGATGCGCGAGCACGACGCCGGGCCGCGCTCGCTCTGGCCGCGAGGGGCGAGGGGGCACGAACCCAGCTTCTGGAGGCCTTCTCGTCTCCCGATCGCCACGTGCGCGAGTCCGCGGCGATGGCGGCCGGACTCGGAGCCATCCGATCGCTCGAGGAGGAGCTGCTCCGACTGCTCTCCGACGGGGCGCTGAGTGTGCGGCAGACGGCCGCGGACTCACTGGGCAGCCTCGGATCGCGACGCCTGTTCGATGCGATGTCGTCCGCAACCGGATCCGTACGCTCGGCTGCGGCGCGGGGGTTGGGCTTGATCCCCGGGGCGACAGGATGCCTACTCTCCGCCCTCGCGGACGACGACTCTTCCGTTCGCCGCTCCGCCGCGCAATCTCTAGCTGCCCAGGGGGACAAAGGCGCGCTCGGCGCGCTGTCGGAGGCGCTGGCGAGCGACCCGAGCCTGCTTCAGGCTTCAGCGATGAGTATGTTTTCGGTCGATGGGGCGCACGCCGAAGCGGCGGCTCGGCGTGCCCCTCGGCATTGCGCGTCCCTGCTCCTCGCTCACGGCTCCGATGGGTTCCGCGTGTTGCTCGAATTGACACCGGCCGCTCCATCGACGGAGACGGTGGCCGCGCTCCTCGAAGCCACTCTAAGGCGGGATGAGTTGGACGTCGAGCGGGCCGAGCGCTCGCTGCTCGCGGCGGGGCGCAGCTCCGATCCGCTCGTCCGGGTGGCAGTCGTCGACGCGCTCGCTCGACTCGACCGGAGCGTGTGTGAGTTCCTCTCGGACCCGAGCCGCGAAGTCGTCGCGCGCGTGAGTCTGGCGCTGCTCGGCTCGGGCGCATCGGACGTGGAGGCCGAGCTCATCGAGGCCGTGAGGAACCCGCGTGCGCCCAGCGCCGCCTTTGCGGCGCTCGGATCGACGGGCTCTGCGCGGGCGCTCGAGGTGTTGATGGAGATTGCGAAGCAGGGCGGCAAGACGGGTAACTCGGCTTCGCTCGGAATTCATGCTTTTGGATCTGGAGCGGTCGCCGCGGTCGTCCGCGAGCTGAACGAGTTGCTCGATCTTGGCCGAGTCGAAGGAGTGGAAGCTTTCGTTCGCTCGCTCGCGGAGCTCGAAGGCGAGGGTGTGCTCGACGTGCTCCTTCGCGTCGCCTCCGCGGGCGCGGCGGAGGCTCGCGCGGCCGCGCTGCGTGGATTGAAGAAGAGGCGCGACCCTCGGACTTTGGAGGTGTTGATCTCCGCGCTCGGAAGCACTCACCCTGCCATCGCGGCGGCCGCCGCAGACGCGCTCGGTACGGAGGCGCTGGGCAATGATGATTTGAGAGTCATCCGTGGGCTCTCGGACCTGGTGATCGGCGGCGAGGTCGAGGCTCGTCAGGAAGCCGCGAGGGCGATGGCGATGCTCGCCGATCGTCGAGCTGTACCTGCCCTGGCCGCTGCGCTCCTCGATCTCGATCCGGAGGTTCGGCGCGACGCCGCCGAGGCTCTCGAGTTGCTCGGCATTCCGGTGGGAGTCGAAGTCGAGGCGCCCATAGGTAGATGAGACTCATTTGAGCTGGGCGCAGATCCGCCTGGCCATGAGTCCGAACGCGTCGCATACTATCGTTGGAA
>CAYXDO010000036.1:2952-75125 GCA_964463485.1 uncultured Myxococcales bacterium | reverse complement strand
GGAGGTCGGAATCGGAGGTCGGAATCGGAGGTCGGAATCGGAGGTCGGAATCGGAGGTCGGAATCGGAAGTCGGAATCGGAAGTCGGAATTGGAAATCCGGCACCGCGTTTCGGACGGTGCCTGCCGGCACCCCGTTTTCGGATGGTGCCCGGCACCGCTCCGAAATCGGTACGTGGCACCGCTCGCCCTGAAGACTGAGTATGACGGAAGACCAATGGCTAACCTCAGCCGATGCCTCTGCAATGCTCGGGTTCATTCGCAATCGGGCGACGAGTCGCAAGTTGCGACTCTTTGCGGTTGCGATTGCGAAGCCGTTTTTTTTCCTGATGGACGACCGAAGGAGTTTTCGCGCACTCAGCACTGCGGAGAGGTGGGCCGATAACGAGTGCTCGGCAAACGAAGTCGACCTAGCCCGTCGGCGGGCCTGGGACGCAATAAAGGACCTTCCGGAGGAACCGTTTGCGAAGGTTATCGCCGCGAGGGCCGCTGCTCGAGTTGCGGAGTCCGATGCATATTCCGCAGCGCTTTGGACGCAAAACGAAATCGTGGAGCTTTGGGCAACTCTGAAGGAGGGCAAGTCTTCTGACGGTGCGCATGAATCTTACTGGGAAGGGCGAAAGAAAGGTGAAGCCGACGTGGCCAACACGCTGCGCCATCTGCTGGGCAACCCGTTTCGACGGACTTTCAGCGGCGTGCCTCGCAGCAAATCGATAACACGGCTAGCGGAGAGCATTTATCAGAACGGGGCAACTTCGGCTCGACGTCCCCGCTTTTCGCAGCAGGACGTAGTTGGAAAAAAACTCGGCTCGCTGCGCGACGCGTTGTTTTCGACGGGATATCCCGACCTGGCCGCGCATTTCACGGAGGATACTTCCCGCTCGCATCCGAAGGGGTGTTGGGTGCTGGATATCGTGCTGGGCCGGGAACCGAACACGTGAGTGGCGAGCTCAGAGTGCTCGGGCATTTGGTCATCGATGGCAATCGCCCGTTTTCGAACGGTGCTCGCCCGTTTGCCGTTTTCGGACGGTGGGAATCAGACAAGTAGAGGTGAGTTATGCACAAAAAGGTTGTGTTTGAACTCGAAGAAGGTGACGACGGCTTTCCACCCGCACGATTCGAGTCGGTTTGGGCGTTCGAACAAGGTGACAGGACGTACCTGTTAGATAACATACCATTCTTTGCCCACGAGGCGACGATAGGCGACCGAGTGGAGGCGGAGGACGTGGACGGGCAACTGCGGTATCGCAAGACGGTTTCGACTTCGGGCAATTCCTTGGTTCGCGTGCTCTATTCGCCAGAAGTTGACGTGGACGGTATCCTGAGTGACCTGAGGGGCCTGGGGCTTTCTGCGGAGACTTACATTGAGTATCGACTGGTCGCGATCGACGTGCCCTCGGGTGCTCATTTGACACCACTTCGATCCTATCTCGAGCGGCGATTAGAGTTGGGCGAACTGGACTATGAGGAGCCATTGCTGCGTCACGAACAGTAAATGCCGACGTGCGAAGTGATTCGGATGGGCGCCGAAAGAGACCATGATGCCTGTGCCTTGCTGCCGTACGAGGATGCTCGGGCAATGACCGCTAGCGGAGCGAGCGACCTCGGGGATCGCGAGCATCAGGAAGACGTCTGGCTTGTGGCCGAACGCGGCGAAGCGACGCTCTGCGTGGTGTGCGACGGCATGGGCGCGTGCACCTCGGGCGCGCCAGCCGCCGCGCTGACCGCGTCCTTGTTGCGGGCGGCCTTCGAGTCAGGCGCCGAACCCGAGGATGTGATGGCCACGCTCCAGGACGCTCACCGCGACATCCTCGGACGGTCGGCGGCGGCGCAGCGACGGAAGCCGGGCAGCGACCCTCGCTGGCACGGGATGGGCACCACCGCCGAGGTGGCCGTCTTCACACCCGGGCGCGTACACCTCGGGCACGTCGGCGACGGCGGCATCTATCGGTTTCGGAGCGGACGGCTCGAGCCGATGACCGTCGCCCACACGCTGCTCAACGAGGTCCGACGACTGCGGCCGGGCGCTTCCGAGGCAGACCTCGCGCGAATCCCCGCGAAGGTCATCGTGCGCGCGCTCGGGATGCAGGCGGACCTCGAGGTCGATCGCCGCGACGTCGATGCGCTCGCCGGAGACGTGTGGCTCCTTTGCTCGGACGGGCTCACCTCGATCGTCTCCGACGAGGAGATCAGCGCGACCCTCTCCGGTGGTGGTTCCGCAGCCCACCTTGCGCGTACGCTGATGGTCACGGCGCGTAAGGTTCGTCGTCCGTGGGAACCCAGGGACAACATCACGCTGATCGTCCACGCGGTGCGCGGGTAGCGACCGCGAAACTTCCTAAACTGGACCACCGCACTGATCAAGAACTCATGAGCGCGTTGATGTCGGCATTCTCGAAGATCCGCCGATCGGTGCCCTCGCGCGCCACCTTCAGCATCGCCTGTCCCACGATCTCGGTGGTAGTCACGTAGCGTGGAGCGAGTGATTTGAACAACGGGTACAGCGGGCTCATCACCGCGTAGAAGGCTCGGTACGCTCGCGTGCGCGAGACGATCCCGTGTTTGGGTTGGATGAATGCGGGACGAAACGAGACCACGAGCTTGAAGGGGAGCTTCGCCAAGTCGTTCTCCGCGCGGCCTTTCACGCGGGCCCACATCGTTCGTCCGCGCTCGGTGCTGTCCGTTCCGGCCCCCGAGACGAACACGAACGTCATCCCCGGATTGGCGTTGGCGAGCACCTGGGCCGCGGCCATCGCGAATTGGTGAGTCACCCGCGTGTAGTCCGCCTCGCTCATCCCGGCCGAAGTCACACCCAAACACCAAAAACACGCGTCGAATCCGCCAAGCTCGACTGCGACTTTGGAAAAGTCCGAAAAGTCGTCATGAACGAGCTCCCGGAGCTTCTCGTGCGCTTGGCCCGTCGGCTTCCGTACGACGGAGAGCACCTGCTGGACGTCCGAAGCGAGCAGGCACTCTCGCAGTACACCCTGCCCGACCATTCCGCTGCCACCGAAGAGAACGACTTTCATCTGGTACCCACCTGAACGTGAAGCTCACTACTTTGCCAGTACAATACTCTTCCGACGATCCCTGGCGCACATCTGCGCTCGAGATCGAAGTCATCTCCGACACACAGGGTCCTGCTCAATAGGTGAACACGGGGACCGTCTCGAAAGTCGCGACCATCGACAGCGCGCGGCATACTCCGGTCGGGTCTTGGTTCAAATCAGCCAAGTCCTCGAAGATCGTTCCGAGGATCCCGAGGAGATCGATGTCGGCTCGTTCCCCCGCGGTCTTAGCGACGCTCCGAAGCTCCGCAGTGTCGACCGCGCCCGCGAGCACGCCGCGACCCACTCCCGTCTCGTCGAAGGTGATGGAGATCCTCGTATGCTGAAGACGGACTTGGTACAGAATTTCGAAGACGACCACGAGAAAATCGACGTCCATCGGGCCGACAAAGAGCGTGGCCCCGTCGAAGGTCGCTCCCGAATACTCACCAAAGACCCGTCCCTCCGGATCGAGCGCGAGCGTCTGGTTCTCCAAAATCCGACCGTCGGTCCCGAGCAGCGGCTGATCAGCTCCGCGAAGCAACCTGAAATTCAGGTCAGGTCCGTACTCGCGAAGCTCCGGCATGATGAGTAGGCGACCTTCGTCGATGGCGTTTTGGATGAACGCGGCTAGCGCGCCTTCTCCAGCAACATCGATTAACGGGAGGATCTCGGCGAACTGATTGTCGACGCCAGGTTGACCTTCCGGGGAGACGTAGTCGGGCTGACGGCAACCGCGCTGGTCGATCTTGGTAGACGTCCACGCGTCGAGATCAAAGCCGGGCGAGCGCCCGCCCTCCGGCCTCGCCAAGCCCAAGGAGCGAAAGACGTGATGAGTACGTCCGCCGTCGCGGTAGTCGTCCTCGGCGAGACAACCGACCGCGAGCAGGAGAGGGACAGAAAGGGCGCTTCTCATACGAGCAACCCAGCGAGTCCCGAGCTCACCGCGCCCTCTTCCTTCCCAAACTCGGACACCGGCACACCCATGGCCTGGAGCAACGAGAAGCCGACGCGGCTGACGTTGTCGCCCGCGGTGGCGAGGTGCTCGCCCGTGCGAATCGCTCCTCCGGCGCTTCCCCCAATCAGAATGGGATAGTCCTCGATCGAATGCGTGCGACCAAAGGAGACGTCCGAAGTGGCGAGGATGACGGTGTGGTCGAGCAACGTGCCCTCCCCCTCCGGGATCGAGTCCAGTCGCTGCAGAAGCTTGGCAAACTCAGCCATGATGAACTTGACGATCCCATTGACGACGGGTTGATCACCGGGCTCGTCGTGGGTGAGTTGGTGGTGGCCGGCCGGAGCGCCCGGGTACAACGTGTCACCGACGGGCTCCCCGAAGAAGAACGAAAACACCCGCGTCTGGTCGCAGGCCAAGGCCATCGCCAAAAGGTCGACCATGGCGGCCGAGATCTCCGTGAGCGGCGGGCGCCCTTGGACGTCGGCGAAGGTCGCGGTGGGCGCGACAGGCTGAGCACACGCCAAGAGCATCGGAGGGTCCTCTTCGAGTCGAGCGATCCGGGTTTCGAGCTCGCGAAGGCCGGTCAGGTGCTGGTCGAGACGCTCCCGATCGACTCGGCCGAGCTTCTCGTGGAGCCTCTGGGCATCGCCCATCACTGCGTCGAGCACGCTGCGCCGGAGCCGGAGCTTCGGATCGACAGGCGCGTCCGAGCCCGGGGCGCGGAACCCTTTTTCCGGATTGAACAGACGATCGAAGAGGCGCCCGGGTAGGAGCTCAGGCGGGTTTTGGGAGTTTGGCCCGTTGAACGAAAGGCCCGATCCTCCTACGACGCCAAGCTCGAGCGACTTGAAGCGAGTGTCCTTTCCGACCGAACGAGCTACGAGCTGATCGATGCTAGGCTCTGTGAACGTCCAGTCGCGGCCGCGAATCTGAAGAGGCGCGCCGGAGAGGACGGCCCCCGATCCGGTGCCGTGGGGCTGTCGGTTTGTGAGTGCGACATTCGTGCCGCTCACCACGGTGACCTTGTCCTTGATACCCTCGAGGGGCGAGAGCTGCTCGGACACGATCCAGTCAGGACCTCGAGTGGAAGGCACCCAGAGCTCCGGAAGGTTGCCGTTGCCCCAGAAGAAGAGCCCAAATCGCCTCGGAAACCCATCGTCCGCGTGAGCGCTCGGAGTGCGATCGAGGAAGATTTCGAGCGGCGGAAGCCCAATCGTGACGAGGCCTCCGCCCATCAAACCTCGCAAGAGCGCCCTTCGGTCGAGTCTAAATGGTCTCATCGCGATTGGCTTCATCGAATGACTGCCTTCACCAGCCTGAACCCAGGGCTGAGCACGATGTCCAACAGGAGCGCCCGCACCCGATACCCCGAGCGCTCGAATCGCGCCGTCAAATCGGCGATCTGGGCGGCCTCACCGGCGCCTGGCTCATGGCCCGTGGCATACTTGTAGAAGGAATCGACGAGACACTTCGGCACGTCGGGGTGATCGTGGACCACCTGCGCGAGCTCCCACGCGTCGTTGAACCGAGCCCCATCGATGTGACCAGATGCGTCGATGGGCGCGTCGTTGTCGGTCCGACGATAGCGACCCACCCCGTCGAAGTGCTCGAAGCCGAGGCCGATCGTGTCCATCTCCAAGTGGCAGCTCGAACAAACCGGATCTCGAAAGTGTTGGAGCAGCCGGTCTCGAAGCGTGCGCGCGGCGGCCGAGACTTCCGGGATGGCGGTGTTGGCATTCACCGGAGGCGGAGGGACCGGGCGACACAGAAAAGTCTCCTTGATGAATTTGCCGCGCAGCGTCGCCGAGCTGCTCACCGCGTGGGCCCGAAGAGCGAGGAAAGAAGCCTGCCCGAAATACCCACGTCGGCCTCCCTCGGCTTCCAAGGTGACTTGTCCGAAACCGTCATGAGCGGGCGCCCGCACTCCGTAGAGCGCGGCGAGCTTGCGATCGACGTAAGTCATCGGCGTGGTGAAGAAGTCGCGGAAGTCGCCGTCTCGCTCGAACACCAAGTCTTCCAGGCCACGCAACGTCTCTTCCTTCGCCGAGGCCCCGAACCCCGGCGTCGCATGAACGAAGACCGTCGGGTCCTTCGAGAGTTGGTCGAGCCGGTCGAGCTCGAGGCGCTCGATGAAGAAATTTCGAACGCCCGCGCGCGCCCGAGGCGACGCGAGCAACCGCTCCCCCGCAATCCGTAGCCCGGCCGGATCGCCGAGCGCACCCAGCTCGCCCTCGGCGAGCAGCGTCTCGTCAGGCCCCGAGTTCCACAAGAAGAACGAGAGCCGCGAAGCCATTTCGACACTCGTGTACCTCGACCCTCCGGAACGCTCGGGGTCAGGCTCCCCGAGCGCCACCCGGTACAAAAGATGGGGTGACTGCAGGATCGCGGCGACCCCGAACGCCAAACCCTGGTGAAAATCTGCGAGGGTCCGGGCCGCGTCGAGCGAGATCCGTACCAGCGATTCGACCTCGTCGGCGCCGACCGGACGGCGCCACGCCTTCCGGGCCGTTCGCCCGAGGAAGGCCCGCGCACACACTTCGTCCGCGACCTCGCTCGGCTCACACCCGATTCGACCCTCGCGCCCCGGCCCCGGCTCCAAGACTTGCTCCGCAACCGAATACGCAGACTCCTCGTACCGCTCGACCCCCCACGGAGAGATCGACGTCTCCGAAGCCCCCAAGGCCACCAGCCCGCTCACCGCGAAGTCCGGCTCTAGATTCGGGACGAGCACACTCTCTCCAAAAAGATCTCGGACGACGTTGCGGTACTGCGACGCTGTGAGCCGACTCATTCGCGCTTCGGAAGCCAGGAGCTGATCTGTCGACAACGGGGGCAATTCAGATCCAGAAGGACTGACGGTCGGCTCATGGGCTGCTTGCTTACAGGCCGAGCCCAGGCCGAGCCCCAAGAGCAGGACGTGCTTCCAGGCAGTCATGAGTGTGACCCGAGGCTTACTGAGATTGAGTCCGGCGCGTCAATCGGGTTTCAGCAGGAGGGAGCAGGAGGGGTTCGAAGGCCAGCGGGTGCCGTTCCGCGTCCTCACTCGCCACCCGCCCAGAGCACGGGCATCTGGCATACTGGGCCACCTGGGTATGGCTGAACGATTCCCATCGCAGCGCATCGGATGGCTGTTCGCCGCGTGTTCGGCTCTTGCTTGCGGAGACGAAGCCGTTGACCTCGACGCGATCATCTCGGAGCTCGGATCGCACGGACCCAATGGCGTGGGCTTTGCGTCGCTCACGTTGAAGTACCAACCGCCGCTCGGCGCGACCGAACGATCGCTTCCTACGCTCGTCTGGTACCCCGCTCGAACGGACGCTTCGATGAGCCCCGCTTCGTACGTCTTTCGTACGTCGGAGCTCGCCAGGCTGGGCGCCCCCGCCCTGAGGAGCGCGCCACGCCCACTCATCGTGTTCTCCCATGGCCACCAAGCCTACGCCGCCGCGGCAAGCCGCCTCCTCGAGCACTTCGCCTCTCACGGCTATGTCGCCGTGGCGCCCACGCACACCGACGACACCTTCCTCGATCCGGCGGAGCGAGGGACGGACATCTATTACTTGCGCGCGCTCGACATATCGGCGGTGCTCGATCACGCGGCCGAAATCGAAGCCATCGCGGGCCCGCTGAACGATCAGCGACTCGTGTTCGGTCACAGCTTTGGAGGCTATACTGCTTACGCGCTCATGGGCGCGGGCTTCGACGTGGAACGTTTGCGCTCAAAATGCCGAGACGCACCGGCGTCGCTCGAGATATGCTCGCGATTCGACGCCCCACGTCAGTCGATTTTCGCGAACGGGCTTTCGGACGAGCGGATCAGCGGGGCGGTCGCGATCGACCCCGGTGACTTCGAGCTCTTCGGAGTCGAAGGGATGAGTGCGATCCGGCGGCCCGTCCTGCACCTGTCAGCCGAGCGGAGCGAGCCGGACGAATATGAGGGCGCCAAGGGCGCGAACGCGGACGCCGTTCGGTTGAAGCTGGTGGGAGGCGACCACAACGATTTCATCGACGCGTGCCAAGACGGGATCCTCATTCGTTGCTCCGAGTTGGCTCCGGCGGAGGTTCATCGCGCGGTCAAGGTGTACTCCCTCGCGTTCACCGAACACGTGTTGGGGAACGAGCGAGCGGCCGCCTTGTTGAACGGAAATCATCCCGTTTCTTCGGTCCTCGTCGTCTCCAAGTAAGGACCGTGCGAGCGCGAACGGAACGGTGTACTTATCGTGTACCGTAGGTCCGTCGTGAGTGCTCGCGGGCACGACCTCTCGACCGCGCCCGCGAGCTCTCTTCCAAAAGGGCGTCCGCACCGAAGTGTTTCGAACCCTAACTCACCATGGTCACGACGCCCGCGCCGACGGTCTTGCCACCCTCACGCACCGCGAAGCGCATGCCGGCTTCGACCCCGATGGGTTTGACGAGCTCGAAGCGGACCGTCGCGCGGTCGCCGGGCGCGACGACCTCCGTACCCGAGATCGAGACCACGACGCCCGTGACGTCGGTGGTGCCGAAGTAGAACTGCGGGCGGTAACCCACTCCGAACGCAGTCGCGCGGCCACCTTCCTTGGCCGACAGGACGTAGAGCTCCGCCTCGCCCCGCGCGTGCGGCTGAATCGAGCTCGGCGCGACCAGGACCTGGCCGCGTTCGATCTCGTCACGCCGCACTCCGCGGAGCAGCAGGCCGACGTTCTGTCCGGCCTCGGCGACCTCCAGGTCCCGATGAAAGGCCTGAGTTCCCGTGACCACGACCCTGCGAGGCTTGGCGTCCTCGTCGACCAACCCGACGATCTCGACCTCGTCACCCACCCGCACCCGCCCGCGGGACACGCGCCCCGTGGCGACAGTGCCCCGACCGGGGATCGTGTAGACGTTCTCGACGGGCATGAGGAACGGCGACTCGCGGTCCCGCTCGGGAACACTCAGCTCGTCGAGCGCGTCGACGAGGTCCCAGATCGCCCGAACCCATCGAGACTCGCCTCCCTTCCCGGCCGCGGCGTCACTCACCGCGCTCCTCGCAGACCCGCGGATCATCCTCACCTGCGTCGGGTCGTAGCCTTGCGAGCCCAGCATCTCCTGAGTCTCGAGCTCGACCAGATCGATGAGCTCAGGGTCGGCCACGTCGACCTTGTTCAAGAACACGACCAATTGAGCGATCCCCACCTGGCGCGCCAGCAGAATGTGCTCCCGCGTCTGCTGCTGGGGCCCCTGGGAGGTATCGACCAGCACGATGGCGGCGTCCATCTGGGCCGCCCCGGTGATCATGTTTTTGATGTAGTCCGAGTGGCCGGGACAGTCGATGTGGGCGTAGTGCCGCTTCGCGGACTCGTACTCCACATGGGCCGTCGCGATCGTGAGGACCTTCGTGGGGTCGCGCCGGCCCTGGCTCTCCGAGGCCTTGGCGATCTCATCGTAACTCATTGCGGTGCCCCCCACCCGGGCCGCCTGTACGGCGGTGAGTGCCGCGGTGAGGGTCGTCTTGCCATGGTCCACGTGACCGATGGTGCCGACGTTGATGTGCTCCTTGCCTTTCTGCGACATGGCGTCGCTTCCTTTCCCAAACTGACCAGGGCGCCCTCTGGAAGGACCTTCGCGGTGGGCCCGAGCCGCGAAGGTCACACTTGGCTCGCGGTCGCGACAGCGAGCTTGCGCGGCCTCGATGAGTCGCCAGCCTGATCCCTCCCCGCAGGGCGGGAACGAGCTCGGCGCGGAAGCTCTCCGCCCGAGGACGCGACTCATCGACCGAGCCTCTGGAGCAGGCAGGAATCGAACCTGCTCGACCCTAAAGGTCACCGGTTTTACAGACCGGGTGCCGTCCCGTTCGGCGGCTGCTCCGAAAACGAAAAAGGCCGGAACCCTCTCGGGCCCGGCCTTCGAAAGCGTCCGACTCTCGGCGCTATCTCAGGTCACGAACCCTCGATCCAAGCACGTATAAGCGCCCGCATACGAGCGCAGAAGATCAGCGCCGCGGGAAACGAACTCGGGCTCGAGGTTGTGGAGGAACATGACTCGCGGAGGATAGCAGCTTCGGCCGGAAACGCAACTCATTTATTTCGATTTCTGTTTGAAGGGCGCGGAGCACTCCCCAGGACTAGGCCCTTCCTTGCCTAGACCAAGGTCTGGCCACGAGGCAGGATTAGGATCGGGCACGGGCACGGACGGGCACGGGCACGAAGTCCTCGCAGAGCCGCGCAGAATTTCGACGCTACCGGCTGGCTAGCGAGCCAGGGTCTCACTCATCCGAGGGACGGCTTGGGTTCCTGAGGTGTTCGCGTGTCGACAGCCGCCGAGGGCCCGAATATGCCGTGCCCGTGCCCGTCCGTGCCCGTGCCCGATCCTGAGACAGGCTGAGGATTAGGCAGGATTTACCCAGATTTACCCAGATTAGCGTTGGTCGACCTGCTGAGTCCCCGGAGCTGCCTCCGACCCTTCCGGATCTCGAGCGATCAACAAGATACCCATCACCACGAAGAGCGCGCCGGCCCCTCGACGAAGCCAGATCGGTGGGACCACGCGCGAGATGAGATCGCCCGCGAGCACGGCCAATGCGGAGCTCACGACGAGGGCGAGCGCGGACCCGAGGAACACGGTCCACCGAGAGCCCTGGGTCGAAAGCCCCATCGTAGCGAGCTGAGTCTTGTCACCGAGCTCGGCCAAGAAGATCGAGACGAAGGTGCTTCCAAGCAGGCGAAGGTCCATGACCGACCGAAGCACGGATCGCCTGGTTGAACAATGCCGACGACGTCGAGCGGTGCACCGACGCGTGGAGAGCACCGCAGCGCTTGCGCGAGCTCTGAGTACAGGTCCCCGAAATTCCTGACCACGGTAGAAACCACAGAGAGCACAGAGCCGAAGCCCACGGAGCAACACAGAAGATGGAATGGCCAAGCCTCTGTGTCCTCTGTGTCCTCTCTCCGCGTCCTCTGTGGTTTCAGCCTGGTCACGAACCTCCGAGGACGTGTCACTGAGGACGTGTACTGAGGACGCGTGCTGAGCGACTCGTCAGGCCGGTCGCTTCCCTCGCACGCCTACGAGTGTACCCACCGCCGCTCCGCTTGCCATCGCCACGGCTCCGGCCGCCCCCATGGTCTCGGCAGTGGAGAGGACAGCGCTCAGCAGACCCAGATTTGCGAGAGTCACAAGCCCTGAAAAGATGGCTGCGCGGACCGGCTGGCCGTGTGCGACCGACTTCGTGTAATAAGTCACGAGCACGTCCAACACGACCGCCGCGACGAAAATGAGCAAAACCTGAGCAAGCATCGGAACCTCCTCAGGGACTCATCGTCGGCGGGGATTCTCCCTGGCTACCCTCCTGGCGCCACGAGGCCCGGTGGATAGACCGCGCTGAGCTCGTGAGCCACGATGACCGTCAAGCAAACGAGCTGTTCGTCCGGGTCCACCGAGTCCTCCAATGTGGCTCTCCGAAGAGAGTCACAGAAATGCGCCGAGCGGGCGCGAATGAGTAACACAGCCGGGAGTAAACTCAGGCCGCGTCGGTACTCTCCAATCGTCCGCGCTCAGATGGGACTTGCCAAGAGAATTCGACGCTCACTCCGAGACAGAGCGAGATGGAAACGGACCCTGCGACTCACCCCGCCTCGCGGCGAGGGCTCGCAGGCCCGCCTCGATGAGATCCATGGCTTCACCCTGTTGACGAGTTCTGTTTTCTACGGTCCGTCCGTAAAAGTGGCGGGCGAGCGCGACGGTACCAAGGGTCGTGAAAGCCAGCCAACCAACGACGCCTGCAGGGCCCGCGAGCATGCCGGCGAGCCAGGCGAACCCACCCCCCAACCCACCAGCGCCGCCGCCGACCAGTCCACCGTACAATCCGCCTGCGAGCTGCGAAAAGTTTTCGTGGATCCGAACCCGCGTCCCGTCGCCGAAGGGCTCGACGGCCACCTCGATCAGCCGAGTGTCCGCCGCGCGCCATCTGAGGCTGGTACCCACGACCTGGGGCAGACCGGATCGACCGAAGGCCTCTTCGATGACTCCAACCACCTGACCGAGCTCGAGCGCCTGCATCTGGACATCGTCCAGCACCCGGGAGCTGCGATGGCTTCCACGTCCGCCCCGAAGCATGTCGAGCGCGTTGGATTCCGGCGAGCTGAGTTGGACGGAGCGGCTCGACTCAGGGGGGACCGCGAGCGCACCGACGACGTTCTGGGGAACGCTGGGTTGTGGATTTTTGCGGAGGGTCCGGAGCAGCTCCTTGGCCTCGGCCGCCGACTGAGGCCTTCGAGTTGGGTCGGGATCGATCAAGCGTTGGAGGAACGCCTTCGTCAGCGGGCCCGGGTATGCATATTGAACCCAGGCCGATCGGAGATCGCTACCCATCGTCGCAGGAGCCTTCCGAGTCAGAAGGTTCACCGCGAGCGCGCCGAGCCCGTAAAGGTCCGAAGATGGGTACGCGTCTCCGACGAGCTGCTCTGGAGCCATGAAGCCGAACGTGCCGGCGATCGTGCTTCCGCCCAAGTCAGGGTCACGCATCGCGTCACGAACCGACCCAAAATCGACCAGCGCGTGACCTCCGTCGGGTCTTCGAATCACGTTTCTGGGTTTGATGTCGCGATGAATGACCGGCGGCGAGAGGGAGTGAAGATAGGCCAAGACCTCGAGGAGCTCCTCGACGACGAGCATCACTTCCGCTTCGGTGAATCTGCGAGCTTCCAACTCTTTGGATAGGTCTTGACCCTCGATGAGCTCCTGCACGAGCACGTGGGCGCTGTGTTTGCCCTGGCCGCTGATGAAGTGGTCGAGGTAGCGAGGGATCTTGGGGTGATGAAGCTGCCGGAGCACGGTCGCCTCGCGCTCCGCAAGCTCGAGCGTCTTGAGCGTGGCGGCGGGTCCGAGCGGCAACTCCTTGAGCGCGACGATGGCACCGGTGACTTCGTCCCGGCTTCGATACGTCGATCCGTTCGCTCCGTGGCCGAGCAAGCTCAGCGGGCGATAGCGGCCGCCAAACCGAGGGTCCCTACCGCACGAGGAGCAGACCTCGCCGGACGTCGCGGCCCCGCAAGCGGCGCAAAGCCCGTCGCCTCGAGGGAGCAGCTCGTTCAACGGTCGACAGCCCGCCGTTGCGCGAGGATCGGAGCACCTTCAAAAGAGCCGACCTGCATCAAGGGAAGGCTAGATCAACGGGCGAGCACCTGCACGCCAAAACCGCGGGCGCTGTATACTGAGTGCCTTGGATTGGGCGCGCGCAAGCTTGTGGCTTTCCATCGCGTGCGCGTCGTGTGCGCCCGACCTGTTCGTCCCGGTCTCGGCGGCCCGATTGGCCATCGTCGTCAGCGTAAAAGGCGACGGCATCGATTCCGCGCGCCTCACGCTGATGGGCGAGGACCGATTGAGCCGAGTGGCGACCACCTCCGATGAGATCGTCGTCTTCACCCTCGGAGATTCGGAGATGGAGGTGCCCGAAGGCATCGCTCCAGACGCTCTTCTGTCCCGCCTGGCCATTCGAGCGCCATCGGCGGCCGCCCCGGCCGGGAGCTGCGGAGCCTGCACGAGTGAGGCGGTGAGCGCTCCGCAGATATTCGTGCCCGGAGATGCATGTCCTCCTCCCAAGTCGTCCCCTGTGCACCTCGCGGACCGCTCCCGGGAGCATCTGGACCCGGCAGAGTTGGATCGCGTCGAGGCCATTCGACAAGCCATCATCCTCGATTGGCCCGGGCCATGCGCCAACCGGGCGCCCGCTCGGGTCGTTCCGCCCGGGAGACGAGAAGTCATTCCGCTGCTGCCTCGAACGGATTTTTGGCCAGTAGAAAAAATCGCCGCCACACCCACCGGCGAGATCGGTGCCTTCGGTCCCCAAGTCGCGTCCGTCTCGAACCTAGAGACGGGAGAAAGAGTAGCGACCGTCGCGAACGACCTGGGCTGTTCGGAGAGTCCAGAACCGCTGTTCCCAGGATCCGTGACGGGTGTCATCGGACTCAGGGATGGCTTCGTGGTCGCGGCCTACGACGAACAAGAGGGTACGCGGTTCATCCGCCTGAGCCCGGGTCTCGAGAAAGAATGGGTGACCGATCCTCTTCAAGTGGGCGAGTCAGAGCTGATTTCCCTTCCCAACCCTCGATATGTCGCATTCATCGGCGCGGGAAAGAAGCCCGCCCGCATCGGTCGAACCGGAGCGCTCGACCTGTGTATCGTCGGGGAGTCTGGGCTCGACTGTCACAACTTGCTCTTCTCGTCGATTCTGGGAAATCAGCGGGTGTTCTCGCCCACGCTCCTCGACAACGGCGCGCTCGTGGCGGACTTTGCGCCGGGGCTCCTCTATTTTTCGGGAATTCCTTGGGCGTCCGAGGCTAGGCAACTCGAAATTCTACGTTCTACTCCTGCGTCCTATCACGGAACCCTCACGGACGGCCATTCGGTGGAAGCTTGGCACTACGACATCGACCCAGCGCGGTGGCCAGCTGGTACCACGAAGGCCCTGGCGGCGATCGGCGATCGGCTCTTCGTATGCCGCTCGGAGGCACGCCACGTCCTGTACACGGCGGTGGTCGAGCCGGCCCGCATGCGCTCCGACCCGAGCTTTCATCCAGTCTTGACCGAGAGCGCAACCGTGAGCGGGTGCCTCGGAATGTTCCACTCAGAGGACTTGCTGCTCCTCGCGACTCCGACCGAATGGCTCGAGCTCTCGGCCGCGTCTGAGCGGCCAGTGGGCTATCGACCTCCACCTCCTCCCGGCATGACAGGCCTCGGACGAGAGATTCCCGGACCGGCGTGGGTGAGCTGGGACGGTTCCGGCAGCCCCTATTTTCGGGATGAAACAGGGACGTTCGTTCGATTCTACGGAGGTCCATCCTCCCCGGCGATTCGATCCCTGGCACGGACCGATCAGGCAGACTTCGTCCTCGACCGGGCCGGCACGATCTTCAAAATCGTGAGCTCCCGAATCGAGTCGCTCGGGAAAGTTTCGGAGCTCGGCGACGGGGCCCTCAGCTGGGACCGGCAGACCGAGCAACTCAACCTCTTGACGACGACGCATAGGTTCAGCGTCGACCTCGAGTCCGGCAAACCCACGGAGGTTGGGCCGCTGAGTCCCGCGCTGAGCTCAGCGATCGTCCATCTTCGAGCCGCGGGTCGGGACACGTTCCTCGGGTTGGATCGAGACGGTCGGCTGGTCCGCGTTCGCGGACTCGACTCCGAGCTCGTTCGGATCGAGGCACCGGACGCTTGGCCCATGGACGCAGAGACCTTCGAGGAGTGCTATCAGAGCTTCGGGATCACCGGGAGCATGAGAGTCCTCGAAGTCTTCGGAGGCACGGCGTGGATCGCGGGCTGCGCAGGCTTGCTGCTCCGCATGGACGTCTTCGCTCCAAACCCGGTCGCCGAAGAAGTTTCGCTCCCCGATGGGCTGACCCTGAGTGACTCGGGAGACCCTCGACCTTTGGCGATCGACTCGATGCGTGCGCTGTCGCCGAATCGGATCGTGCTGGCGGCGCGAGGCTACGTCATCGAAGCGCGATACGATCGAGAGGCGAAGAAGCTCGTCGACGTACGTCACCTCGTGGAGGAGGTACGAGTAGCGGCCGCTGTCGCACTCACCGGGGCGGACTCAGAGCTCTCGGTGCTGCGGTCGGAGGCGGGAGGCGCGGCCCTCGAGCTGGGCGGGCCCGAAACCATTCGGCTCGGCAACGATCCGGGTGTCGTCTCGAGCGTCGGGAATCACATCCTCATCGGCACCAACTCGGGTCGGTTACTGGAAGTCACCCCATGTGAGTAGCTGGGTCTACTGGGTCACGATAAGCTGGCGCTCACGGGGCTGGCTTCAGCCTCGCTGCGACCACCTGACCGGTCTGAACTACCGCGACGTACGTGACCTCGCCGAGTTGGACCGCACCCCGCGCGACGCCCGCGCCGACAACCGTGGCGCCCGGAAGAAAGCCCAGGTCAGGGTCATAGACGGCCAAAGCCGCACGACCGCGCGGAGCTTCGTCGATCGTCACCGCCAGCCCACCCCCCGGGAGGAGCGCGGCATCGAACGGTTGCGCGGACCACTCCCAGAAGGAGTGAGTGCTGCAGGATGTGTCGCTGAGCCCGCGTCGCATGATTGCGGCGTTCATTCCGCGCCCGACGACAAAGAGGTCGCGCTCTCCTTTGACGGCGGCGTTCGGTGCGCCACCACCGCAGTCCCCGCCGAAGAGCTCGATCCGCTGAGTCTCGAGGTCGACCAAGACGGACTGATTGCGGTCATCCACGACGGCCGCGTGTCCCTCGTCCACGAGCACGACGGTGCCGCCGGAGTCATTGTAGAACCCCGTCGCGCGGCCCACCGAACCGAGCGCGCGCGGCTCGTAGATCGATAGCTCGGCCGGGACGTGAGTCCCCGACCAAAGCGTGTAGACCGCGACAAATCGCTCGGATGCAACGAGCGTTCGCACGACCAGGGGCTTGGGTGAGCTGTTCTCCGGCACGACGCGCACCGAAGAGTAAACTCTCCCCGTGGCTTCGATCCGGAATATCTCCTTGTGCTGCTCCCCAAAGGAGCTCGCCGCGAAGAGTCCATCGCCTGCCGCAGCGAGCTTCTCGACGCACCCCGAAATCGTCGCCGAGCGCGTCGCTTGGAGCTTCTCCGGATCGATGAAGACGAGCCTCGATCCGGCGGACTCACAGCGCGGTCGCTCCGAAACAGCGGCGACCAACTCGTCTCCGAACACGGTGAACCCGCCAATCAGATCTCCGTTGATTCGAGGGTCATCGGGTCCGGCGACGTCGAGGCTCGTCAACTCGAAGCGAGGCTCTAGACTGGGTGTGAACAAGCGAACGACGCAATCCTGATCCCGCGTCTTCTTGTCGCACAATGCCCGAATTTCGGGTCCAGGTTCGTCCGAGGTGCAGGTTCCGTAGATTCCGTTGGGCCCGAGAGTCACCCGCCCCTGGCCGTCGATGGAACCTCGAGACTCGAGCAGGGGACAATCAGCCGCACGAAGCTCGAGAGTACAACCCACCTGCTCGAACGACTTCTCACACACGGCGCTCACGCAGTCGATGTCGACGAGCCGAGGCGCAATCGTCGGGCAAGCGGGGAGCCACGGGGCGCCGATCTTGGGGAGCGCTTGCACGTCAGTCTCCACGACCGTCGAGCGACCGACGAAGGCAGTCCCCGCCCACGACGGTCTTGGAAGCTCGCCTTCGTGGGCCCGTATTCTGCGGACCGGCAACCCGGCGAGCTCCGTCTTAGGCGGAAGAGTCATACCCGCGAAGTCGGCCTCGGTCCACGCGTACACGAACAGCTCACCCTCGAACGCAGAGAGTCTTATCTTGCCCGGATCCTCCAAGTCATCGATGCCCGAACCCTCGCCCGCAGCCGCGGAAATCACGGCGAGATATCGAGCGTCGAGCGGAAGGTCGGCCTCGGCGATGAGATCACTAGCGCACCCAGAACTCACGGCCGCCAGCGACCAGAGAAGCGAGCGGCGAGCTTCTCTCACCACGTTCGAGGAACGACGAGACACGTCTCGCGGGCGTGGTCCGGAGACGAGAGGCATCGTGGCGACTCGTATGTCACGGGCTTCGAATCGGCAACATGGATCCGGGAGCGGGTCGAGTCGGTCAGGGACGCCGGCTGGTTTTTCTGACACTACGGTGTCACTCGTGCTCGTGCTCGTGCTCGAAAGATTTCGAGGACTTACAAACTTGACACAGTAGTGTTAAAATCCAGCCGAGGTCCCTGTCGGTCTCATGGAGGAGCTTGGATCACGGCTCGGACGAGCCTTGCTGAGTTTACGTGCCCGAGGGAAACGCAGAGTCTCGATGCTCCGGAGCACAATCGTCCTCGGTGCCGACAGGTGCACCGAGCTCCGGGATGGAGGCGGCAAAGAAGACCCTCGTCAACGACGGGCTCCAGCACTCACTCGCGAGAACAGGCACCGGCAAGTCACCCTCGAAGGCCAAGACGTCCGCGCGCCCGAAGAGGTCGGGCCTCCAGCGGGCAAAGATCACGAGAGTCTCGATGCCGCTCTTGGTCGGATCTCCTTCGTGAACGTCCGTCTTGAAGGCAAACTGAAAAGAGACCGAGCCGACGCCGTCGTCCTGAAATCGGTAGTGAGCTTCGGGTCTGGCGAATGGGAGTCCAAAGAGGCCGTCGGGTACGTCGATGACGAGCTCGAGATCCTTGCGAGAGTCTCGAGTGTCATAACCGAGCGCAAACCGACCGCGCTCGTGGGCGTCGTTGCCGAGAGCACGGGCGGCCTCGAAGTCGACGAGGACCTGACCAATCCCCTCGGAGAGGCTCTCGGTCGGTACGAAACGGCCGACCAGAATCGGGAGCCACTCGTCCCCGGACGAGAGCTTCTGACCGACGAGGGCGAACGTGTACGTCTCGAAGACTTCGGTGGGCGTGCTCGTACTGGTTGGACGGATAGTCGTTTCGGTGGCCGTGCGAGTGACCGTCAGGAGAAATCGAGAATCTCCGTCGGGGAACGGGCCGTAGACTCTTCGGTCGTCCTCGCGCAGAGTGGGTTCGTTTTCGGTCACCAGCCGCTCGAGTGAAACGAGTACCCCGTCGATGCCCGAATTCAGGCCGTCGCTGATCTTCTTCGCTTGGTCGTGAAACTCGGCGCGTCGGTTGGCCGCCGGTCGGAGCCCGCCCCCTTGCTCTCGCGGCACCTCGAAGCGCAGGTCGTGTCGACTCGGGAGCGCCTTCAAGAAGAGGATGTCGTCGTTCGAAAAGGGTTCCTGGCAGGACACGAGGCCAAGCGCGAGCATGAAGCTCATGACAGTCCGTTTGCGAGTCATAGTCGGTACCCAAGTCCAATCCCCACTTCGGAGAAGAGCAGGGTTCTATTTTCATCGACGGAGAAGACGAGCAGACCGAGACCCGCGCGCGCCTCCAACGTAAAGCCTTCGAGCTGTAACCGGGCCAAGGCGACGGCGCCAGGGCTGAGAGTGAAGTGATCCTGCGTGAGGTTGGCCAGGTCCGGGTCCGAGGGAAACTTTCTCAGGAGGTACAAGCCGACCAGGCGAGGACCGGCCTCGAGGGCCCAAAAGTCACCTCGCGGACCGAACGTCCAATTGGCGGCGAGCTGAGCTTCGAAGAAGGTCACGTCGAAGCCGACTCCGTCGAGCTCGAGTCGGCCCGATCCGTTGCCTCCGAAAACGAGCTCGAGTCCAAGCCTACCCCCGAGGACCGGATCCCGCACGAAGGAGACACCGAGCAACGTCGCGCGAGGAAAAAGCCGGTCGCGCGCGTCGGACGAAAGGAACGACTGAAATACCGAAAACACTCCGAGGGTCGTGCGCGCTCGATCCGGTCGATCCAGCTCAGCGAGCGCGGCGAGCCCTTTCTTGTGGTCTTCGAGGAGCTCCACCTGCGTCATGTTCGTGTCGCTCACGACATACTCTTCGCCCTCGCCAAGCAGAAACTCGGCGGTGTGAAGCTCCGCTTCGAGCCGTCTCTTGACCACATACTCACCGGGCGCCAACGCGACCCGGCGCATCGCCCCGGCGGTCTTGTCGAGCTCGATGGCGATCATCTCCCTTCGAGCATCGAGCACCAGGTAATGGCCGGCGAGCGCCTCGGGAAATACGACGCCGGACCGTCCCAGCGAGAGATCCGACAAGACGATCTGTGCATTTCCGCCGGCGAGGTCGTAGCTGTAAGTCGGATGTTGCACGCCGGCCCGACTGCGTGCCGTCTCGGCGACGGTCTTGTTGTACGTGTATTGATAGAGCTCCGACAGGGTGACCTTCGAGTCGCCGGACGCGTCGGCGTCCCCGCGCAAACCGGAGGTCAAATAGTGAGTGAAGAACGAACCACCCACTTCGTCGGATTCCTGGCTTTCTTCGCCCTCGGAGCTCGAAGTCATGAGGACCACGCCGCGCGCCGACTCCGGCTGATCGAGGGCGAGCAGGAAGGAAGGAGCCGGGCGCCCGCCCTTTCGGCGAGTCATTTCTCCCGACTCACACGCGTCGATGACGCCAAGTCGTACGTCCGCTCCAGAGACCTCGATGGCCTTGCGCAGACGCCCTAACGAGAACCGATTCTCACCGAGCAACAACTCCCCAGCGCGAGCATGACCGGAATAATAGACGAGGGCGGTCGTGGACTCGGCGACGGCTTTGGCCTCGACGACCCGCCGTTGCAGCCGATCGAGCGCGTCGGCGAGCTGCGCTTCGGTCGGTTCCCAGACGGTCTCGATGTCAGACTCTCGAAACCCACCTAGCTCAACGAGCACGGACCGAAGCTTCTTGGCGTCGATGTGGGCATACCGAAGGCGTTCACTCCCGGGTCCACCGTCGTTGCTCCCCACCAAGAGGGCAATCCGCCGAACCGGGGCTCGCGAAGGTGCCTCCGCCGAGCTGCTTCGCAAGTGCGTCGCGATCGCCAAGCCCAGCGCGACCGCGACCAGACGGCTCGCGCGAGTACTCATCGCGGGACCTTTTTGAAAGATCGAGTCACGACCTCTGCAGCGATACCGGGGAGCCCGGCGGTCGAAGAACCCTCAACGAGCCTGTGTTCGATCCTGTGCTCGACCGCGGAGACCAAGTCGCTCACACGAAGGGGCTCGTCGCTGAAGAAACCGATCACCTGCTCGGTACCCAACGCGTCGTCGAGAACGATACTGCCGTCGAGCGTGCCCTGGCCTCGGGTGATCGGCAAACTCATGCCTTCGGCGGCGGCTGGGTACCAGGGGGTGACTTTGCGCGCGCCGTCGATCGAAATCACCAGGAGATAACGATGAGGTCCGCTGTGGTAACGGAGCTGGATGGCGTCTCCTTCGACGAGCTCGACACCGTCATCCGCCGCAGAAATACCGGCGCTCGTCTTGGTGAAGAGCTCGAGGGAGGCGCGCTCGGAGACCGAGCGCGGTGGCCCGTTCAAGCCCGACCGTCCACCTTTGGTGGCGCTGTAGGGTTCCGGTCGTGGCACCGCCACGATGCCGAGCGCGATCGCGGCGGCGCAGGCGAGCCCGAACGCCCAGGCATAGCGGGGACGGGACGACCGCAATTCGGCAGCGGCGAGGATTCGAGCGCTCGCGGCGACGGGCTCGGCGAGCTCGAACAGACTTCGTCGGGCTTCCGCGAGCTCCGTCATCACGGCCTGGCAGCCTGCGCAGCCATCGACATGGACACGAAGGTCATTTGCGGACGCTCCCGTGAGCTCGCCGCCGTCGAGCCTCACGAGCTCGATTCGCGGGGTGCCGCACGTTCGGTCTACGCGTCGGTCTTGGATCGGTGACGTGCCCATTCGGCGCTTCCACTCCTTTAGACCGGACGGGGCCCCGGAATGGAAAGCCAAAATTCGTAAGAGGTTTCCTGAGGTCACCTTGGATTGGGACGCGGTCGCCTGCGCTTCCTGGCCGCAGGCCGCGACCGGAGTCGATGGCAGCGAGCCGCCTCGACCGCGGTCTCGCGTCCGGACGGCGCGCGTATTCATACTCAGCCGAAGCTCACTTGACCCTCGCAGGCCGCGCTGCTACTCACCCGTCGAGTGACGTCCGGACCCAAGGCTCGACGCCGGACGTTGATCGCAAGCCTGCTGGCGGGCCTGACGGTGCTGCTCGGACTCTCCGTGCCGATGATGGGGGGTCGATTTTACTGGGGCAGGGACCTCACACTCATCGACCTTGGGTACTCGTGCGCGTTCCAGCGGCAGTGGGCGCTGGGTTTGGGCCTGGAGGTGTCCACCTTCATCGGCAACGGGCTCCCGAGCTCCCTCGAGCCCATGTCTATTCTCTTCTATCCGCTGCGCTGGCCGTGGGTTTGGTTGGAGCCCGATTGGGCGACGTCGTTGGTGCAGGTGACTCACCTGGCGATCGGAGCCGGCGCGACGACCTGGTTGCTCCGGACCTTTCGATGCTCCGCGAGCTCGGCGGCCGCCGGAGGGGTCGCCTTCGCCCTGTCCGGCACGTGCCTCGATCTCATCGTACATAGCTGCTACATCGTCTCCGCGGCCTGGGTTCCGATGGCTTGGGCGTCGACGCGGAGCCTCCTTTGGAGCAGCGGGTACGAGGGGAGCCCGAGGTGGCCGGGAGCGATCTTGGTGCTCTCGTGCCTGGGGCTCCTGTTCGGAGGCGACCCGCAGGGTTTCGGAATTTCCGCGGCCATCGTCGTGCTCGAGAGTGTGATCAGCCGGAGATTTCGGATGGGATCGATCGCGCTCGTTCTCGTGGCCGGGGCGTTTTGCATCGGACTGTTGCAATGGCTCGGGTCCCTCGACGAGCTCACCTTGGGCTTTCGAGGAACCGGCATGAACGCCGACGAGGTCCTCTCCTGGTCACTCAGCCGAGACTACTGGGCCGGCCTCATCCTTCCGGGTTGGTCGTCGCTCCCGGCAGATCCAGGCGTGACACCTCGGTCGCTTTGGTTCGAGCCCCAACATCCGAATCATTTCGATCTCATCGAGTGGAACCGAGTGCCCTACTTGGGCGCGTTGGTCCTAGCGACTCTCGTACCGGCTGCTTCAGTGCGACGAGCGCGCGCGCCGCTGCTCGTTTTCGTCGTTGGACTCATGCTCTCGTTCGGCAAGGATGGACTCATACTGCCGCCGTTGGTAGAGTGGGTACCGCCGATCGGGACGTTTCGGTACCCAGCCAAGTACATGCTGGTGAGCACACTCGCCGCGGTCGCGGTCGCGATCATCGTGTCGGACCGCGTGAGGCGATCTGCACGCCTGAAGAGGCTGGTGTTGATCTCGGCGCTCGCGACGCTCTCGGGACTTGGGGCCCTGGGGTTGTTCGTGAGCTTCGGTGCTGGAGCCATCGATGAGCTCGTGAGAATTCATAGGCCAGGAGGGCCTTCGGAGCACCCACCTCTTTCTCTTTGGCTCATGGGTGAGCTTGGCCGGAGTGCGCTGCCGCTCGTGATTTTGGTCGCCGTCTTGGCGCTCGGTTTTGCTCGGCGCGCGGAGCGATGGGTTGCTTGGGCGCTCGTGCTCGACTACGGGTTGTTGTTTCCGCTCGCGACGACTCAGACCGAGCCGATCGCCTCGATGAAGTCCCCGCTCGCGACCCTCGCCGGGAGCTCGATCCCGGTGTTGTGCAAGTCCCCACGCCTCGAGTCCGCTCGCATCTTTGCCGACGTGAACCCGGCCCAGCAGATGAGATTGTTGATGTCGGGACAGCTCGGCGCGTGTGATGGGTTCGCGAGCGCCAACCCATACTCTCCCTTCACACCGCGAACGATTTCGACGCTGCGAGCCGAGCTCGAGGCCGGGAGCGCGGCGGTGGCCCGGGCGCTCGGGTGCACTCACTATTTGATCGAGCGACCGATCTCGCGCGGGGTTCGATTCGTTCCGGTTCCTTTTGCAGAGTCGGAACGGGAGGGTCCGTTTTGGGTCTACGCGATCGAGGGCGCCATGCCGCAAGTGTTCGTAGCCAAGCATCCACGAATGTCGCACTCGGAAACCGAGGCCCTCGACGCCGTCCGCTCCTCGACGAGCTCGGAGATGACGCTCGCGATCGTCGACGACCCGTCGGCGCGGATCACTCAGCGCGTGCTGCCATCTGGAGATGGCGTCAACGTTCTGGAGGTAGACTGGACCGAGCGGCACAAGGCGCGTGTCCAGCTTGCGGGTTCGGGCGGGGCCGTGATGAGCCTCCGAACGATCTACATGCGGGGCTGGCGCGCAACGCAAGCGGGCACCGAGTTGCCGGTCGTGAGGATCGCAGCGACTCAGGTGGCTGCGGTGGTAGAAGACGTGGCGAGAGGTCCCATCGAGCTCGAGTACGTCATGCCGAGGCGCGCGCTGCGGATCTCGGCGGCGGCGCTCGGAATGGGGCTCGTCGCGCTGGCGATGAGTAGGCTCACGCGAGCTGGATTCAGAGATTCGCGATGAGTGCGCTGGCGTATTGACTCGTGCTCGCGGAACCGCCGAGGTCGGGCGTGGTGACTTTGCCTTCCGCGAGCACTCTCGCGATGGATTTCTCGAGGGCCTGGGACGCGCTCAGGTAGCCGAGGCGCCGAAGCAACATACACGCCGAGAGAATGAGCGCGGTGGGATTGGCGACGCCCTTTCCGGCGATGTCCGGCGCCGTCCCGTGAACGGGCTCGAACACGACGACGTGCTCGCCGATGTTCTCCGAGGGCGCGAGGCCGAGGCCACCCACGAGCCCCGCGGTCAGATCGGACAGGATGTCACCGAAGAGGTTCGTCGTGACGATGACTTCGAAACGTTCCGGCTTCAGGACGAGCTGCATGGCCATGCTGTCGACGATTCGATCTTCGAGCTCGACATCCGGGTACTCACGAGCCAAATCCTTGGCGACCTCCAGAAAAAGTCCGGTGGTGAATTTGAGGATGTTGGCCTTGTGCACGACGGTGAGCCGCTTTCGCTGGTGCCTGCGGCAGTGCTCGAACGCGTACCGGATCACTCGTTCGCTCGCCATCCGGGTGACCAACGAGATCGCCTGCGCGGAGTTCTTTTGCCTGTCGGTATAGAACTCTATCCCTGAGTACAGTCCCTGGGTGTTTTCGCGGACGACGACCAAATCGATGTTCTGGTAGCGCGAAGCCACCCCTTGGAAGCTCCGGACAGGCCGCACGTTGGCGAACAGATCGAGCTCTTGGCGAATGGCGACGTTCACGCTGCGGTAACCCCCGCCGACTGGAGTCGCGAGAGGTCCCTTGAGCGCCAGCCCGTTGACGCGAATCGAGTCCACGGTTTCGGGAGGCAGGGGAGCTCCATGGCTCCGCACCGCAGCTTCACCGGCTACTCGCTCTTCCCAGTCAATCTTGGCACCGCTGGCTTCGAGCACGCGCAGGGTGGCGTCCGCGATCTCGGGTCCGATACCGTCGCCTCGGATGAGCGTGACAGTCTGAGACATGTCGCATGTCTATCATGGCCCGAATGGATTCGGAGCTGTTTCCGAGTGACGCCCCAGGCCCAGAAAAACCGCGACGGTCGCGCTCGTCGGCAAATTGCTCGTTTGCCCGCGACGAAGGCCATGTTAGAGCGCGGCCCCATGGCCGGTGTGCGATTCGAAGGCGTCGGTAAGAAGTTCGACGACGTCGAGGTCCTCAAACCCATCGACCTCGAGATCGCTGACGGAGAGTTCCTGGTGCTGCTCGGACCTTCCGGCTGCGGGAAGTCTACGACGCTGCGGATCTTGGCGGGCCTCGAGACGCCTTCTTCGGGCACGCTGCGAATCGGTGATCGCGACGTGACCCAGTTGGCACCCAAAGATCGGGACATCGCGATGGTGTTTCAGAGCTACGCGCTCTACCCCCACCTCTCGGTTCGCCAGAACTTGGCCTTTGGCCTGGAAGTGCGCCACACCCCGAAACCCGAGATCGAGAAGCGAACGGCGGAGGCCGCCGAGATCCTCGGGCTTCAAACGCTCCTCGACCGAAAGCCCAAGGCCTTGTCCGGCGGCCAGCGCCAACGCGTAGCGATGGGTCGGGCCATCGTGCGACGGCCGTCGGTCTTTCTATTCGACGAGCCGCTCTCCAACCTCGACGCGGCATTGCGCACCGAGATGCGGGCAGAGATCAAGAAGCTCCACCAGCGGTTGAAGACGACGGTCGTGTATGTAACTCACGACCAAATCGAAGCGATGACTTTGGCCGATCGAATCGTGGTGCTGCACAAGGGGGTGCTGCAGCAAGTGGGTGCGCCGCTCGACGTCTACGCGAGGCCACGGAACGCCTTCGTAGGTCAGTTTTTGGGCTCACCCTCAATGAATCAGGTTTCGGGAAAGATCGAGGCCGGGCCGAGGTTCGTGGGCGGCGGGATCGACCTGGCATTGCCCGCGCCGTTCGCTGGGCGCAAAGGGCAAGACGTCATGCTCGGTTTCCGTCCGCAGGCGATGAGTTTGGGTGCGGGCCCGATCAGCGGCCGAGTGGAGCTGGTGGAGCCGACCGGGAGTGAGTCGTTCGTGCGCCTGGAGCTCCCTTCGGGTCAACGCGTGACCGCGCGAGTAGAGGGTGTGGCGCGGGTCGCCGCCGGAGACTCGGCCGCGTTCTCGGTTCCCGCGCACGAGCTTCACGTGTTCGCACGGCAAGGCGACGTCGGTGGCGAGGCGCTCTCGTGAGCCCGGCGCTGTTGTCGCTCTTGGTGTTGTCCGAGCCCCTGGTGCTCTGGCACAGTTATACACGCTCCGAGCGCGAGGCGCTCGAAGCTGCGCTCGCGACGTACCCGGCGAAGGTCGAGGCGAGCTTCGTTCCTTTCTCGGCCTTGGCCGACAAACTCACCGCGGCGATCCCGCGAGGCCACGGACCGGACGTCTTCATCTTCGCTCACGATCGGGTGGGCGGCTGGGCCGAGGGCCACCTCGTCGAGCCGCTCGAGCTGCTCGTCGACGAACCCATGCTCGACGAGCAACTCACGACCTGCGTCTTTGCGCTCGCCTACGCAGACTCACTTTACGGCTTGCCGCTCGCTTTCAAGACCCTCGCCCTGTTCGTGCGAACCGACGCGATCCCGGAGCCGCCGAAGGACTTCGACGCCCTGCTCGCCCTCGCGAAGGCCCACACCGCCAAAGGGACCGGCAGATACGGGTTGGTCTATCCCAACTCCGATCTCTTCTTTCACACTCCGCTTCTGTTTTCGCTCGGCGGGAAGATCTACGCAGACGATTTACCGTCGCAGGCTCGCTCCGCTCGCCGCGGTTTGCCGACGCGCCCGAAGCTCTCCGGGCTCGCCGCGGGCTTCGCGATGGCCAAACGTCTCGCCGATGAAGGCGTGATTCCCGACGACCCATCTCCGCCTATGGCCAGCTCCATGTTCTCGGACGGCCGAGCTCCGATGGTGATCAGCGGCCCTTGGTTCATGAGTGAGATCGACCCCGGGGTCCCGTACACGGTGGCTCCGCTGCCCGCGTTTCCGGGCGGAAAGGTGTCGGCCGGATTCACCACCTGCGAAGGGATCCTGATGAGTCGCTACTCAAAACGGAAGCGGGAGGCGTTCGATCTCATGCGGTTCCTGTCGGGGGACCCGAAGTCAGCGGAGATCCGGATGAGGTCCGGGGGGCAGACGGTGACTTTGTCGAAGGCGTGGGAGCAGACGCTTCCCACGTTGCCGGAGTCCGAGCGCAAGAAGCTCGAAGCTTTTCGCAGGGCTTTTTCGAGCTCCGTGGCCACGCCGTCGCACCCGAGTATGAACGCCGCGTGGACGCCGCTGAATGCTGCGCTCTACAAGGTGTTGCACCGAGGGATGGAGCCGGGCGCCGCGGAGGCTGAGGCCCAAGAGCGCATCGACAAGGCGCTCGATCTGGGAAGCTGAGATGACGGAAGAGAGACCGGCCCGAGCCCCGATCTTCGTCGCGATCGCCCTAGCGTTGGTCGGAGGTGCTTCCGTACTCTCGACTCACTTCGGCGCCGAGCTCGAGAGCCTCGGAGGCCTGCGGGCCACGCTCGACGCCCGAGCAGCCCTCGAGGCTGGGCGCATCAGCCGAAATACGACGATCGTCGAGGAGCGCAAGAGCGCAAAGTATCCCTTCCTGAACAAAAAGCTCTACGTGGTGTTCACGTCGAGCGCCGCGCGTGAAGGCACCGCGTTGCGAGGCGCCGACGACTTCGACAAGGGCCGAGCCGATCGGCATTCCGAAGCACGGCAGAAACCGGTCGTGTCGAAGACAACGGCTGGGTATCAGGCCACGGTGAGTCGCGGCGAGCGGAGCGCGGAGGTCACCGACGACTCACCCCCGCCGACGGCGGCGCTCCCGCTCGTGCCCCTGTTGGTCCTCGGCCTGGCTGCTGCTGCTGCATATTTGGTGCTCGCTCGGCGCCCCATGTTGGGTGCGGGCGTCGCTGGGACGATACTCATCCTTGGAGTGAGCGCGTTGGCGGTCCTCATGCACCGGGAGGCCACCGGGCTCGCGAATGGGTTTCTCGTGGCCGACGGGCGGACCGCACCCATCCGGACGCTTCCGTTCGGGATCGTGCTCGCGAAGGTGATCGCGCTCGGCGTCGTGACCTGCGGCGTCCTGATCTTCCTCGGGAGCTCACGGGCTCTCGCCACGCTTGGTGCGCTCAAGAGACACTCGGGCGCCTACGGAGCAATCGCCCCGGCGATGCTCGGTCTGGCCGTGCTCGTCGGAATTCCGTTCTTCTTTGGGATTGGCATGTCGCTCTTCCACCACAACCACGGTGAGTTTCGATTCGTCGGCCTCGGGAATTTTCGGGACATCCTGGGTCAAGACGCTCTCTCGTTCGCTCCGTCCACCCTGCCCTACGCCCTGGTCATCACCCTCGTCTGGACGACCGCCAACGTGGTCTTGCACCTGGGTTTCGGCCTGGCCCTGGCGCTGCTGCTCAAGCCCATGAGCTCGAAGATCTCCAAGGTCTATCGGGTCCTGCTCATCGTTCCGTGGGCCGTGCCCTCTTACCTCACGGCGCTGATTTGGCGGTCGATGTTCGATCCGGACGTAGGGGTGATGAATCGGCTGCTCGGCCTCGAGGGTATGAGTTGGATGCACTCTACTTGGACCGCGTTCCTCGCCAACCTGATCACGAACGTCTGGTTGGGCGTACCGTTCATGATGGTGGTGTGTCTCGGAGCGCTGACTTCGATCCCGGAAGACCTCTACGAAGCCGCCGACGTGGACGGCGCCTCTCGATGGCAGCAGCTCACGCGCATCACGCTCCCGTTGCTCCGGCCCGCCCTGTTGCCCTCGGTGATTTTGGGATCGATTTGGACTTTCAACAAATTCGAGGTGATTTACCTCGTCTCGGAGGGACGACCCGACGGCGCGACAGACATCTTGGTGACCGAGGCCTATCGGTGGGCGTTCGAGCGTGGCCTCGCGCAGGGCGGCGCCTATGGGTATGCGGCGGCCTACTCGGTCGTCATTTTCGTCGTGCTGCTCGTGTACGGGTGGCTCACGTCTCGGGTCGCTCGGGCCGCCGAAGAAGCGCTTCGGTAGTCGGGTCGGGAGCGGTGCGAGTCGCGCTGTTGGTTCGCCGCTTCGACTTGAAGGGGGGCATCGGCAAGAGCGCAGTCGAGCTCGCGCGGGGGCTCCGCAAACGAGGACATCGGGTTCGCGTCTTCGCGCAAAAGTCCGACCCAGAGATTTCGGCCGAGCTCGGGTCCGACTTCGAGAGACTCGCGGGCCCTGGCTTCGACCCCACGCTGTCGATGCTGTGGTTCGCGCGATCGGCCGAACGAGTCGTGGAGCGATTGCGGCGAGAGGGTTCGGTCGACGTAACGGTGGGCTTGGATCACTCGACGCTCCAAGACGTGTTTAGGCTTGGTGGAGGAGTACACGCCGAATATCTCGAAGCGACGGCCGACATAAAGACGCGCTCCGGTGGCTTCATGCTGGATCGAATCGCGTCGAGCTTGGAGCGAACGAGATTGGCGGCCGGCCGATTTCGCGCCCTCGTCGCGGTGAGTCGCAAAGGTCGGGATGATCTGCTGCGACACTATCCGCACCTCGACCCGGCGGCGGTGTCCACGATCCGGAACGGGGTCGATCTGTCGAGGTACTCACCCGATGCTCAACCCGGAGAGCGGGCCGCGCTGAGGGCTCAGTGGGGGGTGGGACCGCTCGAACCGGTCGCGTTGCTCGTGGGTCAGAACCCGCTCATGAAAGGTCTCGATCTGGCTGCCGAGGCGACTCGGCGCGCGGGGCTGCGGCTGGTCTACGTGGGCGGCGGGCCGGTTCGCCCGAAGTGGGTGCCGAGCCAGGTCGTCTGGGCAGGGACTCAGGCGCACGTCGGAGCGAGCTATCGATCGGCAGACGTGTTGATTGCGCCGAGTCGGTATGAGAATTTCGGCAACGCGGTGCTCGAGGCAGCGGCCTGTGGCCTGCCATCGGTGGCACCTCGATGGTTCGGCTCGAGTGAGATTTTGGCGGAGTGTGGGGCGGGTGAGTTGCTCGTGGACGACCCGCGGGACATCGACGGCCTCGCGGGTCAGCTGACTCGGGCCGTGGACCGAGATGATCGGCCAAAGTGGGCCGCGGCGGCGCTGGCGGCGGCGCGATCGGGCCTCGCGTCCCCGGAGCGCTGGTTGAATGAGATGGAGGCGGTGCTGACCGAAGCCGCCAACCAGGGTTGAACAGGGTTGACCGTTCGGCTGCGCTTCAGTTCTCGGAGGATGAGTCGGTCGTTGTCAAAGGCCTGTCGCTGCATCAGTTTGAAAATCCGCGAAGTTTACGCGCAGCCAAGATGGCTGCGCTCCCAGGGCAACCGGGGGTCGACGCCTTCATCGCGCGGGCCGACTCGGAAACGACGACTCGAGCTCCATCTGTTGAAGGGTCGAGGTCCCCCTTTCACGAAATCGGCGGCCGGACTCGCCGCTGAGTCCGATCACGATCCGATACAGAACGGGAGCGACGACCTCGTTGATGGCTACGACGGCAAACACGAGCGCGGAGGCGGCCGGGCCAAACTCAGGGAAGGTCTTGGTGAAGAGTATGGCCAACGCCAAGGCGAGGCCGGCCTGCGGGAGCAAGCCATAGCCTGCATAACGCCCCACGTTCTCCGGGGAGCCGGCCACGCCGGCGGCGATGCGAGTTCCGATCACGAGTCCGGTCGCGCGAACGAACACGAGGATCGCCGCCGGAACACCGACGATGGCCAACGCATCGACGTGAACCGCCGCGCCCGCGACACCAAAAAACACGACGTGCACCGGCAACGCGGCGGTCTGAATCTCGTCGTGAAGCCTCCCGGCGACGTCGGTCGTGTTGCGAATGAACATACCTGCTGCGAGCGCCACCAACAACGGATCGAGGTCGATCCGCTGACCGACTTCAGCGACGACGAAGCAGACGGTCACGACGAACAGCGAGCCTCCCCCGGACACTTTGCGCAGGTAGAGCGACACCAAGAATCCAATCACCGCCCCGACGCCGAACGAGCCTAGGATCTCCCAGGCCAAGGTCGTAGCGGTCGCGAGCACGTCGGTCCGACCACCGAGGGTCGACTTCGCGATCGACGAAGTCATGGCAAAAAGCAGAATGACCAACAAGTCAGCCAAAATCACTACCGCCAGGACGGTGCGAGTCACCGGACCATCCGCCTCGGTCTCGTCTCGAAGCGCCACGACCACCGCCGGCGATTGCGCCACCATCGTGACTCCGAGCGCCGACGCCACGGCAACGACTTGAACGCTGGACAGATGAGCCAAAAAGGGAAGTCGATCCTGCAAGAGTACGACCGTCCCAGAGAGTCCGATCCCGGTTCCCACGACTGCGATCAAGGAGATCCAAAGGATCGATCTCAGAAGCGGTCTCATGGAACGTAACTCCATTTCGGCGCCGGCGTTGATCGCGATCAGCGCAATGGCCACGCCGTTGAAGATTCGAAGGCTCTGCACCATGGGGTCGGAGAGGTAACCGAGCAGGTGCGGTCCCGAAATGATTCCGGTGAGGAGGTAGCCGGTGAGCCTGGGAAGGCCGATCTGCTTGAAGATGGAACCTGCGAGGAACGCGGTCAGCAGCAAGTAGCCACAGGCCAACGCCGTGCCAGCAGACTCGGTCGAAAAACCGTCGGAGGGCGCAAACGATCGGGCCGCCTGCATGAGTCCGGCGAGGACCAACAACAGCAGAAATCGCACCGCTCAGGCACCCGCCGGGGGGCTTGCTTGTGAGCTCACGCCCTTGCGCCCCAAGGTTTGCACGATGACCTCGCTCACGACGGCTCCCCCGAGAATCGCCGTCAACAACCAAGGGATCGTCTTTTCCAAGTACAAGTCCTGCGCATTCACTACGACCGCCACGGCCAGCGCGCCCATCGGCGCAAGCGCCAAGCGTCGCTGCTCGTGCGGCGCGAGCTCGCCCACGTTCTTCTGCCCGAGAAGCCGCACGCCAAGCAAACGACCGCCCAGCCGCGCCAGCACGAAAACGACCATGAGCGCCCAACCCTCCAAATCACCGACTCGCCAGAGCGCCCCGGCGATCACCAAGAACACCAGGTAAATGGGTGGCTCCAAACGAGCCAGCGCACGCCGCACTTGCGACTTCCAGTCTCCCGAAAAGTTGGCCAACAGAATTCCTGCGAGCGAACAAACGACGACTGGAGATAGCCGAAGGTAGCTTGCCATGCCCGACGTGAAGGCGATCGAACCCAGCAGGATGACGATCGTCTCGGCGCTTCGCTCGGAGCTCGCGAGCAGCGCAAAAATCACCACGCCGAACGCCGTCCCCATGCCCAGAGTCACGAAGATCCACGCGACCGCGGGCAACTGCCATCCCGTCGAGCCGCTCGGTCGAAACACCGCAGCGATCAAGATGAGACCAACGACCGCGGCGAGCTCTTCGAGCTGAAGGAGCCTGGTGAGTCGGTCGATCGGCAACAGCGCCGTCTTGCGCTCAGGCTCCTTCCCGAGCGGCCGCGCAGTCGCGATGGCGCCCGCCGTCCCGAGAATCATGGCTGCCCTCAGAACGTCTGGGTCGAATTCGAAGCCGTTCCCAGCAAACAAGACCAAAGTCGCCGCCGAAACGATCAACAAGAATGGGAACGCCGTCGCGAACGCGACCGCAGAGACCGCTCCCCTCGGCAGAGGATCGATCGCTTTGACGTCGAGACGAAAACCGATCGCAAAACCGATCCAGCCCAGCCCAAAGGGAAGCAGCGGCCGGATCTCTCGGAGCGTGGCGTCGGACAGCACGTTGATGGAAGGATGCCTCCCGAGCAATCCTAGCAGCACGAACGGAAAGCCCGCGGTGACGACTTGCGAGATCCGCAGGCGCTGCTCGAGCTCGCGTACGCGCGGATGTCCTGCGAGATACGCAAGCACCAGAATAGCCACCAGGCCGAGCACGGCCCGAATGACTTCGGAGCGCCGGGATTCGGGCTTCGGCGGGTTCGCGAGCTCGGGGGGCGCCGCGGCGTCCGGAGCATCGAAATCAATGCCGCCGTAGACATCGCCATCGATGGCCTCGACGGCGTCGGTGGCGGCAGTCGCAGCGCCGACCTGTTCGATACTCGGCGGCTCGGTGTCCGCAGACGCTGGCGTAGCCGTGAGCGCGACGCCCAACAGCAGGACGCAGCGTAAGCTTCGCGACCTCCGTGACGGCGCGGACACACTCGAACATCCACAGAATCGATGCGCTTGGCAATTCGAGCGGTGGGACCGGGCGAATTTTTTCCTCGACGCCCGGCAGCCGGGGCACTTGCGATTCTCCCGGGCCGTGAGCTCGACGATCGCGTGACTCTCCGACAGCCAGGAGAATATCAAACCAACTCAGGTTAATTCCACTCTGCGAGCTGATGATCGATTCGTTCGCGCACGGCGCTCACTCGGGCGTGGATATCGCCGCCGCTCCCGACCCAAAACCCACTGTGAATGAGACTCAACGCGCCGCGAGCGCCGAGGAACCCCGGGCCGCCGGAGTCCCCTGGGCACAGCACGTGGCCTCGCGGGTACCTGTAGCTGACCTTCCGCTTTCTCGGAGCCTGACCTTCATTGTCCCGGTCTGTGCACCCAAACCCATAGCTGGTCACCCGCTCGCCGTCTTCGGGGTCGCGGTCCGCGAGCCTGGCCGGCCTGGCAAACTCCTCGGGGACAGACTCACTCAAACGAGCGAGGGCGACGTCGTCGTCTCCGACGTCCGATCCGAAGCTCACGTAGGCCCGAACCCCAAACCACTCGACGTCCCCTCGGCTCCGGTTCGCCACGAACCACGCGTCGGACGCTCTGGCGCTCGAATCGAAGTCGACACAGTGGGCGGCGGTGATGACCACGTTGGCGCGAACGAGCGTGGCCGTGCAGGAGCCATTCCCCACGATGATTCGCCCCACCTCCTTGCGAGAGTAAGTCTCCGTGCCACCGATGAGCTCGTCTTCGGTGACCTCCGTCTGAATTTCGCCTCCGCAGCCGATCGTCCACACGGCCAGCGCACACAGTGATTCTGAGTATCGGGGGCACGTCATGCACGACGAATTCGCATACAGCGTGCCAGCACCGATCCATGCGACTCCGTGCGACTGCCGACCAAGCCCTGCTCTCGAAGAGAAGCACGTCGTGCCTTCCAATGGCAGCAGCACGATTCCCGTCACGCCTACTTGGTCCAAGTGATGCTGTCGGTTCCGGTTCGCTCCTCCTTGCGGCCGTGCCTAACTCCGACGGGCATCTCCAGCTCGAAATCGTAACTCACCGATACGTAGATCTCCTTCTCGGTGTCTCGAATGGCGACCTCCGCCTCGACGTTCTTGGCTCCGAGCGCCTCGACGCCGCGTGTGATCTTCGCCTGAAAATCGCCGAGGTCGACGCGGCCGCCGGCGGCTTTCTTTCGCGTCTGGTAAATATCGACGCAGAAGCTCCTGAGTAACGTCGTGATCTCTCGCTCCTTCTGAATGACAGGTCCGAATCGGAGGCCCGCCCAGCCGGCGCCAGCGAGCGCGACGACAATCAGGAGAGTGACGAAGTTGAAAGCGCTCGGCGATTTCCGACTACCCATATCGTGACAGCGTGCACGATCCAGGCCGGCGTGATTCTCATCAAACGGCCGCACCGACTGACGGGAATTGGCAGTGCACGGACAAAAGGGGCGAGTCAGGCGCTCACGTTGGGTTGCAGTCCTTCCAGCATCCGCGTCGCGACCGCGATGGCCGCGCGCATGGCGTTCTGCGCCTCGACGAGCTCGAGCGCTCCGGCCGCGAAGTCGGATCCAACGGCCCGCTGTCGAGCGTCCAAAAAACCGATCTCCGCCTCGATTCGCACGTCATCGGCGCGAGAGAGCTCCTCGAAGCTTACGCCTAGGCCTGCTCGGGCCTGGATGACTTGCTCGTGTCCCGCGTCGAGTGTGGCAAGTCGACTTGCCACCGCATCCGCGTCGCCTGCGCGCAGATCGGTGGCCAGTCCTTCGAGCTCCGAGAATAGGTCGACCGGCGTCGAGAACACGAGGTCACCAGCAATGCCGGTGCGGATGAATTTGCCCGGCGCGACTTCCGCCCTGCGTACACCTGAGTCGCCTGCGTAGCTCGCGGACTCGAAGGGGGGTAAGTCGGTCTGGTGACCTCCGAAAAGGTAGGTTCCCGCTTGCTCGGCGTTGGCCGTTCCAAACAGGGCCTGGCGAAGCTGATCGACTTCGGCGGCCAGCGTCGCCTGATCGGATGCCGACATCCCCGCGCTCGAACCGAGCACGGCGATCGCGCGAACCCGACTGAGCAAGGTGTCGGCCTCGCCGAGGGCCTGGTCTGCTCCGATCAGCTCGACGCGGGCGGCGTCGGCGCTCCGCTGCATACTCGAGAGCTTCTCGAGCGCGGCGTCTTGGAGCGTCAAGCGCGAGACTGCCACCGGGTCGTCGGAGGCCCGCAACACGCGTGTTCCCGTGCTCGCCCGTTCGGTCGCGGCGAGCACCCGAGCCTGCGACTTCTCGAGGGCGCGCGACGAGACTGCCTGAAACGTCGAATCTGGGATGCGCATGACTACCTCCTGATGAGATCCTCGAGCAGACCATCGATGGTCTGAATGACTCTGGTGACCGCCTGATGGCCGTGCTCGAGGCGGGTGAGCGCGAGCATTTCCTCTTCGATCGACACACCCCCAACTGCGTCCGCGAGCCGAGTCACCGAGTCACGCTGAGTCGTCACGCGCTCGTGTGTCTCCGTGGCGCTCCGAACGTCTTGGCCGACCCGCGCAAATAATGACGCCATGGCCTCGATCGGGCTCCGCGTCCCGGACGAGGCGATCGGCGCCTCCATCAGCGCAGCCAGCTGGTTCGCCAGCGCGCCGTCGCCTGCCGCTCCCGAGCTACCAGCGGCCAGCGCAAGAGGATGGCCGGCGACGGAAACATCGACCGACATCCCGATCGCCGCGCCCGCCACCGTCGCCGAAGCAACGAACAAATTACGCCCCCCGACCCCGTCGAGACCGACGCCGGCCGAATGGACCGAGTTCACCGCCGTCGAGATGTCAAAGGCGAGTTGGTCTAGCTCGACCAACGCCGAGGCTGCTCCGCCATCACGCGCGGCTTGCCAGCCCCCAACCTCACCCCCGAGCTGAGTACCTAGCAGACCGCCCGACTCGAGCGAAACCTCGGTGAAGCCAGACGGGTCGGCGCGGCCAACGAGGTGCCGAGTGGCTTCGCCCGACACCAAACCCATCCCACCGATCGAGACAGTGACTCTGCCGAGGTTATCGAACCTGGCCGTCGCGCCGGTCAAGCGGGCCAGGTCAGCCAGCGCTCGATCTCGCCGATCGAGGAGCTCTGGACCAGGAGACTTCGAAAGCGAGGAGTTCAAGGCGCCGAGCTCGTCGATCAGCCGATTCGCCTCCGGCAAGGACTCCCGGATCTGACCATCCAAGTCTCGCTGGGTAGCGACCAAGTCCTGCGCGGTGCGACGGAACGAGGCGGCGAGCTCTTCTGCGCGGGAGAGTACGTCGTTGCGGAGGGCCGGGTCGTCGGGACGAGCCCCGAGCTCGGTGAATCCTGAGAAGAATCGAGAGAGGCTGCCCGCAATGCCTTCGGAGCCGATCGCTCCAAGGCTATTTTCAGCGGAGACCAACCCGGATAAACGAGCGCTGGCGAAGCCTTCGGAGCCGGTCAAACCGAGCGCCCGGGACTCGACGAAAAGATCGGAGCTTCGCTTGAGTTGAACGACTCGCGCGCCACCTCCGGCCAGGCTGCCCAAAATGGCCTCGCGCCGGCGAAAACCGGGAGAGGAAGCCTCTCCCACGTTGTTTCCGCGAACGCCGATCCCGAACGAGTATGCCGTCAGCGAGTTGCCGGCGGCGCCGAGCGCGTCGAACAGGCCCATGACTTACCCATACGTATGGCCCAAGAGTCGGGCCGGCTGAGTCACCAGCGAACCTGATTGTCCGTAGGTGGTTCGTTCCTTGGTGGCGGCCGCTGACAGCGCCTCGTCGAGCACGCTCACGAGACAAGCCGCCTCGTCACGGTAGTGTTGAAGTCGCTCGCGGACCAGGAGCAGATCTTGCGCCGAAGGAGGTGTCGAAGCCTCGAGCACCTCCTCCGACCATCGCCAGAGCTCTTCGACGGCAAGCTCGAGCTCACGCCCATCGAGAGTACGAGTAGACCGGAACAGCTTCTCGAGCACCGGGTTCAAACTCTCCTCGATGGTCATCGCCTCACCTGCCGCCCAGGAGATCTTTCTCGACGATGGATCTCGCAAGTTTCATGATGTCGATGGGAAAGGCGCCGCGCCGAACTGCTTCTTTCACTTCGGCCACGCGCGCCGCACTCTTTGCCTCCGCACCCGCGTCGGGCTCTTCCACAGTCTCTGCGAGCTTCTGCGCCAGGGAGCTCACGCTCGCCCGGTCCGAGCCCCCGACCGATGAGGCCGAGCGTCCCTGTGGGGTTCGCGCGCCTTCTCGTACGGGGAGCGTTCCGTAGAGGTTTGTCGGTGGGATTTTCATGGCTCGACCTCCCCATCGACGGATTGCGTGGGAACTTGAGCTTCGATCTTACCCTTCCGCACCCAGGCCTCGAGCTGATCCGTCGGGTCGATCGGGCGACCTTTGGCGCGGAGCTCGAAATGAAGATGCGGACCCGTCGACGACGTGCCGGTCGAGCCCACTGCACCTATGTTCTCCCCGGCCTCCACATTCTGCCCGAGCATCAAGTCGGATCGAATACTCGACAGGTGAAAGTACGCCGAATCCAAGTCGTCGTCATGCCGCACCCGAACGAACAGCCCCCCTCGCGAGCCCTCGTTGCGGCCGATCGCCACCACGACTCCGGAGCGTATCGAAGCCACGGGTGTACCGACAGGCCGAGCCAAGTCGACGCCGCAATGCCCAAGGCCACAGCCTTCGGATCCGCGTGGCCGCGGAGCGCCAAAGCGTTGGCCCGGCGAGAGGTGCTCGTGGAAGCCCGCGCGAAGGTCGCCTAGCGGCGACGCGAGCTCGTCGTTGCGAGAGTTCGCGGTTTGGGCGGTCCTCACCTGAGAAATCATCGGCGCCGGAAGGCCCGTGAGCTCGGCTGACCGAGTGCGGCGTGGCGACGCCCCGAGCTGCTCGGCGAGCATGTCCTCGAGACCCAACGCCCCCGCGGACGCATCGACCAACGACCGGTCCATCATCTCCTGGAACGTGCTCTCCTCGAACCCAGCCGAGCCGCCGACCGTCCTCCGCATGGTCCGCATCAGCTCACCGACCAACAACCCTTCGAAAGACCGCGCGGCCTTTCGAATCTCGGAGTCACGATGCTCCGGCGACTCGGTGATCAGCGGGCTGAGTCCGTCGGAGGACACCGGCTTCATTGAATCACCAACTCGGCTCGAAGCGCGCCCGCGCTCTTGATGGCTTGGAGGATGGCTATGAGATCCCGTGGACTCATGCCCAACGCGTTGAGACCGCGGACGACCTCCCCGAGCGAAGCACCCTGTGGGACCGTCCTCAGCTCACCCGTGACCTCGCGGGCGTCCAACTGGGTGCTTGGCACGACCGTCGTTCGCCCGGAAGAGAAGGGCCCGGGTTGGGAAGGTTGGGGCGTCTCGTGAACCTCGAGCGTGAGGCCACCGTGAGCGATCGCTACGGGCGCGAGCCTCACACGGTCTCCGAGCACCACGGTTCCCGTTCGCTCGTTGACGACCACACGCGCCGGCTGATCCGGTTCGACCTCCGTTCCCTCGAGCGTGGCCATCACGATCGCGGTCTTTCCGCGCAAACTCTCGGGGAGCTTCACGATCACCGTCCCAGCATCTCTTGCTTCCGCCATCTTGCCGTCCGCGCCCAACCCTTCGGTTCGCTCGGTCTCGTCCGGAGACTTCGAATCAGAGCCACCGCCGAGAATCGTCCCCCTGTCGGCCTGCAAGAGCTTCGAGAGCTCCGCGTCGAGCGCCTTGGCAACGCGCACGGCGGTCGTAAAGTCAGGGTTGCGCAGGTTGATCTCGAGCTCCGAGATGGGCAGCGAGCCTTCCACGTTCCGCTCTACGATCGCACCCCCGGGAACTCGGCCCACCGTCGTGTGGTTCTTCTCGATCCGCGAACCCGAAGATCCTCCGGCGGTGAACCCGCCGACCGAGACTGGGCCTTGGGCGACCGCGTAGACGACCAAATCAGCGCCCTTCAGCGGCGTCATCAGGAGCGTGCCGCCTTGCAGACTCTTGGCGTTGCCGATCGAGGAGACGGTGACGTCGAGTCTCTGGCCGGCCGCCGCAAACGCAGGCAAATCAGCGGTCACGACGACCGAAGCGACGTTGGCCAAGTTGAGCCGACCGCCGTCCACGTGAGTGCCCAGCCGCTTCAACATCATCTGCACGGCCTGCCGAGAGATCTGAACGTCGGCGCCGTCGCCCGTCCCGGCGAGACCAATCACGAGGCCATAACCGACGAGCTGATTTGGACGAGCGCCGCGAAGATCGGCGAGCTCCTTGAGACGCTCCGCCTCCACGTTCGTAGCCCACGAAGTCATGAGTGTGAGGATGACGGCCACGATTTTCCCAACCGTCAGGCGCCTCATTCGTCTTCGATGGCTCATACGACCTCCCATCAGAATGGCCAAACGTAGTCGAGAATGCGGCTGAGCCAACCAGGGCTGCTTCGCTCGGCGAGCACGCCTCGACCGGTGTACTCGAGCTCCACATCCGCGAGACGGTCGGAAGGAATCGAGTTGTCCGGCTCGATGTCGAGCGGACGAACCACTCCGCTCACGTAGAGGTGAGTCTCCTCCTCGTTGAGGAGCAAGACCTTATCTCCCTCGACGAAGAAGTCACCGTTCGGGAGCCTCTGTTTGATGAAGACTGGGAGAGTCGCTTCGATTCGGCCGGACCTGCGTGTCGAGCCGCCACCTTCGAAGTCCTCGCTCGAAGTCGTGGCCAAGAGCTTGCTCGGATCGAGGCCCGGATTGGCTTCTGCGAGCTTCTGCATGGCGGCGAAGAAGGCAGGGACTCCGAGGCTCAGCTCCGACTCCCTCGAGGTCCTCGTGGACGCCTCCCTGTTTCCGTCCTGACGCTCGGAAATTCGGATGGTGAGAATGTCCCCCACGGCCCGCGCTCGAGAGTCTTCGAACAATCCACCGCCATCGGCGAACAGGGAGCCCGGGCTTCGCCGGTCGTCGCCGCGCTCGTAGGAGCCAGGTTCGTACGTCCGAGACTTCTCGTTGATCGGATAGATATGTCGCACACAAGCGGTCAGTCCGAGGAGCACCACACTCGCCCAGCCCGACGTCCTCACGGCACCACCTCGACCTCGTCCTTGGCGACCACGCGACCCGCGACGATTTTTCGGCCCTGAGTTGGCAGGACGTTCACGAGCTGCCCGGCCGACGCCTCGTTCTGAGCGATGCCGAACGCGCGGATGGTCATACTCACCGTTCGAATCACGAGCTGAACACGATCACCGCGCTTCACGAGCGCCGCTTCCTCGGCCTTCGGCACGAAGAGCTCGATGGTGACGGGCAGCTTCCGGCTGCTCGATCCGGCCGTCACCTTGACCCAGACCGACACGAAGCCCGAGTGCAGGCGAGCCGGTAAGACCGTCTCGACGAGAATGGGGCCCCGGCCGAGCACTAGCCCGCCGAACGCTCTCACCTCGCCCAGAGTGACGCCCGCTGGGAGGATCTCGTTCAGCGCGTCGGCGATGATCCCTTTCAGGTGTGGCTCGGCGATCGTCTGTCCGGGTCGCGAGATCGTCACGAGCTTGGGGATCTTCACGCCATCCCGGTCGACCATGGCCATCGCGAGTCTCGCCTCGATTTGCTTCTTACTCAGAGTTACCGCGTGCCCCGGCTCGGGCGCGGGACCGAGATCTACGTCTGCCAAGGCCACCGGGACGTCGCGGACGATGTCCCCGAGCACGACGCGGTCTGAGTCGACTTCGATGGAGGTGGGAGCCATGGCAGACGCCGAGCCGGTGGGACCGAAGGTCACCAAGAGGACCAGCGCAGAGCAGCACGCCGCACGGGTGAGGCAGGGGCCTGGGCTCGTGTCGATGTAAGTCATGACTGCCTCACCTGAGTTGCGCAGTGGTGCGCAACATCTCGTCTGCGGCCTGAATTACGCGCGAGCTCGTCTCGTACGCTCTCTGGGTCGCGATCAGCTCGATCATCTCCTCGACGACCTTCACGTTGGACGCCTCGAGGTAACCTTGACTCAGCGTCCCGAACCCTTCCGTGCCCGCGTTCCCCACGATTGCCGGTCCGGCGGAGGCGCTGGCTTCGAACATATTGTGACCGAGGGGCACGAGGCCCGAGGCGTTCGCAAAGTCAGCCAGCTGGACTCGTCCCAGGTCGACCGGGTCGGTAGACTCACCCACGATCGCCGACACGGTACCGTCGGCGGCGATGGCGATCTTCTGAGCGCGATCGGGAAGGGTAATGGCGGGTTCGATGGGATTTCCGTCAGAGGTGACGAGGCGGCCACCCGCGTCCATCTTGAGGGACCCGTCGCGCGTATATCCGAGCTGCCCATTGGGGCGCCGCACCTGCAGAAAGCCGGCGCCTTCGATGGCTACGTCCAGGGTCTGACCCGTCTGCCGAAGCGCTCCCGGCGTGAACTCGCGCAAAGTCGCGCTCGCGCGGACGCCCTGACCGACTTCTAGGCCCACCGGCGCAGCCTCACCGTCCTTTCCGCTGACGGTCTTGACCGACTCGTAGAGCAAGTCCTGAAACTCGGCGCGCGCCTTCTTGAAGCCCGTCGTATTCACATTGGCCAGGTTGTGCGCGATCAGGTCGACCTTGAGCTCTTGAGCCTCCATGCCGCTGGCCGCCGTATTCATCGATCTCAGCATCTTCAGCCTCCTATCCGATGATCTTGTTGATGGCCGTCTGATCGACGGCGCTCACCGTCTCGATGGCTCGGTTGTAAATCTCGAAGGCGCGGGAGACCGCGACGAGCTCGGTCATCGCTCGGATCGGGTTCGCGTTGCTGCCGACGAGCGCGCCGCTCGCGACGGGCTGCTCGGATTCGAGCGGCGTGAGTGCATCGGGAGCGCGATGGAGCGACTCACCTTCCGGGATGAGCGCAGAGGGTCGCTCGAAGGTGACGATCCGCAGCGTGTCGACAGTCGACCCGTCGACGCTCACCGCGCCGGAGGGTTCGATCTTCACGAGGCCTCCGCCCTCGAGGTGAATGGGCCCTGCCCTGCCGAGGACAGGCAAGCCGGAGGCGTTCACCAGCAGGCCGTCAGGCGCGACCTGGAACGACCCGGCGCGGGTGAAGCGCTCGCCCGAAGGCGTCGACACCACGAAGAAGCCCCCTTCCGGAAGTGCGGCGTCGAGCGCCCGATCGGTTTGATGAAGAGGACCGACGCGGGTGTCCAGCCGGCTTTCGCCGATGGAGACTTGGGAGCCTCCGACCACGGCCTCATCGTTCACGGACTCGGCCAGGACTTCGGCGAACGTCGAGCGCTGGGCCATGTATCCCGAGGTCGACGAGTTCGCGAGGTTGTTCGAGACGACCTCGAGCGCTCGCTCTCTCGCCACCGCCCCGGATAGAGCGGAGTAGAGTGCCTCAGCGCCCACCGCGACTCCCCCTTCGACTGACCGCCGCCTCGACGCCGAGCAGACTCCGAAGCCGAAGAGTCGCCTCGGAGAGGATCTGGGAGACGCGGGACTCGGTCACGTCCAAGACCTCACCGATCTGTTTGAGCGTGAAGTCCTCCTGATAGTAGAGCGCGAGGACTTGCTGATGACGGGGCTTGAGTTGCGCGATGGCCTCGGCGAGCCGGGCGACTAGCTCCTTGGTTTCGACCTGCTCCGACGGTCCTCGCTCTGAGGATGGTCGGTCGAGGACTTCGTCGATGTTCAGCACGCGGACCGGAGCGACTCGCTCGAGCTTCTTGCGCAGGGCATTCACGTCCAACCCCAACTTCTCCGCGAGCTCCTCCTCCTCGGCCTGACGCCCTAGCTCTCCCTCGAGCGCGCCGAGCGTCGCCTCGATCCGTTTGGCCTCGCCGCGAGCATCCCGAGCCATCACGTCGCGCCGTCGGAGCTCGTCGAGGATCGCTCCCCGAATCCGAAACTCGGCAAATTGCTCGAAGCGAACCGAATCGCGTCCATCGTATCGATCGTAGGCCTCCAGCAAACCCACCAAGCCAGCGCCTACCAGGTCATCGAGCCCTACGTGTGACGGCAGTCGGCGCGCCACTTGTTTCGCCACTCGTTTGACCAGCGGGACATACTCAGCCGCGGACCCCCGATCTTTGCGCGTGACGGACTCTGGGAGGGCGCTCATGACGACCTCTCTGCGAGCACGCGACGCCAGAAGAGCCGAACGGCCCCGGATACCGGCTCGAAGTGCTCGTCCAGCGCGAGCTTTCGCGCGATCTGAGCCACGCCGATCGCGGCGGGTGACGCAGGTGATCGCACCAGGAGCGGCACGCCCGTTCGAATCGACGCGGGCACGGCTGGGTCGTTGATCAGCGCGCCGAGGTACTCGACACTCACGTCGAGAAATCGATCCGCCAGGACGCAGAGCCTTCGAAACACATCTTCACCTTCGGCCGGACTCGAGACCATGCTGGCGACGACTTGCACCCTTCGGACCGCTCCGTGAGATGACAGAACTTTGACGGTCGCATAAGCGTCTGCGAGCGAGGTCGGCTCCGGAGACGCGACGAGGAGGACACGTTGGGCCGCGCTTCCAAAGCTCACTGCGTTCGCGCCGATCCCCGAGGCGCAGTCGATCAAGAGGACGTCGAACTTGTCGGACAATCCTTCGATCGAGTCGAAGATCAGACCTCGGTCCCGGTCGCTGAGATTGGCCAAATCATACTCACCGCTGCTCGCGGGTAGGACGAACAACCCTTCAGGCCCGGGCGTCAGCGCGTCTTCGATCCGCTTGGCACCCGAGAGCACGTCGGTGATGACACCGCGGGCCTGCACCCCTAGCGCGAGATCGAGGTTAGCCGTGCCGATGTCTCCATCGAGGGCGAGCACTCGGGATCCGGTCCGCGCGAAGGCGATGGCGAGGTTGGCGACGAGGTTGGTCTTGCCCACTCCGCCTTTGCCGCTCACCACCGCGATCACTTGCGGCTGCGGTCGGACCAGCACTGGCAAACCGACCAGCCCGCCTCTGGAAGCGCGACGAGACATCGCGCGTAGCGTCTCTGCTTGATCTCCATTCATCAGCATCGAACGATCTCCTCACCGCCGATGGACGCGGGCCGAGCGGGTCGAATCGACCGAACGAGCTCCCGCGCGTAACGAGCCGGTTCGAAGGGCGCGAAGTCCTCGGGGACTCTTTGCCCGAAAGTCACGAACGAGATCGGACGACCGCGGACATTGAGCAACGTCCCGAGCGACACACTCTCGTCCAGCTTGGTGAAGACGCACGCCTTCGGCGCCAACGGCGCGTACCTTCTCGAGATCTCGGACAGCTCCAGCTGTCGCGTGGACGCCGGAATCACGAGATGAATCTCGGCGCCTACAGCCTCGAGCGAGATACTCAGCTGACTCACCTGGTCCCTGTCGCCGGGACTTCGACCGGCAGTGTCGATCAAGATCAGATCGACGCTCTTCAGGCGCTCGACCGCGGCGAGGAGCTCTCGCTCGGTGCGCGCCACGTGGAGAGGGACCCCAATGAGGTCGGCGTATTGGCGGAGCTGATCGACCGCGCCGATTCGGAAGGTATCGAGGGTGATGAGTCCGACCTTCTGGTCGTGAACGAGCGCGGCCGTCGCGGCGATCTTGGCGATCGTGGTGGTCTTTCCGGCGCCGGTGGGACCCGCGAGGGCCATGACTCGTTTGTTGGCGACCCAACGCAGCTCACCGAGGGTGTCTGCCACCACTCGCTCGAGACGCTCGGTCTCGGTGCCATGAGTCTCCTCGGCAGCTCGCGACGCCAGAAACGCCGCCATTCGCTCCTCGACGTCGGCCCGCTCCAGAAGTCGTACGAGAACTCTCTCGCGATCCGCCGCAGACTGCGTGCGCTCGGGCGGGACGCCGAAGGTCGTGCTCGAGCGGCGGTGGGATTCCGAGCCGTGCGCGCCGCGCAAACCGAGCTTCCGCTCTTCTGAGGATGGGCTCACGGTCCCGATGAGCCGCCGATCGTCGTCGACCTCGGTCGAGAGGCTCGGCCCGGCGTACCCATTTCCGCGAATTCGTCGCACTCCTTCGCTGGGCTCCGTCGGGCTCGATCCGGAGTGACCACCTCCGCGGGGCCCGGGGTCGCTCCCTCGCACCGCCGTAACCTCCATCCGAGATCTGGAGAAAGGCCACCCCGCCTCGACTCTCTTGGTCGAGATGATCACCGCATCGGAGCCAAGCTCCTGCTTGACGGTTTCGAGGATTTGTCTCATGTCGTCGCCTTCGAACTGAAGCAGGTCCATCGCCATCTCCTCACTCGACTCGTCGCTCGCCGCGACTCACCGGACCGCCGATGACTCCCAGGTTCTTGACCACCGCGGACGGATCCAACTCTCTGAAGCTGAGCACGCCCACGCCGGGCATGTGCCGCGAAGCGAAGGTCGCCACCGTGCGGCGCACGTCCGCAGGCGTCAGCACGACCGGAGTCACCGACCCGCGTGCGGAGAGCGCGCTCGCGCTCTCGAAGGCCGAAAGGACTCTCGACAGATCTTGGGAGTCGACAGGTCCAGCCCCCGCGGAGCCCTGCATCCGCCGGAACGCGGACTCGAGCTCCGTCGAGAGCACGAGCGCGGGCAACTCACCCTCGGGGCTCCGGTGCTTTTGGGTCAGTTGCCGCGACAGGCGCTGCCGAACGAGCTCGGTGAGTCGCTCGGGATCCTTCACCTCGGCGGCATTGTCGGCGAGCGCTTCGAGGATCGTGCGGAAGTCACGAATGGAGACTCGCTCGGCGAGCAAGTTCTTCAACACCTTGACGAGCTTGGCGAGCGGCAGCTGGCTCGGAATGAGCTCCTCGATGACCTTCGCATTGTCGGCGCGGTGGATATCGACGAGGTCTTGGACTTCTCGGCGGCCAAGGAGCTCGTGGGCATGGCTCTTCAGGACCTCACCGAGGTGAGTTGCGATGACGGTGGCCGGGTCGACGACCGTGAAGCCCCCCAACTCGGCGCGGTCGCGATCGTGCGAGGCGATCCAGAGCGCGTCGAGCCCGAAGGCAGGCTCCACGAACTTGGTTCCGGGTACGTCGGCGATCGCGTCGCCTGGATTGATGGCGAGGAGGCGGCCGACTTTGACGTCTCCGCGCCCGATCTCGCCCCCCGAACAGCGAACGCGATATTCGGAAGGACGGAGTCGCAGACTGTCTCGGACGTGAATCGGCGGGACCACGAGGCCGAGATCCTCCGCGATTTGCTTTCGAATGCCCGCGATGCGTTTGAGGAGCGAACCCTCTCGCGCGTCGACGAGTGGGACGAGCTCATAACCCACCTCGACCTCGAGGACATCGAGCGGCAGACTCGCCGCGAGCTGCATCCGCTCGACTTCGGGACCCTCCGTTTCGCTCTCCTCGGCAGGAACCGCCTCCGCCTTGCGAAGCGAGTAGGCGAGATATCCGAGCGACGCTGCCAGCGCGAAGAAGGAGAAGTGCGGCATTCCAGGAACCACCGCGAGGATCCCCAGAACCGCGGCGCCGATCGCCGCAGGTTGCCGGGCGCCGAAGACTTGCTTCTGCACCGTCTCACCGAGCGCGCCGCCAGCGGCCGCGCGCGTAGTCACCAAACCTGCGGCCACCGAAGTCAGAAGCGCCGGAACCTGCGAGACCAAACCATCACCCACCGACAGCACCATGTAAGTCTTCGCCGCCTGCTCGATCGGCATCTCGTGCCGCAACACACCCACCACGAACCCACCTACGATGTTGATTCCGGTGATCAGAAGGCCAGCGATCGCGTCGCCACGAACGAACTTGCTCGCACCGTCCATCGAGCCGAAGAAGTCCGCCTCGGACTGCACGGTCTTTCGTCGCTCGATGGCTTCCTCGCGCGTCAACGCTCCCGCCGCCAAGTCGGCGTCGATCGCCATCTGCTTGCCGGGCATCGCGTCCAGGGTGAATCGCGCGGCGACCTCCGCGATGCGTCCAGCTCCCTTCGTCACCACGACGAAGTTGATGATGATGAGAATGACGAAGACGATCCCGCCGACCACCGCATCTCCGCCAACGACGAGTTGGCCGAACGCTTCGATCACTCGCCCTGCCGCGTCCGTCCCATCGCTTCCGTGCAAGAGGATGATTCGGGTGGAGGCTACGTTCAGGGCGAGTCGAAACAACGTGACGATCAGCAGCACGGACGAGAACGCGCTGAACTCGAGCGGCCGCTCGATGTGGAGCGAGAGTAGGAAGACCAAGAGAGAGAGTCCGAGACTAGTGGCAAGCAATAGGTCCAGCACGAGCGGAGGAAGCGGGACCAGCATCACGCCGAGGATCGCCACGACGACGATCGCCACCGCATTCCCCGGCTCCACCAAGGAAGAGATCGCCGCGCGATAACTCAGGCCGCTATTCGCCGTCACCGGAGTCACGCGGTCTTACCTCGCATCCTGTAGACGGTGGCCAGGACGACCGCGACCGCTTGGTACAAATCGGGAGGGACTTCGCGACCCACGGCGACGCGCGCAAACAGCGCACGCGCGAGCGGTGGCTCCGACTGAATGGGAACGCCCGCCGTCGTAGCAATTCGTCGGATCTGGACAGCGTTTTCGTCCACACCCTTGGCCACGACGCGCGGAGCTCGCATCTTGCCGCCGACATATTTCAACGCGACGGCGAAGTGAGTCGGGTTCACGACGACGACGTCGGCGGTCGGGACGTCTTTGGTAGACCGCGCCATCGCGAGCTGGCGAGCCCGCTGGCGTCGCCGAGCTCGAACCGACGGATCGCCCGAGTCCTCTTTCTGCTCGTCGCGAAGCTCGTCGTGAGACATTTGCATCTTGCGCTCGAGCATCAGCCAACGCGCGGCGTAGTCAGCCACGCCCAGGAATAGGAGCAACGCGACGCCGCGCTCGAGGATCGACGCCACGAGCTCACGGCCGGACATGAGTCGCGCAGAGAGAGACGCTGGCGCAGGGGCCACCAAGGAAATCACTTGCTCGTGGAGCAACAGACCCGTGGCTCCCATGACGGCCGTGATCTTGAGGATCGACAGACCGAGATTGATGAGTCCGTCCTTGGACCCGAAGAGGCTGGTCAGCCGCGGGAGCGGATCGAGCCTAGTCAGATCGAGCTTGGGCGGCACCCAGAGCGGTCCCTTCGTCTCCGCGACACCTAGCCCGAGCGAAAAGACCGTACTTCCGAGCAACACTGGGCCCACCGCGAGCATGAAAGCTTGCATCGACCGGGCCATGACTCCGGTGCCCTCGTTTTCGACGGAGAGAAAGGCGATCGTCATGAGATTGACGAGCTCGCGGGTCGATGACGTAAGGCTGACGGCGAGACCGATGAGACTTCCGAGCAGCGCGCCGAACGCCATGAGGTCGCGGCTCTTGGCGATCTGACCTTCCTCGCGAAACTTGTCTCGCTTGCGGTCGCTCGCCGGATGGTTGCGCTCCTCCACGACTCACTCGAGCGCCGAGCCGATGGCCTGGCTGCCGCTCCAGACGAGCTGGCCGAGGTCGACGAACAACGCGGGGGCGTGGAGCAACAGGGCGACGATTCCGACCGCTACGCTGATCGTGAAGCCGAGCGAAAACACGTTCAGCTCGGGCGCGACTCGACTCAGGAGCCCCAGCGCCAATTGGACCGCCAACGACGTGAAGACCAACGGGGCCGAAATCAGGAGGCTCGAGGCGAAGAGCGAGTTGGCCCCCGACGTCAATGCCGTCGACCACATCGAGGGATCCGTCAGAGCGCCGGCAGGCACGGCCGAGTAGCTCGCGGCGAGCCCTCGGAGGACCTCTCGATCGGCCCCCGAAACGAGCACGAAGGCCCACGCGCTGATTTCGAATATTCTCGAGACGGTGCTGGCCGACTCGCCGCCCAAGGGGTCGACGGTTCGGTCGAAGCCAAATCCCATGGAGAGCCCAATGAGCTCCCCAGCCCCCTCGACGGCCGCCCAAACGACCCGGACCATCAGTCCCAGCGCCGCGCCGACCAGGACCTCCGCAAGAAAAGCCACCAGGAAGCTCGCCTCCGGGTCTGGAACGGACACGGCCGAGGAGAGGCCGAAGGCCAAGCCCAACAGCACGGCCAGCCGCGCGCGCACCGGAGCGGACTCGAGGGACAGGGTTGGAAGCAGGAGAAACAGACCCATGAGTCGACCCAGAACGAGCCCGAACGCGGTCACGGCGGTGCCCCAGGCGCGATGTGTCCAACTTCCTCGATGAGCGTGGTGGTCAGGCCCACCAGCCGGTCCACGAGGAGCGGCCCGAGCACGATCAACACGAGCCCGAGCGCGGCGAGCTTCGGGACGAAGGAGAGCGTGGTCTCCTGGATCTGAGTTGCTGCCATGAACACGGAGACGAGCACACCCACCACGAGCGCGGACAGCAGGAACGGAGCCGCCACGAACCCGGCGGTCGAGAGCGCCGCGACGACGACTTCCAGCAAGTGACTCTCGCTCATCCGAAGCTCCTCACCAGGGACCTCACGAGGAGGTTCCAGCCATCGGCGAGCACGAAGACCATGACCTTGATGGGTAGGCTGACGAGGGTAGGTGGGAGCATGACCATACCCATCGCGGTGAGGACGGAGGCCACGACGAGGTCGATCACCAGGAAGGGCACCAGCACGAGAAAGCCCATCTCGAACGAGGTTCGCAGCTCGGAGAGGAGGAACGCCGGGGCGAGGACGTGGAGCTTCACGTCGTTGGGAGTTGCCGGCGCGGGGAGTCGACCGATTTCGTAGAAGAGCGCCAGATCGTCCGAACGCGTCTGCCGGAGCATGAAGTCACGCAGGGGGGGCGTCCCCGCTTCGTAGGCCTGGCTCGCCGTGACCTTGCCGTCGAGGAAAGGTTCCACGCCGCGCGTGTAGACCTGAGTAGCGATGGGATTCATGATGGCCAGGGTCATGAACAACGCCAGCCCGGTCATGACGGCAGGAGGCGGCATGTTCTGGAGGCCCAGGCCGGTCCGCAGAAACGAGAGTACGACGATGATACGGACGAAGCTGCTGGCCGCGAGCATAGCCGCGGGCGCGAGCGTGATCGCGGTGAGGACGAGGAGCATTCTGAGCGTCGCGGCGATGGGCGTGGCCTCAGCTGTGCCAAAATCGATGTGAATTGCATCCGCCGCGAGCGCCGAGGACGGGAGAGAGACGATCGCCAGGATGGCAAATGCAGCGACCGATCCCCACCTGACTGCCCACCTGACCCCTCGCGATCGCAGACTCATGCCGCGCCTCGCGGGGATCGCTGCTCGCGAAGGCGAAGCAACCCAGTGATGTCCACGGGGTCGGACAGCTCGGCCGATGGTTCGAGGGCGGTGCGCCCGAGATCACTGGCGCTCGGAGCCTCTTCTGCACCTCGCCGCCGACGCGGCTTCGCATAGGTTTTCGAGTCGAAGGGCGCGTCGGCCGAGGACCGAGGTTCGAAAAGCGAGTCAGCCTCGGACTCGGCGGGCGGCAGCTCTGGCAGGTGGCGGGCCCGACGACCGCGGGCGTCGGGGAGAGTTTCGACCGTCGAAGGTTGGCCGGACCGGTCGAGCTCGTCTCGCAGACTCTTCTCCTCCAAGACCGAAGCGAACGCGTCGACCTCATGCGAGGCTGCATCTCGCAGCTTCGTCAGCAGGACCAGCTGACGGTCGGAGGCCGACAGCAGGAGGCGTTCGCCCGCGACGTCCACGACGAGGAGCCGATGGCGACCGAAGGCTCGATCGGCGATGAGGTCGATTCCTTCGGATCCCTTCTTGGGCGCGACCTTGCGCTTGACGATGAACGTAATGAGTCCGAGGAGGACCAGGGCCACGAGCCAGGGAGCGCTCGCGGCCCCAGCCGAAGTCCCGAGCGTCCGGGCCTCGGCCTTCTTTTTCTCACTCAGAAAGCTCCCTGCGGGGAGCTCGTCGCCCGTCGGCTCCATGAGACCGTCCGGCGCGTTCGGCGAGCCCGCGAGACCGGCGCGCGGTTGCTCTTTGGCGCCTCGAACAGGCGCGGCTGGGACAGGCTGGACGACGGAGGTCGGCTTCGGCTTCGGCCCAATGATCAACGAGGAGGGGGTCGCCTCGAGGCGACCGAGCACATCGTCTACGGACCCTCGCGGAACCAAGACCAGCGCCGCGCCGTCCGGGCGCGGAGTCAGCCGAAGCTCAGTGAGTGGGCCTTCGCCAAAGAGATGCTGCGTTTGCTCCACTTCGGCTCCAGGAAAGTCGAAGACGATCGTTCCATTGGCCGACTTTGGCGAAACGGAGCCGAGACCGCTGACGGCGATCTCGAGCGTATCGTGATGGAGCTCGATGGCCCCGAGCTCGACCGGCGCGGCGATCGTCACGGCCAGCAACCCGACGATACTCATGCGACCCTCTTGGTGCCGCTCCCAGCGCGAGCCTGGGTGTCGATGACTTCGGTGATGCGCACGCCGTAGCGATCTCCCATCACCACGGCCTCGCCACGAGCGACGAGTCGATCGTTGATGCGAATGTCGAGGGGTTCGTCGGCGGCCTTTGGAAATTCGATGGTGCTCCCGGGCTCGAGGGCCAGCACCTCGGAGATCTGCATCCTCTTGCGACCGAGCTCCACGGTGAGCTGCACACTCACGTCCAAAATTCGGTCGAGCGCCGCGGCGTTCCTTCTCTCCGTGGGATGCACGGTGGAGTCACCTGCGGGATGGGATGGCGGGAGGTGGCGATCCTCGGCCAATGGGACGATCGACGGTCGGTTCGCGGGTCGGGGATGCGACGAATTCGGAATCTCTTCTTTCATAGGACCTCCGAGACGAGCGCCAACCCGACCGCGCCCTCGGCGTCGACCGGACGGCCGTAGAACTTGGGTGCTCCTTCGACGAGCACGAGCGCAGCGCCAGGGGCCGGAGCGTCGAGTCGTATCAAGTCACCCGCGCAGAGTGAGAGTACGTCCTCGAGCAACACCTCGGCGGTCCCGAGCACCGCAGAGACTTGGACGGAGCTCTCGAGGAGGTGGTCCACGATCCAGCGCGTGCTCGTCGGAGGCGTATGAGATCGCCGAACGAGCTCGAGCACGTTGGGAAACAGGGCCAGCGTCAACGCATGGTGGCTGTCCCGGTCGGAAACCAAGACTCTCAGTTGGGAGAGGATCGTCATTTCCAGATCAGCGGGCACTTCGGGCGACACCGCCACGGGGACCCATCGCTCCACCAACTTGTCGGCTCCGCCGGGGACGAGCGCCGAGGAGAGCCCTTCTACCAGGCGGCGTACGAAAGGCTCCAGGGTCATCGCCTCCAGCGGGCTGAGTTTGGTCCGCTTGACCTCGACGCCGAGCTTGCCGGCGCCCCCGAACATACGCTCGACGATGGCCGAGGCGAGGCCGGGAGCCAGGCCGAGGATACCTGCCAAAGGTCCCTTCGACGTGTGCAGACCGATCAGGGCCCCGCAGCGACCGAGCGAGGACATCGCCTCGCTGGGGCCGACGAGCTCCACCGGGTCGGCCGCGAGCTCGAGTTGACCGCGAAGGAAGCTGCCCAGCACCCCGGTCGCCTCCTCGGCGAACAGCGCGAGCCGTCGCTCGAAGTAAGCGAGGTGATTACGAAGCCCTCGGGCACCACCGGCCAAGTCGATTCGGTCCGGGCCCTGCGGAGAGGACTTCGACTCCTTCCGGATGGCGTCCAACTCCTCTGGGGTGAGGATGGGTGAGTTCATTGGGTCACGAACTCCGAGAGATAGATCGCCGTCACCGCACCCTTACCCAGCACGGATTCGCAAATGCCCAGCATCTCTGATTGAATCTTCTTCTTGTTCTCGACGCCGAAGGTGTCCGACAAGCGAAGGCCCGACAGGTAGAGGAGCATTTCGTGCCGGAGCTTCACGCGCCGAGCCTCGACCACCTCCCGCTTGGCCTCCGACGCGAGCTCCACGGATGATTTGCACTTGAGATAAATGATTTGCTCCTTCTCGGCGAGGTTCACGATGAAGGGGTCGAGGTCGACGATCGGTCGAGGATGCGCAGATGCGTCTCCGACTTCCTCGGGCTCCTCGGCGTGCTTCGGCTCCGCCCGAGACGAGCCGAGAAAGAACCCACCCCCAATGCCACTCGCCAGGGCAGCCCCGAGCGCTACGATGACGATGAGCTTGGACGAGCTTTTCTTCGCCTTGGTCTCCGGTTCGGCCATGCCGGGCATCCAAGCAACCGACGTGCCGATTCGCTCGATCCCGTTCCGGCTGGCCCCGAACATGAGAACGAGCGGACCCGTCAAGCGCTCCGCGGTCGGCGTCAAAGCCATGACGGCCCCAGCGCAGCCGACGGCCGAAGCGCAATCAGGTCGTAACTCTCGACTCAAGTCCGCAACGGCTCCGCCGATGATCCGTGCGGCATGATCACGCTAACTCGGCTCAATCATCGCGAGCTCGTGGTGAACGCGGCACACATCGTCACTGTCGAAGCCACCCCCGACACCATCGTGACCCTCATCGGGGGCGAGCGACTGATCGTCCGAGAGTCACCGGATGCGGTGACTTCGCTGGTCGTCGAGTATCTGAGGAGAGTCGGTTGGGTGACCATGATGCTGAGCCCGGTGATCGAAGGGGGGCGGTGATGGACCTCGCGACCGTGATTGGCGTTCTTCTTGGATTTGGCGCGGTGATTGCGGGATTTCATCTTGAGGGAGGCCACCTCGCGTCGATCGTTCAACCCACCGCTGCGCTGATCGTGTGCGGCGGAACTCTTGGCGCCGTGCTAGTCCAGTTTCCCCTCGCCCAAGTTATCGGAGCCGCGGCCGGTATGAAGAAACTCATCATTCCTCCGGGCGCGAATCTCGCGGTTCTGAGCGCCAAGCTCGTCGAGCTGGCGCAGAAGGCCCGTAGGGACGGCGTAGTCTCCTTGGAGGCGGAAGCGGACGAGGAGGACGACCCGCTCCTCAAAAAAGCGCTGGAGCTCGCCGTCGACGGTCTCGACAGCCGATCGATTCGGGACACCATGGATGTCGCACTCAGCTCCATGGACGAACACGGTGAAGGGGAGTCCAGGGTTTTCGAGGCCGCCGGAGGCTACTCGCCCACCGTGGGAATTCTGGGTGCCGTGCTCGGACTCATCCACGTCATGCAGAATCTCTCCGATCCTGCCAAGCTGGGCGCTGGCATCGCTGTGGCCTTCGTCGGAACGATTTACGGCGTGGGCCTGGCCAATCTCTTCGCACTGCCAGTCGCAGGTAAGCTGAAGACGCGTCACCAGGAAGCCATGCTGAAGGCCGAGCTCATCGTGACGGGCATTTGCTCGATCGTGGACGGCGAGAACCCGAGGATGATCGAACGCAAGCTCGCCGGATTCACTCCCCACGCTCACGCCTCGGCTCGGCTCAAAGAGGCGGCGTGATGGTCAGGAGAAAAGGGCCCGAAAGCCACGTCAGTCAGGAGCGCTGGCTAGTTTCTTACGCGGACTTCATCACACTCCTGTTCGCGTTCTTCACATCTTTGTATGCAATCTCCACCGTCGACGCGGACAAGGCCGGAAAGATGCTCTTTTCCACTCGCGCCGCCTTCAACCTCGACTTCTTCCCCTCCGAGCACCCAACCCTCGGCGTTCAGGGTCGCGGTGGTGTACGATTGAACAACCAGACCATCTCACCGCGGGTCGACAAAGATCCAGCCAAAGTCCAAGAGAGGCTGACCAGCAAAGAGATCGAACGAATTCTGGCGGCGCTTGTAGAGACTCTGGAGAGGGGAGCACTGCGAGAGGGAGGCACAGTCATCCGAGACGAGAGGGGGATCATCGTGAGTCTACCAGCCTCCGGTCTCTTTCCCCCTGGCTCCGCCAAATTGGTGGACAGCGCGGTCGCCCAGCTCGACGCGATCCTCTCCAAGATGGTCATGACCGGCCGAGCCATCGAGATCGAGGGTCACACCGACGATCGACCGGTCGCGGGTGGGCTATTTCGATCAAACTGGGAGCTGTCTGCTGCGCGGGCGCTTTCCGTCGCTGAGTACGTCATGGCCCAGTTCGCCTATCCCGGGGACAGGCTCAAAGTGTCCGCGATGGCCCATCACCAGCCGGTGGCCAACAACGACACGGCCGAGGGGCGAGACAAGAATCGTCGCGTGGACGTCGTGCTCTTGACCGATGATCGCTGAAGCACGCGATGTGGATCTGCACTGGAATCGTTCAACCCACCGGAATCGTCCACTGGCCGGATTCATCAACCGATGAGCGGATTCGAGTCCTCGATGACGCGAACGAAAGGCGGGATTCGGACGACGAAGGTCGCGGGACACACATCGAGAGCACCGCGCCGTTCGTCGAGGAGGGCTCTGACGAGTGAGAGCTCCGAAGCCTTGGTCTTGGTCAAGTCGGGACCCCGCGAGCGATTGATCGTGACCGTCAGAAGGTCGTCCAACCAGGTGGCGCCGATTCGAATGCGGACCTTTTCGAAGGGCGCGTCCGAGACAGACGCGCGCAAACCGCTCGCGATGAGTACGACGAGATCGAACAGTAGCAGGTCGAGATCGGGGGCGAGCGCTGCGGGCTCGGGGATCTCGACAAACTGAACTTCAGCGACGTATTTATATTCGTTCTTCAGGAGCACGAGCAGTCGATCGAGCATGGCTGTGAGGCGCTCGGGAGGAGTCGATCGGGGGTTCGAGAAGGTTCGCACCGCCCTGATCAGGGAGACGACCTGGCCGATCCCCTCCGTGGCTCGACGAAGGGCCCGCGGGGCCTCGGAGTCCAGGGCTCGCCGAGACTCCTTGATCATCTTCAGCGTCGCTTCCAGGCCCATGCTGGTTGCGGTATCGACCGCGCACAATCCGAGCATCTGTTCAGACGCCGCGAGGGCTTTTTGGAGGTCCCCGTTCACCTGCTCGATGAAGGAGACGCTATCTCCCACGAACTGAAGGGGCGTACCAAGCTCGTGGGTCAACCCATTGGCCAGGCGTCCGAGTCGTTGCTGCCGGAGGGCGCGCCACTTGTCTTCGCCAGCGCTTCGATGAGTTTCATCCTTGGGTGCGACCGAATCGAGGACCGCAAACGAGTGCTCCGCATGGCCCATGTTGTGAACATCGACGGAAGACCTTGGGACTGTAGGCCGTAGATAATTTGACGGCTCGAGGAGCCTCTCATCTTTGCTGGCCGACGACTCGCGCACACACGGTATGGCGCTCATGTCCGACGAAGGCAGCGCGCCCGAGTAATGCGCGCTGGCGCGCGGCGTGCTACAGGCAATCCGCAATGGCGCGACATTTCACCCTCTCGTGTCTCCTCCTGCTGTCGTCGCTCGGCCGAATCGCCGCGGCACAGGACTCGGCTCCTCCACCTGGGGAGCCCAGCACGCGGACCTCGACCCAACCGAGGCCGCTTTCTTTGGATCCGCCGGAGGTCGAGGCGGCCTATCAGCGAGGCATGACTGAGTTTGCCGCGAGAAACTATGCCGCGGCGGCTGTCGCCTTCGAGATCGTCGCCAACGGATCCCAGGATCCGGGGAGGCGGTCCTTTGCCGCCGAGCTCCTCACTCAGTCGCGAAGGCTCGCCTCTTTGGACACCGCGCCGGGAGAGCCGAAAACCCAAGTCGCTGATTTCGGTCCAAATCAGGACGGGCGCGCGGTGTTCCTCGGATTCAGCCTCCTGAATGGGCTCACAATCTATGCGCCGACGGTCCCTCTCTCTCTCGGCATCGAAGACGAGAAGGTGGGCGTAGGGCTCGGACTCCTCGTCGGCGCGGGTACGTTCTTCGGCTCGCTCCTACTCACCAACGACTCGGAGCTCACGTGGGGACAGGCCGCGATGTACGTCCACGGCTCGCAAACGGGACTGCTGCACGGCCTGCTCTTCTACGGGCTCGTGGCTGATTATGATGAAGTCTCCTCCCAGGGCATCGCGGCTTCACTCCTGGGCTTCAGCCTATTGGAGGGCTACGGCGGCTTGGCGCTCACCAACACACTGCACCTCCATGAAGGTCATGCCGCCGCGCTGCAGGCCGGAACGATCCTTGGGACTGGATGGACGTGGGGGTTGATGACTCTCATCGCCGGGGCCGACGCCTTCGACGAGCCTCGAGCGTTCTTCGGACTCTCTCTCTTGGGTGCGCTCGGCGGATCACTGGGCGGAAAAATATATGCAGATGCCGCTCACGCGACGTGGGGTGATGTCACGATCGTGCAGCTGGGAGGTCTGCTCGGCGTATATGCGGCTGCTGTCCCGCTGATCATTGCCGAGAGCTTCGAGGAGGAACGAGGCGTCGCAGCGGTGCTCCTCGCCGGCAACGCCCTCGGCCTGCTCGCGGGCCACTATTTGGTGAGCGGGCTCGACCACTCCGCGCCGCAAGGGTTCCTTGCGATCGGCGGGGCGATCGCAGGCGGCGCGCTCGGGGCTGGCCTCGGATTCATCGCGGTTCCGGACGACACGAACAGCGATACTCAGGCAAAGATCATGGCTACGATCAGCGTGCTCGGGGCGATCGGCGGCTATGCTGCGACGGTCCTCCTGGCGACTCCTTCGCCCGAATCGGATGCTCCTCTGGCGCAGGTGACCTTTGCTCCCTGGGTCGATCCCGAGCGCGGCGGACGCGGCTTGAGTGTGGCGGGCCGATTCTGAATTGAACTCAGGTCTGCGGATGCGACTCAGCGCTTGAGGTTGACGAGCTCGCTGAGCATGTCGTCGGCGGTGCGCGCCACGCGCGAGCTTGCCTGAAAGCCCCGCTCGTAAGCGATCATGCGAACGAACTCCTGAGCGAGGTCGACGTTCGAACCTTCGAGCGCACCCACGACGAGGGACCCGCGGCCGCCCGTATCCGCGGCGCCCACGGCCGGCTCGCCGGAGCCCATGGTGCGGCGAAAGAGGCCGGAGCCCGCGCGTTCGAGAGATTCGGGGCTGTTGAAGCGAGCGATCGCGACCTGACCGAGCACGGGCCGTTCACCATTGGAGAAGATTCCGAGAACTCGCCCCTTCTCGTCGATCTCGACGCCCTCGAGGAGTCCGGACGTCCGACCGTCCTGAGTCGAGCGAAGCTCGGAGGGTCCGCCCAACGCGGTGGTCCCGGTGCCCGCGCCGCCATCCGTGGAGATTGAGTCACCGAAATCGAACTCGATCGCTTGCGCGGGAGTCGCGCCGTTGAAGTCGAAGCTGGAGGCGACGGTGGACTCGCTGTCGAGCTTGCCATCGGTGGTGAACGTGAGAGTTCCGGAGGCTGCCTCGAAAGGGACCCCTTCGGTACCGCCAGAGACTTCGCCGCCGTCGACCAGCGCGTGCCACTCGTAGGCTCCGCCCCCCACCGCTCGGTAGTAGACGTCGACGTGGTGGGCTACTCCGAGGGAGTCGTACACGGTGGTGGAGCTGGCGTAGTTGGAGGTCCCGCCAGCGTCGGCCGGATCGAAGGGCGAAGGGACTTCGGACGCCGCATCGAAGTTTCCGGAGAGTTGGATCTTCGTGGTGGCGGAGGGAGGGAGCGAGGTCTGAGGAGGAAAGCGAAGGCTCGTGAGCGAGCTACTCATTGCACCTCGGGATTGAGCCAGGTAGCCCTGTACTTCCAAGCCGTCAGGGGAGAGCAGGCGCCCATCGGCAGCCACCTGGAACTGACCGGCCCGGGTGTAGAACGTCTCGCGCTCTCCGCTGACGATGAAGAGTCCGTCGCCTTGGATCGCCAGGTCGGTTCCGATACCGGTTCCGAGGAGCCCCCCCTGGCGGTGGGATTGTCGCACGCCATCCACGGACGCCCCGAGGCCCGACATGGCGCTCCCGAGCACGTCGGCGAAGCGCGCGCTCGACGCTTTGTAACCCACCGTGTTCACGTTCGAGATGTTGTCGCCGACCACGGACAACGCGTCGCCGTGGGCCGTGATGCCGTTCGCTGCAGAGAAAAGGGACTCGATGATACTCATGGGCGCCTCCAGTCTTCGATCAGATCTTGCCAGGCTATCTTGGTAAATTCGGGGGTCGTCGGCGTGATCTTGGATCCAATCTCGAGGACGTCTGCCGGTCGCACGCGAGACCCATTCACCAACAACTCCGGGGAGCCTCCGGCGAAGGAGACGGCGTCGACCACGCCAAAGAGGCCCGGCGTCGCCTCGACGGGGGAGCCACCCTCGTCACGTGCGCTGATCCGGAGCTCGTACTCACCATCGGGAAGCGCCCGGCCCTGCTGGTCCTTTCCGTCGAACAGGACGCTCACTCTGCCTCGAGGACGGGGTCCGGCCTCGATCGTGCGGACGATCCGTCCCTCCGCATCGACCACTTCGAGGGTCGCGGAGGCGACGTCTCGATCGAGCAGGAACGAGAGCTCCGCTCGATCGGGTTCGAACGAGTTCGAACGAACGAACACTTCTCGACCGACCATTTCCGTGAGTTGCGCGTTGGCCATCGCGGTTTGAGCTACTCTGATTTCTTCCAGAGCTTGGTTCGTGGCCATCGATTGCTCCACGGAGGCAAACTGCACCAACTGAGTAAGGAGGTCCTTCGCATCCGTGGGCTGAAGCGGATCCTGATGACCGAGCTGGGCCACCAGGAGCTTGAGGAACTGGTCTTTGCCGACGCCGGACTCGGATGGTTCGGGTGTCGCCATACTCGTCGATTCGACCCTCATATCGTCCTCCAACTCATGCGATCCAATTCGCTGGTCCGGGCAGCGCGGGGGCTCGCTCTGAGGTTCTCGGAGGTCGACGTCGAGACTCGCCCAGGTCGTTGGGAGAGACTCCGGGAACTTCGGCCTCGGGCCGAGATGCTTCTCGACGTCCCTGGCCGTGTTCGGACCGCGCGCCGACATCGAACCCGGCGAGAGAGAAGCCATGCTCGGCGAGGCGAACGCGCAGTTGGTCTTGCTGAGAAGCGATCGCTCGAGCCGCCGAATCAGAGTCGGCGCGGATCGAGAGGAAGACGTCTTTGTGCTCCACGCGAACGTCGACCACGAGTCGCCCGAGCTCCGGCGGATCGACCTGCATGGAGATCGAGCTCGGCTTGTCGATGGCGATCCGTCGGGCGAGCTCCGAAGGGATGGCTTCGAGCCCTACTCGTCCCGCCGAAGGGGGCGACGCGAGCGGCGCGACCTGGCGAAGGAGCTGAGTGGGGAGTCCTGGCTCCATCAGGGTCTCGGAGGGCTCGCCGAGCAAGCCGGCCTCTGCTTCCAAGGCCGATGGGTCGAAGTCGAAGGACTCCGTGGAATCGGGGAGGTTTCGAAGAAGGGACTCGACTTCGGGGTTGGCGAGAGGAGGAAGGTCGAGGAGCTGCGTCGGTAAGTCGCTGGCGTGGCCAGAGGCCAGCGATAGAGGACGAGCCTCGGCCTCGGTGGCGCTCGGTTCTGGAAAGATTTCGGTCGCGACCGATGAGTACGCCGGCGGGAGAATCGGCGGGCTCAGCCCGAGGCTTGGAGTTAGCTGGGGGTCGGGGCCGACACTCGATGCCGCCGACGGGTCTTCGGAGAACTCGTCGTGTTTTGCAGTCGAGGACGCGCGCTCCAGCTTCGTCTCGAAGCCAGTCTCCTCGGGTATGCCGTGTTGCTTCGGGGTCGGGCGCTCGGTTTTTGCGAAATCCGAGGTACACTCTGGGACGCTCAGGTTCATTCCGGCTTCTCCTCGACCTTGTTTTCCACGGCCATTGCACTCTTGATTTCGTCGAGCCTCGAAGTCTTGGCGAGGAGCTCGAGCAGCCCGGAGGCCCGGGTGGGTTTCATCTTCGAGAGTATGGCCCCTGCGGCCTCCGGTCCGAGGCGTTTGAGAATGCCCACCGCCAACATGGGATCGGCGGCCTCCACCATGGGAGTCGCTTTTGCCGGCGGAAGCACTTGCACACTCGCGACGACCGCTTCCATACGCTTCTCTCTGGCCGCCGAGGCGGCTTCTCCCAGCTCGATCCGCTGCTCCAACGTCGTGAGCTCTTGGGTCGCCTTGGCGATCCGAGCCTCGAAGCTCGCCTCGAGCTCGCCGAGTCGCTTCTGTCGCTCGTCGAGCAGCCGCTCGCGCGCATCGAGCTCGGTGCGGCGAGCGAGCAGCGACTCGAGGAGCTTTCGGTCTGCCGGCGGACAGGCCGCGCCAGCCTCGGGCTGCGCCGCGACGGCGCGCTCGCTCTTGGCCAGGGAGCTGAAGTGAGTACCGAAGAACACGCCGGCCACGACGAGCGCCCCAACGAGGGCCTTGTGAGGTCCCGCCTTCGTCCCCGAGCTCGACGGCGCCCGAATCACGACGACGCGCCTTCGATCGAATCGTTCGGTGCTCATTTGTCACTCCTTCTGGTCCCCGCGAGGTCGTCGTAGGCGCGCTGCTCGCGACGCGCCTCGGTCGAGCTCGAGAGCTCACGCTGGCGCGACGCCAAGATCTCGAAGCGACGCCGGTCGGTCGACGCGGCTCGGCGTACCAGGACGCGCTCGTCCCGCTCGACGCGCAATCGGGTCACTTCGGCGCTGATTCGCTCCGAGAGGTGATCGGCGATACTCAAAATGGCCGGGTCGAGGGTTCCCGGCCGACGTGAGGTTTCGGCCAGCGCTGCGGCGCCGAGCTCCGCGCGGTGCAGGCAGGCCTCGGCCTTGGAGAGCTCCTGAGTAGCCTGCTTCTCGATGAGTTGAAACAACCGCTCGCGTTTACTCATGGGGAGACCTCGGTGACTCTCAGTAGGTCGGCGCGAGTGCTTTCGAGCGTGGACCGGATGGATAGGTCTTGAGTCAAGAAGGCATCCAGCGCCGCTCGCTTCTCGAGCGCCTTGTCGAGCACCGGATCCCCGCCGGCGCGGTATGCGCCGAGGCTCAGGAGGTCCTGCGCTTCGGAGAGCTTGGACAACCACGTGCGAACTCGACGCGCGGCCTCGAGGTCCTTGGGTCGAAGCAACTCGCCTTCGAGTCGAGAGAGGGACTGAAGCACGTCGACGGCTGGATAATGGCCGCGGCCGGCGAGACTTCGAGACAACACGATATGACCGTCGAGCAAGCCTCGTGCCGCATCGGCGACGGGGTCGGAGAGGTCGTCTCCCTCGACCAAGACCGAATAGAGACCGGTGATGGATCCTCCGCTTCGAGCCGCTCCCGCGCGCTCCAGCAAGCGCGCCAAGGCCGCAAACACACTCGCAGGATAGCCTTTGGTGGTCGGTGGCTCTCCGACCGACAAACCCACCTCGCGCTGCGCCATCGCGAAGCGTGTCAAAGAATCGACGACGAGTAGGACGGAGGCCCCTTGCTCCCGGAAGTACTCAGCCACCGCAGTGGCCGAGAGCGCCGCGCGCATACGCTCCGCCGGAGGACGGTCGGAGGTCGCCACGACCACGACGGATCGCGCTCGTCCTTTGGGCCCGAGCACACGCTCCACGAAGTCGCGGACCTCTCGGCCGCGCTCGCCCACCAACGCCAAAACGATGACGTCCGCGGAGCTCGTCTCCGTCAGCGCTCCGAGCAGGCGACTCTTTCCCACGCCTGCTCCCGCGAAGATCCCCAGTCGCTGACCTCGCCCGCACGGGACCAACCCATCCAGAGCTCGCAGACCCATCGGCAGGATGCGATCCACGAGGCCACGGTCGAGCGGCGGAAGCGGCGATCCGTGGACGGGTCGGTGTTCGCGGACGTGGAAGGGTCCGCCACGGTCCAACGGGTTCATACGTGCATCGACGACTCTGCCGAGCAGCTCGTCTCCGACCGCGGTTCCGGACGCATCGCCCAGCGGAATGGCGGCGGCCCCTACCCTGATCCCTTCGACGCTTCCGTAAGGCATCATGAGTACCCTGGGTCCGCGAAGTCCGACGACTTCGGCGGTCACCGAGCTGTCGCGTCCCGAGATTTTGTACAGATCGCCTACGGTCGCACCCCTAGCCCGCGCCTCGATGGACAGACTCAGGACCTCGGTGACGTACCCGTCGACGCCAGGGGGGGCGAGCGCGAGCCTCGCGCGCAATTCGGGCAACGAGGTCACGGCGAGCTCGCTTTCGACCGGCTTTCGAGTCCGAGTTGACGCCGCACCTCATCGAGTCTGCCCGCGAGGCGAGCGTCGACTCGGCCGAGCTCACACTCGGCGACCACGCCCGCGAGCTCGATCGTGGGGTCCGGCAGAAGCTGGACCTTTCCACGCCCTTCGAGCTCTGGGTGAGCTGCGAGCACGGCTTGGTAATGCTCCGGGTGGACTCGAATCGTGATCTTGTCGGCCTCTTCCAGGAGCAAGAGCGCCCGGTCGCACATTCGGCGTGTGTACTCCCGAAGGCCCTCCACGTCCGCGATGAGGACTTGGCGTGCGATTTCGAGCGCGAGCTCCGCGAGGTCTCGCTCGGACTGATCGAGGATCTTGCTTCGGAGCTGAATCACTTCAGCGAGCGCGTCCTCGAGTTGCCGCCTGGGCGCCTCCTCGACGAAGATCGGTCGCTCCTCGAGCGCGACCACCGCGGCAGCTGGAGGGGGGACCGAGCTCACTCGAGGGGTGGGGCGCTCGGCGTTCGGGGCCGGTGCGAACGTTCTACGCTCCGGTGGATCGGTAGGGCGCTTCCTGGCCCGCGCCTCGAACAGCGGGCGCCAAACTGGCTGCGCCCGGCCAACCCATGGAGGCGAGGTACTCATACGTACTCGTCGCCGCCTCGCCCGGCGATGGCGAGGCGCCCCTCGCTTCGCAGCTTCATGGCGATGCCGACGATGGCCTGCTGCGAAGCTTCGACCTCGGAGACTCGGACCGGACCCATCGACTCGAGGTCGTCCTTCATCATCTCACCAGCCCGTTTGGAGAGGCTCGCAAAGACCTTCTGCAACATGTCGTCGCTCGCGATCTTGAGCGCGAGCAGGAGCTTCTCGCTCGGGACCTCCTTGAGGAGAGTCTGAAGGCCACGGCGATCGAGGGCGGCGAGATCGTCGAACGAGAACATCGCCTTTTTGACCTCCTCTGCCACGTCCCCGGACGAGCCCGAGAGCGCCTCCAGGACTTGTTGCGCCACGTCGGAGCCCAATTGGTTGAGGAGGCTCGCGGCGACGCGAACCCCGTCGACGGTCGAGTCGGCGCCCGCCCGAGTAGGGAGCCCGGCGGTGAGTGCGCGCTCGACCTTCAGCATGGCTTCGGCGCCGATGGTCGAGAGCTGAGCGATGCGTGCGATGATGTCGTTGCGCGCGGGCTGTTCGAGGCCCTCGAGCACCTGCCCGCTCACCCGTGGGTCGAGTCGGGCGAGCACCGCGGCGATGACTTGCGGGTGCTCCGCGGCGAGGCGAGCGGAGAGCGCGTCGACGTCGACGTCGCCGAAGGAGCCGGTCGCCGGCTTCTCCGCTGGCTTGAGGGCCTGAGCGGCGCGAAACGCTCCGATGGCTTCGGTGGTGAGCTCGACGAGATACTCACCCCTCCCTTTCAAGCGGACCGCCAGCTTGTCGAAGGTCTCGCCAAACTCATCGTGCACAGCGCCGATCTCGGTGGGTGGGGGTCGCGGCATTTCGTCGATGCATCGGCGAAGCTTGGCGATCTCTTGCGGCTCCAGGTGCTTGAGGATTTCGATGGCGACGTCGCGATCCACGGACAAGAGCCAGGTCGCAGCGCGCTCGGTCCCGCGCAGCTTGATGGGTCCAACCGGCGATGGCGGAGCGAGCTCCTTGGTGGTGTCAGGCATGAGAGTCCTCCTCCATCCACAACTTCAACACGGCCGCTGCGCGGCTAGGATCTTGTCGCACTCGGTCGAGGAGCGAGCCCGACTCGAGGATCGATCCGTCCAGGACCAGCTCGGCGTCGCTGTTCGACGACACGAGCGCCTGGAGCTCACCGAGAGTCCTCGGGGCAGGGAGCAACTCCTGGACGACGCTGCGCCGCCGACTGAGTACGACGGCGGCCCCGATCAGCAAAGCGAGCGCGCCCGCGCCGATCGGCCACATGGCTTCGAGTCGCGCGAGCCAAGCCGGCGTAGAAGGGGGCGGCGGCACGGGGGGCCCATGATCGAACGGCATGGCCTGCACGACGACCTGATCACCGCGGGCGGCGTCGAAGCCCACGGCGTTCTTGACCAGGTCGGCGAGGCCCGCGAGCTCATCGGAGGAACGCTCTCGGCCATCGTTCGTCGCGTCGACCAGGACCGCGACCGAAATTCGACGAATTCTCGGGCTGGGTGATACTTCCCGGCTCGTGACTTTGTTGAGCTCGAAGTTCTTGGTTTCGGTGCGTTTGGAGGCTGCAAGCGCGCCCTCGATCGCCGCTGGACTCGCCGCCGGACTCGCCGCTGGATCGGCCCTGCCCACGAGGTTTCCGGGCGCGCCGGGAACTCCGCCGGGCTCTTGCCCTGCTTTGTTTCGCTGTTCTTCGGAAGTTTGGGAGCTGCGGAGGACCGCCGAGTCCGGGTCGAAGCTCTCCATGGTCCGCTCGGTCTGAGTGACGTCGAGCTCGGCGGTGACTTCCACCGAGGCGCGCCCCTCCCCCGTCACTCTCTCGATGATTCGGCGGGCACGCCGCTCCAGCGTGTCCTCGAGCTCCCGCTGTTGCTCGAGCAACTCGGCCGCCGAGCGCCCGCGATCCCCGCCCTTGGCCAAGAGGTGTCCTTGGTTGTCGACCAGAGTCACGTCGTCTGGGTTCAACCCTTCCACGCTCGAGGAGACGAGGTGGCGAATGGCGTCGACCTGATCCTTGGAGAGGGAGCGCCCGCGGTGGAGTTGAATCGCGACCGAGGCCGTGGCTCGGCGATCGCGCTGAGTGAAGAGACTGGGCTCGGGCAGGACGATATGAACTCTGGCGTCACTGACGACCTCGAGCTGGCGAATGGTCCGGGTGAGCTCGCCCTCCATGCCGCGGCGGTAGTTGAGTCGCTCGGCGAACCTCGACAGCCCGATCTTGGGATCGTCGAAGATTTCGAAGCCCACGCCAGCGCCGCGCGGGAGCCCCTCGGAGGCGAGCTCCAACCGGAGCGACAGGACTCGATCTTCGGGCACCAACAAGGCGGTACCCCCTGCAGCAAACTCGTAGGGCACGTCGTGGGCGCCGAGGCGGGCTGTGATTTCTTGGGCGTCTGCCGGGCCTAGCCTGGTAAGCAGTGGAGCGAGACGTCCTGAGCTCCTCGTTCCGAGCGCGAGCGTCAACACACCGGCGATCGCAAGCACGACCGCACCCAGGGTGGAGTATCTTCGCGCCGACGACCAGGACCTCCAGAGGGTCACGAATTGCCCGAACGCCAGTTTCGGCGCGGACTCGGCCGCCTCGACGCTCGCCTTCCTCGTGCTCTCCACCTTCGCGGACGCCATGGCTCACATCCCCATCTTCATCACTTCGCGATACGCTTCGATGAGTCGGTTGCGCATACTCACCATCAGCTTGAGCGAGACTTCGGCCTTCTCTACGTCCACCACGACGTCGTGAATGTTCACGTCCTCGTCGTTGGCAAACCGCTTGACCGAATCCGCGGCCCTCTCTTCACTCCGGGCGGCATCGACTCCCGCCCGCACGAGCGCCTCGGCGAACGCCTCCCCAGCCGAACGATCCTCGGCCTTCGTCGGTTCGGGAGTCGTTCCTTCGAGCTTCTCGAGACCGTGAGCGAACGAGGATACGCCACTCGAAGACACGGGTTTGGAGAAGGCCGACTCCAAACGGTAAGTATCGACTCCTCGGATCGACACGAATCATCTCCCGATGTTGAGCGCCCGCGTCGCCATATCCACGACGGTCCTGAGCGCGGTCGAGTCGGCTTCGTAGGCCCGCGCGGCGGTCATCATGTTCACCATTTCCTCGATCATGCTGATGTTCGGCATGTCGACGTATCCGTCCCGCTTCGCGTCCGGATGCGCTGGATCGTAGACACGACGAGGCGGGCTCGAGTCGGCGACGACTCCGGCGACCTCGACCTTCGAGACAGCGTCACCGAGCTCGGACCCAAAGGCATCCGCGTTCGCGGGCACGGCGCCCAACACGGGATCCTGACGTTTGTAAGGGCCTCCTTCGAGCGTACGCGTCGTCTCGGCGTTGGCTAAGTTCGCGGCAGTCAGATTCATGCGGACGCGCTGCGCGGACAAGCCGGAAGCGAGAACATCCATAGCCGTGAAGTCTTTCATGCCATTCCTCCATCCGTCGCTCCGTATTTCAGAAGCGCGATCCGGCGACTCGTCAGCTCGGCCGCAGTTTCATAGCGGAGCTTGTTGGCGGCGAGCCGTGCCATCGCGTCCTCGATGCCGAGTGAGGGGAGAGGCTCGAGCTGATGCTCGGCCCCTTCGTTCGTGATGTGGCCAGGGTTCGTGGCGACCGGTTCGGAGACCGAGGCGAGGGTCGCGGCAAAGGTCAGATCCTTCGCCTCGTACCCAGGAGTCTCCGCGTGAGCGACGTTGGTCGCCAGCACGTCCTGTCGGCTCGCCGCGAAGTCGAGCACACTCTCGAGCTGCGACAGACCACCAAACAACTCGCTACTCATGGCCAGCCTCGGCAGCGGGCAACACCAGGGCTGAGAGCGCTCGAACTCGGGTCTCGAGCTCCGTGAGTCGAGAGGCGGCGGGAATCGACGCAACCTTCGACTTTGCCGGCTTGCGGTACGCCGGCCCGAGCCCGCCCAGTCGATCGAAGAGGGCGTTTCCTCTCCCGGCGACACATTCGCCGAGTTGCTCGGCGGCGGGATCTAGGTCGAGGTCCCTGAACGCCCGCATGGTCATTCGGGCAACCTCGGCCGATTCGGGCACAGAGCAGGCAAGGCGTCGCCGACTCAGGAAGGTCTGGGCGATCGCGAAGGGGCTCCCGCCGAGCATGACCGATCGAGCGACGAGCGGACCACACGGCAGTGTGAACCGCTCGAGGCGTTCACACGTGTGAGTCTCGTCGGGCGCAGGCGGCGCCGTGCATTTGTCGCACTCCAAAGCGCCGAGGAGCGACTCCGTCAGAGACGGCGCCGTCACTTGACTGATCGCCGCGTCGAGCTCCGCCTGGAGCTCGGCTCGAGCGGGTCCGTCCATCGCGCCGAGCTCGTAGACGAGCGATGCCAGGCTGGTTCCGCCCACTGCCGACGCACAGCCGAGCGTGACCGTCCTGAGCGCAGCCACGAGCCCGGGAGTCCGGCGCGGATCGGCCGTCGCGACCTCGAGGTACTTCTTGCAGGCCGCCGTCGTGGAGCCGTCGATGAGTGCGACATCGGCGAGCCCAAGTCGGACCCAGGCCCTCAGCTCTTCGCGGCTCTCCAGGGAAGACAGGACCTTCGTGGCTTCCTCGAACCGCCGAGCCAACGCGTGCTTTCGCGCGAGCCGAAGGGCTCCCGACTCTGTCGCGGGTCCGAGCTGGAACTGCCCGATGCGCTCGGCTACGGCCTCTCTGGCCGATCTCGTCGTCAGCGCGATCCGGGTCCTCGACCCTTCGCGCCTCACGTTCGCCGACAGGATTCGCTCCTCCGATCGAAGCTCGAGCCCCAACCGACCCGGCGCAACCCACTCGAGCCGAGCTCGAATGCTCGTCGGCACACTCTCCAACACCGGAGCTTCCTGCTCCGGCAGAGGTTCGAGCACGGCCACGTAGAGGAACCCGGACGCCTCGATCGCGGCCTGAACGTTGGCTCCAGAGACGGCCAGCACGACCTCCCGGGACTCCGCGAGCGCGGGGGCTTCGACCATCGCCACGAGAGCAGCGATCAACCACGCGAAGCACCGCATCGGGCCTATCGGGAGCATGGGACGTGCCAGCCCAGCTGCTCCGCCTCCCGCTGATCGAGCGTCAAAGGAATGACGATCCGTCGGAAGGGTGACGCGCAGGGCCCGCGCGGACCGTAGGCTGAAGGGTAGGTCGTAGTTGGGATCATGAGCGCAGAGCTTGCCGTCGCGCCGTGCAGCGAGGCCGAGCTCCGGGAGCGAGGTAGATCAGCGACCGAGGAGCTTGCGAAACACGTTCTGCTTCCCGGCGTCACGTTCGAGCTCGTCCATGCCACGACCGAGCCTACGCCCCGCGTCGATGATTGCCTGGACCTGCACATACTGGAGGTCGAGGACATGGCCATTTATCCGTTGGGTTCACCTTTCCACCACGCCGAGAAATTGGGGAACGAATCTGCGGCGCTCACTCGAGCTCGCGGCGGCATCGTCGACACGGTCAAGCCGTTCTACCGGGAGGTGTTCGGCCGAGCCCTCCTGGGCTTCGAAGTCCGACCTGCACCTGTGGGGGGCGCTCGGAGTCGAATGGAGATGACCGTGAAGGTCGACGGGTCTCGACTGTCCGAGTCCCAACGTTCGTTCGCGGTGAGTTATGGACCGCGGCTCGTTCATCCGGATTTGCGGGTCCACATCTCGCTCGATGGGAAGCGATTTCGGAGATCGGTTCGAGCGGTCGAATCGCGTCGAGGATCGTCGAGAACGGTGAGGGGCGTGGTCCATGAGTCGGGGCTCGAGCCATCGGCTAATCACGCCCAATGAGGCACGGAACCGGAGTCCCGACCCGAAGGGCGCGCGATCGGCGAGGCGCGATCGGGCACGCAAGCCGCGCGCTATGAGTCGGAGCAGTGAGGCTCGACGGTGAGGAGCGCGCTCGATCGAGGCGTTCCCGTTCGAAAGCCGCGCGGGACAGCCAGGAAGCCATCGCCGAAGGGCTCGAGCGCGAGGGGCGCCCCTGGGAGAGCCGGGCCGTCCGGGCAGAGTCCTGACTCGATGTCTAGCGCCCGTATCGGACCGCCGCCGCCGGTCTGAAAGAGGACTCCGCCTGGCACGGAACGAACGATCGGAGTCCAATACCGCGTGTTGTCGGAGCCCAAGACTCTCCATTCTCCGGCCCGATCGTCTACCCAGACGCTGCCGAAGCCATCACCAATGACCAAGCCGAGCTCGGGCGACCAAGCGAGCGACGAGATGGACACGTCGGTCGGGCGTTCGAGCTCAGAAGCCAACCCATCCACGACCTCGATGAATTTTTCGTCGTTCCAGACGATCGCCCGGCCAGGTTCGACACGAACGACTTCGAAGGAGCCGATGTCCTCCGGCAACGGCACTCGGCGACGCGACCTGGGCGTAGCCACCAAAGCTGTCGCAGGACATTCAAGAAGACTTAAGAAGACTTCGAAGCCCTCGCCCGAACCGCCGCTCGACGCTAGGTCGACGGCGCCGGGCTTGCTCGCCGCGACGAGCTTTCCTGCTACCGCGACGGCGAAGCCCCCGAGCTCTCGCCTGGTGTCGGGAGTCGAGCGTGAGAGTGAGTTCGGGTGCTCACCATGCCGGGAGTCGAGTGTGAGAGTGGGTTCGGGTGCTCGAGCGACACCATGCCGAAGCGAGGAGCAAAGGTCGTACCAGCCGAAGCCGGAGCCATCGCGACCCGAGGACCTGTCGTTCTGACCTGCCAGGAGGACAATCGTCTCGTGCGGAGGACGGGTGCTAGAATTCTCCGAGATGGATTCTTCGCCAGCCTGAGTCACGCCGAACGATTGCTGTACAGCGCCACGATGCCTCCGACATGGGCGTCCGGCAGCGTCGCGAGGAACACCCGCGCGTCCAACGTCGAGCCGAGCACATCCAGCTCGCGCGAATCCGAACGTCCTGCACTGAATGGGTTGTTGCCACGGGTCCCGTTCCGATCGATGACCCATTGATGTCGAGCGCGATGTTCACGACGGAGCTCCGCGAGCAAAAGGGGGTCTGCCGCGTCGAGCTCGAAGATTCGGGGCCGAGCTTGGCGTCGGCCTCGCGTCATCGACTATCCAGCCGAGCCCGAGCGAGTCCAGGAGTGATAGCGAGACTCTCTGGCTACGTGACTCGCCCGATTCCGCCCGAGGAACCCGAGACTCTGCCTGCGGTCGTCGAGGTGGGTTCCTGGGTCTGTTCTCCGCGAGTCAGTGTGGACCTGCAGAAGGCGATTGAGCGGCTTTCGCCGGGCAGCTGAACATTGTGAGGACCTCGTCGTTCAGGCCACCGTCGGGGCTTCTCGAAGTTGCAGTTTCCGTGAGTCTAGCGTGCACAGGTTGCGCAGAGAACAGCACGAAGGTCGCGGCGGCGCTGCCAGAGGACACGGCTTACGCTTCGATGCTGGTGGTCGACGCGGGAGGCTTCGCGATCTTCTCGACGGGGCTCTTCGATTTTCGGACGACTCCGAAGGAGATCGGGCTTGCCGACCTCGCCGAAGAAACAGCGCAGGTCATTCTCGTCGGCTACACGACGGAGCGGCTCGCCCTGGCGGCCCCCCCCTCGGACGAGGTCCTGCTCGAATCGAAGCTGGCGTTTGCGAGCCCAGGCGTGGCGGAGCTGCCAGAGCCCAGCTATGTCGCCCAAGGCAGCTGGATCACCGCGGGCGTGCCCATCATGATGACGGAGAGGCCGACGTCTGGGCTCGCGTTCACGGCGGGATGGCTGCCGAAGTGCCCGAGGGATGCGTGTGCAATATACCCCATCTCCAACACGAAGAAGGTTGCGCTGCCCGGATCGAGGAGCATCGTGTTTGCGATGACGAGGTTGGATGACGAGTCCGCCTTGGTCGTGTCGAACGGAGGCGAATTCTACCGCGCCAACGAAATGGAGGCGACACGGTTGACCGAGTTATCCACGACGACACCCTTCATGGACGCAGTCACCGGTTCGGACGGGCGGATCTGGCTGCTCGGTGAAGATCGGCTGGTCGAAGTGGAGCTCCCCGACCGCTTGATTACTCGGGCGCTCGTATTTGCGGCGACCTGGGAGAGTCGGATGGCGGTCAGTTCGGACGGCTCGGAGCTCTACATCGTGGACCGTCGTGGCGGCCTTCAACGCTACGACGCAGGCGGGCTGACCACCTTGATCCCCCGTGACGAGCGGAGCACCTTCAAGGTCGATGTCGACGTGACCACTTTGCCGGGCGGCGCGGCCGCCGTGTTTCAACAGACCGGCCTCATCGCCCACGTGAGTGCAAATGGGATCGAGTTGGATGACTTTTTGGCGGGGCCCGCCGCGGTCTCCTACTCACCAAAGCTAGGCTTGATCGTGGGCACGGACCCGGATCTCGGAGCTCTCCCGGGGCTGTATCGGCGCGTCGAAGGCACTTGGGTCAAGCTCGCTCGGAGCGAAGACGCGGGGCCATACTTCGGTATGTGGCCGCTGGACCACGGTTTGGTGACTGGAGGGGGGGCTGGTTCGATCAGTTACTTCGAGCCACATCTCGGGGTGTGTGGACCCAAGAACTACCAAGGTGGCCACATCTTCTCGCTCCTGAAGCTCGGCGGGAGAGTCTTCATGGGTGGCATTTCGGTGATCGGGAATTCCGGAACGACGGTCGTCGTCGGCGAAGTCTCCGAAACGGAGCTGCCTGGGAGCTGCGGTGGCTACCAATGAGGATCGCGACGGCGTGGCGTCGGTCCGGGTTCGAAGTCTTCGACGGTGTCGGTTGCTCGAAGGAGCTCGGCAGGTTCTCCGTATTTCGAGAAACGCCAGCGCCGGCCACGAGGCCGTCAGGTCCAGCGACCCGCGTGCTGCAGCGTCGCCAGGAAAGAGAGTAACTCATCCACCGACTTCGTCTCCAGCGCGCGTTTTCTTTCCCCGTCGATCTCGATTCCGAGGGTTCCGCAGGTCGCCTCGATCGCCCGTTCGAGTCCGAGCTTTTCGCCTTTTTCGAGTCCGAGCTTTTCGCCTTTTTCGAGTCCGAGCTTTTCGCCTTTTTCGAGT
>CAYXDO010000036.1:0-2852 GCA_964463485.1 uncultured Myxococcales bacterium | reverse complement strand
CCGAGCTTTTTGCCTTTTTCGAGTCCGAGCCTTTGGCCTTTTTCGAGACTCGCGTCGAGCGCCGAAGTGAGTACGGCGTTCCCTTTCGCGATGAGCGCTCTCGCGACCTCGTCGTCTTCTTGGGTGGTATCGAGCAGGGCTGCAATCGAGAGGGGCCGTACGAAACATCGGTCCCGGATGGAAGCTCGTTTGGACTTGATTCTCCAATCGTCGAGCTTTTCGTCCCACTCGAGGACTTTGCCCTTGACCACATTGATACAGAAGACTCTCCGCACTCCGCGAGCCTTGAAGTCGCGGGCTCGCTTCGTGACCTCCGACATCGATTGAGTGTTGGCGATTTCGAAGGCCAACTCCTCGAGTTGCCGACCTCCCGTCACCGGATCCTTGGCTTCCGGATAAATGCTGGCATCTGGAGCCATGTCCTTGGTGAGGCTCGTGCGCGTCAACATGTCGGTCGCGCTCCGGTAGCCCGTCATGACGTGTCCCCTGAGCAGATAGTCGAGCCCCGCGTGCGCGAATCCATGGGGCTCGTCCGCGGGCATGACGCGAACGTGCACGTCATCGATGACTTCCTCTCCGGCCTCCGGCACCGCGAGCCTTTCGTCGACGGCTGGAAAGGCGGCGCTCGGCGCCCAAAGCTCTTGGGTCATGACACGAATCTAACTCGTCGGTCAGAGCTTGGAAAGGCCGAGGCGTCGCCAGGCATCAAGCCCCGGTGCGCTGGACCGCCCGGCTGCAAAGACACTGCTCGGCAGTGCTCCATTGGGGAATCGCTTCGGGCACGGGCACGGACGGGCACGGGCACGGTGCGAAACCTCGCTTCGCAAGATCAGACGCAGACGCTCTCCGATCTGCGCGAGGCTCGAGATCGACGCAAGGGATGCATCGATTTCATCGCCGACCGCTTGGAACCGTGCGGCGGTGCCTGGTACGTTCCGTGCTTTTCCGGGGCGCATGGACGATAGTCCGAGCTTCGAGGCTCCCGTCGAGTGGGCCGCGTTTGGGTTCGGTAAGAGCCCGCGTATTGCTCGCGAGCGCCTCGCTCAGACCCCGCGCGCGGTCAGGACGAATTTTGTCCTCACTCTTCGCCCTTACCCATCCCAAGAACCTCCGGCCGCGTTCTGCGAGCGAACGCTGGCCCAGGCGCTGCCGGCGTTCGTCGACGGGGTCGTCGGGTCCGCCTACTGGGTAGAGTTGGGATCGACCCAAGCGGTTGCTCGCGATGTGGAGTACGAAGGCTCTCGACTTCGGCAAATGCACGCGCTCGGAGTCATCGACGGGCAGCTTGTGCACTTCGTGGGTACGAGCGGCCGCTGCGGATTTCGCCAAGCCAAAGAGATCTTTCTCCGGGCCCTCCGCTCGCTCTGGGTCGCGTCGCCGGCCCCCGAGGGCACAGAGTCGCTCGAAGCGAGCTCGCGACGCGAGCGCCTTCCGATTCTGCCGCACAGTTGAGCGAGCCGCACACTCAGGGATCCGGGCGGGACCAAGATCGACGCGCTTACGCCATCGGGCTCGGCGTCATTCGAGGCTCAGAGCGCGCACTATCAGATCACGACGGCGGCGGCGCACGCAGCCTGGCAAGCGAGAATGAAGTTGTTCGCGTGGGCCTGGATGCCACCGTCGGCGTGGGGTAGCGAACCCTGGGATGTTCCACCGCTCAGCGCCAACGTGTCGAGCAGCGCCACGGACTGCCCGGACGCGGCTTCGGATGGGTGCTTCGACTGGCGCTCGAACGAGATTACTCTCCTGCCTGCCCACTCGTACAAGCGCACGGTTGCACCTCTTCATGAGTATGGCCACTTCCTTCAGCACTCCTTTTTCGGCATCGCTCGAGATGCCTGGCATAATGGCTGCGAATCCAAGGGCGTGCAGGAAGGTCTCGCCAATGCGTTCGCGCTGGAATTCGCCGATTTTCGAGTTGACCCGAGGACGTTGTGGCCGTGGCAGATCGGGAGGCTCTTCCGAGAAGGCCCTGGTCAAGGAATCACCGGCGGAGGCGCCTGGGTGCAGGCGCGTGAATCTCGGGTGCGAGGGGGGCGAGGGGGGCGCGATTTTATGCAAGTGGCTGGATGTTCGTCGAGTCCGTATTACGACGGGATGGCCATCGTCCAAGTGATGTGGAAGTTGCCTCTCAATCGACTGTGCCTGCGATATCCCTGCGACGAGGCGAACCCGAGCAATACCGTTAGAGTGAGTGGCTCGGTCAGCGCTCAGCAGGTAGCTGAGGTGGCCGGCGCCGCATTCACGGTCGCGATGGCCAACGTCACCGACGGTTGGGGCTACTCGGTCGAGGAGTTCCTCGAAGAGATGCTTCGAGAGATTGCGTTGTGGGAGCGCTGGGCATTCCCAACCGACGAGGACTGGATACGGCTCCTCGTGGTCTTCGACCAACACGGAGTCGATATCTCACCATACCTGTAGCTTGAGGGATGGCGAAAGCGCCGTCCTATGAGGAGCGCGTGAATGTTTGACAACTCTCATTCCCTTCTCCTTCGGTTGGCGCTCGCCGCGTTCGCCTCGATTTCCATGCAGAAGGCCGCCTATTCCAACAGTTGTTCCGAACCATGGGAGTGCGAGATCACGACGTCTTTCGATGAGCTGCAGCTCGCCCGAGACGGCATTCGCGACTTCTGCACGATCGAGGCGACTTTGACGAGCTCGAGCTCGGTCGACGATCCGTTCGACACCGCCAGACTCCAGAGCGGTACTGCCCTGACGCTCTCGGGGACTGTTTCTCGGATCTGGCCAGGGGCCTACCGCGACAATGAGGCCCTACCAAAATCAGACGAAAGGGAGATTACTCCCCGGTGCAGAATGTAGGGATCAGGGTCATGCCGCGAGTGCCTTCCGAA
>CAYXDO010000035.1:0-75902 GCA_964463485.1 uncultured Myxococcales bacterium | reverse complement strand
CCGTGCCCGTGCCCGTGCCCGTGCCCGATCCTGAGGCAGGATGAGGATTAGGCAGAACTGGGTTGTCTTCGTACTCAATCCGTACCCGGGCCGGAAGTCGTCGGGACCTCAGCAGCAGTACGAAAATCCGAGCCCCGTTTGCCCGGGTGACTACCTCGGCCGCCGTTCTCGGAGCAGACTCAACCACGCCGCCCAGTAGCCGAGTGGAGCTCTGAGGCCGGTCGAATCGATCTTTCTGAGCGCTCCTTCGAGCCAGTCCACGAACGAAGTGAGCTCCGCGGGCTCCAAGCGCAACAGCGCGTCCCACTCTCGCGCGAACAGCGCGAGGCTGCGGTCGAGCTCGATGACTCCGCGATTTACGGGCCGGACTTCGAGGGTCGTGAAGTCGACGAGAGTCACACCTGTGGGCGCCCAACAGAACGCCGCATAGCGCTCCCCGTCGTCGGGCCCCCTTGGTTCACGGGCCGTCCCCAAGACGATCGGATCCGGGCCGTCGAACCTCAGGAAGGAGCTCAACCTGGGCCAGCCCTCCGAGGAGCGCTCCGAAGAGAACAGAGTGGGGCCGTTCCAGCCGCCGAGTACGACTCTCCGCGTGAGGACCTGGAGCTTCGAAGGGTCGACGAGCTCGGGGGGGAGCTCACTCGCGGCGGCCCAAGTCATCATTCGAAACTCTTCGGCTCGATAACTCTTCGGCTCGATAACTCTTCGGCTCGATGACTCCGCGGTGCTGGTAACTCATCGTCGTTACCATCAGAGACTCGCTCTCCGGAGAATCGATCAACCCTCTTCTTCACGCTTCTTTCGTCGGGCCTCTGCTCGGTCCCACTCTTGTCGCACCGACCTCGAGCCGAGGAACCAACCCACCCCGAGCCCGAGCGTGATCATGAAGGGGATGTAGATGAGGTGCGGCAGCGACGGCAGAGTCATGAACGTTTCCCTTTTTCGATCCGCTCAGCGAGCTCGCGCATCTCTCTCGCGAGCTCCGCTTGGCTTCGCACCACGTGCACGACGAACCCGAAGATCAGCGCGAGGACCGCGGCGTAGGCCCCGACCACCATTGTGCTCGCGTTGACACTCTCGGCCTTGGCTTCCTTGCCGACGATCGGCTCGAATCCGGCCGGAATGGCTGGCTTGGCCGCGGCCGCGGTCGAGGTGGGCGGTGACTGGGCGTAGGCGCCGCCGTGAACGGCGACAGCCAAGGCGAAGGCGAGGTGTTGGGGCCAGCGCATCGCGCGGCAACTTGTCCGATTCGGAGTCATTCGTCGAGACCTGCTTCCGTGGCGAGGTGGTGGAGGCGATCCACGCCGGTTCTGAGCGCGCCGAGCCGCAGGCGCATCCACAACAACGCGACGAAGGCCAAGGTCAACGCGAGCCACGAGATGTTGAAGGTCGTCCGCATCGCCGCGTCGAGCCCTCCGCCGTCCGGGCCGATGATGGGCCCGGGGTGCGTCGTCTTCCAGATCCGAACGCAGACATAGACGAACAGGCTGTTGACCACCGCGAAGAGCGTGAGCCCCGCGGTGATTTGTTTGGCCGCGGGTCCGGCGTACGTTCGAACGATCTTCGTCGCGAGCAAGGTCAGGAACAACACGAGCGTCGACGTGAGCCGCACGTCCCATACCCAGTAGGCGCCCCAGGCCTTACGCCCCCAAAGGGGTCCGGAGATCAGCACGGCCGCGCCGAAGAGGATCGCGAGGTCCACTGCGGAGTCCTCGAGGTTGTCGAAGAAGTCGGTCTGCTTGAGCAAGTAGCCGATGCTGCCCACCGCGGCGATCACGATGGCGAGGAACATGTTCATCGCGGAGGGCACGTGGAAGTAGAAGATCTTCTGCACGAAGCCCATGACCTCCTCTTCGGGGGTCTGGAAGAAGATCCGCCACGCGGAGTAGGGGACGAGCACCGCCGCGAGCACGGCGAGCCCGAGCAGGGCGGGTGGGGTCTTTTCAGCGCGCGGGGAATCAAAAAGAGCGCTCACGGAAGCACCTCCTTCAGTCGAGCAACAGAGACTCGAACGTCCACAATGACAACACGAGAAACACGGAATCGAAGAACACCAGGAACGCGAGCCAGAGCTTGTAGTCGTCGACCAGCGGTCTGGATTCGAGCATCGCGGCCGTCGCCTTCACGCCCGCGATCATCACGGGCACGACGAAGGGATAGATGACGATCGCGAGGAGCACGTCGCGCGAGTGTGCGCGCATGAGCGCGGCGGCGAGGGCCGTGCCTACGATCGCGTAGCCGATCGTGCCGAGCAAGAGCACGGCCGCGATGCGGAGCACACGGTCGACGTCGAGCGGTAGGCTGAAGAAGAACGCCACGGCGGGCGCGACGACGAGCTCGACCACGAGCATGAAGGTCAGGATCCCGAAGAGCTTGCCCAAGTAGATCGAAGCTCGCGGCACCGGGCTCAACATCAACGCGCGGATGCAGTCGTTTTCGCGCTCTCGATCGAAGGCGCGAGAGAGCCCGAGCGTCCCGGCGAACGCGATGGCGACCCAGAGAATTCCGGGGACGATCACCTGCAGCGGCACGTCGCCTCGGTAGAACGACATCGAGAAGATCAGCACGACGAGCAGGCCGAAGAAGCCCATCGTCAGCAGGATCTCCTTGGTCCGCGCCTCGGTGCGCAGGTCCTTGTCGAAGATCACCATCGCTCCGCGGAGGATGGCTCCGAAGCCCTCCTCCTCGTTAGGTTCTTCGCGCTCTGCCGTCACGCGCGGGCCTCCTTGGGGGCCTCGACCACCGAGGTGTACAGGTCCCGAAAGCCGTCCGTGCCCAGCCGCCCGGCCTGGCGATGGGCCAACTTTCCACGCACCAGGATCGCGACGTCGTCGGCGAGCTCGGCGGTGATGCCGAGATCGTGCGAGACCAACAGCACGATCGCGCCAGCGTCGCGGAGCTCGGCGACCTTCGTGACCACGCGCTCCGTGGAGGCTCGATCGAGCCCGGTGAACGGCTCGTCGAGCAACACGAGGGAAGGGTTCGAGACGAGCGCACGCGCGAGCCCTAGGCGCTGTAGCATTCCACGGGAGAACGTGCGGGCTGGGCGATCCATCGCGTCCTCGAGCCCGAACTCGAGGAGGAGCTTCGTCGCCGTCTCCTCCGGATTCGTCGTGCCTGACAAGCGACCGAACAACGCGACGTTCTCTCGCGCCGACAGCTCTCCGTAGGTCAGGGCCGCGTGCGAGAGGAGCCCGATCGCGCCGCGCGCGAGCTTGGCTTTGGCCGGAGGCAGGTCGTCGAAGTGCATCGTTCCGGACGTCGGCCGAGAGAGGGTAGAGAACAGGGAGAGCAGGGTGGTCTTGCCCGAACCATTGGGGCCCAAGAGCGCGGTGACACGCCCGCGCTCGAGCGTAACGCTGACTTTGTGGAGCGCTCGGTGGCGCCCGTAGATCTTCGAGACGTTGCGAGACTCCGCACGAAGCAGGCGCGGGGTGCTCATGTCGAATTTGCGGCCCTCTTGGTCGCTTCCTCGAGGTCGATCTCCCGAAGCGTCTGCGCGAGGTCCGCCATCAGGTCTTCGTGGCGCCGCGCGTACTTCTTCTCGCTGATCTTCTCGGCCTTCAGATCTTCGTCGAGCAGCTCGATCGCCTTGAGGACGCGATCCCGGCGAGCCATGGGGGACAAGGGCCCCATCGCGCTCGCGCCCGCGCCCGGCGCTCGCCCGGTGGCTCCGGCGTAGAGCGCCCACAACACGATCAGCCCAACAGCCGCGACCGCGGCGATCTTGGGTGCGTGGCTCTTGCTGGGCAGCCCCGAGAGCTTCACCTCGAGCATCGATCCAGACGAGAGCGGAGGAAAATCGAAGATCGCGTAATTCACGCCGTTCAGCTCGCGCTTGCGCTTCGAAGGCTGAGAGTTGGAGGTGATGCTCAGATCCGGGAGGTCTTCGATGATGACGCGCGCGGCGTTGGTCTGAGTGGCCAAACGCCTCTTGATCACGACGCTGCTGCCGGAGGTCGCGAGCTGATACGTCGCATGGATCTGATGCTCACCGGTTCCGATGGGCCCGTTGGACTCGATCGCAGTGGCGTTCTCGCGGGCCACGAAGCCCTTTACGGACTCCTCGAGCTTCAATCGCCGCGACGAGCTCGGCAGCTCGAGCACCAAGCGATCGCCCACTGCAGCGCCGGACGGGTTGTGGACGGTCCAACTCTCCTGCGTGTTGAGCCACCCCTCGTCGATGTCGAAGACCATCGTGAGCTCGGTCGAGAGATCGGAGATCGAGCCGGTCGCCGGCTCGCTCGGATCGCTCGGACCGGAGGATGGCCCACCAGCTTGTGCGAGTAAGATGAGCGCGATGGTTATCAAGCGGCCTCCGGGAGCAAGGGGCGGCCGCAGGACGTACAGAAGTTCGAGCTCGCGGCGTTGTCGCCACCACACGCGCCGCACAGACCTCGGTCTGCGGTGACGACGAGCTTGGCTGCCGTGTCGTCGAATGACTTCGCGTGTGCATACGGCACCCCTTCGCGGAGCTCCGGCAACACCTTGGCGCCCTTGGCGATGGGCTCGGCGATGGCCGGCCGCGCGCCCACCTTCTTCTTCACGAGCTCTCGGGCCTTCTCGGCGTAGAGATCGTCCTTCGCCTTCAGGCGACGAATGATCTCGACGGCGCGGGCCTCGGCGGTCTTTCGCAGGTGCTCGTAGTCGGCGTCGTCGACCTTGCCGGTGCCCGCGTCCGCTTCGAATTCTTTGATCCCTTGGAGCAGGATGGACTTCTCGGCTTCGAGCTGGGCGCGCTCGCGATCTTCGATCCGGCCGGCCACGTCGAGCGCCCGATCTTGGAGCGACGTGAACATGCGCAACAAGAACCATCCCGTCGCGGCGATCGCGCCCGCGGCGAACACGAAGAACACGACCGACGCCGGATCGTGGCCTCGCCCGGCGATCGCGGCGACCACGGTGAGCGCGACGATCGCCTCGAAGATCACGAGCGCGCGGTCGACGCGGCGGCCGCTTGCGCCGCGCGCCTTCGAAGCCGGCTCGTTCATGAGGGCTGGACCATAGTTCGGAGCAACGACCGGCTCAAGCGGAGTCAGTCGAGGTCCTCGAGCTCCCGCCGAAGCTGCTTGGCGGCCTCGTCCTCTTCCGGAGCGGCGGGGGGCGGCGGCGAAGCGCTCGTGGGAGCGGGCGCGGCTTCGTGACGCCGAAGGCGTAGCCCCACCGCAAAGACGGCCCCGAGCCCGAGGGCGCCCGCGACGTACGGCAAGATGAACGCGGTGCAACCGAGAGGGTTCTCGGAGCAAGGCGGGATCTGCGCCCGCACCTGGTCGCCGTAGGCCGCCACGTAGGCCCTGAAGATCTCTTCCTTCGTCTTGCCCTTGGCCACCGCCGCGAGGATCGCGGTCTGGTTCTGGCCGGCCCACCCGCAGTCACAGTCCGTGATCGTGCGCTTTGGACAGTCTCCGCAAAGACACACGAGCTCCCGACCGATCGCCTTGCCGAGCTCGATCTGATCGTGCGTCGCGCTCGGAGGGGTTCGGCCATCAACACCTAGCGCCGCAAAGGCCAGCGACGGACCTGCGCCCAGCTGCGAATGCTCCTCCTCGGCGAACGCGACCGATCCCAGCGGGATCGCCGCGGCTCCGAACAAGACCGCTCTCCTCGAGATGAGACTCTTCATGCGAACGCGAGGACCAACGAAATCACGGACAACACGAACGTGGCGAAGCCCACCGCGACCTTGGCGGTCCGCTTCGACATGAGCGGCTCGCGAGCCTTCGTCGGCTCAGGCCAGACCGCGATCATGAAGCCGAACATCAAGAAGCTGCAGCCGAGCCAAACGAAGTTCACCAGCGGGTTGACCTTGAGCTGGAGCACCGCGGTGCCCGCGCTGCCGTCGTAGGCCGCCAACACTGTGTACAGGTCGTCGGCCAACGACATCATCTTCGCGACCTCGGTCGTCATCTGCTCTTCCGGCTTTCGATAGGACCACTTCGCGGGCTCGAGCGTCCCGAGCACCACGTCCGTGCCCGCCTTGAAGACGGTGAGCTTGGCCGTCGCCGTGTTCTTCTGCCCGTCGTCACCGAACACCAGGTCGTCGAGCCGCACGCCGTATTTGTCGCCTACGGTCACGGTCTCGCCCTTCTTCATCTGGCTCTGCTGCTCGACCTTGAACGCCTCACCCGCAAAACCAAAGAACATCAAGACGACCGCGAAGTGCACGACATAGCCGCCGTAGCGGCGACGCGCGCGAGAGACCAACGTCATCAAGGCGTCGAGCGGGTTCTCGTTCGCGGAGCGCATCCTCGCTCGCGTCCCGACCCAAAACTCCCGCACGATCATCGAGGCGCTGAACAGGCAGAGCGTGAGCGCGATGAGCCCGTAGATGCTCGTGCGCCCGTAGACACGCGTGGTGATGAACCAGATCCCGGCGCTGCCGAGCAACGTCACGATCACCGGCCCCGTGAACTGCTCCTTGAGCGTCTGGCCGGTCGACTTCCGCCACGACAGCGCGGGCCCCACGGCCGTGAGCCCCAACAAGATCAGCCCGATCGGGATCATCCAGAGGTTGAAAAACGCGGGCCCCACGTTGATCTGGCGATCCGTGAGCCACTTGTAGATCGCTGGGAACACGGTCGCGAACGTGACGAAGAAGGCCGCCGCGAGCAGCACCCAGTTGTTCACCAAGAACGCGAACTCTCGAGACAGGATCGACTCGAGGCCGTTCTCCGGCCGAAGCTGATCGGAGCGGTACAAGATGAGGCCGATGGAGACAGCCAAGGTGATCACGAGGAACACCAAGAAGTAGCCGCCGATGTCGGACTGCGCGAACGCGTGGACCGACTGCACGATCCCGGAGCGCGTCATCATCGTGCCGAGCAGCGTCATCACGAAGGTGATGACGATGAGGATCATGTTCCAGACCTTGAAGATCTTGCGGCGCTCCTGCACCTGCACCGAGTGGATGAAGGCGGTGCCGGTGAGCCACGGCATGAAGGCCGCGTTCTCGACCGGATCCCAGGCCCAATAGCCGCCCCAGCCGAGCTCTTCATACGCCCACAAGCCTCCGAGCGTGAGCCCGACCGACAAGCACACCCACGCGACGAGGCACCAGCGGCGCATCGAGCGGATCCATTCGTAGTCGAGCTTCCCGTGCGCGAGCGCTCCGATGGCGAAGCAGAACGGGATCGTCCAGCCGATGTAGCCGAGATAGAGCGACGGCGGGTGCGTGACCATGTACGGGTTCTGTAAGAGCGGGTTGAGGCCGCGACCGTCGGTCGGCGGCTGCACGAGGCTCGTCTCGAACGGGCTGACCACGAACGCCAAGAGGGTGACGAAGAACAGCGTCACCCACATCATCGTGACGATCGTGTACGGCATGAGCTCTTTGTTTCGATCGCGGTTCTGATAGGTCGCGATGGCTGCCCAGATCGACATGACCCAAACCCAGAAGAGCAGCGAGCCTTCTTGGCCACCCCACATCGCGGTCGCCTTGTAGAAGAGCGGCATCGAGCGGTCGCTGTAGTGGTGCACGTACTTCACGGAGTAGTCGCCCACCACGAAGAGGTAGATGAGGATGAACGAAGCCGCGGAGAGCAGCCCGAAGACCGCGTACACGCCGTGCCGCGAGCTCGCGAGCAAGCGTTCTGATTTCGTGCGGTGACCGATGATGGCCGCGCACGCGGTGTACGTGGCGACGACGAGCGACAGGAGAACGAAGATCTCGCCTAGCTTTGGCATCTTATTGTCGCTTCGCCTTGTAGCCCATGTCCTCTTTGGACGGGCACTTCGCCAGGACGTCTTGGCCCGCGAACGTGCCGTCGGGAGCCAGACGACCGGTGATGATCACGTCGGCGTCCTCCTTGAAGGTGTCGGGCACGACGCCGGTGAAGGTCACGGGGATCTCGGTGCTCGCGTAGGTTTCGTACCCGGGCTTCAGCATTCCTGGGTGTGGCTTGACTTTGAACATGTAGTCGAGCGTTCCAGGGCGTTGGAGGATCGACCCGGTGACGACTTTTCCGCCGACCTTGAGCTTCTGGCCGGTCAGCTCTGCCTTGCGGCCGACGAGCTCGTCCGCTGAGTAGAAGTAGTCGACCTGGCCGCTCAGCGACGTCGACACGAGGTACGTCAGCGTGCCTGTTATCAGCACGACGCCACCGAGCACCTTCGCGAGTTTGATGTGTTTGCGATTCATGGGGTCCTCCGCGTCACCGTCTTCATAACCTTGGCAACGCTCCGCGCATACGCAATTTCCGCGCCAGAAGATCGTGCACGACTCCCGGCCTCTGGCCAACGACAATCTTTCGAGTCCCAACAACCCGGGAGCCTGATGAAAAAGTCTAGCGCGGGAAGATTTTTCGGATCTGCGGCCGAACGTCTCGGTCGGCGAGCCCAAAGTAGGAAACGCTCGACCCTGACGACCTCTTCGGGGGAAGAGACACCAGATGCGGACCCGATTCCTCACCGGCCTTTCCACCGTAGAGGCCGTGTTGGAGGCTCAATTTCGCGGTCCCAAGGGGCCTGTGCCGGAGCTCGCGTTCATCGGGCGCTCGAACGTCGGCAAGAGCTCGCTCCTCAATGCGCTGGTCGGCGAAAAGATCGCGCGCACCTCGAAGGATCCGGGGCGCACGCAAGCGATCAACTTCTTCGACGTGGAGCTCGATCGTCGCACGAGCTTCCTGTTGGCGGACTGTCCGGGCTACGGCTTCGCGCGGGTCAGCAAGACGCAGCGTGAAGACTGGACGCGCCTGCTCGAGGCGCTGCTCACGAAGCGAGACACCCTCGCCGCGGCGTTGCTGCTCATGGATCTGCGACACGCTCCGAGCGACGAGGACGTCGAGGTCTTCAACTGGCTCGCCGATTCGGAGGGCGCGCGCCGCACGGTGGTGGTGGTTGGAACCAAGGTCGACAAGCTCTCCAAGGCCAAGCGGAAGCCTGCGGCGCTGGAGCTCGCACGCGCGCTCGGTGTCGACACTGACCAAGTCGTGCCCACGAGCGCCGAAACCGGTGAAGGGATCTCGGATCTCACGAGGGTGATCCTGTCCCTCGTTCGTGCGGGCCTCGGGCAGTTGTCCGGTGACGGGCCTGCGTCGAGGTGAGAACGAGTGCGCCATGCTGGCGCGGCACGTCCTCGCTCTGTGGTCCGCGCTCGTCCTCGGTTCGGTCGAAGCGCGTGCCGAGCCTTCGATCCTCGTCGTCCCCTATCAGGGCCTAGGCAAAGGCATCACACCCGAGCTGTCCGAGCAGACCACCGTCGCGATCTCCCAGGAGCTCGAGAACGCCGGGCTCAAGGTGATCCGGGCGGACGCATCGCCTGAAGAGAAGGCCAAGGAGCCCAAGGAGCAAAAATCGGCGCCCGGCGCCCAGGATCCGGGGGCGGCCAAGAAGGCTCAGCAGCTGATCGCCCAGGCCCAAGCCGCCATGGAGGACTCGGAGCTCGACGCGGCGATCTCGAACCTCGACAAAGCGACGAAGCTCTTGGAGGCCAACGCGGAGGCCGTGCCCGACTTGAGGCTCCTGGCCGAGGCGTACCTGCAGCTCGGGGTGGCGTACTTCCAAAACGGCGACGAAGACCAGGGCGACGAGGCGCTCGGCAAGGCCATCCACCTCGATCCCGACAAGAAGCTCGACGGGAGCGAGTACCCGCCGATTTTCCTGCGCGTCTACGAGCGGAGTCGCTACGACGTGCTGCGACGGCCCCGAGCCAGCATCGAGGTGAAGGCGCCGGCCGGCGCGCAGTTGCTGCTCGATGGCCGCAACCTGGGCAAGACGCCGATGGTCCTCGAGGAGGTCCTTCCAGGCACGCACTGGATTCGCATCGAGCGCGCCGGCGAGGCGTCCGAGGTCCAGAAGGTGATGGTGCGAAGCAAACGCAGCGTGGTCGTGGAGTTCGGTGGGGCAGGGGAGGCGGCCACGAGCGAAGCCACAGGCGGTCTCGCGGGCGCCATCGCCGCCAACCAAATCGAAGAGTCGAACCTCGGCGAGCTCAGCGCGATGGCCAAGGCCGCCGGAGCGGATTTCGTGCTGTTCGGTGGAATCTACAAAACCGAGACGGCCTACAACATCTACTCCGCCTTGATCGCCCCAAGCGGAGAAGCGGGTCGCGTCATCGACATCGCGTTCGATCTCGACATGCTCACCGCGCAAATCGAGGTCTTCAAGCTCGTCGAGGACGTGAAGAAACAAGCGACCGACGGCAAGCTCGCCAAGCCCGCCGGCACTTCGTTCGCGCTCGCGGCCCAGCTCAAGGTCAAAAAACAAACACGAGTGGCCTCTGAAGGCAGCGCGCGCGTCCAGTCCGTGAAAGCGGCTCCCGCGCCGATCGAGCCTCCGAAGGCCGCGACGATCGACGAGCAGAAAGAGGACCCGAACAAACGCGGCCCCATGGTCGCGGCCGGAACGAAGGCCGCGCCCAAGGACGATCCCGGGCTCGCGATCAAAGACGAAGATGGGCCGAAGACGGTGCCCCCGTCGATCAAGGCGACGACGCATGAGCTCGAGCCCAAGGACGACGAGGATGACGGTGACTCCGGTTGGATCCTCTGGCTCGCGCTCGGCGTGGCCGCGGCAGGAGCCGCCGGCGCCGGGACCTACTTCCTCGCCAGTCAGGGCAGCTCCGACCAGGCGACCCTTCAAATCCGGTGGTGATGATGCGCCCCTCGACAACCTTGCGACCCGCTGCCTGCCTGCTCGCGCTCACCTACGCGTGCAGCTCCCCCGTGCAGGTCGACGTGCAGCTCGTCAACCCGTGCAACCGCGACGTGATCGACACCGTCGAGTTCCTCAAGTTCCAGCCTCGCGGACAGGACATCGACAGCGCCGGGCTCACGACCATCACGGAGGTCGGCGATCGACAAGCGTCTCCCATCGAGATCCCGCGGGCTCGCGATTTTCAACTCGTCGCTACCGGCCACTCCGGCGGCTTCGATACGCCGCCTAGCGCGATCGGTGTCTCCTCGATCCAGGACCTCAGCGAAGCCGAGGACACCGTCACCATCCGCGTCCCCTTCGCCGCGGTCGATCAGTTCTACCGCACGACGAGCCTCGCGACGCCCGAGGAGTGCACTTCCATGCAGGTCGCGCGCTATGGGGCGAGCGCCACGACTTTGCAGGATGGACGTGTGCTGATCGTGGGCGGCGCGAAGGTCGAGAGCGACGTGCTCGAGTTCGTACGAACGATCGAGATGTACGATCCCGCGACTGGATCGTTCGACGCCGTGGGGTCGCTCCCCTCTACGCTCGAGCGCGCGTTTCACTCCGCGACGCTGCTCGATGACGGTCGTGTGCTGATCGCCGGCGGCCAGGCCTGGATCGACGATGCGCAGATGTCGGCTCTCAAGACCGCGGTCATGATCGACGCGCGCGATGGCCTCGAAGTGAGCGATGGGATCGTGATGTTCCAGGCGCGAACCGGCCACGGCGCCGTGCGGCTGGCCAACGGCAAGGTCGTGTTGGTCGGCGGTCGAGTCCTCGATCCCTCCGCGGGGCGCCCCGAAGATCACGGCTACTTGACGGCCATCGAGGTGTTCGATCCGGATCGCGCTTCGTTCCTAGTCCCACAAGGCTCTGGTGGCGGAGCCGCGGAGATGTCGAGCGCCCGCTTCGGGCACAGCGTGACCCTCTTGAAGACCGGCCGCGACATGTTGGTGGCGGGCGGGTTCAACGAAAACGGACCCGTGCGAGCGCTCGAAGTGATTCGTGTCGCCGATGACGGCCAGGTCCAGGCCGTGGCCTCCTCGGGGACCTCTGACGTCGGCCCGATCTTCCACGGAGCAGGTTTGGCTGACGACGGCCGAGTGCTCTTGGTCGGCGGCTACGACGCGATCTCCGACGCCGAGCCCTCGGGATCGCTCCCCAAGAATCCGAGCGCGAACGCCGAAATGTGGGAGTACCGAGACGCCCAAGGTGACGTGATCAAGTCTTGCAACGGCGCGCTGACGGCCGGTCGCGGAAGCCACTCCGTCACGATGATCGGCCGCAGAGCTCTCGTGATCGGCGGGCGGGCCGCGGACGGGCTGCCGCTTCACAACGGCGAGGTCGCGACGCTGACCAACTCCGGGCCGAACTGCTTTGCGACGCTGCCCACGTCTGTGGAGATGGCCGAAGCCCACGCTGAGCACGTGGCCGCCTTGATGGGGTCTGGCGAGGTCTTGGTGGTCGGAGGGCGCCAGCATCGCGACGGGACCGATTTCTTCGGGTCCTCGACCGGAACCGCCGAAGTGTTCGCGCCGGCGCGAGAGCCGTGAGGCCGCAGCTTCCAACTTGCTGAGCGAGCGAGGGCGCTGGATAATCCGTGGGTGGGCGAAGGCACCGAGAAGATGGTCGAGCTCCTCTCCAAGCTGCTCGGAGCTCAGGAGATGACGGCCGGGGAGCTCTCTAAGATCTCCGCGGAGCTCTCGAGGTTGCTCGTCGTTCAACAGAACATGGCTTTGGAGATGAAGGCCGGATTTCAGGCGGTCAGCAAGGACGTCCGCGATCTGAACACCCGGCTCGACATCCTCGCCAACTGGCGTGGCGGTGAAGTCATCTCGATGCGCGATCGTTTGGAGAAGCTCGAGCATGAGGTCGAGATCCTCAAGAAGAGGGGCGCCTGACCGGCTGATCTGTTCGCGCCGGGGATTCTCGTCTTCGCAATTCAGCCGGTGCGACGAGCGCGGTAAGCGATGAGCTCGAGCGCGCGTCGGAACGGGAGCGGCGAGAGGTCGCTCTCCGGCACTCGCTCGAGGCCCGCCTCTTCGGCGGCCTCGATCAACACCGACGAGCTCGAAGGCAGCGGAGCGATCACGGACTCCGCGTCCGGGTGACGATCGAAGAACGCAGCCACCGCGGCCCTTGTCGTCTCGACGCGGCGTTCGTGCGTCTGCTCTTTGAGCCGCACGAGCGCGATGTCGAGCTCCCAAAGCCGAAACGTGCTGCTCTTCGGCGGCACGATCACGACGAACCCGATCCAGGGACCCTCGGCTCCGAGCCGCACGGACATGAGCTCGACCTCGCCCTTGCGAAGCGCCCTGGAGAAGAGCACCGGGGCCGAGCGGTCCCATCCGAGCGGCGCGTAGATGTCCCTTCTCCCCATCGCTTGGATGCTGAGCTCGATCTCCGCGTCTGACGTTGGAACCACGGACACCGCTTCCGCTTCGATGGAGCTCGGCTTCTTCTTCGTTGGCATCGAATCGCTCGCTACCATGAGTTCCGAGCGCTTCACAGGCTCCCCGGGAGCAGAGTCGAGGCGTGCTGCCGGCGACCGCACCGGCTCGGCGGGTTCTCGAGCAGAATCGGTCCGCTCGGGGGCTTCGATGGGGGTCCAGGGGAAGGCGCCCAGCGTGACGAAGGTGGACCCGATCCCCGAGGGGTGCTCGGCCTCCCCGCGATCGAGCTTGGCCTTCCGCGCGGCCCAGCCCTCCCGGCTCAGCCGAAACAAGATTTGGCGGCGGTTCTCGACCCAGCTCTCGCCGGTGGGCTGATAGCCCAGCCGTTGAATCACAGCGCGGGCGGCTCGGTTGTCCTCCCACGCCCTCCAGCCCATGGCCTCCACGCCGAGGTGGTCGAACATGTAGTGGGCCATCGCGTCGGTGGCCGACAACGCGCTGAAGGCGTCGCGGTCCAGAGGGTCCGGAACGGCGTACGAAAACTCCCAGAAGTCACGGTCAGGGCCAGGCGGGAACATGATGACGAAGCCAACACGTTTCCGCGGCTTCACGCGGTGCATGATCCCGATGACGAGCTCGCCTTCGCGGAACTTGCGCAGCATCGCCATTCGCCCGTTCCGCTCGAAGGCAAAGGCTGCCCAGATCTCGGGGAGCTCGAACAACATGAAGAGCCAGTCCAGGTCTGTGTTGGAGGGGGGCGCCAGGAAGATGCCGCGTCTTTGAATCGCGTATTCCACGGCAGCGATCTCTCGCGAACGCGAGAGCACGACAAGGGGCGGGGTTCAATGCATCGCGGCCATCAGCGCGAGCTCCTGCTCGTACTCGCGAAAGAGCTGGCGAGCTTCTCGGCGGGCGCGTTCGCGGTCGCGGTTGCGGGGCTGACGTGGCAACGCTTGGCGTTCGACTTTGCGTTTTTCGATGTGTGTGTTGACCGCTCGAAGCCAACTGTCGAGCGACGGAGCGGGGCGCTGGTGGTCGGTAGATCGGGCGTTCTGCATGGAGCCGGTCAATGCAGAACCGATGCCAACGCCGCTCCGTTCGGTTCTGGGACAGAGTGGCGGCGCTCGCACACTTGCCACGGTGTTTCTGTCGCATCTCCGCATCGCTTCGGTTCACGGCTGTGGCGCGCGCGTCACGCTTGTCCACCGCCGCCCCCGTTGACCGTTCATCGTCTGGCACATACGGTCCGCGCCGCATGGATATCTTTGACCAGATTTCTTCGCAGAACCACGAGCAGATGGTCTTCTGCTACGACGAGGAGTCGGGCCTGAAGGCGATCATCGCCATCCACAACACGACCCTAGGCCCGGCCCTGGGCGGCGTCCGCATGTGGCCGTACAAGACGGAAGCCGACGCGATTCGCGACGTGCTTCGACTCTCGCGCGGGATGACGTTCAAGAGCGCGGCGGCCGGTTTGAATCTCGGCGGGGGCAAGGCCGTCATCATCGGCGACCCGAAGAAGACGCGAACCGAGGCGCTGTTTCGAGCCTACGGTCGCTTCGTCGAGGGCCTCGCGGGTCGGTACATCACGGCTGAAGACGTGGGCACCGACGTGAAGTGTATGGAATGGGTCCGCATGGAGACCTCCCACGTAACGGGGATCAGCCGCGCCCTCGGCGGATCGGGCGATCCTTCGCCTGTCACCGCCATCGGGACCTTCCACGGCCTGCGCGCGTGTGCAAAAGTTCGCTGGGGCAGCGAGAGCCTCGCAGGCAAACGCGTGAACGTTCAAGGCGTTGGCGCAGTAGGTTACCACCTCGTGAAGCACTTGGTCGAAGAGGGCGCGCTGGTGACCGTTTGTGACATCGACGAGACCAACCTCACGCGCTGCGTTCGTGAGCTCGAGGTCAAGACCGTGGAGCCCGATCGTATCTTCGACGTCGAAGGCGAGATCTTCGCCCCGTGTGCCCTCGGCGGCATCATCAACGACGACACAGTCAAGCGGCTCAAGGTCGAGATCGTCGGTGGCTCGGCCAACAACGTGCTCGAGAACGAGAAGACCCACGGGCGGCTCCTGAAGGACAACGGCGTCCTGTACGCGCCTGACTATGTGATCAACGCAGGAGGCCTCATCAACGTCGCCAACGAGCTGGAAGGTTACAACCAAGAGCGCGCGCTCAAGCAGGCCGTCGGAATCTACGACATCTTGCTCAAGGTGTTCGAGATTGCGGCTCGAGAGGACGTCCCGACCAACCGCGCGGCCGACAGCCTCGCGCTGCGAAGGATCTCGGAGATCGGGAAGCTCCGCGACGTCTACTCCCCCACGGCTCGCACGGCGCGCAAGAGGACCTGGCTCTACGGCGTGTCCTGAGCGAGCGCTCCGTTCACACACATGCGCGAGCTCGGGCGCCGACGACAGCGCGTCCTGGCGCCGTATCGCGGCGGCCTCTGGTCGCTGTTTGTGCTCCTCGCGGCCCAGCCTGCTTGGGCCGACGACGACGAGCCCTTGGAGGACGAGCGCTTCGAGGGCCTAACCATCGAGCGCTTCGAAATCGAAGCGCCGCCCCGAGAAGACGTCACCTCGCTCACCGAGCTCTCCGGCATCGAAGTGGGCCGGGCCTTTCGGCACGAAGACGTTCGAGCGGCGATTCGCGTGCTGTTTCGCACGGGCCGCTTCGAAGACGTGAAGCTGCTCGCGCGCCGCGAAGGGAACAGCGTCGCGATCCGCGCGGAGCTCGCGCCGCGGCTTTGGATTCGGGAGCTCGCCGTCACCGGCGACGAAGGCCTGGTCGATGCGGCCCTCGTCGAACAGGCCCTAGGCGTCTCCGTCGGCGACCCCGTTCAGACCGACCACTTTCGAAGCTGGGCCGACAAGCTCGAAGACGTGCTCGCTCGCCGGGGCTACCACGCCGCTGCCGTGGGCCTCGGCTCCGTCAGCCGCGATGAAAATGGCGGGCTCGGCCTCGTCGCTCGGATCAACGCCGGACCGGTCACCCGCGTGAGGAAGCTCGTCCTAGAGGGCCGCCCGCGGCAGTCCGCGTTCCGCATTCGCGAAGCGCTCGGCGTCGTCGAGGAGGGTGTGCTCGACCTCGAGCATATCGAAGCTCGGTCCAAGGACCTCCTCGCGGACTATCGTGCGCGTGGGTATTACGAAGCAAAGATCAGCCCGCCAAAGGTCGTCCGCATCGCCTCGGACCCTGACTTCCCCATCGCTGACCTCGTCATTTCCATCGACGCGGGTCCTCAGATCGCCGTGTTTTGGACCGGGAGCGAGGTTTTTCGAAAGCGCGAGCTCGACCGCAGCCTCGAGGTGCTCGAGGAGATCGGGCTCTCTCGAGAAGTGATCACGGAGATCGAAGACTCGGTGCTCGCGCGATATCAGCGGCGTGGGTATTGGAAAGCTCGCGTCGACGCGATCGTTCGAGCGACCCCCGACGGAGCCAAGAAAGAAGTTTGGTTTCGAATTCGAGAAGGTCGGCCCGTGAGGGTGGGTGTGCTGAGATTTCCAGGTCAGCCCAACATCCCCGAAATCAGCGAGGCGTTGCTCGAAGAAAAAGTGGAGCAGGTCGTCTCGCAGAGTCTCGGGACCGACGCAGAGGGCGCGGGCGCCAATCAGGCCGCGATCTCCGAGTTGCTCGGGGATCGGCCTGCACATCGATTGTCACACGCAGACGTGGAGCTCGAGCCCGAACCCCGGCGCGTCTACCTCAAAAAAGCCTACGCCGAGGCAACTCAGGCCATCGCCGACTTGTACCGAGACCAGGGTTACCTGGCCGCGGAGGTCGGGCCAGCCAAAGTCACCGAGCGGGTCCGAGTCGGCGGCGGCACGGAGCTCGCGGTCGAAATGCCGATTCGCGCGGGCGTCCGGTGGTTGCTGGGTTCGGTGAGTTTCAGGGGCAACGAGGTCGTGGACGCGCTCGACCTGTTCGACCTCGCCGGCAAGGTCCAGATCGGTGCGACCTTGGGCGCCGAGCCGCTCTCCTTCTACCGCGTCGAGGAGGCGCGACGAGTGCTCGAAAATCACTACCGAGACCTCGGCCACCTGTTCGTGAAGGTGGAGCAACACTACCGAGAGGTGACCGCGCGCGGATCGGTGGCTTCGAGCAAATTCTCGGAGAGCCCGTCGCGCGCGCTCTCCGAAATCTGCCTGGAGGAGCTGCGGTCGGCGAGCACCTCCTGCGAGGTGGAGCTCGTGTTTCGAATTCAGGAGGGCTCCCGAGCGACCGTGCGTAAGATTCGACCGCCCATCGGCGCCGAGTCCACGCGCGAGTCCTTGGTACGCAATGAGCTCACGCTGTTCGAAGGCGACGTGTTGTCGGCCGCCGAGCTCCGCAAGAGCGAACGAAATTTGCTGCGACTCGGAGTCTTCTCCAAAGTGAGCGTCCACCCACTCGATCCCGACACCGAGGAACCCACCAAGGACGTCGTCGTCGAGGTCACCGAAAAAAAACCCGTCGCCGTCGAGGTGGGTGCCGGGCTGTCCACCGAAGAAGGAGTCCGGGTCTTCGCTGGACTCACTCACTCGAACGTGCTCGGCCGGGCCATCCGCGCCCAAGCCAACGCCCGCGCCAACGTACAGCCCTTCTTGTTTCTCTACAGCGACGCGATCCGCGGGCAAATCGAGACGCTCTTCGCCGAACGCCCCGTCGAATACGCGCTGAGTGTCGGCCTCGACTATCCTCACATCCTCGGCCTGCCGCGAGGCTTCGGCGCTGGTGTGGATGTCGCAGTCCTCCAGGACAATGACCCCGCGTTTCGCGAAGACGCTCGAACGGTGACTTTGGGCTTCTCGTACAAGGGACTCCGGCCGGAGCTCCTCGGCCACCCCCGCCCGATCGGGTTGCAGCTTCGGCTGGGCTTCGAATGGTCGGATCTCAGATGTAACGAGCTGGCTGGGTTCACGAACGTCTGCGGCGCCAACGCCGATCCCGGCCGGCGAAGCTCCGGCACCGCCATTTACGCGAGCATACGACCGTCGATCTCGTTCGACCTGCGCGACGACGCGCTCGACCCGAGGCTCGGACTCTATGTTGAAGCTCGACCCGAGATGTATTTCGGGTTCAACGAGGACAGCCCGGACCTCCTCGACCTCCGCGCCAAGCTGAACGGGTACCTGCCGCTCCCGCTCGGGACTTCGCTCGCCGTCTCACTCATGACTTGGCGGATCGTGCCGTTTCCCGAAACCGCACCGATTCCGGTGAATCGAAGGTATTTTGCCGGCGGTCGCTCCACCATTCGCGGTTATCAGGAGCAGACTCTCTTTCCCGCCGACGTCGCGTCCGACGTCTCCGAGCTGAGTCCCGGTGGGCTCCTGTTTTTTGCGCTCAAATCGGAGGTTCGAATTCCGATCTCGGAGGCGTTCGCGGTCGCTCCGTTCGTCGACGTCGGTGATCTGTTCGCGGATCCGAAGCAACTCACCCTCAGCGACGCGACCCGCCGCGCCGCGGGCGTGGGCCTGCGCTATCAGACCCCCATCGGCCCGCTCCTGCTCGACTTCGGGTTCCCGTTCGCGCCGCGCCGACTCAGTGAGGTCGCGTGGACCATTCACTTCGCCGCCGTGGGGAGCTTCTGAGGTCGTCGACCGAGGGAATCGCTCGAGGTTTGGAGCCCTTGCTGTCTCCGACCGCCTATGGGAGAGTAAGCCATGGGGCCTCCGAACAGCGCCTTGGTCACGAGGCGAAGCTTTCGCGAGATCATCTCGGCCCTCCCTCCGCATTTGCGCGGGGAAGTCATCAACGGCCGGCTCACCGTGATGCCGTGCCCTGCGCCCCGCCATGCCAACGCCGCCGGCGCCCTCCACGATCAGCTTGGACCGGCGTTTCAGCGGGCCCGCGGCGGACCCGGTGGCTGGTGGATTCTCGCCCAGCCCGAGCTCACCCTCGGCGACCCGGACTTCGAACCCATCGATCCCGACGTCGCCGGCTGGCGTGTCCAGACCATGCCTCACCTGCCTGAAGCCGCGGCCGTCTCGATCGTTCCCGACTGGGTCTGTGAGATTTTGTCCCCGAGCACGGAGGTCTACGATCGCGCAGAGAAGCTCCCGTATTACGCTCGCGCGGGGATCAAACACGCCTGGATCGTCGACCCGGAGGGGCTCGTCCTCGAAGCCTTCGAAAACGATGCGGGCATATTTCGTCCGATAGGCTCTTGGCGGGACGATGCGCTCGCACGAGTTCCCCCATTCGAAGCGATCGACCTCGAACTCTCCTGGTTGTGGATGAGGTGATCTGGGACCATTCGCTTCGCCGCCGCGGAAGCTTCTGATATCAAGCGCGCGTGCTCACGTTGACCTTCCTCGCGCTCATGTCCTCGACGGCGACGGCGACGGCGACCCTCGAAGGCGATCTCGTGCGAATCCCCGTGACCGTCGAGTCCCGACGACTTCTCTTTCGCGTCGATCCGGTGATCGACGGCGCCGTGATCGCGCTGGCGACGGGCCTTGGACTTGGATCGCAGCTCGTCACGTCGAGTGGTGAGCTCGGTTTTGCCTCACTCCGGGACCGATCACTCCTGCTCGGAATCGATCGTCCTTACGCGACCGCACCTTCGAGCGACACGCCGGATACGGTCAGCAACGTGATCGTCGCCGCCGCGCTCGCGCTGGCCTCGGCAGACACCCTCCTCGAGCTCGTTCGCGACGAGCCGAATGGGTTTTGGACGATTGGCGTGCTGTATGCGGAGACCCTCGCGATCGAGCTCGCTGCGGCCAACCTCGTGAAGGTGGCGGTGCGACGCCCGAGGCCCCTGACCTACGCGTTGCCTCCCGAGAAGACCGACGACACCGCGTCCTTCTACTCACTGCACACGGCGTTCGTTGCGGGACTAGGTGCGACAGCTACGCGGCTCGCCTTCGCACGACAGTCAGAAGGGGTCGAAGCGTACCTCGTGCTGGGCGGAGCTGCGCTCTTGACCACCTTCGTAGGTATCGAGCGGGTGGAGGCTCGAAAACATTTTCCGACCGACGTACTCACCGGCGCCGTGGTGGGTGCGGCGATCGGAGCCCTCGTGCCTTCACTTCATGGAGAGTGGCGGGTCGTTCCGAGCGGAGGTGGGGTGACTTTGTCGACGAGCTTCGACTGACTCTGACTCACACTCACATGTCCCGCCAGTAGTCGAGCGGACCCTGGTTTTTTACGAAGGAGTCCTCGAGATAGGCGTCGTAGCCGTGCTCTCCGAGCAGGTGGCGCTTCAGGAACGCGACACTCACCGTTTTCACGATCTCGTGCACGCGGGCCGGCTCGATCTGAGCTGGATCGCAGCCGTCGTTGACGAAGAGTCGGGCGATCCGAATGTCACACAGGTTCGAGAAGTCGAGGTGTCCCGCGCCGATCACGTTCACCAGAGCCTTGGGTCGGGCCGCGGCGGCGTATGCGGGTTCCTGATTCTCGTCGAACGGAGTCGTGTGATCGAGGCTCCCGCCGAAGAAGCCGATGGGCCGCTCGATCACCGCGACCATGTCCGGCGTGACGCCGTGTCGAAAGCCCGGCGCGAGCGGAAGCACGGCGCGGAAGCCAGCGTCGCGGCGCGCGACCTCCAGGCAGGTCCAGCCTCCGAACGAGTGTCCCGAGGCGGCCACGCGCGCGGGGTCGACCTCGAAGCCGGTCTCCCGCGCGATCGACCCGCCCGGGATCATTTGGTCGCGAACGTAGATGACGTCGAGGGGCCGATCGACCGCGGATTGGTTCTGCGCTTCTTCACTTCCGAGGCGAGCGAAGTCGGTGAGTCGGTTGCCGGGGTGATCCGGCGAGGCCACGATGAAGCCATGACTGGCGAGGTGCTCGGTCATGAACCACGACTGAAAGCGAATGCCGCCGAACCCATGCGAGAACACCACCAGCGGCCACGCGCCGCCCGCCGCGATAGGTGCGTCTCGTCGCGCCGGGCTGTCGAGGTGCACGGTGTTCTCGAGCAACCCATCGAGCCGGTACTCATTCGGCTCGGAGTCAGGCGCGTCCGGAGAGACCGGGTACCAGACGTCGACCAGGAAGGTCCGGTTGCGCGCCGGGTCGGTGACCTCGACGGTGCGTACGCCGGGAAGGTACGGTCCGGGCCGAGTCGGATCGGCCACCGGCGCGCTCGGCTCTGGAGAGTCGATGGAATCGACGCCCGGGCGCTCGACGGCCTCGGGGTTCGGGACGGGGAGCTTCGCGCTGCCGTTCGAAGACACGGCGACGTCCGCGCAGTCGCGACAAGAGGGATTTGCGAGAGGCACGCGCGTCGGCGGATCGGGCTCGTCGGGCGCCTCCGCTTGGAGGCCAAGAGGAGCGGATCCTCCGCAGCCGGCGAAGGCGAGCGAGAAGGTGAGCAGGGCGGCCTGTCTTCGGAGCTCCATGGTGTATGTTACACTAGTCTAAAATACACTGTTCATGCAAGGGCAACCCGATCGGGTTCTAAGTGTTGACGTTTTGTGGAGAAAATCGTGCGATGAGCTGTGCCGGAGACATCCAAAGCTCGAAGAACGAAGGTGGCGCGGGGGCGGCCGAGGGGGCGCGCGGAGCTCACGAAGATGGACCTTCTGATCTTGTCGTCATTGGCTCGAGTCCCGATGCACGGGTACGAGCTCGAGCTCGAGCTGCGGTATCGCCATGTGCGTTGGTGGGCCAAGGCGGAGCACGGGCACATGTACTTGGCGTTGGCGCGGCTGGAGAAGAACGGGGATCTGGCCGGCGAGACGCGCGGCGGAGCGGGGCGAAAGCGCAGAGAGTATTCGGTGACGGAGCAGGGCAGGGAGCGACTCACCGACGCTCTGGCGAAGCTTGGGCGGGGGCGCGACGAGACCTACTTCGCGTTCGATCTGTTTCTCGCGGGTTCGTATTTGCTCCCGAAGGATTCGGTCGTCGAGCTGATGCACGAGCGCGTCGGCTCGCTCAGCGGACAGCTGGAGGAGGCTCGCGCGCTGCGGGCGCAGATGATGGGCAAGGTGCCCGGATCGGCCGAGCTCATCATCGAGCATCGCGTGCGGCACTTGGAGGTCGAGAGAGAGTTCGCGCAGAAGGTCAGCGACTACGTGGGCAACGCGAAGGCGTGGGGTCCGTTCATGGGGTCCGAGCGAATCAGTGAGTTCATCGCGCGGACGGGCGTCGCGCTGGAGTGAGAAGCGGATCCTCGTTCCAGGTCACCTGGTCCCGATCCGCACCGGGAGGTGACCGGCAGGGCCGGAGCCATCAGGTTCGATTTGCTTCGTCGAGCCTTCGCGCGCTCTCCATGATGATGTGTGTGACCGACGACTCGATGAAGTCTTCCATGTCGATCTCGGCCGGCTTGTACTCGAAGTGTCCGCGTTGCCAGCCTAGCGCCAGATAGAGCACCTGCTCGTGCTCGATGGCCTCGACCCCGTCGAGCTTGGCCTGAACGACCTCACCGGCACACAAGAAGAGCCTCGCGACCTGGAGGTTGTCGGAAGGCATCACGGCGATGACACCGCTGCGTTTTTCCATGTTGAGCACGGTCAGCAGGGTTGCGAGCGAGAGCTGCGACAGCGAGCCTGAGAGGTTTCGCTCTTTGCCCTCTGCGGTGAGGCTCTCGTGCATTCGGGCCAAGGCAGAGGTTCGGCGGATCGCCCGCTTCACGGCGCGAGCGAGCTTGGTCATGCGAAACGGCTTGGTCAGAAACTCGTTCGCACCCAAACGAAACCCGTGGAGGATTTCGTCGGGAGAATCGTGAACGGTGAGGAAGATGATCGGCACGTAGCAGAAGCGGGGATCCTGGCGGAGGCGTCGTACGAGGTCCCAGCCGTCCATCTTCGGCATCATGATGTCGGTGACGATGACGTTCGGCAGGGACTCTTCGGCCTTCTTGAGGGCCTCCTGGCCGTCGTTCGCGGTGTCGACGACGAAGCCGAGCTTCGACAGAAAGGCGCTCACGAGCGTCCGTACGGTCGCGTCGTCTTCCACCAGCAAGATGCGCGCGCCGGCGTCCGGCGCGTCCTGGCCCGCCCCTTCGATGACCGCGCAGTATACAGCAAGTGGACCCCGAGGCACGGACTCGTACCGCCCAGTTTGGGCTGAGGTGCGGAGCGTGCGAGCTGGGGCAACTCCGCCCCTCGGACCTCTGAGGGGGGTCCTCGGAAGATCGAGCCTCCGCGACCTCGGATGTCCCGGTTCGTCGAGCTAACTCTCTGAAAAAAGAGGATGAAGCGTCTGATTTAGCGCTGGCATGTGGTCTGCAGAAGTGTAGGGCATGCTGAGACACATCCATGCACCCCTGTCCTGGTTCCTGAGTGCGGTGACATTCGTCACAGTCGGCTGCCACAGCACGACCGAGCCAGGCCCAGGACCAACCCAGAACCCGGGAAAGACGCCCGTCGTCGGCCAAACGGACTTCGTTTCGGCGGACGGCGTGGCTGGCCAAACTTCACAGAACCGCAATCGCGGCGAGGATCTCGCGGGCGCGCCGGCAGCGAATGACTCCAACGACCGAACGGTCGAGGAGGGCGACATCTACCGCGTGAGCGCGACGGCCGGCCAGATCCTCAACCTCAACTCCTACCGCGGTCTCCAGGTGATCGACGTGAACGATCCCGCAACTCCTCGCGTGATTGGGCGCCTAGCGATCGCCGGAACTCCGGTCGAGATGTACCAGGTCGGTACGCGCGTCTATGTTCTCTTGAACAACTGGCGCGGGTACTACGGAACCCGAGGAGACGTTCGTCCCGAGACCTTCGAAGGCGGCGTCGTCGTCGCCGTGGACGTGAGCGACCCACGGCATCCGGTCGAGACCGGTCGAGCGCAGGTCCCTGGCTGGATTCGAACCAGCCGTCTCACGCGAGGCGGTGGACAGGAAGCGCTCTTCGTCGTCGCGACGAATGGCGATCGTACGGCGGTCAAGAGCTTCGGCGTCTCGAGCGCGGGCGCGTTGACCACGGCCAGCGAGCTCGATCTCGGCGGTTACGTCACGGACATCGCAGCGACGCCCGCGCGACTCTTCGTGGCCCGTCAGGACTGGAGCCGCGGGGACGGTCGCAGCGACGTCAGCATCGTCGACATCAGCGATCCGACCGGCGCGATGGTTCAAGGCGCGTCGGTGCTCGCGAACGGGTTCGTGGCCACGAAGTTCAACATGCACTTGCAGGACAACATCCTGCGCGTGGTGTCTTCGAACTCGTGGGGCTCGAGCTCCAACACGAATCACCTTCAGACCTTCGATGTCTCCGACCTCCACAACCCGACCGCGATCGACGCGGCGACGTTCGGTGACGAGCAGCAGTTGTTCGCCACGATCTTCTTTGAGGACAAAGCGTTTTTCGTGACGTACCTGCGTCGTGATCCGTTCCACTCCTTCTCGATCGACGCGACCGGTCACGTTCGCGAAGTGTCCGAGTTCATCGTCTCCGGCTGGAATGACTACTTCCGCGGAGTCGCCAGCGACTCTCGTCTGATCGGCATCGGCAAGAACGACGAGAACGGACCCACCAAGCTCGCGGTGAGCCTCTACGACATCACGACCCTCAACAACCCGAACCCGCTCCTCGCGCGCGCCGAGATCGATCTCGCGTGGGCGTGGTCGCAAGCGAACTGGGACGACAAGGCCTTCTCGGTGCTCGAGGACGCGGTCGACGTCACGAACGGCGCTGGCGACACCGAGAGCGGGCTCGTGTTGCTGCCCTTCAGCGGATGGGACGAGCAGAACGGGTACACCTCAGGCGTCCAGATGTTCACCTTCTCCGATCACTCGATCACGAAGCGCGGCATCATGACTCAGGACTCCTCGGTGCGTCGCAGCTTCGTCGCGGATCCGACGGACAGCACGACCGGCAATCTCTCCGACGAAGAGCTCTCGCTGTTCAACACGGCCAATCCTGACAACCCGCTCGAGCTCGGGCGCCTCGAGCTCGCGCCGAGCTACAGCCAGGTGCTCACGTACGGCAGCCACGCGGTTCGCCGGCACAGCAAGGACTACTACGGTTGGTATCGGGCGGCCTCTGCGGCGGTTCCGAGCGACAAGCTCGAGGTCGTCTCGATGGCCGGCGACGTCGACGCGGACGAAGCGATCGCGTCCATCGACGCTCCGGCCGGGTCGTCCATCCACAAGGTGGGCAACCGTCTTGCCGTTGTGTCCGTAGCGGGTGAGGAGGTTCAGCCTGCTGATCCGTCGCTGCCCAAGGAGCTCGTGTATCGCACGAAGATCTCGCTGTTCGATCTCTCGAACCCGGCTCAGCCCGCGGCGCTCGGAGAGCTCGACACGACCGACCTGCCTCCGCCGAGCTGGTACTACTACGGCGGGCCTTATTACGGCGGCGTGGCTGACTGCTTCGACTGCGGGCGCGGCTTCTATTACGGCGGCCAGAGCGGGATCCAGACCGTCGGCAACGCGCTGGTCTTCGTCGAGTCGGTGCCCGAGCAGGAGCTCGAAGGTGTTCAGAACGTACGTTCGATCTACCCGACTGGCCAGGACTGGCAGACCTGCTGGGACTCCACGAGCGGACAGCCGCAGGCGTGCACCTACGTGACCGGAGGCATCGACTGCCGATCGCTGACGCGCGTCGACGGAACGGTCGAGCCGGAGGTCTGCACGGGCGCGCTCTACAGCTGCGACCAGGACGCGATGGGTATGACGAATTGCACCGAGGTCGATCAGAGCACGGTCCAGACTCAGATCAACACGTACTCCTACGACCAGTACCGATACTGGCAGCACCTGAACCTCCACGCGGTCGACGTGAGCGGCAGCGCGCCGGTGATCGGCGACTCCGTCTCGATGGCGCGTGAAGAAGAGTCAGTGAGTCTGCTGGCGAACGGAAGTCACTTGTTCCTCAGCTTCAAGAAGCCGTTCGCGGTGGCGAGCGACCCGCGCGCGTTCGTTCGTTATTACTTCCGAGATGTGGACTTCACGAACGCCAACGCAGCGCTCGTGGGTGCAGACATCAACGTTCCGGGTGAGTTGATCGCCATCGACGGCGCCACCGCGATCACGCGTGACTTCGTGTGGGGCGAGAACATCGTCGAGACGACGATCGACAAGCTCGAGGTGGTGGGTGACCTCGCGTATCTGCGCGGCGTGCGAACCTTCACCGAGCAGTACGTCGACAAGGTCCTGCTCGACGGCGTCGGCCACGTGCTCGTGAGCCACCGACTCGCGTGGCAGTCCTACTACCCTGGAATCGCCGTGGCGGACCGAGCCGTGGGCGGCGCGGGCGTCTCTGCGGGTGGCTTGGAGCCGGATTACAGCTCGAAGCTGTCCATCATCGACCTTGCCGACGCGAGCTTCCCGGTGCTGGCGGAGACGGCCATCGACTCGTGGGCGACGCTGACCAACGCGGTGGTGGGTCGCGCGCTGTTCACGGTCCCCGGCGGACTGCTCGTCGTGAACCTCGACAACGCGAGCGCGCCGTTCGCACAGGCGTACTTCCCGCTGAACGGCTGGAGTGACACCTTCGCGGTGACCGGGCGAGACGTACTCTTCGCCGCGGGTCGCTACGGGCTCTACAAGCTGGACATCGACACCTTCAACCTGCTCCCCCCCGCAGCTCCCTGAACTGCCTGAACCTCCAGGCTTCGCGACCCTCCCCGCGGAGCCTGGAGCCCAACTTCTTACGGCCGGGTCAGGCGCAGCTGCGCAGCTGGGCTACCCGCCCGAGGTCTCGATCCGTGATACGCTGCTGGCGTGTGCGCGAGGACAACGTGGGAAGTCTTAGCTGCCTTCGCCCTCGCGAGTGTTGCGCGACCCTCGGCGGCCTGCGGTCACGATCCGTTCATTTGGGGACAGTCGATCGCAATGCGAGATGGCCACATCGGCGTGCCGACGGACGCCGTGATCCCGGTCCTCGTCGCGGGCACACAGCCCGTGAGTCTAGCCTCAGTGATTCCCACCATCGCAGGAGAATATCGACTTCGAGGTCCTTCCGGGAAGCTCGTCGAAATAGATCGGGTGACCTTCTCCAACGGCGTCCTCCTGCGGCCCAAGCATGGGCTCGAGCCTCGCTCGAGCTACATCGTCGAGCACGTGTTTGCGTACACCGCCAAAGGAGAGTTGATGTCCGACGCCCTACGAGCTGCGTCGGTGGAGAGTGCGATCCGGCACGAGCCGGATAATCCGGAGTCACCGATTGCGCACCGCATGTGGTATCCGGAGCTCGAGTTGACGACCGGGGACAGCCCGAGCACGACTTCCGTCGAGCCGCCGCAGGCAAGGCGCATCTCTCTCAACTACGGTGGCTGCGGGAAGGTGAGTTTCGTATCGGCTGAGTACGAAGCGGGGTCCACATTCGACGGCTACTCGCTCATCGGCATCGAGCTGGAGGGGAAAGGGATCATCGGATTGAGTTCGCCTCCGCTCCCGAACCAGAGAGAGCATACATTATTCCTGGGAGCGGCTCTGTGTCTTGCTCGGTCCAGCCCTGAGATTCGGGCGCGATTCTTCGTGATTCTCGACAAAGGAACCATCGTTCACGGCGCGAGCTGGTTGCCCGTCGCCGTGAGCGGAGCGAGGATAGAGTCTGCTCCGCCGGCCAAAGCCGTGGCATCGAAGCGGCCTCAGCCCTTGACTCTGGGAGGATGCGGGACTTCGAAGCCGGTATCTTCCCGGAATACCGGCGATGGCTCCGAGGCCAAAGCGCCTCGGCCCTTCTTCGAACGATTCGCAGAGCTATATACGAAGCCACCCATCGAACCCAGCTTAGCGTCCAAGTCGATTTCTGCGGGTCCAAGGGACTGCCGGTATGGGTTCGTACCCACGACGATCGCGCAAACGCCCGGCGATCGCGCTCTCTCGGCTCTTGGTGTTTCCGAAAAGGGCTACCACTTTCTCGCGAGCACGGCCACCGCGTCCAGCTTTGTCACGGTTCATGAGAACGGAACCACGACCTCGACGACGTTGGATCTACGAGTGGCGGCGGACGAGGCGCTCTTCGACGACGATGGATTCATCGCCATGACGAGCGGGTGGGTGACGAGCGGCGCCGGATTCGCGGCCGAGGTGACTCGCTTTGACCACCAAGGATCGAGGGTTTGGTCACAGACTCTGCCAGACCCAGGCTCTGAGGCCTCGATGGCTCGGGCGCCCGATCGCATCCTGATTGCGTGGCTGGTAAGCTGCCAAAACATGGAGGATTGCGCTCTCGAATATGTCATTCTCGACGCTGGAGATGGTCGGCTGCTCTCGCGCACGCGAGCTGCGAGCCGTGTGTGGCGTGACAGTCCGGCCGTTCGCGCCGAGGGCGACTCGTTCCGAGCAGCTTGGCTCGAGGCAACAGGGAAGAAATTCCAGAGGAAGGCGTCGAAGCTCGCGTGGCAGCGGATCGACCTCGACGGACGGATCGGAAAGGCTCATCGCATCCCGACTTCGGGATTCCCGCTCAGCAGCTTGACCTTCAGCACAGGCGAGCGGCCGACGCTTGCATTCGAAGAAGGATATCGCGTTCAGGTCGTGTTCTTCGACCCGAACGACCGCCCCTCCAAGCCAATCGTCGTGGATACGGGCACCTCGCGCGGCGGCTCGAGATTATGGTTGATCGAGCTCCCCACTTTCATGGGTATGGTTTGGGCCTCATCGGAGTTGACTTACGCGGTGGCTTTGGACCCGAAGGGGCGAGTGAGCCCGGCGCTGCCGATACGTTATCCTTACGGCACACGTGCCATCGGGCGCGACGGGCAGATCATCGTGTTAGAAAGGGATGGGAGCTCATTCTGGATCGAACGTCTGAGTTGCCGACAGAGCCCTCCGAAGCGCCCACCCCTGTGGCTGTATGAGCCAACCGAGTCTCGGTTCGAATGACTTAGACTTGGGCTCGGCCGTCGCTCAGCTCGTCCGTTCCTAGGACAAGCACGCCCTCGTTCAACGGAAGTATCTCTGCTGCACGAGCTTCGGGATCGATGTGGTATCTGCGTAACGAGCGGCCGGCGCCAAGTAGAGCTTGTAGAGCGCCGTTCCACCGCGGAAGTCATTACGACGATGATGAGCTCCATCAGCGTGAATCCGCGGCAGGTATCTCGTTTCATGGCGACCTCGGTCGGACCAGTGCCGACATTCTCCGCTCGAGGCCAAGCTTCTCCACACGGGCGATGACTTCGATCAGGACTGTGCCACCCGGGCCTGGCCTCATGTGGCGACTCACGAGTGCGTGCCCACGCCACGACGACTCGTCGGGGAGGTGTCTGGGTTCCATTTCCGAGGCGGGACACCGGCGGCTTGCACGAGCGCGCAGCGCTTCGAGCTCCTGGTCGAGCACCCCCGCAAGGTCCTCTGTCGCGCGGACCTGCAAGATCGCTTGACGGTACGGCTCGATCAGGTGGACAGCCGACGCACCGATGCTCAGGATCGCGATCGCGATCATGCATTCGATCAATGAGTACGGACGAGTACAATCGTGATCAAGCTTGGTTCTCAAAGGAGCCCCACGTTCTCGATGACGTTTTCGAAACGCACGGAATAGAACCAAAGAACTACCCAGATGGCTCCGGCCACGAAACCGAGACGATTCAGTTGGTCCACGCTCGGTCGCCGACCGGGCATCGGAAGCTGTCGAAGAGCAACTCCGTTCGTTCCATCGGGATGGTTGGCGCGGGTCGCAGGAGGGACTTCGCGGCGATTTTGGCAGCCAGCTCGACGCTCAACCCGTTCTCCACCAGGCGTTCGGCGACTCTCGCTGCGAGCAGGGAGTCCGCTTCGGCATCCGAAGCGTGCTTTCTGATCTGATGTCGAACGCTGGCGGCGACCCAGGCGACTGAAATCGGGCACGGCTCGAAATCGGGCTCGCTCGACCTTGGAGTCGCGCTGGATTGCTGTGCGCGCCAATCGGCGCGATAAATCCAAAGGAGGTGCGAGGGCTCGGATCACTTGCGCGCTTCCATGGTTCCAGGCAGCCTGAGTCCCGATGATACGGTTCGGCGTAGCTTCGAACGTGGGGGTACACATGAGGCCTGCTCGAGCAATCTTCCATGTCCTCATTCTCTCGTCGGCCGGATGTTTTGATCACAAAGCGTTGATCGGCGAGACCGAAACCGAGGTCGCGTCTCGTTCGAAGGCGAAGCAGACGGCGCCGAAGGTCACTGGCGGACATTCTATCAGGTCTGTCCCCGAGCTCCCCCTTCCGACCGAGCGGCCGATGATTGGGGGCCCGGGACTGAATCAGTTTGGCGAGCCCGTCGCGACGGCCGACGCGGCTGGGTTGCTCGCGCTGCTCCGGGCTCGCAAATTCGAGCAGCTGGAGACCTATCTTGCCTCGTATCAGGCCGACTTCGAAGCCGACCTCCGCAAGGAGCGGTGGAGCATCGACTCGGCGCGGGCCTTCTTCATCCCGGATCTCTCGCTCGAGCCGATCTTGGACGAGTGGGTCGCGCACTCGCCGAAGTCGTTTGCGTCGTGGTTGGGTCGAGGCGTGTACCTGAGCGCACGCGCGTGGGATGCTCGCGGAGAGAAGTACGCGAGCGAGACTTCGGCCGAGCAGTTCGCCAAGATGAGGGAGCTTCTCGCGCGAGGTCGAAAGGATCTCGATCGTGCCCTCGAGCTGCGACCGAACTTGCAGGGCGCATTCTTCGAGCTCATCAACGGCGGGCGCTCGGGCGGCGACGAAGCTGGGCAAGCGGCGACTCTCGGGCGGGCCCTCGCGGCCTGTCCCGACTGCTTCGCGGTTCGGGGTGTCTACCTTCGCGGCCGGACTCCCGAATGGGGCGGCTCGTATGAGGAGATGGATCGCTTCGCTCAGAAGGCACAGGATGGGGCCCAGCGGAATCCAAAGCTCGCAAAGCTACTCGACCAGGCGGCGATCTCCAGGTGCCGGCGAATGAAGCTCGACGACAAAAACGGCGCCGAGGTCGAAGCGCAGTGCACCAACGCCATGGCGCATGCTGAGTCTGCTACTGCCCTCGAGAAACGAGCCAGGGCTCGGGAGAAGTTGGGAAAGCAGGAAGCCCGGCTCGCGGATCTCACCAGGGCGATCGAGCTCGAGCCCAACGAGCCAGGATTTTACGCCGATCGTTTCAGAGCGCTCTCGGACGCCTCTCGCTTCGAAGAAGCGGCCGACGAGGTGCTGAGGGAGGCCCGACTCTCGCCTGGCCGCGAAGAGCTTGCCGAGCGGCTCAAGTGGATCCGGGCTACTCTCAACTATCGAGGCTCCGAGCTCACCAAGGAGAAAAAGTACGACGAGGCTGTGAGGTCCTTCGATAGCGCGCTCCGGTTGGTTCCGGACGATCAGGAGCTGCAAGGTCGGCGCGTCTTGGCCCTTGTCGGAAAACATGGAATCGAAGGTCTGAAGGAGCGCGCGCGGACCGCAAAATCCAACATAACGTTCTACGACGAGTTGGTTCTTGCGCTCGAGTTCGAGAAGCGGTTCCCGGAGGTCGAAGCGGCGTGGAACGAGTTCGTGGCGGCGAATCCGGGCCGAGCGGATGCTTATTTTGGACGAGCCACGTATTTTCATCACTCGAAGCAGGACGCCAAGGCGACGCCCGATCTCGTGAAGGCCTGCGGCCTCGGGCACCAGGAAGCGTGCTCGCACGTGCCGAAAGACGCGGCTCAGCAAAAGTGAGTAGGTTCCGCCTTCACATTGGCGGTCGCGCGAGAGTGAAGTGTTGATGGCTCTCCGACTGATCCGCTTCCTCTTCGGACTCTAGATGTCTGCGGTCCCGGGGTCCGGCCGCTCCCTGGGGTACAGCGCTAAGTAGCCGCAGGCAAGATGCCTGCGGTCCCAGGGGTCCGGCGAGGGGGGGGGTACACTAAGGCACCGTGAGGAAATAACTTGCAGCATTCCTATCCTTTCCACGGATGCACTAAGGGCCCGTATCCTACTGTCCCAAGGCGACGGTAGGGATCCTTCGGAGCCATCGAAGACCGAGTTGATCCGGTAATTCTTTAACGGGCCCTAAGTAGCCGCAGGCAAGATGCCTGCGGTCCCAGGGCGCGTCAGTCGCGACCACGTCGAAGCCCGCGTCCAGGGCCGCTTCAGCGTCTAGGTGGAATCCAGAAGCCCACGATCTCGACGGCCTGGGGGTCTGGCTTCAAGAAGAATCGGGACTCCAAACTCCTGGAGGTCACGAACCAGAATTCTTCGGGGGTGTTTTGTCGGATCGGTCGCACGAGGTGGGCGTGCACGAACGATCGCAAGAGCGCAATCGTTTGTGCTCAGAGAATCGCTCCGATTCATTGGGCCCCAGTCTAGTGCGGTCATCGAGCTCCGAAATTTGCTCCGTTCGACGAAGCACGAAGCTCCGATCGCGATCAGCCTGTCGTGGTTCGCACGTGAGCTTCACGAGGCACTCTGCTACGCTGGACCCGTGTCGCGGATCGGGCGCAGACTGGATCCTTCAGGCCGTCTGGACCCCAGGGCCGTACCGACGTCAGCCGAACGACCTCATGGGGAGGGCCAATGACCCGGCGATGGGACTCTGCGACTGGCCGAGGCCGGTACCTTGCGGCAGCGGCTATCGCCTTTCTCCTGTCATGCGCCGACGAAACTCCTGAATCAGGGCCCGCGCCTGGGGAGTGCGAGACTATGGTCCGAATCGACCCGCGGTCCCGCGGACCTCTTACCGTCCCGCTCCGGCAGAGCGCGCCTCGTGGCCTGTGCGGGGCCTCAGAGGACGACGCGGTAGCTTACGCGGAAATCATGGCAGCGGAGCTGACTCCCATCTCCATCGAAGGCAGCCTGCCCTCGACGCGAATGCTCCGTCTCGACGTGGACTGCCAGATCATCGGTGAGTGCGGTCGAGCGGCGAACGTCGTGGGCCGGACTCGGCTGGCACTCATCGGGCCGAAGGACTCGAGCGTGACGCTCGAGGTCGACCCCGAAATGAACCCCGCAAGCGCCTGTCCAGCGATCCCGCTCAGCCTTGATACGACAACGACCATTGAAAACTTCGCGGACGCCAAAGATCTCATGCTCAACCCGTGTGGCACGAACCACCCGGAAGTCGTCTTCGAGCTCGACATTCCGGAGCCGTCAAACCTCGAAGTCGAAGTCGAGGGACAATCGGGCTCCCGACGACAGGACTTCTACGTCTACCTTCGTGACTCCTGCCCGGATGGCCAGGACTTGGGATGCCGCGACGTGATTCGCGATGTTCCGCCAGGAAAGTACTTTCTCGCGGTCGAGGCCGCGGAGGATCCCGTCGCGACCTCGGCACGAGTGACCGTCCGGCGAACGACGCGGTCCGCGTGGCCGTCCAATACCTCTTGCGACCGGAGCCAAGCCATCGCGTTCGATGGCAACAACTCAGCTGTTTTGTCTGTGGAGTACTCTCCGCAGTTTACGTCTGTGTGGGGGCATCAACAGTTCTGGAGGTTGGATCTTTCGAAACCTGCCGTCTTCGACGGATTATGGGCCACTGATGCTGCTGGCTTCTACTGGCTGTTGCTTCAGTCGGACTGCTCCACTCCCTTCGATCCATGTCCTGCATTGCTGCAACCTGGAACGTACTATGTGCGAGCGACGATCTTCGATGCTCGCGCGAAAGGCGAAATCCACCTTTTCCTTTCGGAGCCGTCGGAGTCACCCGCGTCGGCGCGGTGCGAAGGGGCCCAGCTGATTCCTTCGGACGTTGGGCTCCATGCGGCGGAAGGAAATTTCTCGGCCGAAGTGGAGCTCTCGAGCGTATGTCTTGATGAAAAGAGCGCCTACCTCCGCCTGGACTTGCGTGCCAGGTCTGACCTCACGATTCTAGAGCACGATGGAATCGCTGCGTTGTCAGTGTTTCGTGGCGCCTGCGATCGACCCGACTTCGTTGCGACTTGTGGCCTAGCCGGGGACCAGCTCCTTGGATTGGCGCCGGGGCCGCTGTGGATCCGGGCGCCATCCACCGCTGAGCTCTCCTGCGCGCCGGGGAGGTTCCGGCTCGAGTATCAAATCACCGCTTCGCCTCCGGCGCCTTCAAACGACACGTGCTTGACGGCCTCTCAGGTTGAATTCCCGGGGCTCCATGCGCCCGTGCGCATCGAAGGGTCCTTTCGCGGGGCGAGCTTTGATATCACTGAGCGAGACAGAAGTGCATGCACTCTGGCAGCCGACCTCTTCTACGCCCTACAAGTACCGGAGCGCTCGCTTTTGTACGCTGCGTTCGAGTCAGGTGATGGACGTCTTGCGCTGGGTGCTGATTGCGCACACCTCGGCGTGTCGTCTTGCCAAAGCGAGGTTCTCACGGTTGTACCGCCCGGTGAGCTCCGCTTGTTTGTTGGCGGGCTGAGCAGCCAGGAATTCGTGCTCAGGCTCGAGCTTCTGGATACGGAGTGAGCCGATGCGGCAGTCAGTGAAACGTTCGTTCATGGTCGTCGTCTTGGTGCTGTTTCCCCATTCCGGCTGCATGGATTCTGACTGTGCACCGAGTCTCATCGTTCGTCCCGGCTTCCGCGGCGCCCTTGACCTTGGACCGGCCCCGTCGGTTCCGACCGACGAAGGGCTCCCAGACGATGCCACCGTGCTCGAGTTTGTGGAAGGAGCTCAGGTCGAAGTCTGGCTCGGGCCGTCGGATCCAGACGCCGAGTTCTTCCCGATCGACGCAGCATGTCGACCGATCGGACCACGCGCGCGTCAGGCGGCCGTGAATGGACCCGCGCTGCTCGCATTCTCGGGCCATGCGGCTCCGTTGACCGTCGAAATCAGAGACGTGGATAGTTGTGCCGCCGAGCCGATCGTCATTCACGACTCCGGTGCCCATATAGTTCGCGATTTTGCGAACGCTCGCCGATTGGTCGAAGGATCCTGCACTCAGAATCGCCCGCAACTCGCGTTCGAAATCGAGTTGCCGTCGGCCGCCGATCTTACGGTGGATGCCTTCTTATTCGCTCGGCGAGATCTTGCTCGAAGGCAGGTCGGAGCCGTGCCGGCTTTGGTCACGAATTCCTGCGGCGGCGGTCCCGAGTTGGCGTGCGGCAACTTCCTTCGAAGTGTTGCGTCCGGAAAGCACTTCGTCTTCATAGAGACCAGCGAAAATCCGAGGACTTCGGAGGTCGAGATTCGCATCTTGCCCGGCGCTCCCAGCACACCACCGTCCAACACCTCTTGTGAGCATGCAACGTTGCTCGAATCGACCCAACGCAGCGCCACTCTGCCCGTGGATCTCAGGGTCCGATGGATTTCAGACCCAGTCGCGGAACAGTTTTGGAAGCTCGAGCTCGACCAACCTGCCATCATTTCGGTCAACTCGACATCGACGCTGAACAGTACCGTTCCCCATGTGAGCTTTGATGTCGACCTACTCGACGGCAACTGCAACCCCATGCCCTACCCAGGTGGGCTCGGGTACTCTCCTGCTTGCTCCGGCTATCTCGAGCAAGGGACCTATTTCTTACGGGCCCGCCCATTCGACGACTATGTCGTAGCAGGCGTTGGTGTGATTAACCTGGAGATCTTCGACGCTCCGCGTCCACCAAATGACGATTGCGACGACGCGGCTTCGCTCCCGAACCAAGTCGGTTGGCATATCATCGAGGGCTCGTACGTGTCCGCGGCGGAGTCAGTCAACCCGTTTGGTGCCCGCCTCAACGGTCTCTACTACGCCCTGGAGCTGACAGAACGATCTGACATTCACGTCAGCTACGAGGCTGCTCAGCTCTCCGGGTACGCGTTCGCCGGGACCTGCGGCGAACCGAGGTTTCTGGGGCGATTTTTGCCTCGCGGCCTATTCGGCGTGGGTCCCGGACTGCTTCATCTTCATGTCGGAGCGGCTGCCTTCGGAGGCTGTGCGGACACGACTTTCCATCTGTCCTATCGTATCGAGCCTTCCGGGCCTCGCCCGAGCAACGACGCATGCGTGGATGCCCTTCCGATTTCGTTTCCGGGAATCGATATCCCGGTGACGTTTTTTGGATCGACGCGTGGAGCCGCCTCCGAGCGCGAACCCGACCCCAACAGCTTTGGTCGACCCGTGGATGTGTTCTACCGGATCGACCTCGCCGAGCCTTCGGTGCTGCACGCGGTGGCAACTCCTGCATCGGTCGTCGTCAAGCCGAGTTGCGGGCCTGCCGATTTGGGGGCGGGAGTCGACCCCATTCGAGGCGTCGAGCTTCCGGCAGGTTCGTATTTCCTTGCTGTGGAGAGCGTCGAGCCGATCGACTATCTCTTGAATCTCGAAATCACTCGGCGTTGAACTCCTAGCCTAAGTAGCCGCAGGCAAGATGCCTGCGGTCCCAGGGGTCCGGCGAGGGGTCCGGCCGCTCCCTGGGGTACAGCGCTATGCCTGCGGTCCCAGGGGTCCGGCGATTGGTCCAGGATTATCGCCGAGGTTGACCACTCAGCAGTGGAAGATCGAGATCGGAGATGGGGGCCAGAATTTGTGCGCCGTGAGCGTCACGGAGCGACGGTGACTCGGACATCGTCTTCGGCCACTCGTCCGAATCCGTCGGTGACTCTGAGTGTGTACGTCGTGTCGACCGAAGGCGTCGTCGTCGTCGTGCAGGTTCCCGAGAACTCGAGACCGCTCTCCGACCAGCTGCATGAGTAGGGTGGCACCGCGAGCTCGGCAGCTCCGGTGAGCGTGGCGGTCTGACCTCCGTCGACCGCAAAGTCGTCTCCGGCCCGGGCCCCGAAGTCGGCGAGCGAGGCGAACGTGAAGTCTCCGAAATCGACTTGAGCCTGGGAGTTGCTGAAGAAGGCGACCTGACCTCGAGGATAGCTCGAATCGGCGATTTCGAGCTCTCGTGTGAGCACGGCGGTCGAGCCGGACCTCGTGTCGTCTTCGTAGATGAAGACTTTGGATCGGTCAGCCACGTGATAGATTTCGAATCGGTAGGTGATGAAGTCGCGCCAACCCGCCGCGGAAGCTCCTGGGTCGCGGGGTGACACGAAGAAGAAGGAACCTGGACTCAGCAGGCTCTCGTCGAGTCGGTCGGTCGCCCATCCGTCTGCACAGGTGTACACGTAGTCCGTAGCGTTGAATCCGAACGCCGAGTTGTAGGAGATGGTCGTCGGCGCTCCGGCGGCGCCGTCGATCTTTTTGACGGCCACGCCGGCGAGCGCGTTGCCACACGCGCCGAGATCCTGGGAGATCTGCTTCCAGCTCAAGAGGTAAGTGTGCGCGGGGTTCTGCATGCCCCACAGAATTCCGATGAGATCGTCGTCCGAGGAGGTCTCGACCCCGATGTATCCGACGATCTTTGCGTTCTCGATCTCGAGATCGCTCACGACGAGGGAGGGCTTGCCGTTGACCGTCTGCCTTCGCGCTCGACCGTCGGGAGTGCACGTATAGTTGGGGTTGGGTGCGGTCGGATATTGGACGCTCGTCATGACGACGACGTTCCAGCCGCATAAGTTGGCCGGTGCGTCGGTGACGAAGATCGTCGTCGCGTCAGTCGCGACCACGCCCTGGAGAGTGTCGGTGATCGTGAGCTCGTATTGGGTCGTGAAAGTCGGACTCGTCGTCGTCGTACAGGTCGTCGCCAGGATCGAGCGGTCTGGGTTGCGCCACACGCACTCGATACAGCTCCCGTCGGAACAGGAAGCTCCGGACCAGCTCGCGGTGAGGGTGACTTGGTCGCCAAGGCGTTTGTTCTGATCCCGTCCTGCGTCGGCGACGAGGGGCACGATACTCACGACGAGCTCGTCGGACGCGGATGCTCCGGAGGCATCGGTGACGGTGAGCTCGAAGCTCGTTTCGGCCTGCACGGTGACCGTGGCGGAGCAGGTGGTGAGTAGGCTCGGGTCCTGGTCGTTGCTCCATGAGCACGTGATCGCGCCGTTGTTGCCACTCGCGGATCCCTCGAGCGACACGACTCGCCCGGCGAGGGTCTCTTGGTCGGGGCCGGCGAGGGCGCGGAGGATCGGGCAGGTAGCTCCGACGCAGGGGGAGCATGAGTATCCTGGATCGGGCGCAACTCTGTCCGTGCAGGTCGTTCCTGCGAGGCAGGGATTGAGGGTGCAGGCGTCGAAGTCGCTGCAAGTCACTCCGTCGCCTGCGTAGCCGATGGGGCAGTCTCCGCAGTCGAAGGCTCCGCTGGAGAGCACTTCGCAACTCACGCCAGGAAAGCAAGGGTTGGAATCACAAGCGAAGCCTGCGTCGACGGAGGCGTCGGCTGCGGCGTCGGGTCCTGGGTCTGCGTCCGTAGGCTCTGCTGAGTCGACTGACTCTCCCGAGTCGAGCTCCGCGTCGGGGGGGGGGCCCGAGTCCGGTTCGGCGTCGACGAGCTCGCCTGAGTCGGAGGGTTGTGCGTCGAGGTCGAAGCCCGCGTCCAGGGTCGCTTCGGCGTCTGGCTGGAATCCAGAGTCTTGTGGCGCCGCATCTTGCCGGGCGTCCGCCGACTGGGCGTCGGTCGAGGGGCCGACGTCGACAGGGCTTCCGGGCTCCTCAGTGTTACAGGCGAGGAGGGCGAACAAGAGGCCGAGGACTTTGAGCCGCATCGGGGCACCCTGCCACCTCTTGGTGCGGCGGGGAAGTCTCCGCGGACGGGGAATTAGGGCGGTCGAGCTCGCAGTCTTCGGGATCGAGCGCGAGCAGGAGTTCTTTCGTGGGTCGGAGCTGCGGCGCTGAGTTGCCTGTATTCAGCCAAGGGCGCGCTTCGTGTCGTGAAGGCCCGTGAAGGCCGTGGCTCGTGCTCGCCCCGGGCACGTCCTCAGGCTCGTCCAGTCCTCGTGCTCCTCCGGGGATCGTCGCGTTGACCGGTCGACGCTGACCCGCTAAGGCCCGGGCCCCTATGAGTCACGAAACCGGAGCTCATGCACCCAAGGAGCTCACCATCGGAGTCATCGGCGGCAGCGGCCTGTACGCCATGGAGGGCCTGACTGACGTCACCTTCATGGAGCTCGAGACTCCGTTCGGGCGGCCTTCGGATGCGTTCGTGATCGGCAGGCTCGCCGGGCGTCGCATGGTGTTCTTGCCTCGGCACGGGCGCGCGCATCGCGTGTTGCCACACGACATCAACTTTCGCGCGAACCTCTGGGGCATGAAGAAGCTCGGCGTGACGCAGCTGTTATCCGTTTCGGCGGTGGGCTCCATGAAGGAGGACATTCGTCCGGGCGATTTGGTTTTGGTCGACCAATTCATCGACCTCACGAAGCGTCGTCCGTCGACGTTCTTTGGGGACGGCACGGTGGTGCACGTGCCGATGGCCCACCCGGTCTCCGAGCCGATGCGCAGAGAGCTGGTGAAGGTGGCCAAGGATCATTCGATTCGGGCCCACGACGGCGGCACTTACGTCTGTATCGAAGGCCCGCAGTTCTCCACCAAGGCCGAGTCGATGGTTTATCGGAGCTGGGGTGTGAGCGTGATTGGCATGACGAACATGCCGGAGGCGAAGCTGGCCCGGGAGGCCGAGATCTCGTACGCCACGATCGCGCTGGCGACGGACTACGACTGCTGGCACGAGGAAGAGGCGAGCGTGAGTGTGGACGCCGTCTTGGCTGTGCTGTCGGCCAATGTGGAGCGCGCCAAGTCGGTCGTGAAGGCTTACGCCGAGAGGGCGACCGCCGAGCTTCACACGAAGGAGATCTCTCGGGTCCTCGACACGAGCTTGATGACGCCGATGGAAGCGATCCCGGAGACCGCGCGATCGGCGCTGTCACCCATTCTCGATCCGGTCTTTGCGCGAAAGCAGAAGGAGGCTGAGTGATGTCGGTACTTGTCGTGGGATCGGTCGCGCTCGATTCGGTGGAGACGCCGTTCGGGAAGCGTCCGAACGCGCTCGGAGGGAGCGCGACGTATTTTTCGACGGCGGCGTCGCTGCTGACGGACGTGCAGCTCGTGGCGGTGATCGGTGAAGACTTTCCGGAGGAGCACGTTCAGTTTCTGAAGGGTCGAGGGGTCGATCTCGCGGGTCTTCGGCGCGTGCCGTCGGGCCGGACTTTTCGCTGGGCGGGGCGCTACGGCGAGAATTTGAACGAGGCCGAGACGCTCGAGACACAGCTCAATGTCTTCGCGGACTTCAGGCCCGAGCTCCCGGAGCACTTTCGGAGCACGGGCCACGTTTTTCTCGCGAACATCCATCCGGAGCTTCAGCTGCGCGTGCTCGACCAGGTTCGCGATCCCAAGCTGGTCGCGCTCGATACGATGAACTTCTGGATCAAAGGCGAGCGAGCGGCGCTGCTCAAAGTGCTGAAGCGAGCGGACGTGCTCACGATCAACGATGGCGAGGCGCGGTTGTTGGCGGGCGAGCACAACGTGGTGAAGGCGGCGGCCGCGATCCGGAAGATGGGCGTGGGCGCGGTGGTGGTGAAGCGCGGCGAATACGGCGCGTTGTACTTTCACGACGACACCAACTTGTTTTGGGCTCCTGCGTATCCGTTGGAGTCGGTGTTCGATCCTACGGGCGCGGGCGACTCCTTCGCGGGCGGGTTCATGGGCTACATGTCGCGCGTGGCGAACAGCCCGGTCTACTTGCGGCAGGCCGTCGTCATGGGGTGCATGATGGCGTCTTTCACCGTGGAGGAATTTTCCGTTGACCGACTCGCCCGGGTGACCAAGGCCGAGCTGATGCGGCGGTTCGAGCGTTTCCGGCAGCTGACGACGTTCGAGGACATCGCCGAGATCGACCTCGTCGCGGCGGAAAACACAGGCGGCGTCGGGGGTTGAGCGTCAACCTGGGCAAGCCGCGGTGCGGGGCCCGAGCCGTCGGTGGACCCGTTCCTACGTTGCCTCCAATCTCGTACACGGTCGTTACATTGACCGCGTTCCGGCGCGCTGCTACGGTCCGCAAATCGCCCGGGCAAGTCCGCTGAGCGATTCGGGTTCTTCCACGTGCGTGTTGATTCTTGGGCGCTGACGGACGTCGGCCGAGCGCGGAAACACAACGAAGACGGCTGGCTCATCGACGACCAGCTGGGGCTGTACGCCGTTGCAGACGGAATGGGCGGCCACGCCGCCGGTGAGGTCGCATCCGCGCGGGCGCTCCGTGTCGTTCAAGAGGAGCTCTTCAAGAAGAAGGCTCTGCTCGAACGCTTCTCACAAACGTCGACGCCGGAGATACGAGCGCAAGTCCTGCGGGAGGTGGAGCTCGCGATCAACGTCGCGTCCAGCGACATCTTCCGCATGGCGCAGCGAGACAAGAAGCGCCACGGCATGGGCACGACGCTCTCCATGATGCTCTTGGCCGGCAACAAGGCGTTCATGGCGCACGTGGGCGATTCGCGTGTGTATCTAGCCCGCGCGGCGCAAGTGCATCAGCTCTCCGAGGACCACTCTTACCTTTGGGAGCAGGTGAAGAAGGGGGCGATCACGCCCGAAGAGGCCAAGCGCTCTCCGTTTTCGAACGTGATCACTCGCGCGGTCGGCATCACCGAGACCGTGCAGGTCGACACGCTCGTGTTCGACGTGCTGCCTGGCGACACCTATCTGCTCTGTTCGGACGGCATGCACGGCTACGTGGAGAGCGAAGCCGAGCTCGCAACGATCCTGTCGCAGGAGAACGGCGAAGATCTTCCGCGGCAGCTGGTGAGTCTCGCCAACGCGCGCGGTGGCAAGGACAACATCACCGCGGTCGTGTTGCGTCTTCCTGGGGACGCCAACGATCCCGACGCCGCCGACGTGATCCGCAAGCTCACGATCCTTCGCAAGATCCCCTTGTTCCGGCACCTCAACTACAAGGAGCTCGTCAAGGTCTTGAACCACACGTCCCTCAAGAGCTTCAGGCCTGGCGAAGCGATCGTCGAGGAAGGGACGCAGGGCGACGAGTTTTACATCATCCTTCAGGGTGAGGTGGAAGTCTTCAAGGGCGAGCGGCCGCTGACCGTGCTGCAGCCTGGTGTTCACTTTGGCGAGATGGCGCTCGTCGATCATTCGCCGAGATCGGCGACCGTTCGCGCGCGCGAGCCCACGCGGCTCATGCTGCTCTCGCGTTCGTCGTTCTATCAGTTGGTCAAGAGCGAGCCGGTGCTCTCCAGCAAGCTGTTATGGAGCTTCGTGCAGGTGCTGTCTCATCGCCTGCGGACCACCAACGAGGCGCTCGCGCCGAGTGACACGAACGACGCGCCGTTCGAGGAGCGCACGAAGAGACCATCGAAAGAGGGCGACTCTGCAAGCCCGGGCGAGGTTCGGGCGAACGACGCCGGCGACGGCTGAGCCATGGTCAGCGACTTCCGCGACTTCGCCAATCACTCTTCTCAAGACGAGGAGACCCGTGTCTCCACCGTCTCGAGGATCGTCGACAAAGCGATCTCCGGAGCGAGCTGCGTCGTCATCATCTACGGCCCCAACCTCGGCCGGCAGTACCACATGGAGAAGGACACACTCTCCATCGGTCGCGGCGCAGACAACGACCTCGTGCTCGACCTCGACAACGTCTCTCGTATGCACGCGTGTGTCTCCAAGGACGCCGACGGGATCTACATCGAGGACCTCGGATCGACGAACGGCAGCTACGTCAACGACGTGGAGGTTCGACGCGACAGGCTTCGGAACGGAGACCTGATCAAGATCGGCGGAGCCATCCTGAAGTTCATCCAGGGGGGCAACATCGAGGCGCTCTACCACGAAGAAATCTATCGAATGACGATCGTGGACGGCCTCACGCAGATCCACAACAAGCGCTACTTCCTCGAGTTCCTCGATCGCGAGATGGCGCGATGCTCCCGCTATGAACGCCCGCTCACGCTCGTGATGCTCGACGTCGATCACTTCAAGAAGGTGAACGACACCTTCGGGCACCTCGCCGGTGACTTCGTGCTCAAGCGGCTCGCGGAGATCATCTCGAAACACGTGCGGCGCGAGGAGCTGTTCGCTCGTTACGGCGGCGAGGAGTTCTCGATCATCATGCCCGAGACGACCGCGAAGAAGGCCGGCATCTTCTGCGAGAAGATCCGCCGCATGGTCGAGACGACGCCGTTCCTCTTCGAAGGCAAGACGATCGACGTGACGATCTCGTTGGGCGTCGCCGAGATGCAGGGTCGCTTTCGCGAGCCGCTCCCGTTCATCAAGGCGGCGGACGACATGTTGTACCGTGCGAAGCAGAACGGGCGAAACCGGGTCGAAGGCGTTCCCACCGAATGACGAGCACGGCCTTCGTTTCTGTCTAGTCTTCGAAAGAAAGTGATTCCTCCTTCGCTCATCGTGGGCGAGGAAGGAACGAGCCAGATGATTCAGCGTTTCGTCGTGATCATGGCAGGCGGTGCCGGAAAGCGGTTCTGGCCGCTTTCGCGCCGAGCCCGCCCCAAGCAGCTCCTCGCGCTCGTCGACCCGACACGCTCCTTGTTGCGCCGCACCTTCGATCGCGTGGTGTCGATGACACCTGCGGACCACGTCTTGGTCGTCACGGGTTCGGCGTTCGAGGCGGACGTTCGCCGCGACCTTCCCGAAATCCCTGCGGAGAACATCCTCGTGGAGCCGATCGGGCGCAACACCGCGCCGTGTATCGCGTGGGCCACCGCGGTGATCGCGGGGCGACACCTCGATGCCGCGATCGCGGTGCTCCCTTCGGACCATCACATTCGCGACGAGACGTCGTTTCGGGCGCACCTCGAGCTCGCGTTTCGATCGATCGAGTCTGGGCCTGGGGGAGCATCGCCGATCGCGCTGTTGGGGATCGTTCCGACGCACGCGGAGACGGGCTACGGCTATATCCGCGCGGGAGGCAGCGGCGTGATTCGAGCCGTCGAGGCGTTCGTCGAGAAGCCCGATCGAAAGACCGCGGAGTCCTATTTGATGTCCGGCCAGTACCTTTGGAACGCAGGTCTCTTCGTGTTTCGGGCCGAACGAATGCAATCGGAGCTCGCGGCCCAGCTCCCGGAGCTCGAGAGGAGCGTCCGCTCGATGATGCGTGAAGGTGTGTCTCGCGAGGTGTTCGCGAGCCTTCCGAGTATCAGCATCGACTACGGGGTCATGGAGAAGGCGGGTGGGCTGATCGTGCTTCCGTCGTCTTTTGGCTGGTCGGACGTCGGCTCGTTCGACGCGATCTACGCGGAGCACGCGAAGGACGAGAGTGAGAACGTCGCGCTTGGGGACGCGCTCATCGTGGGTGCGAGCGGTTCGTTGGTGGACGCGCGGGCGGGCCGGGTCGTCGCGGTCGTGGGCGCGAGCGATCTGATCGTGGTGGACACCAAAGATGCGGTGTTGGTGACGCGGCGGGGTCATTCTCAAGACGTGCAAAAGGCCGTGGCGCTCCTCGAGGAGGCCGGTCGAACGGAGCTTCTGTGATCATCTCGAGCGAGATCTTTCGTCAGTACGACATTCGCGGAGTGGTCGACCAAGACCTCACCGAGACGGGTGTGGAGCAGATCGGGCGCGCCTTTGCTTCGTGGGTCGGCGAGGGACCTTTGGTCGTGGGGCGCGACTGCAGGCTTCATTCCGAGCGTCTCTCGAAGGCGCTGTTACGCGGCCTGGCGCGCGCTGGGGTGTGTTGTATCGACGTGGGTATCGTACCCACGCCGACGCTCTATTTTGCGTTGCACCATTTGAGCGCCTCAGGCGGCGTTCAGATCACCGGCTCGCACAACCCGCCCGAGTACAACGGGCTGAAGATCTCCCGAGGGACAGCCAGCCTTTACGGCGACGGCATCCAGGAGCTCCGGAGGCGAATCGAGGCTGGTGCCTTTGCGCCGGTAGGCTCAGGGGCGATCGACTCGTTCGACATCGGGCCTGCCTATCTCGAGGCCGTGACCTCGAGGATCTCCATGGGGCCCAAGCGCTTGCGCGCCGTCGTGGATGGAGGCAACGGCACGGCGGCTCCGACCGCGATCCCGATCTTGCGCGCGCTCGGCGTCGAGGTGGTTCCGCTGTTCGCGGAGATGGACGGCACGTTTCCGAATCATCACCCCGATCCGACGGTCGAGGAGAACCTCGAAGACCTGCGACGAGCGGTCGCCTCGGAGCGCGCCGACCTTGGGATCGCGTTCGACGGCGACGGAGACCGCATCGGCGTGCTCGACGAGAAGGGGCAGGTGCTCTGGGGCGATAGGCTGATGATCTTGTTCTCCCGGGCGCTCCTCGAAGAGGTGCCCGGCGCGACGATCCTCGGCGAGGTGAAGTGCAGCCAGACGCTGTACGACGAGATCGCGCGGCTCGGCGGGCAGCCCGTGATGTGGAAGGCCGGTCACAGCCTCATCAAAGCGAAGATGGCCGAGACCCACGCGGAGCTCGCTGGCGAGATGAGCGGACACATCTTTTTCAAACATCGGTGGTTCGGGTTCGACGACGCGACGTACACGGCCGCGCGGCTGGTCGAGATCTTGAGCCACGAGTCGCGTCCCTTGTCGGAGCTCCTTTTGGATGTGCCGCCGACGTACTCGACGCCCGAGCTTCGGGTGGACTGCGCCGAGGCGATGAAGGGGCCGCTCGTGGCCGCGTGTGTGAAGCGGTTTCGTGAGCGCGGCTTCGAGGTGATCGATGTCGACGGTGCCCGTGTGCTCTACGGCGACGGCGCGTGGGGCCTCGTCCGAGCGTCCAACACGACGCCGATCTTGGTGTTGAGGTTCGAGGCCAAGACGGAGGCGCGGCTCCGCGAGATTCGGGCGGACTTCGAAGCAGAGCTCGCCCGGGAGCGCACGAGGCTCTGAATCCTTGGTTGCGCGGTTTCCTCCAGTGGTAGGAATGCGGTCGGCGTGAAGCTCTCGGTGTCGATGGATACGGACCTCGCCAAGCGGGTGATGCGCGAGGCGCGCGGGTCCAAGCTCAAGACGTCGACCTGGATCGCGGACGTCATCCGCGAGCACTTCAGGCAGCAGGAAGCGAAGAAGCTCCTCGACGAGCTCGATGCCAAGCAGGGGCCCGTGGACCGGAAGCTGCGAGAGGGAGTTCGGCGGCAGTGGCCCGTGGACTGACGTTCAACTCGCAAGGAAAGATCCGGCGTCGGTGGGTCCTTAGTCCTCCAAGGTTCCGAGGGCCGCTCGCAGCTCGAGCACGGCCAGGTCTCGTTCGAAGTCCGCGCGCACGACGGCGAGCTCGGCGTCGGCGACCGCGTCCACGGCCTCTCTCAAGTCGATCTCGCGGATCGTTCCGGCCTGGTGTTGCTGGCGAGCGAGGTCGAGGGTGGTCTCGGCGAGGTCGACGGCGGTCTGCGCGCGGGCTTTGGACAGCGCCGCCGCTTTGACCGAGAGTCGGGCCGATCGGATTTCGTTGGTGATCGAACGAAAGAGGCGATCCGCGTTGTGTCGCGCCGAGGAGATTTTCGACGCGGCTTCGTCGCGCTCGGCGTAGCGCAAACCGGCGTCGAAGAGGGTGAGGTTCGCGTTCACGCCGAGGGTCCACTCCGACTTTTGGCCCGTGATGCCCTCGACGTTCGACGCGCGGAAGGCTCCGAACAGCGCGATCGTGGGTGCGAAGCTCCACCAGAAGGCATCGAGCTCGCGTTCGGCGATATCGATCGAGCGTCGCGCAACGAGCAGCTCGGGTCGTGTCTCGAGCGCACGCCGCGTGAGGGCGTCTTCGTCTCCATCGGGCACGGTTTGGGGCTTGGGCGTGACCACGTCGGCGGGTGTCTCGAGGACGGCAGCGAGCGCGAGCGCCTGAAGTGATCTCTGGTGGGCGACTTCTGCGCGGGAGACGTCGAGCTCGGCTTCGCGGAGGTGGATTTCGGACGCGCGCAGGCGCAGGGGCGCGGCCTGGCCGAGCGCCGATTGCGTGCGCTCGACGGCGGTCTTCTGCGCAGCTCTCGAGAGGGCGCGGCGCGCCACTTCGAGCGAGCGCTGGGTGGTCAGCGCTGCGTAGTAGGCTCGGGACACCGCGACGATCAGGGTCGATCGGCTCGCGTCCAGCCTGTCTCGTTCGATCCTCACCGCGTCGTCCGCGCTGGCGCTCGCGGTGAAATATCGGCCGTTCAACACGGTCCACGTGACCTGCGAGCTGAAGCTCACGGTGTCGCGCCGGGCGAAATCGAGCTCCGTCGGAGGAGCGTTGATGGACCGGCCGAACTCCTCGAGGACGGCGATGATACAGGCTTCGGTGGGTGCGACTTGGGTCGGGTCGTTGGGGTCGGCGCACGCTTGCCGCACCGTGTCGGAGCCGAGGTTTGGGAAGGCAGGAAAGGTGATCGTGGGCGGCTTGGGCTCACGGTGGGTGTAGCTCGAGGAAGCGTTCCAAGTCGGGAGAACGAGCGCGAGGGCGCGAGCGATGTTGACGCTCGCCTGGTCGATCCGGTCCTTGGCGAGGGCGATCTCTGACGAGCGAGCGAGGGCGGACTCGAGGGCGCGCTCGATGGTGATCGTGGGCGTTGAGGTACCGACCTCGTTCGCGCTCGTGAGTCGTGGCAAGATCAGCAAACAGGCCCCTGCGAATGCCTGAGCGCGAGGAAACCGAGGTCGGTCGACGGCCCGTCCTCCGAACATCGTAGGCGAGTCTGGCATTTCGACCCCAAAATACCAGAACTCCCAGTGATCACGCGAACTTCCGTCCGATTTGGAAAAAGGCGCGGACCATATCGGGTTCCGGATCGGGTGTCAAGCCACGGCCCTCAGTCTGCTTTACAGTACCGACGCACCGTGTTACGTTTCCGCGCGCTGGTGAGCCGCTGGAATGAAGTTCCCCACCTAGGGGTTGGAAGGCACACCTAAACCCGATTGGACACAAATCAACGGAGCGCGGGCAAACTGAGGCGTAAGGCCTCAAAATGCCTGCGACCGATAGCCCTTGGACGAAGCGTCTTTGGACGGAGGCTCGATCGACGATGGAACTCACCTTTAACGTCGGAGACAAGGCTGTTTACCCCGCCCACGGCGTCGGGGAAGTCACCGGCATCGAGAGCCGCAATGTCGGCGGCGAGAAGCAAACCTTTTACGTGCTTCGGATTCTCGATAACGGAATGAAGGTCATGATCCCGACGGGCGCCCAGGGCGGACTCCGCGAGATCATGAGCCCCGAACAAGTGAACGATGTCTTCAACGTGCTCCGGCAAAAGTTTCTCTCGGTCGAGACCACGACCTGGAACCGCCGCTATCGCGAATACATGGAAAAAATCAAATCCGGGGAGCCCAAGCAGATCGCAGAGGTGCTCCGAGATTTGTACCTGCTCAAGAACGACAAGGACCTCTCCTTTGGCGAGCGCAAGATGCTCGACCAGGCGAAATCGCTCCTCGTGAAGGAGGTCGCGATCGCCCAGGACATGGAGGAGGAGGAGGTGCAGGCGATGTTCGAGAGCATGTTTCGCGGCGACAACTGACCAACAAACGCTCGAACGGAAGCGTTGAGCCGACGCGGCTCCTCATTGGAGTCCCTCGGCCTGCAAACTCTCTAGCTAGAGCCTGTTACGAAACTCGCGATTCCTAGCCCAGGCATCAAGCCCCGGTGCGCCGGACCGCCGGCTGCAAAGATACGGCTCGGCAGTGCTCCATTGGGGAATCGCGTCGGGCACGGCGCGAAACCTCGCTTCGCTCGGTTTCAGGTATCGGTCGGGCACGGCACGGCGCGAAACCTCGCTTCGCTCGGTTTCAGGTATCGGTCCGCTCGGCTGGACGAGGCCGGTTTGCTCCGCGGATCGTCATGCCTGGGCACGAGCCTGGGCCTCAGCCCAGCACGAAGTGTCTGATCTGTGCGACTTCTCGCCGCAGCTCGGCTCGGAAGTCGGGGTGAGCGACTCCGATCAAGAGCTCCGCTCGCTCGCGCAGCGTCTTCCCTTGCAGATTCACGGCGCCGTATTCGGTCACGATCCAGTGGACGTGGCCGCGTGTGGTGACCACGCCGGCGCCCGGCTTGAGTGAGGCGACGATGCGGGACATGCGGCCGTTGGCGGCGGTGGAGGGCAGGGCAATGATCGGCTTCCCGCCTCGTGACAGCGCCGCGCCTCGTACGAAGTCCATCTGCCCGCCGATCCCCGAGTAGATGCGGTGCCCGATGGAGTCGGCGCAGACTTGGCCGGTGAGATCGACCTCGACCGCGGAGTTGATCGCGACGACGTTGTCGTTTTCGCGAATGATCGCCGTGTCGTTGGTGCGATCGCAGGGGTGCATCTCCACCGCGAGGTTGTCGTCGACGAAGTCGTAGGTCTTGCGGGTTCCGAAGACGAAGCTGGCGACCGTTCGTCCAGCGTGGACGCGTTTTTTCTTGTTGGTGATGACGCCCGCGTCGACGAGATCGACGATGTGATCCGAGAACATCTCGGTGTGGACGCCGAGCTCGTGTTTGTCGAAGAGCCGAGCGAGCACGGCGTCGGGGATGGCGCCGATCCCGACTTGCAGGCACGACCCGTCTTCGACGAGCCCGGCGACGACGTCGCCGATTCGCCCTTCGACTTCGGATTCGGCGCCGAGGTCGTGTTCGGGAAGCGGCCGATCGGTGTGGATGAACGAAGTGATCCGATCGAAGGGGACGACGGTGGCGCCGTGCGTCCTCGGCATGCGCTCGTTGATCTCGGCGATCACGAGGCGGGCGGACTCTACGGCGGCTTTGGCTGCGTCGACCGACGTGCCGAGGGTGGTGTGGCCGTTGAGGTCGGGCGGTGAGAGCTGCACCAGCGCGACGTCGAGCGGCACGCGACCGGACGAGAACAGGTGCGGGATGTCGGAGAGAAAGATCGGCATGAAGTCGGCGCGGCCTTCCTCGATGGGCTTGCGAAGAGGTGGGCCGGTGAACAGCGAGACGGAGAAGAAGCGGCCGACCTGATTGGGATCGGCGAAGGGGGCGGGGCCAGAGGTGTGGAGGTGGTAGATCGTGACGCCTTCGAGGTCGGTGCGCCTGGCCATGGCTTCGACCAGATCCAGCGGCGTCGCGGCAGCTCCATGGAGAAACACACGCATGCCGCTCTCCAGGTGAGAGACGGCTTCGTCCGCGGAGACGGCGCGTTTCTGGTAGTCGATGAGGGCTCGCATGGCGCGGGCCTAACACGGAAGGCTCGTCGGGTCAGGGGGGCGTGGGTGCGCCTCGCTGCCGCAAGCAGAAACGGCAGCGGTCAGATCGAGATGGATCCTTTTCGGAATTCCGAGCGCCCCAGCATGACGTTCACCAAGACGGGCGAGCCCGCTCGCGAGAGCTCGAGGGCTTTTTGGAAGCCTGGTTCGATCTCTTCGGGCTTCTCGACGCGAATACCTTTGGCGCCGAAGCCTTCGGCCACTCGTTCGTAGTCGGTTCGGTTGAGGCGGCAGCCGACGTCGTCGCCGAGCACGACGACTTGGTCTCGTTCGATCTGCGTCCAGCCGCCGTCATTGCCGACGACAGCGATGACCGGGACCTTGTGTCGGACGAAGGTGTCCATCTCGGTGAGGCTGAAGCCGAGGGCTCCGTCGCCGTAGACGATCCAGACGTCGGACTTCGGGTTGACGAGCTTGGCGCCGAGGGCGAAGCCGGCGCCCACGCCGAGGGTTCCGAAGACGCCCGGATCCAACCAGGAGTAAGGACCGCGAGGTTTCAGGGAGTACGAAGCGGTCGCCACGAAGTCGCCCCCGTCGCCGACCAACACGCTGTCTTCCGCCAAGTGTTTGTCGAGCTTGCGACACACGTCGAGCGGGTTCGTGTGCTCGCTCGGCTCTGACGCGAGCTTGTCGATTTCGATCTCTCGCTCTTGGTCGCGTGCTCGCAGCTTCTCGAGCCATGACTCGTACGCGGGCTTCTTCGTGCTGATGCGGGCGACGGCGGTGAGGAAGGTGTGGGGGTCCGCGAGGACGCCGAGCTCGGGCCGCCGGTTCTTCGTGAGATCGTGCTCGTCGAGGTTCACGGCGATGACGTCGCAGCGCGAGAGGTGGCTGCCGTAGTCGAGTCGGAAATCGGCCGGCAGGCCGCACAAGACCACGAGGTCGGACTCCTTGAGCGCATCGCGTCGTTTGTGTCGAATCTGGAGCGGGTGGGATGCACCGAGGAGGCCGCGGGCCATACCGGAGAGGTAGACGGGGGCGCCGATGCGCTCGATCGCGTCGATGAGGTCCCTGGATTCAGCGGGGTGGAGCATCGCCTGGCTCCCGACGAGCACGGTCGGGCGCTTCGCGTCCGCGAGCATCTTCACGGCCTTCTGGATCTCCTGGCCGCCTGGGCTCTTGGGCGCGAGCATCTTCTTGGGCCCGATGAGCGGGCTGTCTGAGCCGAAGAACAAGTAGCCGAGGTGCCCGCGGATGTAGAGCGACAGCGCGTGCTCGGCGGGGGTCTTGTTCTGTTTGTCGGTCTTGGCTTTGTACCACTCGCGGACGACCTTCTCTTCGTAGAGGAGATCGACGGCGAGCTCCACGAAGACCGGTCCCGGGACGTCTTCTTTGGCGCGTTCGAAGGCTTCTTCGAGCGCGGGCACGACTTCGCGCAGCGTGTTGGGTCGTGCGTGCCATTTCACGTGAGGAGCGATCAGCGAGATCTGATCGATGTCTTGGAGGGAGCCTCGACCGCGGAGCATGGTCGCGGTGGCGCCGCCGAGGAGCACCAGCGGGCTCTGGGCGAGCTGGGCATTTTTGATGGCGGTGAGGGCGTTGGCGACGCCGGGGCCTGCGGTCACGGCCGCAACGCCGGGCACGCCGGTGAGGCGAGCGACCGCGTCGGCGGCGAACACCGCGTTCACTTCGTGGCGCGTGTCGACGACCCGGATCCCGCGTCGCTTGGCCGCCACGAGGATCGGGGAGATGTGACCTCCGCACAGGGTGAAGAGAAAATCGACGCCTTGAGCACGCAGAACCTCCGCGACGCGGGTGCCACCATCCATGGCTCCGTAGACCCCGCGCGCCCGGATTGTGTCAACGATGGGGCGGCGAGGGTGGGCCGCACATTGAGGAAATCACGCGCCGGTGCCAAACTCGCGCTCTGCATGGACGTCGACGTCAAGGACCTCCTGAAGAACACACAGCTCCTTTCGCGGCTCGACGAAGCGGGCCTCGAACGCTTGGAGGGCCTCGCCGAACAGGTTTCATACTCCGATGGGCACGAGGTCGTTCGAGAGGGTGATCCTGGCGAGTCCTTCTTCGTGATCGTGGCTGGGCTGCTCGACGTCACCGCGACCTCTCTGTCGGGCGAAAAGACGGTGGCGACGTTGGATCGAGGAGCGGTGGTCGGGGAGCTCTCGGCGCTGCTCGGAGAGCCGCGCGGAGCCACCGTGCGCACGGTCGGAGAGACCGTGCTGCTTCGATTTCAGGCGGCGTCTGCGCTCGAGGTGCTTCGAGACTATCCCAGCGTTTTGGCTTCGCTCGAGGATCTGGGCCTCGAACGATCTGCGGTCACCACCGATCGAGTCCTCGGTGTAGAGGACTGACCGGAATCATGAAGCTTCGCTCCTGGCTCTCCCGACGATATCCTCTCGACTTCACCCTCCGCGCGGCCACGGCGCTCGCGATAGGGTGCGCTTCGGGGTGCGCATCCCAGCAGGTTCGAATGCAAGGTGCGGAGACGACTCCGCTCTTCGAGGCTCGGGTCGACGGCGCAGAGTCGCTCGGTGCGATCACCGATCGCGGGGTCGTGGTGCAAGGCGCCGACGGTTGCTGGGTCCTTTCCAAGGATCTCGAGCGTGTCGTCGCGGCTGCCAAGCGATGCTCGGTCTTCGCGTCTCCTTCAGCCGCGGCGCTGGCCGAAGAGGCTCGCTTCTCTGCGACGAGCCTGGACGCCAAGTGGTCCGAGGCGAAGGACGAACGATTCCTCGCCGCCGAGTCTTCGAAGGACCGGCTCTTGCTGCTCAGCAGTCGGCTTCCAGAGAGTCGTGACGCGGCCGTTCGGGCGCGGCTGGTAGCGCTCGACGGATCGGGGCGGCGCTCTTGGGAGCTCCCGTTGCTCCCGTTCGACCTCGAAGCTCCGCCCACGCGAGGCGCAATCCTGACCTCGAGGGCCGCGCTGTTCGTTGCGCTCAACGACGTCTTGCTGCGCGTCGACCCGCGACAAGGCAGCGTCGACTGGCACCGGGTGCTGCCAGGCAAGAGCTCCGAGTCGCGGGGCCGTTTCATCGACGGTGGAAAGTTGGGCGCGCTCTTCGTCGAGGGCGATCGCATCACTTCGATCGACGAGTCGGGCGTGCGGTGGCAGCGAACGCCTCACGCGGGCTCGACCATCGAGAACGCTGCGGTCGCGAGCGGCCATTGGATCATCGACTACCGCGCCAAAGAGGAGCGCGTGATCACGTCCATCACGACGGACGGCGAATCGGAGTGGTCGATCATTCGCGGCGACCCCGAGCCCCGCGTTCCCGGCATGGCCGTGTTCGACGATCGTGTCGTCATCGGTGCGGGTGCTCGCGTAGTCCTGATCGACACCGTCAAAGGCTTCGCCTCGGTCGTCGATCGCTATGAGCCCGGAAGCTACTCCGCGTTGGTCCCGAGGAAGAACGTGGCTGCGTTCGTGGGCCCGTCGCGGATCGACGCCCGGGCCTCGGACGGGACTTCGAAGTTCAGCGTCACTCGATCCGAGGGGTGGTCCGACTTCGCGATCCCGGTCGAAGACGGCCGTTATGCGATCTCTCGGCTCGACGATGCCGTGAGGCTGACGGACCTCGAGGAAGGTCTCGGGATCGAGCTGGAGACCGACGACGTGCCGAGTGGGTGCACCGCGACGGCGGTGGTCGACGACGAGCCCACTTGGGTCGTGGAGCTCCTCACCGGATCCTGCGAGGCCGCAAACACGGTTCGGGCCTTTTCGCTACGGCAAGAGGGCTGAGAGGCCGCGGTCGATCGAACGAAAGGCACCGGAGATCACTCGCACAGAGGATCACTCGCACAGAGGATCGTCGGCGTCACACATCGGGCAGCACGTCCCCGCCTGGCTGCAGCAAGCTTCTTGCCCGCTTTGAAGGAGGCAAGCTCCGCCGGAAGCGCACAGCTCGAGCGGATCGTCGTTCGCGGTGGCGAGGCTCCCTGGCGCGCACGCACCCGCGCGAGCGCAACCGCCGTGGCATCCGCCGAGCAAGCGCCCGCGGCCGGTGCCTAGGCATGCGTTCGCACGGCATCCGCCTGCGCCATCACACGTAGCGGTCGATGGACCTTCCACACACGCGTAGCAGAGGTCGCCGAGGAGCTCGCAGACCACGGTGCCGCAATCGATCGAGACCGCGCAGTCGCCGTCGGGATCCGTCCCGTCCTGGGAGGGCGTGCAGGTGCCAGCGACGAGGTCGCAGCGGTGGCAGGCCTCCGTGCAGGGCGTGCGGCAGCAGACGCCGTCGACGCATGAGCCTTCCCGGCAGCTCTCGTCCACACAGGCCTGTCCAAAACCAGGTCCGATCGCGCCGTCGGGAGCGCCTCCGTCGGCGCTGTTCGTCACGCACACGAATCGGGTCGGATCGCACACGAAGCCGTCCACGCAATCTTCCGCGCTCCGGCATGCGAAGGTCTTGGTCTCGAGCTCGAGATCGTCGAGGCAGGCCGCGAGCGCGAGCGGGATCGCGACGGCGTATCGGAGTCGCGTGCTCATCAGAAGGCGCGTTCCGTCAGAAACCACGTCGCGAACCCGGCGACCGCCGCTGCTCCGACACCGATCAACACCGACCCGCCCGTTCCCAATGATCGCGCCTCGTCGTCCATGTCGAAGGCCTGTCGCTGGGTCAAGGCTGGAGCGCGAACGAGGAGGTCGTCTTGGGTGCCGACCGCGCTGAGCCTCAACGCGGTCCCCGCTCCGACCGCTGCGGTGCCCGAGGCGAGCAGGGTCCACGCCCACCACGGGATCTCTCCGCCCGGTCGTTCGAGCTCCGTGAAGAGTCGGCTCACGGCCGTCTCGAGGCCGCCCGGAGCGTCATCGAACACGGCGTCGGTGGCTTCTCCCGCAGCCAACCCCTTCGAGAGGTCGAGCCGACTGACCCGTCTCGATTTCGAGTCGAGCAGCACCAGGGCGTCGAGCCCGGCCGCGAGCTTGATGAGGCTGGCTCGAACGATAGGGGAGGGCGGGGTGGCCGCCAGCGCATCGGCATCCAGGAGAAGTGACTCCTCGAGCTCGATGGGATCGGTCACTTCCAAGATGCGATCGACCTCCACGTGAGCCTCCGCACGAATCACGAGCCGGTGGCTCCCCGCAACGACGCCTTCGATTCGAGCAGGCGTGTCGCCGGCGTCGCGCCCGTCGAAGAACGCGCGACCCGTCGGTGCGGTCCGAACGGACACGGTGGAGCGTTTCTTGGGCAGCAGCTCGTCGAGCTTCGAGCGCACGGTCGGGGGCCACCCCGCCTCTTGGGGCGGAGGCTCGTCGGTGAATCGGAGCGCATAAGCCGACAGCGCCTTGGTGAGCGCCGGGTCGTCGCGCTGGGCGTTGGCGATCGACGCTGACAGCAGCAGACTCTGCCGATCGAGCTCCCGCGCTTCGGGGCGGCCGACGGACGACTCCAGCGCCTTCGTAGCCAGCTCGACCTCGGTCTTGGCGGCGGCCAAGCGAAACGTCTTGAACGCGTTTCGCGCGCGCTCTACGTGGCTCTTGGCTCCGTCGAGGGAGAGCGGCGCAGGTTTCGCGCCCGTTGAAATCACCAGCAGCTTCGGGGTCATGGACAGCGCCTGAGCTGCGGCGTCAGCGCGCGCGATCCATTCAGTCCGGCGAGTCGGATCGGGCTCGCCGAAGATCACCGTCGCGACGACGAGGGGCTTCTCGGCTGCGACGAGCAACGCCAGCGCCGGGAGCACGGGGAGAACGTAGTGGGTCGGTCCGCGATATGCAATTGGTGCACTGCTCTCGGAACGCTGGGCGCAGGTCGAGCGTTGATCGCTCACGGTGCTTGCGCGCCGCCACCGTCCGTTGCTTCGTATGGGTTCGGGATTCATGCGTGCTCCCGCCACCGTGGCCGGCCTGCGAGTCGCAGGTGGCTCGATCCGCACAGGTGCGGCGAAGCTCTGGCGGCGCGCCGGGCGGCTGCGCGAGCGCCTTCCGCTGACCAACCTCGGCCTGCTGGTGGGTTCGGTGTCGGCCTCGGCGTACTTCTGGTTCGGCGTACCGCGAGCGGACTACGTGGTGCAGCTCGCGAGCTTGCTCGGCCTCGCGCTCCTGGCCCTCGCGCTTCTGGCCGTAGGCCCGGCTGCCTGGATCCTGAAGCGGCGCTTACGCGGGCTGCCGTCGGGCCCATCGCTGAACTTCGAGGCCAAGCGCGGCTACGCCACCGCGCTCCGCCTGCCTGTGATGCGAGCCCTCCCGGTGGTCGAAGTCGAATGGGATTGGGAGGACCCGCTCGGGCCAAAGATCTCCGTGACCCGCGAAGGCTCCGAGCTCGTCGAGCACGTGGAGTCCGACGAGCGGATGTTGGCCGATGAAGTGACGCGCCGATTCACCGTCGAAGATGCCTTCGGTCTCGCCCGTATCTCATTGCGCCACAAGGAGCGGCGCTCGGTCCTCGTGCTGCCCCATCCCGGTCGTTTGGGATCGAACCCGGTCTTGCGTGCCTTCACGAGCGGGGACGAGCTCTCGCACCCCGCGGGAGAGCTAGTCGGAGACCGCTACGACATGCGATCCTACGTGTACGGAGACCCACTTCGACTCGTGCTCTGGAAGGTCTACGCACGTACGGGTGAGTTGGTCGTTCGCACGCCCGAGCGCGCCATCAGCCCGTCGTTCAAGGTCATCGCGTACCTTCCAGCGGCGTCCGGAGACGAGCCTGCCGCTGCGCTGGCCCGCGTCTCGATCGAGACGGGAGCGCTTGGGGAGGGCTGGGTGCTCGGCGTGGACGGTCAGGAGGAGCTCGTGAGCGACGCGGATCGCGCGCGCATCGCCATCGCGCGCTCGCGCAGCTTTCGAGACGATCCGGCCGGTCAAGCTCGCGGCCTGCCGAGGTTCCTCGCCACCTCGGGCCCCACGAACCGCTCGCGCCTGATCGTGTTCGCTCCTTGCCGGCCAGGGCCGTGGGTCGACGAGGTGGCCTCCGCGATCAAACGCTGGAACGGTCCGTCGACCGTCGCCGTCGTCACTGACGGGCTCGAGCCGGAGCCCGAGCGGAAGCTGATCGATCTCGCGAAGCTGCCTGCGCCGAGTGAGTCGACCAACACGACGACGGCAGCGTCGCTGCGCGGGATCACGACGCCGCTCGTGCGATCCGGGGCGAGCGTGATCGTCGTGGATCGTCCGAGCGGCCGTGCGCTCAAATCAGAAGGCCAAAGGAGCGTTGCATGACCGAGTCCCTGTCGAGCTCTATCGAGCGACGCTTCGGGACCCCCGCTCACGCCCTCGTGTTGGCGTCGGCGTTTTCCATTTTTTCCTGGAGGCTGACCACGTGGCTCGGCTCAGCGGCCGGGATCGCGGGATCGATCGCCGGCGTGTTGGCGGCCGCGTGGCTGGTGCGAGCGCGAGTGCGACTTCCCGCAATCTTGTTGCTCGGGGTGGCCATGATCCCAGCTTCGCTGCTGGCCTCGATGGCCGTTCAGTCCGAGCTCGGGTCGTCGTTGCTTGGCGCGGAGTTGGCGCTCGTCGTCGATGACGGCGTGCATTGGTTCTTCCTCGCAGTCGGCTCGTGCGGTCTGTTGAGAGCGCTGGCGTTGCGGTATCGAGCCGCCCTCGCGATCGAAGGCGTCGTCGTCGTCGCAGCGGTCGCCGCCACGGTGGCGGCGCATCGGGACGGGATGATCGCCCGTCCGCTCGAGGTCGCCGACTGGTTCTGGACACAGGGGCTCGATCCGGTCGTCGCCTTCCTCGCCGTAGGGCTCGTCGGAGCGACGCTGTTCGCTGCGATCCTCGCTCACGGTCGCACCCGAGCTCGAACGATCCTTCAGCTCCTGTTGGTCCTTGTGCTCGGCGCGCTCGTCGCAGCCCGCATTCACTCTCACGACCAGGGTCCGGCCCGGGAGCAGCTCGCGTCGGACGGCAAGCAGAAGCCGAAGGAGTCCTTCGCCAAAGACGACGGAACCAAGGGCGGGCTTCCAAAACCGAGCGCAGGTCAGTCGAGCAAGAGCTTCGAGAAGGACTTGCCGAGCTCCGGAAGCGGCAAGAGCCGGCCAGCCGCGATCGTGGTGTTTCACCGAGAGGTCGCCCCTTTGTCGGGCGTCTTCTATTTCCGTCACGGCGCCTTCTCTCAATTCAACGGAGAGCGACTCGTCGAGGCCACCGAACCCAGCGTCGATCCCGACGGGCGCTTCGATTTTCCAACTCAGAAAACCGAGATTACTCGGCCGCCCGAGTCCGAGGTGAGGACTCTGGTGGCCATGGACGTCGCGATGCTGACTCCACACACTCGACCGTTCGGGTTGATCGACCCCGTGGAGCTCGAACCCATGCCAAACCCCGAGCCCGCGCGATTCAAGCGGGCCTACCGAGTCGTCTCGAGTGTGGTGACCTCACCTTACGAAGAGTTCGTCGGACGCTCGGCGGGAGACCCGAGCTGGGACGATCAACTCTGGCGCCACTACACCGAGGCGCCCAAGGACCCTCGCTACCGCGCGTTAGCCGATCAGCTCGCCGAAAAGCTCCGGCCCGAGTTCAAGAAGGACCCGCTGGCGATCGCGATGGTCGTCAAGAAGTACTTGGAGGAGAATACGACTTACAGCCTCAAGAGACGTTACGAGGGGTCGTCGGACCCGACCGCCGAGTTCCTCTTCGGAGATCGACGAGGGTACTGCGTGCACACGTCGCACTCGGCGGCCTACCTGATGCGGACGCTCGGAGTGCCTGCGCGAGTCAGCGCGGGCTATGCGGTTCCCGCCAGCAACCTCGGCGGCGGCAGCTCGTTGCTGCTGAAAAGCTCGGACGCCCACGCGTGGGCCGAGATCTTCCTCGAGGGGGTTGGTTGGCTACCCATCGAAGTCACCCCCCTGAAGACCGACTTCGATCCGCCGAAGTTCGCCGAGCAGGACCTCCAGCAAATGCTCGGAGAGATGGCTCGCAAGGAGGGCCGAGTCCAGCAATCGAGGTCGACCGGGCCGCGCCTCGGGGACCTGCTGGCGGCCGTTTGGAGCGCGATTCCTTGGGTGCTGCTCGGGCTGCTGACCGCGGCCTACGCGACCAAGCTCTGGCGGTTGTGGCTCCCGACCTTCGCTGGACCGCGAGCCTTGCCGAGGGTCGCCTATCGGGCCGCGCTCGATCGGCTGGCCTCCGTGGGCGTCGTTCGTCAGGTGGGTGAGTCGAGGGAGAAATTCCGCGCCCGCACGAAGGGACTCTCACCTTCGTTCGCCGAGCTCACCGACGTGCATCTCCGCGCCGCTTTCGGCCGGTCAGGCGCCGTCGAGAGTCCCGGGTTGGCTCGCTCGGCCGGTCAGGTCGCAAAGGAGCTCCGTGCGAGAGTCCCGTGGTGGCGGCGACTCACCGGAGCCCTCAACCCCGTTTCCTGGATGCTCTCGAAGTGATCATGGAGCCCCGATGACCGAAGCCCTCAACCAAGAATTTCCCGTCTCCCGGCCGCCACAAAGCGACGGCACTCTCGACGATTGCCTCGCCGTCGCGCGCCGCCTCTTCGATCGCGTTCGGGTCGCCGTGCGGGGTCGCGACGAAATCATCGAGCTCGTGCTCATCGCGCTGTTGTCGGACGGTCACGTGCTCTTGGAAGACTTTCCGGGATCGGGCAAGACGACCTTGGCCAAGGCTCTCGGGGAGGCCATTCTCGATGACCGATTGCCCGACGCTCGCGGCGTGATCGAGGCGTTCAGGCGAATTCAGTTCACGCCCGACTTGTTGCCCTCCGACGTGACGGGCACCTCGGTCTTCGAGCCGAAACACGGGACGTTTTCGTTCCGGCCCGGACCCATCTTCGCTCACGTCGTGCTCGCCGACGAAATCAACCGAACGAGCCCCAAGGTCCAGGCCGCGATGCTCGAAGCGATGGCGGAGAAGCAAGTCACCGTCGACAACGTCACCCGGCCGCTCGACGATCTGTTCTTCGTCATCGCGACTCAGAACCCGCTCGATCTCGCGGGTACGTTCCCGCTGCCGGTGGCGCAGCTCGATCGCTTCCTGTTCAAGATCCGGATGACTCACATCGAGCGCGACGCGGAGCTCGACGTCTTGCGGAGCATCGAGGAGCGGCGGCAAGCGCCGCCGACGCCAAAGGTCTCGCGCGGGGAGATTTTGGCGACGCGGCGGACGATCGAGCGGAGGGTGGCCGTCCACACGCTCGTTCACGAGAGTCTCGTGGATATTGCGCGCGCGCTTCGCCAGGATCGAAGGGTGATTCAGGGCGTCTCGACGCGCTCGTTGGTGTTGGCGCTGCCGGCGCTCCGGGCGCGCGCGATGATTTACGGTCGTGACTACGTAGGAGCCGAGGACTTGGAGACGATCTTGCCGCGCGTGTTCGGCCATCGTTTGGAGCTCTCTGCCGGATCCGCCGAGGCCGACGCGGTGATTTCCGACGCGCTGCGTCCGGCGATCGAGAGGCTGGCCCGGGCCTCGATGGCGCGAACGTGAGATTGCTCGTCCGCGGGTTGGCCTGGTCCGTCGGGGCTCGGGCGATCCTCGCCGGCGTTTTGCTTTCGACGCCGGCGTTTGGGGACGAAGCGGGGCCCCGAGCCAACGAGGCGGGGACGCCGCCGGCGCCGGTGCGCCCTGCGACTCCCGAGGGCATGCCGGAGCTTCACACCGACTGCGGCGGGGCCGAGGAGTTTGGTGGAACCGACCTGGAGCGAGCGGGGTACTGTCTGGCGCTCCAGGAGAGTTACGTGAGTCTGAGAACGGTCGCGGGCAAGGCGCTCAGGCTGAATCCGGACTCGTATCGCGCTCAGTACCTCGAAGGGGTGGCCCAGCACGTCGCCGAGGGCAACTTGCCTTTGGCGCTCGCGCACCTTCACCGCGCCGAGAAGCTGTTCGTGGCCGAGCACGGGGACCGGCCCACGGGAGACAGCGACGCGACGTTCTCGGTCTTCCGGCGCATTCTGCTCGAGCTCGTATACGTCCACGGAGAGATGGACCATCACGAGGAAAAAATCCGTTACGTGGACGTCCTCCGAGACCGGATGAGTTATGACTACGATCCGCTCAAGGCCTGGCCGCTGATGAAGCTCGAGCGCTGGCGCGAGGCCGAGCTCGTGGCGCAGGACGCGATCGATCGCGGGGACGAGATCGATGGGTATTGGCGCGCGGTGGGTCTCACCGCGATGTGTGCCATCGAGAGTGAGCAGCGCCATCGTGAGCGCTCGTACGAGGCGTGCAAGCGGGCGGCTACTGAGTATCTCGAGGAGAGTCGCAGCGACGGCGGGGTAGCGTTGTCGAACGCCGCGGCGGCAGCGATCGAGATGGGTGAGTTCGCGGAGGCCGAGACTTTCCTCCTGGAATCGACGCGGAGAGTGGTCGAAGGGACGATCAACCCGTGGGGACGTTTGTCCCAGCTGTACTTGCGGCAGGGCAGGTTCGGCGCGGCGCTCGGGGCGCTTCGTGAGATGCGGACCTATCGCCAGGGGCGGCCTTCGTATTTCGACCAGCAAGACCAGACGGACGCGGAGCTCACCGGGGCGGCGGTGCTGATCGTGTCCGGCTTGACCGCGGACGCGTTGCGTATCACCGCGCGCGCCGTCCATCGGCCCGATCGGCAGGGCACGTCGAGCGCGGCCTTCGAGCAAAACTATGGCGGGGCGCTCCTGCTCGACCGGGCCGTGCGGCTCGAGGAGTCGCGTCGTTTGCGGGAGCAGGCCTCGTGGTCGCCGTTCAAAGTCGCACTCAGGCTTCGGGCCAAGGCGGCCGAGTTGGCATTCGATGCGTGGTTGGATGCACGCAAGGTCGCAGCCATCGTGGCCACCAACGATCGGCTCGCGACGACGTTGCGGCCTGAGTGTCCGGGCTCCTTGGAGCTCCCGAACTGGCTCGACGCCGAGCTGATCTCGGTGGTGGGTCCGGGCGTGGCGCTCGAGGCCATCGCGTCGTCCGAGGGTGTGGAGACTCTGAAGAAGGAGATCAGCGAGCCGATATTCCTGGCGCTGCGCGCGGAGGCTTACCTGCTCGCCGGCCGCACCGAGGAAGCTTTCGCTTCTGCCAAGCGGGCAGTCGACCTGTTCGGACCGTCGGAGGTGCTCCTGCGGGCGCGCGCTGCGGCCGTCGCGGCGGAGGCCGCGCGAAGAGACGAGCTCCTCGAGGACGCCACGGTCTATTACGCGATCGCGCTCAGCGCCGATCCGGGGGTGGTCCGGCGGCTCGGCTTCGTGCTGCCTGTTCACGTCGTCGCCGAGGGGGACTCCGAGCCCGTGCTCGAAGCCATCGAGCTCCTGGAGGACTCACCGCTTTACGAGTTCGACACCGGCGGGCTCTTGTTGGCCGTGAGCGAGGGCTCGGTGAGTTTGTCGTTGCCTGACGGCAGTGAGTTGGCGTCTGCGGCCGTCCTTCCGGGCAGGCCGGGCGACGAATCGCTCGACCGGCGCATCGCGGAGACCGCTCACCGGACGCTCCTCGTCCCCAACGTGGACGTGACTCAGGCGGACGTGCGATCGCTCGACGGAGGCCTCACCGGCGGTGGGGGGCGAGCCGCCGAGAGAGTGAAGTCGATCCTCGAGGAGGTTCTCGAGGACCGGAAGGAGTAGGGCTTGGCCACATGCGCGGTGGGGCGTGGCCGCACGGGTGTTGCGCGGGGTGGAGAAGGAGTTGGAGAAGCTCTCGATGACGAGCCGGGCCGTCCGCGTCCGAGCCCGGGAGGGGTCTCGACCCCACTGGAACGAGAAGATCCGCCTCCTGCGGGGGTCCCGACCCTTCTCTTCGGTGCCCCCGGCGGGCTCGGAACCCTTCCGAGCGGTCGTTTCGGGCTTTATCAGCGTTGTAAATGAAAAGACCTCGGCGCCCACTGGGGGAACCGAGGTCTTTGATAAGTCGCATAGCGGGGGCAGGATTTGAACCTGCGGCCTTCGGGTTATGAGCCCCTCCGAGGCGTGTAACGCCGGACCACACGAGACCACAATAGATCAATGAATCTGTATATTTGTGTCGGATCCACAAACTGCCCAGTGGTCCAGAATGGACCCGAATGGGCTCCGAGTTATCACATTTTTAGCACAGTCCGTCACAGTCGAACCGGCAGCGGTTGGACGGCGACGGAAGCGTTCGGGCGATCAGGTCGAATGGGGTCGAAGGAGGGGCAGACGAGCCCACAGCTCGGGCCAAGGCGGCCTCATTCTGCGCACCGGGCGTGATGGCACGAGCGCCTTCACGCCGCTATCATCGATGCATGAGCATTCGACTCAAGGTCGAGGGAGGACGCCTCGTCGCGGCCGCGCCGGAGGGATGGCCGGAGGGGGCCGAGCTCGATGTCGTCCTCGCTGATCAAGACGACGATATGTCCGACGAAGAAGTGGCGGAGCTCGACAGTGCTCTCGAGAAAAGTCTCGAACAGGCCGCGACTGGCCGGTTCACGGAGGCGAGCGAGTTCCTCGCCAAGCTGACGGCACGACGCACCTCGTGAAGGTTCGCGTCGTCATCACGGACGATGGCCTACGCATGCTCGAGGAGACCGTTGAGTGGTGGACGACAAACCGAGCCTCCACAATCCCCGTCTTCGAGGCGGAATTCGGAGATGCGATCCAGCTGCTGCATCTGTTCCCGGATGCAGGCGCCATGTTCCGCCGATCTCGACTTCGCGGCGTGAGGCGACTGCTCCTCTCTCGCTCGCTCTTGCACGTCTACTATCTGCATGACCGCGCCCGCCGCGTCGTGTTCATCATCGGCGCGCGCCTCGCGATGAGAAAATACCCGCCGAGACTGAAATCGCCGAACGCATGAGCCTGCACGCCGGCTCTCGCCGATCACTCGAGCGGGATGACGACGACGTCGGGAAGGTTCTTCACGCCGGCCTCGGGCGTGGTCAGATCGAGTGTCCGCGCGTGCTTGGTTTCGAAGGTTTCGTTCGGCTTCACGTCACGCCTCCAGCCGCGCGGTGACGAGCCCGTACACCGTGTTGAAGCGATCCGCAGCGTCCGGCGCGAGCACAATCCCGGACGCACTCACCACGCGTCAGGGCGTCAGGGCCCGAGACCTACGCCGCTTGCTGCTCGACGACCGGGAGAGTACGTTCGTCGTCGAGGAAGCGCACGTGCAGATCGAGCCGCGTTGGCGCTGGCCCGAGCCTCGGCGCAGCCTGGGGCCGCGCACAGGGGGCGCTCGAGGGCCAACGTGCTCGCGGCTCGAATCGTGGCGCCTCGTTCGCCGGCTCCACGCCCCCGTGTAGGCGACGCGCTGAGTGTGAGTGTCACGAACGACGTCGACCTCCTGGTACAGCTCGCGGACGGCTTCGACGGCCGATTGACGAGTCGATTGATGACGCAGACTGTTCGGGTCAAAGTCGGGCTGTTCGAAGTCATCGCCGCCACGGACGCCTACGGCCGCGCGACGGTGAGGCTCCCATTCGTGCCAGACGCGCGAAATATCGTCGAGGTCGCCTTCGACGGAGACACCCACTACGAGCCCGCGTCTGGCGCCGGATTCTTCGAGGCTACCGCAGCGGGTCAGTTGCCGCGCCTCGTCTCCGACCCCACCGCCTCGATTCCGAGGGGTGCCCCGCCTCGATTCCGAGCGGTGCGCCTCGATTCCGAGCGGTGCCTGCGCCTCGATTCCGAGCGGTGCCGCCTCGATTCCGAGCGGTGCCCGGCACTGTTCGAAAAGGCCGGGGCACTGTTCGAAAAGGCCGGGGAGTACGACCTGCAATCTCGCCTGACTCCACCTGGGCCGATAGAGCGGCGAATCCGATGATGTGCGCGGCTCGACGAAGTAGCACCGCCCTCCTCGCATTGGCACTGTCAAGTGGCGGACGTTCGCTCGCGGACTGCGATCGAAGCGTTATTTCGATCGCCGCGAGTGATACACCAAGTATACGTCCTGGACACCTGCGGAAGGCTGTCCATCCTCGACGCTGCCAGCGGACGACTGGTGAGGGAGTTTTCCGCAGGTTCGGCCGTCCAGGTCTTTTCGGTGACCAACGGAGTTCTCCTGAATGGCAACGGGCGTCTGTGGATCACCGACGACCGAGGAACGGTCCGGTGGGAGCGCACTTGGGATCCGAGCCGCGGAGAACGGCTAATCCTCCATACGGTCGCCGGGCATTGCGCTGTCTTCGGCTCGCCGTCGCCCAGACTGGATGATGATGGGCTGGATGATGGTTGGCTGGGCGCTGATGGTCTGATGGGTAGTTTGGTCGCAATCGACAGCCGAGCTTTCGCCGAAGTTTGGCGCAGGGAATCCGTGCCACTTCCCGCAACGATTCTTGCTGGCCCCAGTGGCGAGCAGTGTGACGTTGCATATTCGATGTCCCACAATCCGCACGTCGTATGGACGGCGACGCCGGCCGTGGGATTGACTCCCGTGTGGACTCGCGAGGGACGCAGCATAGGTCTTGCCTCGGCTCGTAAGCTAACCTGGACTGCGAGTTCAATCGGGGTTAGCCGAGCCGGAGTGCTTGGCGACGGCCGCGTTTGGTACGAGGAGGAGACCGAAGAGGGAGACGCGTTCACCGTTCGCACGCGCAAAGGGATCGTAATGTGGCGACGACGGGTGACAGCGCGGAGCCTCCTTCCTCCCGTTGTTACGCCGCGAGGAATCTTCGTAATAAGCGCCAATCGGATTAACCTCTTCTCGCTGAGTACGGGACGAACGATGTGGTCTCGGCCCACAGAAGCGGGCGAACTACATCAGGCGGCTTGCTGATTGCGTGCTGCGACAACAGAAGAGACGTCGTCTCTGCATATTCGCTCACGGGCCAAGGCGGACCGGTGTGGCGGAAGAGCTTCCGCTTCGTCCATGACCCCGATTGATCTTCGATCTGCCCGGTAGGGGGTAGGGGGTAGGGGTCCAGCGACTTCGGTATTCGTGAAAACCTAGTATTTCGAGAGTTCGGATGAGTCGGGGCGGAGTGGAGCGAGCTGAGCGCGCGCGCGTACACGCGCCTGAAGGAGTCGTACGACGAAGTCCGAAGGGCCGCGGAGTGGCTTTTTCGCAATGAGCCGAAGGTGCTCGCGTCGTTTCCGTCTCTGTTCTCGGTGAATACCTCGCGTTCGCGAGCTCCGACGAGCGAAGGCGAACCAGGCAAGCCCGTGACGGCGTAAAGCGTCAACCTCTCGCTTCCCAGCTCAACTCTGCGAGCGCGTCCTGCCTCAACCGCCAAAGCTCGGGCCGCAATCTCGGGTCGAAGTGCGCCTCGCGGACGTCATATTCGATGTCCTGCAACTTCTCGAGAAGCGCAACGGCGTCAGCGACATCTTGCTTGCGGTATGACCAGAGCTCGAGTTCCAACAGGGGCGCTAGACCAACGTAGGCGGCATCCCCGGGGCTCGACGCGATCTCGTCGGGGTCGGGGAAGAAAACGTCTGCGGGTGCCCTTCGGATGGGATCACCGGCAAAGAGGAAATCGATCTGCGTGGGCTCTTGGACGATCCGACTCTCTCGGACCCGTCCGAACTCGAACGAAGCGGATGAACGTCGAGGAGCTCCGCGGATTCTCTCCGCACGAGGAGCTCGAGGTCGTCCGTGAGCCGCACGTACCCATGATGAGTGACGGCCACGCCTCCCCGTTCCCTCCCTAGACCGAGGAGTACGGCTCGAGCACGGCTCAGCCAAATTGACCGATTTTCGGTGGGCCCACCCAAATTCAAGCCGCGCTCTCGAGCCACGAGCCATGCCCGAGCCACGAGCCATGCCTGACCCTGCGCGATTTTCACATCGGGGCAGGAACGAGGAGGTCTATGACCTCTCCGCCGGAATCTTTCGATAAATCCGAGCGCCGAAGCTTCCACACGCCGGCCTTTTTCTCCGCAATCACGTGAAGTGTGGCCGAAACCTCGCTCTTGGATCCGCGGAAGGGAATCGCCAAATCAGCCTCTCCGTCGTCATTCGATAGACTCACCGACCCGGTCACATACCAACTCGGTTCTACGGGCGCGCCGAGCATGTTCGCGACCCTCGGATCGGCCTCTGCCAAAGAGACTGCATCCTGGTAGGCGCCGCATTCCTTGATCCCTCGGATGAGCATGAGGGCCCCTGTCCCGGCACAGCAAGTTCCGAGAACGCAGAGCAACAAGAACCCGAAGACAACCCGACGCCCCGTGCTCATATCCCTCAACCAACTCGACATCGAACGACCCCCGATTCGCGAATTTGAAGCTCGCGGCAAATAAATGCCTGAGCTCGCCGCCGCATGCAAGAGGGCGCGAGAGAAATCGGATCTCGGGCATTCTCGGGCACCGAATTGCCCACTTGGCCAAACGGTTGAGAAAAAAAGTGCACACTCGCCTTCGACCTTTCGCACGCCGGCCCGGCACGCGACTTGCGATTCACTCGTCTCGAGCGGATCGCAAGTGAGCTCCGCAGTGCACCGGTCAATTTGGTCGGTGCCATGAAATGACAACGTCCGGTTGTCGACGATGGAGAGGGTTAGATGAAGAGGTTTTTCAGAATTTCGATGGGGACGCTGCTTGCGCCCGTCCTCATTCACTGCGGTGGCGGACCAGAACCCGTTGGCTCAGATGAGTTGGACGGACAATCGCAGATCGGGCTCAGCTACACATCTCAATGTGTTGCGGGGTCCAACTTCATTCAGGGAACGACAGGCAATGACACCATCGTCGGCTCGGCTGGCGATGATTGTATCTTCGGGGGAGGTGGAAACGACGCGATCTTCGGTGGCCTCGGGAACGACCGAATTTGGGGCGAGGCCGGCGAGGACTTCATCGACGGCGGCGATGGCAACGACAAAATCTGGGGCGGTCAAGGCAATGACGTCTTGGCCGGCGGCACGGGGAGGGACGAAGTCCTCGGGATGCAAGGCGACGACCACGTCACCGGCGGCACCGACAACGACATCGTCGGTGGCAATGAAGGAAATGACTTTGTCGACGGCGAAGCGGGTGACGACAGCGTCTATGGTCACGAAGGCAACGATCGAGTCTTCGGAGGAGTTGGAAACGACTCGGTTCGCGGCGGAGACGGAGACGACATCATCTCCGACTCAGTCGGGACGAATCGATTCTTCAGCCAACCCGGTTGCGATGTCACGAACGGAGTGGCTGACTCGGAATGCCCGGCCCCTACCGTCGCATCTGGCGACGCAACTCAGACCTCGGTGATGCTCCTGGCGAGCACCACGGTGGAGAGCACACTCATTTTCACTTGGAGCGATCCGAACCTGAGCGCGCCGCTCGGTCAGGCGACGGTCGTCGTTAGCGATCCTGCCATTCCCGCCAAGGTGATGGTGACGGGCCTAGAGCCCGGAACTCGGTATGAGTACGTCGTGACCGCCGGAGTGCCAGCGCACGGACGATTTCGGACGGCTCCAGCCAACGACTCGGACATCGGAATCAGATTCGGAGTTTCGGGAGACTGGCGTGGAGAGCTCGCGCCGTTTCCGGCTGCGCGAAACATCGCGAGCCGGGATCTGGATTTCTTCGTGACGCTCGGAGACACGATCTACGCGGACTATCCGTCGCCGGACTTGAATCAGCCGCAGGCGCTCACTTTGGGTGAGTTTCGGATCAAACACAACGAGGTTTATTCTCCGCGAGCTGGGCTGAATACGCTGGCGGACGCACGGGCGAGCACGGCGTGGTTCGCGACGATCGACGATCACGAAGTGACCGATGATTTTGCGGGCGGCGCCGCACCCTCGAGTGACTCGAGATTTGCTGCATACGAAGGCGCTCACATTCACGATACGGAGCTCTTCACGAATGGGCTCCGCGCTTTCTACGAGTATAATCCGATCGAGACGCTGAGCTACGGTTCGACGGGTGACGCCCGGACTCAGGGCAAGCCGAAGCTCTATCGGACTCGTCGCTATGGCACGAGCGCAGCGACATTCCTGCTCGACGCCCGAACCTTCCGTGACCAGGGATTGCCGGCGGTCGCTGACCCATTCGATTCGTCCCAAATCTTTGGGTTCCTGGTGAGCTCCTTCGATCCGAGCCGAACGATGCTTGGGGCCGCTCAACTCGAAGAGCTCGAGCGCGACCTCCTTGTTGCTCAAGCGGAAGGCGTCACTTGGAAGTTCGTGCTGGTCCCAGAACCGATCCAAAATCTCGGTGTCCTGTTCGCTTCGGATCGTTACGAAGGCTATGCGGCCGAACGTTCCCAGCTTCTGGGATTCATCGACAACGCCGCTATCGAAAACGTGGTCTTCGTGGCGGCCGACATTCACGGGACCATCGTCAACAACCTCACGTATCAGACCGAACCGGGAGGACCCCAGATTCCAGTGAGCTCCTTCGAAATCAGCACGGGTGCGATCGCATTTGACGCTCCGCTCGGTCCCACGACGACCGAGATTGCCGCTGCGGTTGGACTCATCGATTCCGAAACCTACTCGGCCTATCTCGGGCTGCCGACCGAATTCAAAGACGTGTTCGTTCAGCAGTTGATCGATGCGCAGATGACTCCGTTCGGTTACGACCCGCTCGGGATCGAGCCGGAATCAGGCATCGACGCAACTTTGATTGAAGGCGGATACGTCGCAGCGCATGTGTTTGGGTGGACGGAGCTCGAGATCGCTCCGACCACTCACAATCTCCGAATCACGACCTATGGAATCGACGCATATGGTGTGAATGATGCGTCGAACCCGGCCAGCTACATCGGTCGGGAGCCCGCGATCGTCAGCCAATTCGAAGTCCGTCCCAAGTAGTCGAATCCGACTCCGGGGCCAATTGACTCATGTCTCATTAGAGGCCAGTCATCTTTCGATGCCCCGGGGCGGTTCCCTGCGGCGGTCCGCTGCCGCTGCCTCCCCGCATCCCCTGCTCCCTGCCTCTCTGCCTCTGCGCGGCCTTGAGTTTCCTGCGGCAACCGGACACAATGGGGCTCATGCGTTCTCAGGGTACCCTGTCGCCTCCCGTGGCCGCAGTCGCGAGCGCCATCGCACGCGACGGCACAGGTCAGTTCTCCATTCCTCCGGACAAGATCCCCGAGCTCGGCCGCGAGCTGATCGCCGCTGACGACCCGAAGGCTGTGGCTACCGAGCTCGCCGCGCTCTCTCGCCGCTTCGAGCGAGACGTCGGCCAAAGAGCGCAGCGGCTCGTCCAACAGATCGCGCTGCTCTTGCTGCTCATCTCGCCGACGCTCAACAGGGAGGCCGGCCCGCCGAACTGACGGCCTATTCACCGCCGGCTCACTTCGAGCAGCCGAGCATCACCTCCGCGGCGAGCGCGTCGACCGCCGATTTGTCGGAGTCTCTCGGCAGGCGGCACGTCTCCGCGGCCTTCGACATCCGGGCCCGAAGGGCTTCGGCTTCTTCGACCAAAGCTTCGAAGCCGAGCGCCCCGTCGCGCACGGCGCTGAGCTCCGCGGCGTCGGCGCGCCGCACGAGCAGGTCGCCTCGTTCGAGGACCTCGAGGCCCGTGCGCATGAGTCGGAGAAGGTGCATTCCGTGTTTGGTGTCGTACCCGAACTTGGACTCGAGCTCGGCGCGGGCTGGATTTCGCTGGCTTTGCCACGACCGATAAGACTCCCAGTGAGACATCGCGGCGCGGTACCTTCGCTCGGCGGAGAGCACCTCCACGACGGCGGCCGGGAGGCGGAGCGCCGAGCTCGCCACGGCGCGCAGGCGCTCGTCCAGCTGGTCTTCGGGGGTCGCGAGGGCGTCCGTCATCAACGCGTCGAGTCGCTCCTCGAAACTCACGCGGGTGTGCTTCGGCATGTCGAGATCATCGATGCCATAGGCTCGGACCTTCTCCGCAATACTCAGCTCGATGCGGTTCCGCTCGTCTCTGCTCATCGCGCCGACCTCGGGCAGGCCAAACTCCGCCCTGGTGGGTTTGTGAGTCGGAGGGTTCAAGAGCCAGGACCGGTGCGTGCGGATCTTTTTGAGTTGGGCCATGGCGTAGCCGAGGTAAGTCTCCTGGACTCGCCTCGTGAGGAACGTGAACCGCGCGGCGTGAATGGTCTTCCAAGCGACACTCTCGTAGAGCCAATCTCGCGCGTCAGCGAAGAGGATCTCGAGCGCGTTCGGGTTCGCGTTCGCGCACAGTCGCAAGAACTTGGCGACGTCGAATACGACCGCCTCGGTCTTGACGCCCAATCCCTCGGACGCGGTCGGGTGGGCGCGCAGGCGCTCGCGAACGATGGACCAAAGCTCTCCCACTAGCGGTCCCTCCCACTGTTCGAAGGTCTCGAAGAGAGAGAGTCGCTTCGCGAGCGGCACGACACACACGCCGCGAAGGTCGACGTCCGACCCAGAGCGCGCGGTGCCGTGCGCCTGGCTTCCGGCGAGCGCCACGAAGATCGTGTCGCGGGCGAGGTCCGTCTTCACGCCGGACTCTCGAGACGCACTCGAATCACGAAGTCTTCGAGCGCGTCCACCGTGGAGGGAACGAGCGGTAGGGAGCTCGAGTCGTGGGCCGCGGTGAGCGCCTGCTCCAGCCGGTCGAGCTGCGTCTGGTGGGCCGTCAGCTCCGTGTCGAAAACCGCCAGCTCTTCGGCGCCGCTCCGCTTACGCGCGACGAGCTCCTCGACGTGACTCATTCGGAAGAGCGCATTGAGGGTGCCTAGGTGCGAGACCACCTCGCCCGTTCTCATGAGGTGGATTCCGGACATCAGCACACGGTAGGCGTACAGCAGGTGCTTCACCGTGGGATCGGGCTCCAAGAGTCGCTTTCGTCGACCGCGCGCGAAACCGAGGTAGTGATTGACGGTGGGGCGAGTGATGCACCCTCGACCGAGCTCCTTGAGCTCGACGAAGGCGGGTGAGTCGACGACGACGATCGGCGAGTATAATTGCTCCATCACGTAGCCATTGTGCTGAGTCATCATTCGCGCGAATTTGCGAATATCGTGGGCGACCCAGTCCAGGTCGCACCGGCTCTGATCGGTGAGCGTGACGGTTTCGTTCGCGGGAAACAGGCCGAGCACCGACCGCTTTGGCAACACGAATGCTCCGCGCAGGTCGACGTCGCTGTCCGCGGAGGCGAAGCCGTAGAGGTGGGCGCCGCTGATCGTCGCGAAGATCGGTCGACCGGTGCGATGGGCGACTTCGCGCAGAAAAGGCACGTCCAACATTTGTTCGATTTCTTGGATCTCGTTGGGGTTCACGTTCGTTTCTCGAAGGCGAAAGTGGACACCAATCGCCCAACTTATTGTATCCTGATCGCGTTGCAGCTGTACGGAACAAGACGAATGCTTTGCGCAGCGCCTAGCTGGTCTCGTGCTCGCAGCTTGGGGTCTTTGGTCTTCGGATGACGCACTCATCTACATCGTCGGGGCCCGAAGGGGAGCTGACTGCGCTGGCGACGGAGCTCGGTTTGTCTCTGTTGGGGGTCGAATCGCGCTTGGACCGGGGGGCTACGTTGGATCGGATTCCGACGCCGCTCTTGCGGGGTCGGCCGTTGTTCGAGCGAGACGTCCTGACTGGCCTGGATTGCGTGTTCGCCAATTTGGCGATGTCGACCGCGACCGGAATTTCCGACGGGCCTGACTTTTTGGAGCGCGTGATCGTGGATTGGCCGGCGCGCGGCCCCGAGGTGGTGGCTCTGCTTCGGGACGTTTGGACGACGGGGGCTCCGAGCGGCTTGCTCGTTTGGGTCGAGCGTTTGGGGCAGGTCAAGTTGATGGTCTTCCGAGCTCGGGACGAGCTCGTGCTGATCTTCACCCGCCAACCCGGGTTGGTTCCGCGAGTCGCCCGTGCGGCCCAAGGGCCGCGGGCCGGGAGCGATTCGCGCAACAGACTCGTCTCGGTGCTGACGTCCTTGGACGATCTCGTGTTCGTCGTCGACGACTCTGGTCGGATCGTCGATCACCGGATCAAGGAGTCCGATGGGCTCTTCGTGGGTTCGACCGAAGTGGTGGGCAAGTCGTTTCACGACGTTCTTCCGCCGCAGGTCGGGCAGGGCTTGGAGGTGGCGCTTCGCTCGGTGCGGGAGACGGGCAGGGCGAGTCAGTTCGACTATCGACTCGACGGAGACGACCACAGGAGTTGGTGGAGCGCCAAAGTGTCTCCGCGTCGGCGAGCGTCCACGTCGGAGATCGCGGGCTACACGGTCGTGAGTCGCAACATCACGGACCGAAAGGAATCCGAAGAAGCGATCGTGGCCAGCGAGCGGGAGCTTCGGGCGATGTTCGACATGGCTCCGGTCGGGATCGCTCAGTCCGACCCGGTCACTGGGCAATTCAGCTCGGTGAACGGACGACTCTGCGAAATCACCGGCTACAGCGCGGTGGAGCTTCGACGACTCACTTCTTTCGAAATCACCCATCCGGAGGACCGGGAGCGCGACGAGGAGCTCTTCCGCGGGGTCGTTTCGGGGCGGTGGCACGCGTACCATACCGAGAAGCGGCTGCTTCGTCCGGATGGAGAGACTGTCTGGGTCGAAGCGCGCATGACCGTGCTCCGGGATACGGCCGGGCGGCCCGTTCGAGCCATGACTACGATCGAGGACGTAACCGAGCGGCGCGAGAGCGAGGCGGTTCGGCGGGTGCTGATGTCGGCGCTCGAGGCCACCGCCAACGGCATCGCGATCACCGACGTCGAGGGCAACGTCAAGTGGGTGAACTCTGCTTTTACCAAGCTCACTGGTCTCGGCAAGGACGATCGGGAGGTCGCGGAGTTCGTGTTCCTCCATCCCGAGCAGCGGGATGCCTCGCTCTTTGGGGACCTCTGGGAGACGATCCGAAGCGGACAGGCCTGGCATCGAGAGTTGGTGAATCGCCGCGCGGACGGTTCCGCGTACGACGAGGATTTGACGGTCACGCCGGTCAAAGACGACCGAGGTCAGATCGAATATTTCGTGGCCATTCGGCAGGATATTTCGGAGCGGAAGTTGGCGGAATCGCAACTCTTCGCGGCGGAGCAACGGTACCGCCAGGCCTTGGAGGCCGCCGAGCTGGGTACGGTCCGGGTAGACTATCGGACCCGGCAATTATCGCTCGACGAGCGCGCGCGAGCGCACCTGGAGATCGCCGAGTCGGCGACCGACCTGCGGACACTCATGGCCAACGTGCATCCGGGTGACCTCTTGAGGGTGCGGGAGGCTTGGGAGTCTCTTTCGGACGCCTCCAACCCCGTCAACCGGCGTTCGTACGAGTATCGCCTGGTGACCAAGTCGGGAGAGATTCGCTGGCTGTCGATTCACTCCTGGGTTCACTTCGAGGGCGAGGGTCCGGAGAGGGTCCCGGTGTTTTCCATTTCCACCGGCCAAGACATCACGGCCGAACGAAAGGCTCAGCAGGAGCTCCAGGCGAGTGAAGAGCGGTTCCGCATGCTCGTGGATGGCCTCGAGGACCTGGTGTTCTCCACGGATCCCGCCGGACTCATCACCTTCGTCAATCGCTCGGTGGCTCAGTTCGGGTACTCGCCGGGTGAGTTGGTCGGCAGGGACGTGCGGGACTTCGTCTTCGGCGATGACCTCGCGAAGCTATGCAGCGGCGCGGATGAGTCGGCTGGCGCCCATCATTCCGTCGAGCACCGGCTGAAGGCGGCGGACGGCAAGGCTCGATACGTTCGGACGTCCATTCGGCAGCGGAAGGCCGGCGTGAGATCGCTCGGCTTCACCGGCATCGTGGCCGACCTGACTCAGCGGCGCGACACCGAGGAGCAGCTCCGCGCCGCGCAAAAAATGGAGGCCGTCGGTCGACTGGCGGGCGGAGTGGCGCACGACTTCAACAATATCCTGAGTGTCATTCTCTCCTACGCAGCGTTGGCCGCGCGCGATCTTCGCTCAGGAGACCCGCTGCGCGACGACCTCGACGAGATCATCCAGGCGTCCCGCCGAGCGGAGGCGCTGACTCGGCAGTTGCTCGCATTCAGCCGCCGCCAGATCCTCCAACCCAAGCCGGTCGGACTCAACGAGCTGGTCGAGGGGATCGGTCGAATGATGGGCCGCTTGATCGGCGAAGACATCGAGCTCTGTATTTTCGGGGAAGCCGGTCTTCACGACGTGCTCGCCGATCGCGGGCAGCTCGAGCAGGTCTTGATGAACCTGGCGGTGAATTCGCGCGATGCGATGCCGAGCGGGGGTCGGCTGACGATCTCCACGCGCAACGTCGAGCTCGACTCGGCGACCGCGAGAGGGCTCGAAATCGCTCCGGGCAGCTACGTGGAGCTTCGGGTCGAGGACACTGGGTCCGGAATGAGCTCAGAGACCCTCGCCCGGGTCTTCGAGCCCTTCTTCACCACCAAGCCCGTCGGCCAGGGCACTGGGCTCGGCCTCGCGATGGTGTACGGCATCGTCAAGCAGAGTGGCGGTGGGATCTGCGCCAGCAGCGCCCTCGGCGCCGGCACTGTTTTTTCGATTTATCTGCCCAAGCACCAGGGCGACGCCAAGCAGCGTTCGACGTACCCACCCCAGCGGCCCAGGGCGGGGTCCGAGACCATACTCATCGTGGAAGACGAGTCGGCGCTGCGAAACGTCGCTAGGCGCTTGCTGGTCGCCGAAGGGTACCGAGTGCTCGAGGCGGCCAACGCCGGCGAGGCGCTCTTGCTGTCCGAGAAGCGCGGGTCGGAGATCCAACTCATTCTCACGGACGTGGTCATGCCGGGGATGAACGGCAAGGACCTCGCGGACAGGTTGGCGCCGCTGTGTCCGTCGGCCAAGGTCATCTTCACGTCCGGCTACACGGACGAGGACATCGCGCGGCACGGTGTGCTCGGATCTCGGTTTCTCGCGAAACCTTACGACTGGCGCAGCCTGACGACGATCGTTCGATCGGCGCTCGACGACGACAACTCCTCTGGGCCGTAGCTGCTGAGTCCGTGAGTTCGAGATACTCTCGGGCGAAAGAGTCTGTGAGAACGTGTCCGCAGCGAGGTCACGTGCTTGCCCCGGCGCGCGCGGTTCGGAAGACGAGCACGGCGATGTCGTGTCGACCGTGCTCGCCGCCGCAGTGGACCTCGGTCAGCACCATCGGGCCAAGCTTGCGGCCGCCGATGTCGACCTCGACCGGGTCGCCACCGATGCGAGGCAAGCTGCCCTCCGCGAAGAGCTGCAGAGCCGACGGCATCATCGCGTACAGCCACGACCTCTCGAAACGCCACCTGCTTCGACATCTCGTGAAGTCGCTGGCTGGGCTCGCGAAAAAACATGGTCGTCAGGCCCTCATCACGACCCACAACCCCGCCGCGCTCGACGGGTTGAATCTTCACGACGACGAACAGCGGCTGTTCGTCATTTCACGAAACCACGCCCGCCACACTCAGGCCAAGAGAGTGCGAGTGAAGCCTGAGACCGAGGGGCCGAAGCTGAAGCTCTCCGAACTTTGGATGCGGGGGTCCGCAGGTAGCTAGCACTACTGCGTTAAATTCGTAAGTCCTCGAAATCTTTCGGGTGCAGCCGGGCCTGGATCTGAGTGCGCTGCGGGGGAGTTTGTTGCCGTTCGGACTCATAGCCAGGTGGATCTGCGCCTATTTCATTCCGGATCGTCCACGTCCACGACCAGGTTCCACGCT
>CAYXDO010000034.1:70183-76302 GCA_964463485.1 uncultured Myxococcales bacterium | reverse complement strand
CAACGCGTCGCACACCGATCGATCGCCGCAAGTCCGCGTTCTATCTATTCTTTTTTCGACAAACTCCCCCGCAGCGCACTCAGATCCAGGCCCGGCTGCACCCAAATCATCGCCGGAGTGAGTCACGTGACGATTCCGTGAACACCGTGAACTGTGAACGCTTCGACCGAAAACATGAACGAATTTTAGTCGCGCGCTGGTTAGAAGCCAAAGGCCAGCCCAGAGTCTATGGTCTGCGCGGCCGGCAGTGAGTTATCGTCATTTGATCGCGAGTTGGGTCAACGGCGATTGAGGGACAACAGAATTCGTACGATGTACCAGAACAGGAGCGCCACCGAGGCAAAGAGCGCGATCGCCGCGGCGACGTGTTGCCCGGGCCGGTAGCGGTGAATGACGTTAGAAGTCTCGTACACGATGGCACCGCATGCAAAGACGGCCATTGCGAGTGAGAAGAGCGTCCCTAATGTGAACCCAAAGATCACACTCGCGACGATGAGTCCGAGCGCCCCGAATCCGGCGATCCGCAGAAATCCGCCCAGCCGACTCATATCCTTCTTCGAAAGGAGCACCGTGCCCGTCAACCCGCCGAAAATCACCAAAGTGATGAGTGCGGCGTTACCCACGATGGATGGGTCTTGGGTGAGAAAAATGGCCATCCACAAAAGTGGCAGAAAAATGATCGCCTCGGCCACCACGAACACGACAAGGCCGAGGTATTGCATGCCCACGGAGGAGGTATTCTGCGCCCATCGTTCGGCGAGCCAGGACACCACCATATAGCCTCCTAGCACGAGGAGCCAACCCACGGGAGTCGAGAAGACCATGCTTCGGACAAACTCCTCGATTCCTGGTATTTGAAAGAGCGCGGCCTCGATGGTCATAAAACCGAGGATGGCCATACCAAGGTGTTGGTAGGTCTTGTGAATGAATTCGGTTTGGGTCTGGGGGCTGGCCTCCGCAATGGGGCCGGTAAGTACGCGAGTAACTTTGTCGTGAGTCATATGCACCTCCGCCGACCTGATTTCTCGAACGCGGCCTTGAAAGAGGTAACGGCCGATCGTACTCGTGTCAATCAACTCATCAGTCGTTACTACCCGTCGGGTCGACCCTCCTGGCCACGAGCAGGAGCAGATTGCCCGCGGGGGCCCATTCTCGCTCGAAACCCTCCCAGGAGTTCACGAGCCATCGTCCAAGTCCTGGATCTATCGTGGCCACTCGGTGGTCGATCGCGTTGTAGCCTGCCACTACTTCGTAGTGTGATGCGCGGCCTCCGAGAGTTCGTTTGACGAGGCCGGCAACCAGCGGCCTCTTCTTCTCGAGTTGCTCCTTCACGTCCTGCTCACTCCCCTTGATCAGATAGGCGGCTAGACCCTTTCTTTTGGCAAGATCCCGCAGCTCTCCGGCGGCGTGATCGACTGTGGGATCCAGGTCGAGTTGGGAGTTCGATCGCCAGTATCTCAGCACCATCGCCAGAGCCGTTGGGCCACAATCGCCTTTTTCCTTCTGTCTCATGGGCTCAATGTGGTCCACGACGATCCACCCGTCTTCCGGATCCAAGTCCGACCGCTCGATCGGGCGCGCGGACCCGCCATAAGTGGCGCATCCTGCAAGGAGTAGGAGAATTGAGATCCTCCGAGTCATGCTCAGTTTAGTCCAACGCGAGGACCAGGAGAATGATGACTCCGATCAACAGGGTCGTAGTGCTGATGACGATGACGACTGGCTCACCTCCTCGGAATGCCTCGAGCGACTGATTTTGGTCTTCCCTCGCTCGAAGAATTTGGTCTTCGGCCTTGTCGAGGGACGACGGAGTATCGACGACAGCCGTTGGGACGTTGCTTTCGACTGGACTGTCGGCCTTCGCGTTGGGCGTGGCCAACAAACTCAAGAAAACGATAGCGGCGAGGATCTTGGTTTCCATGACCGAACTCCTATCCCTAGGTTTTTCCAGTTGCTGTTCATGGAACGAATCTGTTCCACGGGTCGTGCCGCGAAGTCGAGCGGGTCGCGATTGGGAAGTTGGGAGAAAGTTTCCCGGAGCGCGCGAACAATTACGCGCGAGTCGAGTGCATGTTCGAGCTTTGGTTCGGGTGACCCTGCCGTTGCGCCTGGCGCGCGACAACCTGGTGGGTTGGCCCGAACGAATGACCTTCGCGAGGTCTGGTGCGCGTTGGCGGAGCGGTACGTCGGGCCCAACGCCGCACACCACGTCGGTCGTGGTAGGGCAGGTCGGGTTCGCGACGCTCAGTCGTCGACGACGGCGGAGAGGTCGAGCGAGACGAGCTTCAGCAGCTCCGCGTCGGAGAGCTCGGTCAGCTTCACCTCGTCCGAAGGCTCCAGAATCGTCTCCGCGAGCTCGCGTTTTGATCGGATGAGATCGTCGATGCGATCTTCGATGGTCCCTCTGGTCCGGAGCTTGTGCACCAAGACGTTACGCTTCTGCCCGATACGAAAGGCCCGGTCGGTCGCTTGGTTCTCGACGGCAGGATTCCACCAGCGGTCGAAGTGAATCACGTGCGACGCGGCGGTGAGGTTGAGGCCCGTCCCACCCGCCTTGAGCGAGAGCACGAAGAACGGTGCACCCCGCTCGTCCTGGAAGGCGTCGACGAGCTCCTTCCTCACCTTCACCCGAGTCTCCCCCGAGAGCGAGAGCCCAGGCCGACCGAACACGGGTTCGAGCAGCTCACTCAGGGCAGGGATGATCGACCTGAACTGGGTGAACACGAGGACCTTCTCCTGTTTCGACGCGATCTCCTCGCAGAGGTCCTTCAGCCGACCGAACTTACCGCTGCGCTCGATCGAATAGCGCCCGTCGTCGAGCCATTGAGCCGGGTGATTACAGATCTGTTTGAACCGCATGAGGAACGCAAGGACGAGCCCCCGCCGCTGAATTCCGCTCGCGGACCGAAGCCGCTCCACGAGCTCCTCCACGCTCGATGAGTACAGCGCAGCCTGCTCCCGACTCAGTCCACACTCAGCGCTCATCTCGGTCTTGTCGGGCAGGTCGTCGATGATGCTCCGATCGGTCTTCATGCGGCGAAGGATGTAGGGTCGGACGAGCTTTCGAACCACCTTGAACCCTTCGAGCCCGGAGCTCCGTTTCATCAACGACGCCAGCTCGCGCTCGGTTCCGAGCAGCCCCGGCTGGAGAAAGTCGAAGATCGACCACAGATCGGACAGCCTGTTTTCGACGGGAGTCCCGGTGAGCGCGAGGCGTGTCTTGGCTTTGAGCTTCTTGGCGGTCTGAGTTTGCAGGGCGCCCGAAGACTTGATGGCTTGCGCCTCGTCGAGGGCGACCAGATCCCAGCTCGTCTCCAGCAGCTTCGGCAGTCGTCGCAGGGTGCCGTAGCTCGTGATCGTCACGTCGGCCTCGGCAGACTCTTCTCGATCGGAGCTCGAGGCGTGTGCGATCCGCACGGAGAGGCTTGGCGCAAATCGGGCGAGCTCGGCCGACCAATTTCCGAGGAGGGAGGCGGGCACCACGAGCAGAGACCGAGAGGGCCCGCGGAGCTTTTTGGCCAGCATCAGGGAGATGACTTGAATGGTCTTGCCGAGGCCCATGTCGTCGGCCAGGCAGCCGCCGAGCCCGAGCTCGTCGAGGGTGAGGAGCCAACTCAGGCCGGCCTGCTGGTAGGGTCTGAGCACTGCTCGAAGTCCGGCATGCTGAGGAAGCTCCGTGGACCCTGGGCGCTCCAGCCGCTCGAGCGCGGCCTTCAACGAGCCTCCCGAAATCACGCGGGTCCATTCGGCGACCTCGGCGCTCTCTGCGGCGTCGCCCGCTCCGGCGAGCAGACGCATGCCGTCGAGGAAGCTCAGTCCGTCGGGGCGCTCCGATTCCAAGCGGCGCCAATGATCGAGCACGCTGGCGAGCTTTTCGTGATCGACCTCGACCCATCGCCCGCGAAGGAGGACGAGCTCGTGAGTCGATTTCAGGAGAGCTTCGGTTTCGGCCGCCGAGAGCGGCTCGCCGTCGATGCTGAGCTCCGCCTTGAACGAGAGCATCTCGGCGAACCCGACCTTTCCGCTAGCCTCTCCAATCCGCACTCCGACCGCGGGGCGAGCTCCGCGCCTACGCCACCAATCGGGCACGCGCACGACGACGCCGCAGCTCTCCAGGCTCGGGACCTCGAGGAGAAAGCGGTGCGCCTCCTCGGGCGTCCACGCGAGCGGGTGATAAATCTCTCCAGTCTCGGTGAGCTCCCGAATCAGCGAGCTTCGCTCCGCGGCCTTCGAGATCGGGCTCAGCAGGCGCAGCAAATCAGCCTTCGAACGCGCGTAGCGGTCGAGCGCGTCTTTCAGGGGCAGATGCTGGGCGCGTCCGCTCGATGAGTCGTGGGCGTAGGTCGCGAGAAAGGCAAAGGGGCGATCGGGGTTCTTGCGATTCTCCGCCAAGTGCAAGCAGACTCTGCCTACGACGTTCCAGGTCGGGCTTCGGGTCGATAGGAATCGTTCGAGCGAGTGAGTCTCTAGAATCGAACGGAGCGCCGTCGTCATGGACGCCCAAGCTGACTCGAGCGCCGTCGCGCCGAAGTACTCAGCTCCGGTAACGGGCGGGACCGAGGCGAGGAGTGTCCCAAAGAGCTCCTCGGGTGGCTCGACGACGGGGTTTTCCAGATTCGATTCGATGTTCGGGATGGCGCAGGCCCGAGCCACGAAAGCGCGCCCGAGCTCGCGGAAGTAGGCGACCTCTTCGGAGAGTCGGGCGTCTGGGTAGCGCGCTCCGAGCTCCACGAGTCCGGTCCCAAGACCGGCGCGGAACGCGTCGCTCAACGACGTTGGCACCGAGGTCCCAAGGAGCTCGACGCTGCCGGAGGGACTCACCCGAACCGCAGTTTGTTCGGACCAGTTGGCGAAAGGGAGCTCGAGTCGACTTTCGGTCGCGAGGGGCTCGCGGGTCGGCGACTTCACCGTTTTCAGAATCTCACTTTGAAGCTGATTTTCTGGCCAGGCGGCGCATCGAAGCGCTCGGTCCACGTCTGGCCGTTGTGGGTGACTTCCACGACGTAGCTACCCTCGTAGAGAGACTGCGGATCGATCGGCGCTTTTCCGAGAGTGCGGCCGTTGAGGCGAACGAGCGATCCCGGAGGTGCCTCCAGGCGGAGCTCGCTCTTGCCAAGCTGGACGTTGTCCCTTTGCTCGGTGCCAGCGACGACTTTGTACGTCCGATAGGTGTTGATGAGCTTCTCCTTGTCGGTGAAGCGGATCTGGTGCTTGCCTGCGCGCAGGCTGACCGTGAGCGGCGTGCGTCCGAGACTCTTGGCCGCTTCGTAGACGTCGAGCGGTGGGTTCGAGTCGAGGGTGAGCTTGCCGAGCCCTTGGGGCACCGGGGCGACCTCGCCCGCACCCGGGCGAGCTGGACTTTGGGGGGCGGTCCCCGCGTCGGCAGCGGTCGTGACCTCGGTGGCGACCTCGGGCTCCTCCTTCTTCTGGTCGGCGCGGCGCATGGCCTCCTCGAGCATCTCTTTGGGGATCGGGCGATGCTCGGGCTCGTCGGTGAGTCCTTTGGGTGGATCTTTGGAGAAGGCCAAGACGGCGCCGATCAGCCCGACGGTGAGGCCGATCGCTGCGAGGAGTAAGAACCTGGAGCCATCGCGGCGGATCTGGCTGACGTCCGAGGGATCGTCGACGACGTCCCCGTCGGGTACGGGAGCGGGTAGCCGCATCGGCGGAGCGGAGCGCCTCGGGGGTGGAGGAGCGGAAGGACGGAGAGACGCCGAGGGTCCGGGGGGCGGAAGATAGTTGCCGGGGGCCGGGTAGCCGGGCGGTGGCGGGTACGGCGCGGCCCCGGGGAACGGGGGCTGCGGGACGAGCCGCGGCATCTCTCCGGTGGGCGCGAGCCGGACGTATTCGGCCGAGGGCGGAGGAGGAACTCGAGCGAACTCACCCGTAGGGGAGCCGGGGAGTCGGGGAAACTCACCCGTACCCGGAAACCGCGCAAACTCACCCGTACCCGGAGGCGGAGAGAACCGCGGCACCTCTCCGGTGCTTTGGAAGTCGCCCGGGGCGAAGCCGGGTGGGTACGTGCCGGGTGGGTACGCGCCCTGAGGCGGTGCGTAGCCCCCGGGCTGGGAGTACGGATAGCTCCCGGGTGGGTACGCGCCGGGTGGGTACGCGCCGGG
>CAYXDO010000034.1:41828-70083 GCA_964463485.1 uncultured Myxococcales bacterium | reverse complement strand
CCGGGTGGGTACGCGCCGGGTGGGTACGCGCCGGGCGGGTACGCGCCGGGTGGGTACGCGCCGGGTGGGTACGCGCCGGGTGGGTACGCGCCCTGAGGATAGGTCGCCTGCGCCGGGTACGGGACACCGCTAGGAGACCCGGCTGGCGGAGCTTGAGGGAAGGGTGCTGGCAGCGCGGAAGGCACCGGGAGCGCAGGCGAGAATCCCGGAGGAGGCGGAGCGCTCAGCCTCGGCGCGACGGGCTCGGAGGGTCGGGCCGGTGCGAGCGTGGGTGCACCCGGTGAGATTTGCGCGGCGCCGCGGGTCAGCGGTGCGAACTCGAACGGCGCTTCGTCGGGGGCGCTCGCGTCCGGCACATTGCGCGACAAGGGCTCGCGCGCGATCGTCTCCGCTCGATCGGATCCGTAGGGCTCCGGCGAAGACCGCGCGTCCTGACTCGAGCTCATCACTGGAATCCGAGCGATTCGGTCCGTCTCGAGGAACGCTCGCTTGGGGTCGCGGGTCGGCTCTGGCTTTTGAGCCTGAGGAGGCAATCGCCCCGAGGTGCGCTCCTCACCAAACCCAGGCTCGAGCTCGAGGTCAGAGATCCCTCGACTCGAAGGTTGCACCGGCGCGGCGGCGCGCTCCGCAGGGTCGGCCGGGCTCCTCACTTTGGCGAGAGCTGCGGCCGCCGACGCGAGCGCTTCTGCGGCCGAAGCCATTCTGCGCTCGGGCACTCTGGGCTCGCTCGCCGTCACCGAGTCGGAGCTGCCGACCGCGGTGCGCGGCTCTCCTGCGTCGGTAGACTCGTCGGGCGCCTCTGCGAAGGAGCCCAAGGCCTCGTCGAGATCGTCTTGCGCAAAAGGTTGATCGAACGCGGTCTTCGCCTCTGGCGCAGGCTCGCGCACGGTGATCTCACGCTCGACCGCTTTTCGGACCGGACGTGGCTTGTCGGTGTCGTCTGCCTTGCGTGGCGCGCCTGCTTTGTCATCAGGGTCGGCCGGGTTCAGGATCGTGTAGGAGCCCGAGCGAGCCTCCTCCAAGAGTTGTGAGCGCGCGCTCCGTTCCGCGGACTCTCTTGGGACGAGGACGTCCAAAAAACCAGCCAGGGCGGCGTCGGTCGCGACACTCCCCACGGCCTCCATGACGTCGCCGAGGAGCTCTGCTGGCGACCCATAACGGTCGATACCGCGTCGCGACATCGCTCGGGCAGCGATGGCTTCGAGCGCGCCGGCTGGTCCCGACAGGCCGATCGGGCGTGGGGTCTCGGTCAAGATCGCCGAGTGCACGTCCGCGGCGTCGGCGAAGGGAGGCTCGCCGGCGATGAGATGGTACAGAACGGCCCCGAGGCCGTAGATGTCCGTGGCCACACTCGCCGTAGCTTTCCCGCCGATGATTTGCTCCGGAGCGAGGTAGCAGGCTCGCAGGTCGCCCGATCGCGGCCTCGACGCGGCCAAGACGCTGGCGCCGTAGCCCGTAATCATCGCGCGGCCGTTGAATCCGACGAGGATGGTGTCGGGCCGGATCGCTCCGTGGACGATGGGTCGGTTCAGTACGCCTCGAGCGCCGTGATCCTGAGCGAACTGCACGCCCGAGCAGACGTCGCTCACGATCTTGGCGGCCAGCTTGATGGAGATCGATTGTCCCCGCTCGGAGGCCAATTCGAGCAAGTGGGATAGAGGCTCGGCGTCGGCGAAGTCGACGAGGCGAGCCCAGCCGCCTTCGAAGCGCTCGAGGCCATGCACGCGGATGACGTTCTTGTGCGCGAGCTCGCGAACGATCGCGGTCTCACGCTGAAGCCTCTCCACGAGCTTGGCGTCTTTGGTGGTGTCCTCCGGGAGCCAGATGACGACGATGGGCTGCTCCGGACGAGGCAGCCCGCCTTCGACTCGGCAGCCGAGGAAGGCCCGCGTCTCGGCACCCGAAGGGAGCGGGCCCAGCAGAGCGTAGGCTGTGCTGGCCATGTGGACTACCATGCTACCCGAGTTTGGCGGATCAGTCCCGAAAGTGGCCGAGGCGTTCGACCGGCTGACCTAAGCCTTGGGATTAGCGATCTGTTCGAGGTCTGCTCGGGTGACCGGTCGACCCAATGGAAGCGAAACGGCTTTGGTGAGAAGCCCGGCAGCGGCGAGCCGTTTTGCGAGCTCCTCGTGATCGCCTCGATCGCCGACTTCAGTCTGGATGTAGCTCGCGCCGCCGGCCGCGTAACCAAAGGCGAAGCGTGGCTCTAGGATTCTCAGGCTCTCGAGGGCCTCCTCGGGGCCCGCGCAGTGTTCGAGCCACTGCTGGTGTCGCGACGGGGGTAAGAAGTCTTTGTAGAAGTTCCCGTAACCGAGCTCGCGCGGCGTGGCCGCCGCCTCGGCGCTTCCGCCCACACCCATGAGCGCCAAGTCGACGGGGCCGAGCGCCCGAACCCGTTCGTACGTCTCGTCCATGCGGGCGGCGTCCGCGCTCGCGAACACTCGGAGACCGCCCAAGTCTACGAGGTACGTCGACTGTGCGAGCTCGAGCCCCCAGTCCTCACCGACGAACGGGCAAGCCGTGACCTCCACACCCTTGAGGCTCAAGACATCCCAGGCCTCGAGCTCAATCACCTCCTCGAAGCCGAGCACGCGAAGAATGCCCCTCATGTCGACCTGGTACGGCAAGGCTGGCTGCTGGCTGCGAGGCACGACCACCGGCGTCGTTCGTTTGAGATGCAACAGACTGCTCGGGTTCAGATGATCATTGTCGCCGTGGGTGATCAGCACGGCGTCGATCGGCGGAAGGGAGCGCGGGTCGAAGCGCGGATGGCTGAGGAACGGGACCTCGGGCTCGCTCGCAGCAAAAAACAAAGGGTCGATGAGGAGGTTGGCGCGCGGCGACTCGAGGAGGACGGCCGCGTGTCCGAGCCACGAGATCCGGGGCTCGGCGGCCTCGCCTGACCTGAGACCCGCGGGCAGAGGTTCGAGGAGCGACAACGCGGAGAGGAGGTCGAAGGCCTTGAGCGCGAAGGCTGTGGCCTCCCCGCGAACCTCCGACTCGAGGTTGCCGGCGGACGTACCGCGATCGAGCAGCGGGACGAGGTCGCGCAGGATTCGACCGGTGAGCTTCGATCCGGTCAACGTCACGCCGAAGACCGTCCGGCCTTTTTCTCGACAATCGAAGCGCACCCCGACCAGGTCTGCGCCGTCGAGATCGCGACCCCGCGGCATGAATGGAAATGGCGCGATCTCGACGGAGGTTTCGAGGGCCGCGGTCGGCCAGGTGCCTTTGCGGCGCACGAGCTTGGCGTTTGGATCGCATGCGGATCCAGACAGCTCTAGGCGGGGGCGAGGTCGGTCCTCCGCGAGGCTCGCCCAACAGAGGACCCCTCTCTCTACGAGGGACCAGAGCTTGGACGGTCGCACGTCGAGCTCGGCGGCCGTTCTCCACTTCGTGAGCGCCCCGACGAGGCGGGCGTCGGCGAGGCTGATGCGCTCGAAGGGACGGTCGGGCGCGGCGAGCTCGCACTCCGCCCACGAGTCCTCGGGTTGGACACGAAGCTCGACGCCGAGGGCACGCCGAAAACAGAGCTCTCGTGGGTCCGGGCGTTCATCTCTGCGGGGGCTCAGCGGATAGTAGGGACCGAGGCGGCGCCTGAGGATTTCGTCGAAGCCCACGTCCCATTTGGTCCGGAGAGGCTACGGCCGTAAAGGGGTTCGCTCGAAATGGATGCCCGCCCCGACGAAAGGACGGCGCCCGTTTGGCTGCCGTGGTGGTAGGTCAGCAGCGTGCGAGTCTGGTTGTCGGTTTTGATCTTGGCGGGTTTGGGGGCGTGTCGCGACCAGGAGGTCACGCCCAAAGACGCGGGGCCCAGCGACAGTGGCGTCAAGCTGGACGCAGGCGGGAACCCAGACACGGGCCCCATCGACACCGGGGTCGTCACGACGAGCTGCAACAACCCGCCGCTCACGCCTCCGGCAGCGGGGACGTGTACTTTCACGGCAGGGTCGAGCTCCACCCTGATCCAGGGCGACATCGTGGTCCCAAGCGGCCTCCTCGAAAACGGACAGTTGTTGATCGGGCCTGACGGGGTGATCATGTGCTCGGCCTGCGACTGCTCTGGTCAACCCGGCGCAGGCGGCGCGGCCAAGTTGGCGTGCGCCAAGGGCCTCGTCGGTCCCGCGTTCATCAATGCCCACGAGCACCTCGACTACGGCGAGGGATCGCCGGTTGGCCACGGGGACGAGCGCTTCGAGCACCGCCACGATTGGCGAACCGGCGCGGGCACCCACACCGAGCTCGATACTCCGAGCCGCTCGTCGAGGGAGGGCGCTCTTTGGGCGGAGCTTCGCCACGTCTTTGGCGGCGCGGTATCGGTTCTCGGCGCGGCTGGCGAGCAGGGGCTCCTGCGAAACCTCGATCGCTCGGGCCTTGACGAGGGCTTGGGAGCAGGCCCGATGGACAATTCCACCTTCCCGCTCGGCGATATCCGTGGCGCGCGCGCCACGTCGGGCTGCGATTATCCGGACATCGACTCGGCGAGCGCTTCGTCGTTCACCAACGCGATCGCGTATGTGCCTCACGTCGCCGAGGGCATCGGCGTGGACGCGCGCAACGAGTACTTGTGTTTGTCGCGGAGCGACGGCGGCGGTCAGGACTTGATGGCGCCGAAGACCGCGATCATCCACGGCGTGGGCCTGACCGCTCAAGACTACGGCGAGCTCTCGGGAGAAGGAGTGTCGCTCGTTTGGTCACCCCGAACGAACGTCGATCTCTACGGCCACACGGCACCGGTGGTGCTCGCCAAGAACTTGGGGGTTCAGATCGCGCTCGGCACGGACTGGCCGGCGTCCGGGTCGATGAACATGCTGCGTGAGCTCCGCTGTGCCTACGAGCTCAACCGAAACAACTATGGCAACGCGTTCAGCGATCGCGAGCTGTTCGACATGGCGACGGTCGGCGCGGCGCGGGCGCTTCAAGCGGACGCGCGATTTGGGTCGTTGATCCCGGGGCTCGAAGCCGATGTTGCGATCTTCGATCAGGCCGAGCACTCGGAGTACCTGGCGGCGATCTTCGGGTCTCCGAAGGAGGTCGCCTTGGTGCTGCGCGGAGGCGAGGCGCTGTACGGAGACGCGGACCTCGTCGAAGGCCTCGCGGGCACGGACGGATGCGAGGACGTCGACGTATGCGGGCGTAGGAAGCGCGTGTGCGTCCAGCGCGAAACCGGCTCGACGATCGCGCAGCTTCGCCAACAGGTCGACCCTTCGACCATCGCGTTGTTCGAATGCGGAGAGCCGCAAAACGAGCCCTCGTGTGTGCCGTTTCGAAGCGGCGAGTTCGCAGGAATGTCGAGCCCGGACGATCTGGACGGGGACGGCATCGCGAATGGTTCAGACCTGTGTCCGAGTGTATTCGACGCGCCGCGACCGCTCGACATGGGCGCACAACCAAACGCGGATGGAGACGACCTCGGCGACGCGTGCGACCGCTGCCCGTTCGACGCGAACTCGACTTCGTGCTCGGCCCCCGATCCCTCCGATCGAGATCGAGACGGACGTCCCAACACCAACGACAACTGCCCTGATCTTCCGAACGCAGGGCAAGAAGACCAGGACGGCGACATGAAAGGGGACGTTTGCGACGGGTGCCCGACCGCGCCAAACCCCGGAACCGCGGGCTGCCCGGCGACGATCTACCAGCTCAAACAGGCGGAGGTGAGCGGATCGGTGAAGGTCTCGAACGCGCTCGTCACCGCGTCCGGATCGCTCGGCTATTTCGTGCAAGTCGTGTCTGGCGACGCGACCTACGACGCCACCCTCGGCGCATCGTTTTCAGGCGTCTTCGTCTACACGGGCGCTCAAGGGATGAAGCCCGCGCGCGGCGACCGCGTGGACATCGAAGGCACCGCGACCGACTTCCAGGGGCAGATCGAGCTCGTAGACTCGACGTTCACGACTGTTTCTTCAGGCAACGCCTTGCCCTCGCCTGTGGTTGCGGATCCGGCGGCCGTGGCCGCGGGATCCGAGGCGACCAAGCTGGAGGCGGTGTTGATCGAGGTCCAGAACGTCGAGGTGACGAACGCAAATCCAGACGACCCATCGGACTACAAAGAGTTCGCGGTCACGGGTGACCTCCGCGTGAACGACTATCTGTACGAGATCACGCCGCGACCTACTGTGGGCCAACGGTTCCCGCGCCTTCGTGGAGTGCTCCGGTACGGCAACGGGAACTTCAAGCTCGAGCCTAGAGACGCGGACGACGTCAGCACGATCGTGTCTTTGGTGAGCATCGAACCCTCCGCGCTCTCGGTGGCCGGTGGCGCGATGTCGTCGTTCGAGGTCGTGCTCAGCGGCGCCGCGACGCAGGCAACCACCGTCACGTTGAGCAGCAACGCCACGTCCGCCACGTTGCCCGCGAGCGTGGTCGTTGCTCAGGGAACGGACCGCGCGCTCGTCAACTTCACCGCAGGCTCCGCGGAGACGTTCGTGGTGACCGCCACGCTGGACGGCGTCATGCGAACGACGACCGTCACGGTGTACGACGACAGCACGGAGCGACTCGTCACCGCGGTCTCGCTCGCGGTGAGCACCTTGGGCGCCAACGCTTCCACGAACGGACGAGTCCAGCTCAACGCGCCCGCGCCGACCGGCGGCGCGAACGTATCGCTCGAGGTGAGCCCAGCCGGGATCGCGACCGCGCCTTTAGGCCTCTTGATTCCGGCAGGCGCCCTCGAAGGCACGTTCGTGCTCACCGCGAGCACGAGCGACGGGGCCGGGACGATCACCGCACGCCTCGGGACGAGCTCGGCGTCGGCGATGTTCTCCGTGGCCACTTCGGTCGTGCGCGCTCCCGCCGCCGGTGAGCTCGTGATCACCGAGATTCATTACAACCCCACGAACCCCACGACGGGCGCGGAGGCGACGCGCGAGTGGTTCGAGGTCACCAACGTCAGCGCGGACACGCTCACGATCGACGGGCTCACGATCCGCGATCGAGCTTCGTCACAGACGCTCGCTTCGACCGCACAAATCGGGCCCGGCGCGCATGTCGTGTTCACCTACTCTGCCAATGCTCTGGAGAGCGGGATCTCGACGCCGGCGGCCTCTTACGGCGGCATGGGAGCCGTGCAGCTCAACAATTCAGGTGACGCGCTCGTGATCGAGCTCGGCAGCGTCGAGATCGATCGCGTCGAGTACACGTCGACCTGGGGTGGCGCCAACGGCGCGTCCTTGTGCCTCAAGGCTCCGTACGCCGTTGACAACAACATCGCGACCGCGTGGTCGACCAGCGTGGGGCCGTTCGGGCCGAACAACGACCAAGGCAGCCCGGGCATTCCGAGCGACGCGGTCAACTGCCCCTAGTCTTCAGGCGCGGGACCGAACGGCGAACCCGATCAGCTTGTAGAGCAGGCGCGCTCCGACGTTGCCGTCCCACTCGTCTCCGTCGGGGCCTGGGGCGACCTCGTTCAGATCGAAGCCTACGATCACCTTGCCTCGCGAGACGACCGCGTCGAGCAGATACGAGACCTCGGCGAGCTCGAGACCGCCGGGCACGGGTGTGCCGGTGTGCGGACAGAGCTTGGGATCCAGGCCGTCGATGTCGAAGCTGACGTAGAGCCGCTCCGGGAGCGCCTCGGCGATCTGGTCGAGGAGCTGAGCGAGCTGCCCCTTCATGCGCGCGCGTGCGAGCTCGCGATCGAAGTGAGTCGCGATTCGCTCGTTGCTCCTTATCAGCGCGCTCTCCTCGGGGCAGAGGTCGCGGATTCCGATTTGCACGAGCGACGCCACCCCCGGGATCTCGTCGAGCACCGCGCGCATCACCGAGGCGTGGGAGTAGCTGAACCCGTGATAAGCTTTTCGAAGGTCCGCGTGCGCGTCGAACTGCAGCACGCCTATGGGCCCGTATGACTCCGCGTGTGCGGCGATCGCGCCGAACGCCACCGAGTGATCTCCACCCACGACGCCGACGAGCTTCCCGCGGCGGATCCGCTCGAGCGCGGCCGAGTGCACGTAAGTGTTGAGCTCGCCGCTCGCTCGATTGACCGCTTCGCGAGCGTCCCGCAACTGCTCGGGCGTCGCGTCTCCGGGATCGATCACGAGCTGCGCCCAAGGCTTGGCAGCGCGGTTGAGCGCCGTTGCCCGTGAGCTCACGGGGATCATGTGGATCCCCGCTTCGTAGGGCGTGCCGACGTCCACGTCGAAGTAGTCGAGCTGGTGGCTGGCGGCCAGGATGGCTTCTGGGCCCTTCGCTGTCCCACCGCCGTAGGACGTCGTTGCTTCCCACGGGACAGGTACCAACACCACGCCCGCGTCCGCTTCGGAGACGTCTAGACCAAAAATGCCTGACCCCACAGGAACTGGGGCGTTTGGATCGAACCCGCTCACACCTCGAATGTAACGAAGCGCACTCCTAGTTCACAACTCGCGTCAGGCGACGTATTCAGCCTCCGTGGGCGAATCGACAGCGCGGATCGGTGTCGTGACGATCTCGGATCGCGCGAGCAAAGGCATCTACGAGGATCTCGGAGGGCCGGCGATCGTCGCGTACCTCCAGGAGGTCTTGACCAGCCCCTTCGAGGTCGTTCGCAGGCTCGTACCCGACGAGCAACCCATCATCGAGGCGACGCTGATCGAGCTCGTCGATAGCGAACATTGCGGTCTCGTGGTGACGACCGGAGGTACGGGGCCGGCGCTTCGAGACGTGACCCCCGAGGCGACCTTGGCCGTGGGCCACAAGGAGATGCGTGGTTTCGGGGAGCTCATGCGGCAGACTTCGCTGCGCTTCGTTCCCACGGCGATCTTGTCGCGACAGGTCGCCGTGATCCGAAAGAGCTCCCTCATCGTGAACCTGCCGGGCAAGCCGAAGTCGATTCGCGAGTGCCTGGACGCGGTCATGCCGGCCATTCCGTACTGCCTCGACCTCATCGACGGACCGTATCTGACCACCGACGACGCCAAGGTGCGGGCCTTCCGTCCCAAGAGCGCGTAAGCGCTCGGCGCTATGGGGCCACGATCCCATGAAGTTGGTCCTCCAACCTCATGGGTATCGAGTCGACGAAGTCGGATCAATCCCGCAGCGCTTCGGAGTATCGTGCGAGCGTTGCGCGGTCTCGGTCTCGTGTTGGTGTTCGTAACGACGAGCGCGCTCGGTGCGCCGTCCACCGTGCCCATCGGTGAAGAGAAGCTGGTCGACGTGGCCTCGCTCATCCCCACCGCCAAGCTCGACCTCGTTTACGCGACGGATCGGAACTTCGTCGGAACGAGTATCTATCCGGTCGCTCGCTGCCTACTGCGAGAGAGTGTTGCGAGAAAATTGGTGAACGCTCAAGCCTACCTGGATCAGCATCACCCTGGCTTCGCGCTCCTGTTCAAGGACTGCTATCGGCCTGACTCTGCACAGTGGAAGCTGTTCGAGGTCGTACGAGGCACCTCGAAGGCCAGGTACGTCGCAGATCCGCGGGGCAAGACGGGGTCGCTGCACAGCCGAGGTGCGGCCGTCGACGTGACCATCTTCGCGAACGGCCAAGAGTTGGATATGGGCACACCGCACGACTTCTTGGGGGAGCTTGCGGAGCCTCGGCACGAAGCTCGGCTCACCTCGTCCGGAGAGCTCTCCATTGGGGCCGTAGCGAACCGCAAGATCCTGCGGGCTGCGATGAGAGCCGCGGGCATGCGGGGGATCGTACGTGAGTGGTGGCACTTCGACTCGGATCGCGCACCCGAGGTCATGTCGAGGTACTCTCGACTCGACGTGCCTCTGACGCCGTGAAGAACCGCCCAAAAACGCACATGGCCGCCCTCGTTCAGCTCGAGCTTGCGGAGCAGGCGCGCGATCTAGCCTTCAGCTACGTCGCTGGGAACGAAGAGGCCGGCGTCGCTCTCCTCGCGCTCGGAGAGATCGCTGCCGAAGCCCTCGTGCCATGCCTCGACGTCGATCGTGAGGATCGCGCGAGGAGGGGCCTGCTCGCGCTCGGCGAGTCCGCGCGCCCCGCGCTGCTCCGCGCGACGACGTCCGGTTCCGCGCTCGCCGCACACCTGCTGGAGTCGCTGAGCCACAAGCCTGTGATCGCGAGGAGCTTCGGCCAAGCGCTCGTCGATGAAGCCTCGAGGCTCACGCTCGAGGCCGCCGTTCCTCGACTGCTCGAGCTCGTCAAGGACGAGCACCTCCGCGGACCGGCGCTCGCAGCGCTCGCGTCCATCAACACGCCCGAGGCGCTGCGAGCGCGACAACATGTCGAGACCGAAAGCCTGCGGCAGGCCAGCGACGATTCGCTGGCCAGGCTGTTCCAGGATCCTTCGGCGTTTCGATCGATCTTTCGTCCGAAGGGCCGATTCGGCGCGCTGCTCGCGGCGTTGAGCCCCAAGGAAGACGACTCCCCGATGCGGCACGTCCTGAAACGCGTAGGCCTCGGGCGCTACGGCAAAGCCTGGTTCCGCGGTCGTGGCCCCTTCGCGATCGAGGACGAGCACGAACACGAGCTCGTGTTGATCGCGCCGTCGGCCCCCGAGCCCAGCCTCGGCTTCGTCAAGGCCGGAGCTTTCCACGAGCTCGCCGTCGAAAAACACGATCCCGAGCTCACCGGAGAATGGCTCTTCGTAACCGACCTCGGCGGCGTGCCCATGCGAGTCGCCGCGCGGTTCGAACGCGAGACTCGCTCGGAGCTATTCCTGGTGGCGTCGAACGGAGAGTTCGGTGCCATGCTTGGGCTCGAAGCGCTCGATCCGGCGCTCGCCATGGGCTGGCGCGCGTACGACGACTCGTGACGGGCCTAACGGGGCCCGCGGCTTTCGAGCTTCATCAGCTCGTCGGCGAGCTCGTCGAGCAGCTTCTTGCGCACGTCGTCGTCCGCCGCCGCTTGCGCCCGAATGAGCCTCGCGCGCAAGAGATCGATCTCGGCCCGAGCGCTCTCGGGCAACCGTTCGCGCAGCGCCACGGCTCGTGCCATCAACGTCTCTGTCGTCACAGGCGTCAGAGGCTTGGGCGACAAGGTCAAAGGCTCGGGCGAAGACATCGGACCAGGACGCGGCTTCGCAGCCGGTCGTTCGACGCGGCTCGGCGCGGCCGGCTTTGGGATCGCAGCTCCTGGCTCCAACTCCGGAGATCCTCGCGGCGCTCCTCGAGGCCCCTGTTGTGGCCCCTCTTGTGGCCCTAGTGATTGCGCTCGCGCCTGGGGGACGTCGGACGACCGCGAGCTCGTCGACACGGTCGGCAGATCGACGGTGATCGCGGGCGCGGGGCCTCTGTCGCCGAAGACGATCGCCGCCGCCACGAAGCTCAACAAGCTCGATCCAACAACCGCTCCGACGAGCGTGGGCAGGCTGATGCCGCGACTTCGAACCGGCTCGATCTCCTCCCGCATCACCCGTTGCGCGGTCATGGTCGGCGGCGGCGTGGGCAGCGTATCGGGCACATTCGAGAACGACGTCTGGAACCGTGCTTCGGTCTTGGTCGGCCCCCGCTCCAGCTTCGTCCGATCGACGAAGACGACCGTGTCCGCGGCGCCGACGTCGTCCCCCCGAGGCATCTGGAGGACCTGCTCCACCTCGCGATCGGACTCGTCGAGCTTCGTGCCGACGCAGGCGTGGATCAGCCGACTCCCGGCGTCGCCGAGCGAAGCCTCTGGCACGACGGACAAGAGCGCGCTTCGCAGCTCCATCGCCGTCGAAAATCGATCGTCTCTTTGCGGCGATAGCGCGCGCAGCAGCACGAGATCGAGCGCCTCGGGAAGCTCCGGCCTCAAACTGCGCGCGGAGATCGCACGCGGTCGGATCTGCGCCTCCACCATCGACATGTGCTGTCCCTTGGGAATGTAGCGCTCGAGCGTCAGCATCTCGAACAGAACGACCGCGAGTGTGTACAAGTCCGCGCGACGATCGACGTCCGCTCCCATGGCCTGCTCGGGCGACAGATAGCCCATCGTCCCCATCACGATTCCGGTCGCGGTTCGCCAGTCCTGCTGGGTCGACTTGCCCAGCCCCAGATCGATGAGCTTGAGCGCTCCGCCGCGCCCCACGAGGAGATTTCGCGGAGAGAGATCTCGATGAACGATCCCGAGCGCCTCCCCCGTGGCCACGTTCTTAGCCTCGTGCAGCGCGTGAGCGCCGAGCAGCGCCGCTCCGATGAGATCGATGGCAGCCTCGATCGGGAAGCGGACCTTCGCCTTGAGGGCCGCGCTCATGACGGTGGAGAGCGGCAGACCGGGCACGTACTCCATGGCGTAGTAGAGCGTCTCGCCGACCTTGCCCGCGTCGTACACGGCCGCGAGGTGCGGGCTCTCGATCCACACGGCGAGCTGCGCTTCGTGTCGGAAGCGCTCCACGAACGTCGGTTTGACCGCGAGCTCCGCGTGGAGCCGTTTGACGACCACTGGGGTCGGGATCGGCGAGCTCGGGTCGGTCGGCCGCGCCAGCGACGCGTCACCCATGCCGCCGCGACCGAGCGTCTTCAAGAGCTCGTAGCGGCCGAAGCGCTGCACTCTGCGGATTCTACCTAGCTCCCAAGGCGGCGTCGCGATTCCAACACCGTCTTGACTTCAGGACCGGCCTTGGCCGATGCGCATGGGCGTGCGCCTCGTCTTCACTCTCAGCCTCGCTTCGCTCTGCGCGTGCGGTGACCCGCCCTTTCAGCAGATTCAGACCGATGTCTTCACCGTTTCGTGCTCCCAGAAGTCGTGCCACGGCGAAGCCGGGGCGGGTGGCCTCGTCCTGGACGCCAACGCCTTCGACAACCTCGTGAACGCCGACGCCAACGACGAACAGGCGGCCGCGGAGGGTTGGAAACGCGTGGTTCCGAATGATGTGTCGAAGAGCTTCCTGATGTTGAAGCTCACGCCCCCGGTCGACGCGAAATACGGCGTGCTGATGCCCAAAGGCCGGACGGACGCCGAGCCGCTCGAAGCAGAAAAACGCGAGCTCATTCAGAGCTGGATCGAATCAGGCGCGCCGAAGGATTGACCGAGCGCGGGCTCAGAAGAGCAAGTCCACTGTCGTTTGGGCGAGCGAGACGAGACCAGCGTACCAAAGCCACCAGAGGGGCAAGCCGACCGTCCAACCCCACCAGAGAGCGCGCGCAAGCCTCAAGGCCGCCGCACCAGCGTGAGCCATGACTCGCTCAAACCTTTGAACCTGAACGCGAACGGACGACTGGGTCGCGAAGCCCACTGCCCTAGACCTGGCGCGGGACAGCGCGAGGTGCGGTCTTGGTTCCGACTGCCATGAGCTGGGAGGCTTTGGGCGCTGACGTGGGCCGTCCGGCGGCCGAGTTACGTGGACGAGGCGGCGGCTCGAGGGACGACTTCGGCTTGGTCTCGGCCTTCTTGACGACTTCGACGGAGGAAACCTTTCGTCCCGCTGACTCGCCCGTGAGCCAGCTCCAAAGCGCGCGAAACATACCTCAGGGTGACGCGCGCGAAGCCAGTGTGACGGAGGGCCCCTTGCTTCGGTCACAACTCGCTGTTCTTCGGGCACTTACAAGCCGAGCCTACGGACCCAGGGTCCTCACCGATCTGTATGACATGTATCCAAGTGCAGGAGATTGGATCTTTTCGCGCACATTCACGCATCAACCGAACTCCCGCGCCGAAAACACAGGAAGACGACTGAAAGGTCGCGGTCGAGCTGATGTCGGAGCCAGGAACAAGGCTGGAAGCCATCCCAGGGAGCCCCTACCGCATCTTGGGGGCGATCCATCGCGGTGGGATGGGTGAGATCCTGTTGGCTCGCGCGGAAGGCGCGGAAGGCTTCAGCCGCAAGCTCGTGCTGAAGGGGTTGCTTCCTCAGCTAGCCACCGACGTCGTCAGCCACGACTTGTTCCGTCGCGAGGCGATGCTGATGGCGCGCCTCGAGCACCCGAACGTCGTGCGCGTCGTCGACTTCACGGCGGTCGACGGTCAGCCGTTCCTCGCGATGGAATACATCCGCGGGCGAAACTTCCACCAGGTGATTCAGCGCGCGGTGCACGACAAGAAGCGAGTGCCGTTGAACGTGGCGCTCGCCGTGATGGGCGCGGCGTTGCGCGGACTGCATTACGCACACCACGCACGCGACGCAGAAGGCCGGCCTCTCGGGATCGTTCACCGAGACGTTAGCCCGGGCAACGTGTTGGTGAGCTTTTTCGGCGAAGTCAAAGTCACCGACTTCGGCATCGCCTTGGCGGACGGAGAAAAGAAACACACCGCGCCGCGGACCATTCGAGGCAAGGCTCGGTACACCGCGCCGGAGCTGATTTCGGGCAAGCCTGCGACGCCGCAGAGCGACGTGTTCGCCGCCGGTGTGGTGCTCGCCGAAGCGCTGATTGGACAGCCCCTGTTCGAGCGCGGCGGGCTCAACGAGACCCTGATGGCGATCGTGAGCGAGAGCCGCGAGGCGTTGCTCACGCGCGTCTTCACACACACCGAAGAGGTCCCCGGGCTGCGCGGCGTGCTGCGTGGCGCGCTGGCGAAGCGACCCGAAGATCGCTTCGTCTCGGCGCTTCAGATGGCCGAAGCGATCTCCGGGATCGAACGTTCCTTCGGCGGCCCTCTCACCGCTCCGGAGCTCGGAGCCTACATGCGCAACGCTTTCCGCGACGCGCGTGACCTTCCCCTGGAAGAAGGGCTGAGTGGCCCCGAAGTCTCGGGCGAGATCTTCTTCGAACCCAAAACGGATCCGACGATCCCGATCCCTGCGGAGCGCCCGTCGCAGCCGCCCTCGCGCCACGAAGCCGCGCGGCCCTCCCGACCCGGCCGTGGTCCGAGCCTCGTGGAGCGTCGCGAACCGCCGCAGCTCGAGGAGACCGAAGCTGTCGACGAAGGCGACGAGCCCACCGCGGCGGAGCCTCGCTCGGCGATCCCGCCGGAGCCCCCGCGACTGGAGATCCTCGAATATTTGGTCGCCTCCGACTCGGACGTCATCGAACATCGCCCCGTAGACGCCCCGGTCGAAGCGGCCTTCGCGGAGCTCCTCGAAGAAGCCAGGAGAGTGCGGACCGACGAGTTCCGTCCGATCCTGCCTTCAGTGCCGCCTCCGGCACCTGGTCCGGCGCCCGTGATCAAACGTCCGTGGGTGATCTTGATGATCGGAATCTTCATCGGCGGCGCGGCTGCGATCGGTGCCTCGGCGGCGGTGCTGCTCGCAGGTCAGTGAAGCTTCTGCTTCAACATCTCCGCGGCTCGATCGACCTCTTGCACCAGTCGCGACGCCCGCACCTCCGGCGGCAACGCCTCCCGCGCGCGATCACTCGATCTTCCTTCTAGCCCCAAGGCGCGCGCGTGTGCCTCGGGATCACGGGTGAGCTCGAGCAACCTGAGGTGGACAAAATCCATGTGAGGGTGACGAACCCAGCTCGTACCTCCGACGTGATGGATGGCGGTGGCGCTCGTCTCCCTCAACTGAATGGACTTCCCCTCGGCGATCGCCACCGCGAACGCGAGCAGCAACGTGTCGTAGTTGGCTTGATAGGGCCGAGGAAAGTTGTGGTCCCCGATCCCGATGGTCGCGAGCAGGTTCGCAACCGAGTTGGGAGTCGCCGTGTACTTGTCGAGGTGGATCTCGTGACGGGCCATGAGGGCTCGCAGCCGCGAGGGCTCGAGCAAGAGAAAGTGAGTCCTTGGGAAACGGAGGCCCGTCTTCGAGTTCACGTCGACGAAGCCTTCCAAGGCCAGGCCGACTGCGACATCTTTGGACCCCGGTTCGAGGCCCTGCAACAAGTCGTCATCGGCCGGAAAGCAATCATGGTCGAGGATCAGGAAGGGGCGCTCGAGGGTGCGGGCCAAGAACGTGACGACACTCCCGTGGGAGTAGAGCTGTCCGGGTAGGGGCCGGAGCTTGAAGCGCCGCACCGTCGGAAACTCTCGACTCAAGAAGCCGCGTTCGTCGCTCGTCAGTCCGTTCTCGATGATCTGGACCCCGGATCCGCGCGGCAAGTTACGCAGACAGAGCTCGATCAAATGGAGAGTGCGCGGCACCGCGATGAGAAATACCGGTCTCGAATTCATCGGGGCCTCTCGGAGGAATCGTCGGAACGCCGGCTCGTGAAACCTCGACAGCGGGCGTTGGATGGGAGCGCCGATTCTGCGGAGCGTCGCGAACACCGGGTCTCTCGGAATTTTTTTCACCACGGCGATCGGGGAATCGCCACGCGCGCGTCGTGACCATCGGGACAACTCGGACAACACGCTTCTCAGACCTCCCGCACGAGGTCGCGGAGCGCCAACGCTGCGCTTGGACTCGCCGCCGCGAATTCGCGCAAGTGTCGTATGGAGCCCGAAGGTTCGCTCGTTGAAAGGTGAAGTCGGTGCTCGCGCAGATTCGCTCCGCTCACCTGATTGCTCCGCTCGCCGCGGCCATGACGCTCGCCTGCGAAGACGACGTCGTCTCGACGCTGTCGGTCAAAGCCGAATTCGAGCCGGCGTCGGTGGATTTTGGCGACGTGACGGTCGGAACGTCGGCTCGACGCGGCGTGGAGCTGAAAAACACAGGCTCGGTTCCGTTCACCGTGAAGTCCGTGGACCTTCCGGCTTCCTTCTCCCTCAGGGCCGAGAAGGGCAAGTTCGAGGACACCGCGATCCCAGTCGGGTCGAGCCTCGCGCTCGATGCGATCTTTCTCGCCCAGGACGCTGGAGAGAAGACCGGCACCATCGTGGTTCACGGCGAAGCAGGCGAAGCGAAGCTCGAAGTACGCGCCAACGGCGTCGTTCGTATGGTGCCGGACCTCGTGATCGAACCCACCTCGCTCAACTTCGGCACCGTCGAGATCGGTGGTCAATCGCGCCTCCCCATCGTCATCAAGAACAACGGCAACGCCGAAGGGATCGTGACACGAGCCACCCTGGAATCGACTGGCGCGCTCGGCGATCCTTACGCGCTCGCAGGCACGCTCCCTATCGCGATCCCCGCTGGCGGCACGCAATCCTTCGAGGTCGTCTTTCAACCGCAGAGCGAAGGACCCAAGGCAGATCGTATGGTGTACGAAGCACAAGCGCCCGCCGGCTCGCTGTTCCTCCAACTCGATGGCGCCGGCGCGCTCGCTCGAGGCGGGCTCTCGTGCTCGCCCAGCGCGATCGCCTTCGGAGGGGTCGAGCGTGGCCAATCGAAGAGCCAGGATCTCACGTGTACGGCCAACGGAGGCATCGCGCGGCTGATCGGCGCGTCCTTCCCGAACGGCGAGACCCTCTTCGTGCTCCCGACGCCGCCAGGAACCGCCGACCTGACTCCAGGCCAGTCCGTGACTTTCCCTGTCGAGTTCAGAGCAGAAGGTTCTCCGGTCCCGCACTCGGCGACGTTATCGGTGCAATTCAACGGCGTGAATGGAATGGAAACGCTTTCCATCCCGGTCACGGGGGAAGTCACACCGCCGCCGGTTACTTCTACGGCGATGTCGATCCTCCTTCGTTGGGACACCAACTTCACGGACGTGGACCTTCACCTCGTTCGACCGGGCGGCGCGCTCTGGTCGAACACCGGGGAGTGCTCGTACCTTTACACCGCACCCGACTGGGGGATCGCGAGCGACCCGACCGACAACCCATTCCTCGACGTCGACGACACGAACGGCCGCGGCCCAGAGAACATCAACCTCAACGTGGCGGCGCCCGGGAATTACGAGGTTTGGATCCACTATTACGACGACAATGGGCTAGGAACATCTCGAGCGACCGTCGAGGTGTACATCGCAGGCAACCTCGCGGGCACCTTCGACCGCAACCTGAGCTGCAACGACATGTGGCACGTCGGCACGATCGCGTGGGACGGTACGGCCGGGACCTTCAACCCATCTACTCAGGTTCAGCGCGACGCCCACGGCGCGTGCTTCTAGACGCAGCCCACGACTCACACAGACCTGCACCGCAGGTCACCTCCTCGGATGCGCCAGCGTCTCCTCATCTGCTCGCTCGTCGCGCTCGCGTGTACGAACGAAGAAGCGGGCCCTGAGTCAGTCGCTGAGTATTCGGCGGGCATCGAACCCAACCCATCGACCTGGGAGCTCCTCGGGCCCATCAACGCGGGCTCGCCCATCACGGCCCTCGAGCTCGATCCTTCGAGCTCCAACGTTCTTTATGTCGCAGTCAGTGACTCGGTGTGGAGGTCCGACGACCATGGGCGACATTTTTCGCGAATGGGCACCTTCGCCGGGCGTACCGTCACTTCCCTGTTGTTGCGCGGGCCGGACCTTTTGGCCGGGCTCTCCGATCCGAAGGGCGAAGACGGAGGGGTCTTCGTGAGCCGGGATCCTCGAACGCCTTCGCCCGGATGGGCTCGCGCGGCGCAAACGGACACTCCCGACTTCGCTCGCGTCCTTCGCTTACGACCGAGCCCTACCGACTCCAGGGTGTATTACGCGGCTACTCAGAGCGCCGTACTCAGCAGCCGTGACGGGGTCTTTCGGACCCTGCTGAGGAACGACGGGGCGGGCGGCGTGAGATCGACGACCCGTCGAACCGCGTCGGGCTTCGTAGATCTCGAAGTCATTCGCGACGGGACGCGCGATCGTGTGCTCGCGTCCTCGGGTGACTCGGCGCCGCCGGGCGCCGACGGAGTTTACGTCTCGTTCGATCGCGGGAGCACGTTCGTTCGAACGCTGATCCCCCAGCACGCGAGCCACATCGAGCTCGCGCCTGCGGCGAGCGACCCCGATGTGGTCTATGCGGTGGCCGACGACGTGAGAGTTCGACCTCGACTGCTCGGCGTGTGGCGGAGCCTCGACGGGGGCGCCACGTGGACCCAGACTCTGCCCCGGCCTTTCGAGTCACAGCCGATTCTCTCCGAAGCTCGATGCGCGACGCGCGCGGAGCTCGACCGATACGAGCGCAGCACCTTCGTCGCACAGGTCCACCCGACCGATTCGCTCGTACTCTACGCGGGCAGCTTCGACCTCTATCGATCGGAAGACGGCGGTGAGCGCTTCGGCCTTGCTGCCACGAGTGAACCGACGTCTCGAGCTTTCGTCCATGCTGGGCTCACCGAGCTTCGGTTCGATGCGACGGAGCGTCTTTGGGTCGCCACCCGCGGAGGCCTGTTCTTCACGGAAGACACGACCCTGCCGACGGCCAACGACCCTTGCGCGGGAGTCACGCTGCGCTGGCAACCCACCGGCGCGGGGCTCGACGGGGTCGACGTCGTCGGCGGCGCGATCCTCTCCGCTGACACTTTCGCGGCCGTCACGAAGAGCGACGGCGTGTGGCTCGGCTCGGACGCGTCGATGCAATTCACCCAGCTGCTTTCGGCTCCGGTTCGTTCGGTGTGGAGGCACTCCGTCGCACCCTACCCTCTCTTCCTGGGCGGCCGCACCGTCTGGCGACTCAAGGAGGGTAGAGTCGAAGAAGTCATGGTCGGAGGCCCCAAAGCTGACGCTTCGACCTTCGCGGAGCCTCCTGCGCTCTCGTCCAACGCGAGCGGTCTGTGGCTGGCAGGTCGCGCGTTATGGCGCTCCGCGAGCGCGCTCTCCGCTCCAACCGAGGAGATCGAATGGTCGCGGGTGAGCGGCCCGCTGCCGGGTCACGAACCTGCGTCGATTGTCGCACTCTCTGCGAACGGTCGCCGACTCTTCGTAGGCACCCTCGACGGGAAGGTGGCGAGGACCGACTCGGCGACCAGCTCGGGGCCCCGCGACCTACTCATCGACGTCACGCCTCCCTGGCCGCCCGATTCGCCTGATTCGCCGGTGTCGACGATCGCGTTCGATCCCGCGGACCCGTCCGGAGCTCGAGTCTTCGTGGCCACGTCCAGACGCTCCGGCGGAGGGCGTCTCTTCGGGTCCGAAGACGCCGGCGCGACCTGGATCGACTGGAGTCTCACGTTGGAGGCCACGGAGGTTCGTGACCTTCAGCTCCGACCTTCGACCGGCGAGCTCTTCGCCGCGACCGAAGCCGGAGTCCTCGCCACGAACGACGGACAGAGTTGGCGCACCTTTTCCCAGGGTGACTTGGCCCGAGTCGGCGTCCATGGGATCGCATTCTCCGACCTCTCGGACACCGACGCTCTCTACGCCTTCACGTCCGGGCGCGGCGTGGCTCGCCTGCGATGGGGAAACTCAGTCGAAGCCACGCCCGACTTCGTCTCCACGGGCGAGAGTCGGCGCGTCTCGCTGGCCGCGCCCGGCGTCCTCGCCAATGACTCCGACCCGGAGGGCGAGCCCCTCGAAGCGCTGCTGGTCAGCCCGACGGACCGCGGAGACCTCCACCTGAGCTCGGACGGAGCTATGACTTTCCTTCCGAGCCCGGGATTCATCGGCCTGGCCCAATTCTCGTATCGCGCGCGCACTCCGAGCGGCCGACTCTCAGCTCCCACGCTGGTCTCCATCGAGATCGTCCCGGTCGACGACTCTCCCGTGGCCGGCGCAGATGTCTACTCGTTGCTGGAGGACCACACTCTGAGTGTTGACTCGCCCGGCATCCTCTTCAACGACGCCGACCCGGAGCGGTGGACACTCACGCCGCGCGTGACCAAGCAGCCTCGCCACGGCATGCTCACCCTGCAACTCACCGGGAGCTTCACTTATACGCCGGCGCCCGATTTCACTGGTCGCGACTTTTTCACGTACCGTGTGTCCGACCTGAATTCTTCGGTGACCTCGACCTGTACGCTCGTGGTCGATCCCGTGAACGACGACCCCTTCATGCCGACTCCGCGCGACGTCGAGCTCGCCGAAGATGCAACGATCAATGTCGCACTCACAGGCCTCTCCGCCCACGAGCCCGATCAAGCGCTGGCCCTCGCGGCGGAGAGCGACCAGCCCGGATTGATCTCGGTCGCCGCGAGCCAGGTCGCCGGCGCCTCGGCGCAACTCACCCTCACGACTCGGCCCGACGCCTTCGGCACCGCGCGGATCTTGCTCACGCTGAGGGACGACGGCGGCACGCTTCACGGAGCCACCGATAGGTTCTCCACGACCCTAGAGGTGCGAGTGCGAGCAGTCGACGACCCACCGGTCGCCGTCGTCGACGAGCTGACGGTCGAGGAGGACTCTGCGCTGCTCGAGCGCATCACCGACAACGACGTGGAGAACGACGGCGAGGCGCTGAGCGCACGGCTGATCCTGGCCCCGCGGAACGGCGACGCCATCGTATCCGTCGATGGCTGGCTGAGTTACCAACCTCACCCCGACTTCTCGGGCAGCGATCGCCTCGTGTACGAAATCACCGACGGCCACAGCGTGTCCCGCGCGGAGGCGCGAATCCGGGTTCGATCCACGCCGGACGCACCTACGGCGAGAGACGATCGCGCGCGCTTGCCCGAGGAGTCGCAGGTGGAGATCGACGTCGCCGTCAATGACCAGGACCCCGATGAGCTCCCCCTGAGCTTCACACTCGAACGCGGACCCCGACACGGCTTCGCGGAGTGGGTCGCCCACGGAGTGCTCACGTACTCACCCGAGGTCGACTTCAACGGCCTCGATGACCTCGTCTATTCCGCGTCGAACGGAGCCAAGACCGACACCGCCACCGTCGTCATCGAGGTAGTCAACGTCAACGATCCCCCGTCGTTCGAACCGCCGGCGTCGATCGAGCTGTGGGAAGACATTCCGGGGACGATCAACATCCCGGCCTCCGCCGGACCGCTCGAGACCCAGCTCCTGAGCGGGTCCGCCGCCGTCGCGGACCCGTTCATCGTCCAGACCGCGCTACTCACCCAAGTACCCGATGGTCTGGAGCTCTTCTTGGCTCCGGGCTTCGACCGCACCGGTACCACGACGATCGATTTGTCGCTCTCCGACGGCGCTGGTACGGTCCGCGGAACCACCCGCGTGTTCGTGCTCCCGGTGAACGACGCGCCGCGGCTTGGAGAGCTCCCGGAGCGGGTCACGGTGACCGCGGGAGAGACGATCGACCTCGGCGTCGACGTCTCGCCAGGCCCATTCGAGGAGGTCCTCCAACTCATCGCCGCAGGAGCTCGGCCGGAGGACAGAACCATCGCGAAGGCCAGGACTGTCGTGGTCGACGGCGGGCTCGTGATTTCGATTTTGGGCGAAAATCCGGGTCGCACACTCATGACTCTGGTGGTCACGGATGACGGCGGGATCGAACGCTTCGGCGAGGACGAGACGATCGTCTCCTTCGAGGTCGAGGTCATCGAGGCCGACTGCGGCTGCAACTCGACGAGGAAGCGTCGAAGGCTTTCGGGCTTTGTCTTCTTGGCCCTGCTCTTGGTCCGAAGACGCAGATGAGTCGCTTCGTCGCCACCGCGGTCTGTCTCGCGGGTTGCTCGCGGGTCGTGAGCGTCCAGATCCCTCTTCCGGAGTCCGGTGAGTCCGCGATCGTCGCCGTGGAGCGGGGCTCGGGGGGCAGCTCGCTGGGGCTCTTCAAAGTCGCACTCATCGACGTTCGTTCGGGGGAGGGCTCGACCGAGCTCGAGATCTCCGAGGTCGCGGACGACGAGGTCGTGGAATTCACGGCGGCGCTGTATTCGGTGCCGCCCGCCCAATTCGGTCTCGAGGCTGGACCCCTCACTCTCTCCGAGCAGCGCGCCGACGTAACCTCCGATCCCTTCGACACCTATCGCCTCCACGAGAGCACGCTGTTTGCCGCGAGCTTCAGCGACGGGGAGACTTCGTCCTGGACAGAGTTGCCGGAGCTGCCCGATCGGCTCGCCAACGTTCGGCTGGACCGGCCCGACTTCTGCGGGAGCCTCACCTTTCAGCGCTTCGAGATCGACACCGAGAGGGACGCCGTCGCCGCGACCGTGACCGCGCGGGGCAGCGCGCTCGTCAGCTTTGGCGAAGAGAAGATCGTGGAGGTCGAGGCGACCGAGCGAGGCTTGGAGCTCACGAGCCCGAGGGTCGTCACCACAGCGAGCACGACGCCCGCCTGGTCCGCCGTCTTGCGCCCCGGCTCCGACGAGATCCTCTTCTCTGATTCCGCCGGACGTGTTTACGCGGGACGACTCACCGGAGACGAGTTGAGAATGAGCGCACTCACTTCGTCGGTGGTGGCCAACACGTTGTACTTCATGTCGGCGATGGGGGACGAAATCGTGGCGCTGACGCTGCGCGGGCGAGTGTTGTATTCGCGGGGCCTGCAGAGTTGGATTCGAATCGCCGAGTTTCCACCGTATATCATTGGCGACGTGCAGTTCCGGTACGCCCGGGGACGGGTCGTCTTCGACGCCGACGGGTCCGCAGTCATCGTTGGGAACGTCGAGTACGCCTATCGGGCTCGGAATGGAGTAGCCGCGAAGGTCGAACGCGCGGACCCGCCGCTCTTGTTCGCAGAGGCCCTCACGACGCTGGGCTTCGTAGAGGGGTGGGGAATGTTGGTGGGGACGTCGCACGGGCGGATCTTCGTGTTGGAAGACCGGGAGCTGTCACTCCTCGCTCAGTTCCCGCGCGAGCTGGTCATCAACGAGATCGCGCCGTTTTCGGAGGGGCGCGTGTTCCTCGGCGGCGTCGATGGCGTGATCGGCGTGCTCGAACGGAGCTCGACGGGGGCGGCGACGTTGCTGCACTGCGAGACTCACGGCGACTACACGATTCGGTTCATGACTCCGCTGGGCGAGGGCCGGTGGGTGCTCTCGGGTATCAGGCCCCCGGCAGCTCCGAGGACGGTGATCACGGAGATGTCGACGTCGGCAGCTCGCTGAAGGAGCCAAAACTCACGCCCGTATCCGCGCCCGTCCGAGCTCGCGGGTGCGAACGGAGCTCGCGGGCTCGCAGAAAAAGTGACCGCGGCACGAGCGTCCACCAATGGCCTTGGCGCAAACTCTCCTTCGCGGGCCACGGTCACGGCCCTCTCTCTCGCTCGACGTCGCAATCACGGGTTGTGTGTTCCCGTCGTGCCCTGTAGAGCACGAGGGTGAGCGACCCTCGCGCGCATTCGAAGAGCGGCACTTTCTCGAGGCTCGCGTTGCTCGTCCTTTCGTTCGCCGGCTGTGAGTGCGGCGAGTCTCCGCCTGGCGCGGGGCACGTCACGCGAACAGACTCCGGGCTGATCGACGAGTCCGGGCACGAAGCCGGCGTCGACACGGGGTCCCCGGCGTCGGACGCTGAGCCGTCAGACGCTGAGCCGTCGGACGCTGAATCGTCAGACGCTGAGGTCGGGGACTCGACGGGCCCGGATGGCGAGGCTTCGGACTTCGGACTCCATCCTGACTCGGGCTCGGACTCCGGATTCGTGACAGACTCGGGGCTGGACCAGGACTCTGGGGCCCCGTCCGACTCGGGGACCCCGCTCGACCTGGGATTTGCTCCGGACGCGACTCCGGCAGACTCCGGGCAGGTCGATACTCACGTTCACATCTTCGTCGACAACTTCTGCGAGATGACCGTCGATCCGTCCGAGGTCTTCATTCCTGCGGGACAGCGGGCGTATTTCGATTGGCACAATCACAGCGTGGACTACGAGGTCGACGTATGGATGTCTTACGGCGGCGGGTTTTTGGAGTTGCCGACGGGAGCGACCTGGGACGAGCCTATCAGCCATTGCTTCACACCCACGGCGCACACCGAGTATGCCGACATCGGCACCGCCTGCTCGTCCTTTCGATTTCTGATTCACTGCGAGTGACTTCCGAGTAACTCACTCCTCCACGCAGCGCTCGATCTGGTTTTCGTCGGAATTTCCGGCGAGGTCCTCGGCTCTCACCACCCAGCACCTCGAGTCTCGAGCCTCGACGTGGAGCTCCGCGCAGGTCACGCCAGGCCGAGTCTGCGCCCGGGGATTTTGGAACTCCTGAGCGCCCGGCGCTGCCGCTTCGAAGATCTCGTACACCATCCGAGTCGTCGGGGTCCGGTCGTCGATCGCAGCGGTCCAGCAGAGCCGCGCTGTGGAGCTCGTTCGCGTGGCGAGCTCCAGCCCATCGAACTCGGGCGGCCTCGAGTCGTGACAAGGGTCGACCTCCTCACAAACCAGCTTCGCGCCCTCGACGATCCAGCGTTCGATGAGCTCGAGCTGAAACGGCGTGAGCGGCGTAGCGGCTTGCGGCATGCGGCCGCCGACCGGCGGCCGATCTTCGCTCACTTTCCGCAGGAGCAGACTATCTGCGGGTCGGCATGCGGCGACCGCCGCTCCTGAGTCTCCTCCCCAAATCACCCCCGCATAGGACCCCAACCGAAGGCTGCGCTGGGCCGACTCACCTTCGTGACAGCCGGTGCAGCGGCGTCGAAAAATCGAGGCGATTTGAGTATCGAAGTCTACACAGGCGGGCTCACCCAGGACGGTGGCGCTCCGAGAAACCTGGTTGCAGTCTGCGACGCCGAGGTCGTCGATCGCGTGCACCCAGAAGCGGGTCGGGATGCCGGGCTCGATCCCGGTGACGCGATGGCTGAGGTCTCCGACGAGCTCGACCAAGGTCGTCGCAGCTTCCGCGGTGGTCGTGGAGCTCGAGACTCGGTAGCGCATATCTGAGGCCGGGGTCTCGTCGCGAGCGGGGAGCCAGCGGAGGGTGACTCCGTCCTGGTCTGCGAGCGCCTCCTCGAGGCCCTCGAACTCAGGGGCACGATTTCCGGGGACCGGACTCGGGCACTCGTCGCCTCCATCGAGTGAAATCACGTCCTCGGGTCCCGCGTCGGGCTGTGCGCAGCCGTCGCAGCGAGGCTCCGCGGGTGCGCACGCCACCAGACACGCCAAAACCCAGCAGGTCGCACCCAAACGCGACATCACTGGAGTGTACCCGAAACCGGCCCGCTCCAGTGCGCGGCGTTGGCCCGCGAAAGAAAACCCTCCACGCAAGGGGTGTGAAACCTCCGCAAGAAGGGTGATGGTCGATCCCAGTTTGGCAGGCGGGCCGATTTGAGTAGGCTGCCGTCGTGAACGACGGTCGCGAGCCGAGCGCGGAGGAGCACCTCCGCAACCCGTCGCCGACCCCGCCGTTCGAGCTCGGCAGCGAGGAGCCCACGGAGGTCTCTCCGACGCCCCGCTCGAAGCTGTGGCGCTTCACCCGCGCGCTCCTCCTCGTATGCCTCCTGAGTGTCATCGCACTCGGGCTGATCGTGGCTCCGCCGTTGGCCGAATGGTGGCGGCGCGGGATCGAAATCGCGGAGCTTCACGAGCGCTTCGAGCTCTCGCACCCTGGTTGGTCCTTTCCGGCCCGCGTAGTCACCAGCGGCGTCGATGAATCGGAGCCGTTCGAGCGGCGCCTCGCCAGCGCGGAGCTCGCCGGCTACACCGAGGAGTGCCCCAAACCGAGCGCGGGCCACTTCTGCGTGAAATCACACAAAGTCACCCCGCGCGTGGGAGCTCGCATCGAACCGATCGAGCTCGGGCGACTCATGGGGCCGGATGCCGAGATCCGTGAGTACCTCGCGATCGACGACGCACCGAAGCTGCTCATCGACGCGATCGTCGCGGCCGAGGATCGCTCGTTCTTCGAGCATCGCGGCGTCGATATCGTAGCGATGGTCCGGGCGACGATCGCCAACCTGCGCGGGGGTGGGTACGTTCAGGGCGGGAGCACGCTCACGATGCAGGTCGTCCGCGGGCTCACTCAGGAGAAGGACCGTACGATCTCCCGAAAAATACGTGAGGCCGTGGTGGCGGCGGCGGTCGACAGTCGGCTGGGTAAGCGGCGAGTCATGGGTCTGTATCTCAACCTGCCGTACCTAGGTCAGAGCGGGGGACTCAGCGTCTGTGGGTTTCGAGCGGCCGCGAGGCACTACTTCGGGAAGGACGTGACCGAGATCAGCCTCGCCGAAGCGGCCACGCTGGCCGCGATCCTCCCCGCGCCTGGGAAGTTTGCGCCGGATCGCGCGCCGCAGCTCGCCCGCGAAAAGCGAGATCGAGTCTTGCGGGAGCTGGCTTCCATGGGTTACGACGTGAAGGGCTCACTCGCTGAACCTATCGTCACGGTGACTCCGAGAGAGCCTTCCGTGCTCTTTCCGGCCTACTTGTCGGCCGTTCGTGCGAGCCTGGAGGCAACTCTACCGGCCGAGATACTCTACGGAGCGGGGCTGGAGGTCGTGGTGGGGGTCGATCCGTGGCTTCAGCGCGAGGGTGAGCGGCTCTTTCCGGAGAAGACGAAGTACCTTCAAGGGCTGGTGGGTCACGGTGGCGCGGGTGAGCACCTTCAAGCCGCCGCGCTCGTGTTGGATGTGAGTGACGGTCGGGTCCGGGCGGTGTACGGAGGCGAGGACATCACTTGGACTGATTTCAACCGAGCTACTCAGGCCAAGCGTCAAGCCGGCAGCGCCTTCAAGCCGGTGATTTACGCGCTCGCGCTGTCGCAGAGAGACGCCGAGGGCAGACCCAACTTCACCGCGGCCTCGGCGATGCCGAACGCGCCCAGGACGTTCAAGACGGCGGCGGGGGACTGGCGGCCTCGCAACGTCGGAGGTGAATACTCCGAGACGGCGTGCCTAGCGCAGGCCCTCGCTTGGTCTCAGAACATCGCCACCGCGTCCCTGCTCGAGGCCGCCGGCGGTCCGAAACAACTCATCGGCTTCGCGCAACGCCTCGGCTTCGATACGCGTCACTTTCCCGAAGAGCTCGGCCTCGCGCTGGGTCAGGCCGAAGTCACCCCGCTCGAGCTCACCGAGTTTGCTGCGATGATTGCGTCCGGCGGCCTCCGAACGGTCGGTCGCACCGTACTCTCAGCCAAAGATCCCCTCGGAAGAGAGAGGTGGCCGAGCCCTTCGGAGCGGATCCGAGTGCTCGACGCGAACAGCGCGGCGTTGGTGCGGGAGCTCATGCGACTGGTGGTCGATGGAGGAACCGGCGGGACGGTGCGCGGCGTGGGTGAGGCCGGTGTTCAAGGGCCGGTCATGGGAAAGACAGGCACCACCGACAGCGAGCGAGACTTGTGGTTCATCGGAGCGACGCCCAAATACGCCGGTGTCGTCTGGCTCGGATACGACCAACCCAAAACCATTGGCGGGACCGCCTCAGACCTGGCCGCGCCACTCTGGGGCTGGTGGATGCGCAGAGCCACCAAGCTCGACGGGCCGCCTGCTCAGTTTCCCGCGGACCCTCCCCTGTCGCGGAGATGGGTATGCACGGTCACCGGCAAAATCGCCGGGCCCAACTGCCTGGGAATCAACGCACCCTTCGTGCCCGGAACCGAGCCGAAGCAGGTCTGTGCTCACGAGCATCCCCCCAAAGAGGTCGATCCGAACGCGCCGGAGAAACCTAAGTACGAATCGCTCTGGAGGAGGCTCGCCAGGGAGCGAGAGGAGGCCGGATCGAGCCCATAGGCAGGCTCTTCACCTTTGACCGAGAGGAACAGGCTCTTCACCTGGGACCGCAGGCATGTTGCCTGCGGCTACCTCGCGCGAAGTCCGGTATGCCAAGTCCGAGTCGGAACGCCGAATCAGACCTCGGAATCAGACCCCGAATCAGACCTCGGAATCAGACCCCAGAATCAGACCTCAGAATCAGACCTCAGAATCAGACCTCAGAATCAGACCTCAG